>NZ_CP097263.1:6682500-7310000 GCF_028622115.1 Kutzneria chonburiensis
GCATCTCGCCGAAGGAGCGCTTGCTCAGGCCGCCCGGGTGGCCGCTGTGGCGGTACACGAACGCCTGGTCCCGCTTGTTGCCGGTGAGCGCCACCTTCTCGGCGTTCACGATGACGACGAAGTCACCGGTGTCGACATGCGGGGCGTAGATGGGCTTGTGCTTGCCACGCAGCAGCGTCGCGGCCTGGGTGGCGAGCCGGCCGAGCACCACGTCCTGGGCGTCGATGACGTGCCAGGCGCGGTTCACCTCGCCGGCCTTCGGGCTGTACGTGCGCACGGATCTACCTCGTCGTCACTCACTCTGTAGCGCGACCCTAAGCAGGTCCACGCTCATGTCATGGGGTGTCGTTGCGGCGGGACGCGCCAGCGTGTTCGTGAACTGCTGGAGCACGCGCGGCAGCAAGCCTCGCGCCGCATAACCGCACAACAACAAAAGAAGATACCCGCCTCTACCCGTGAGGGTCAAAACGGGTGGTCGGAACACATACGTGGACCCCGGGACGGGTCGTCCCAGGGTCCACGGGCCTCGCGATCGGGCGTGACGAAGGTCTCAGCCCCAGAGCTTCTTGGCCGAACCCTCGGCGCTCTCGTAGCCGTCGGCGGCCTGGCGGACGGCGATGCCGATCGCCTCGAGGGTCTCCTTGAAGTCCTTGGCCGCCGCGTCCCAGTTGCGCTGGGCGTTCTGGTAGGCCTCCGCCGCGTCACCGGTCCAGTCGGCGACGATCGGCGCGATCTTGCTCTTCAGCGTGTCCAGGTGCCCGCCGACCGTGTTGGCCGCGTTGGTCACGTCCTGGGACGCCTGCTGGATCTCGGCGAAAGTGACCTTGACGATGCCGTCACTCACGATGTTCTCCCCTGATTGAAGTCTGACAAAGCCGCGAATGCTAAAGATGCGTTTCCGGCCGTGGCCGAAACGACAAAGCCAAGGTCAGCCGTTCAGCCGGCTGCTGATGTTGCTGATGCCGTGCGAGGCTTCCTCTTCCTGCTGCGAGTAGGTGCCGGACGCGGTCCGCATCGCGGTGGAGATGTCGTTCAGGGCCTGGTTCAGCTTCTTGGCGTCCTCCATCAGACGCTCCTGGAGCTGCTGGAACGCCGCGGAGGCCTGGCCCTTCCAGCTGGACTGGAGCGGGGTGAGGTCGCCGTTGAGCTTGTTGACCGTCGCGTTGATCTCCTGCTCGACGTTCTCGATGTCCTTGGCGCAGCTCGCCATCTCGGCGATGTTGGTCCCCATAGCACCGGCCACGGAAGTGCCCCCTTCAATCGAGTGAGTACTACTGCTTGGTTCGTACGGTTACTGCGACGACGACAGTGCCACGGTCGGTTCCACCGCGTCGCGACTTCTTCGCAAACCGTTGCTCATGTAAACGGGCCCGGGTGGAACTAGCCGCGGAACATGATTCCCTCCTGCGAAAAGTCCTCGTCGTCGTCACTCGGAAGGGGGCGTCGTACCGCCGCCACGGGTGGCTTCGGGGCACTCGGAGTAGTCGGCCCGGCTGGGGCCAACAGCTCGGTGCCCTCGGGCAACCGGTCCACCGGCAGCCCCTCGTCGCTACGGAACGAGGCCGCTGCCCGGCGCAGCCCCGGCGCGGTCAGGTCGGCCGGCTCCGGCCGGGCCTCCCGGGCCCGGACCTTGCCGACCAGCTCCCGGGTCTGGCCCTTGGTGGCGGCGCTGCGCGCCCTGGCCTCGGACGCGGCCCGGCTGCCCCGCGCCACGGCGGAGTCGACCTCGGACCGGAACTGGCTCATCGCCTCGCCGATGGACACGGCGTCTCCCTCCTCAGGCTTGCACCGCCAGCGTGCTCACGACCTGCTGGCAGGCGGCGGTCACGGAGTCCTTGTCGCCGGGCGCGTACTGGCAGCCGACGCTGACCTGCGCCTTGCCCTTGAGGACCACGTACCAGTCGACCGATGCCCCGTCGACGCGCTCGCGGTAGTAGAGGACATCCTTGCCGCCGAAGCTGGCGGCGTCCGAGAAATCGGAGAAGTCGGGGCCGGCCTGCTCGACCGCCGACCGGACCTGGCCGATCGCCTGGTCCCGCTGGGCGCTGGCGTCGTAGTTCAGCGCCCGCTCCTGGACGGAGATCACCTGCTTGCCGGTCGACCCGTCCGGCTTGAGCTGCACCTCGCGGAACGAGGCGTTGCCGCCGGTCTGGCTCCAGCCCGACGGGGCGGTGAAGCGGTAGTCGTACTGCGCCACGTCCTTGCCGTCCGGGCCGCCGGTGACCAGGCGAAACACCGTCACGCCGGCGACGACCACCAGCACCACGGAGCCGACCACAACCCACGGCAGCCACTTGCCGCGCTTCTTCTCCGGTACGGGCACCTGGGGAAAGTTGGCCGGCACGGGCCGGGTGACGTCGACAACAGCCCCGGCCGGCATCGGTCCCGCGCCGCCCACCGGCACCGCCGGGTAGCCCGCGCGAGGCGTCTCCAGCGGCTGCTGCATCGGGCTGGGCGGCCGCACCCCGGGAAACGCGCCCGTCCGATGTGGATCAAGGGTGACCACCCGCAGCGCGCCACGGGCCACGATCGTCTCCGGCTGGTCGAGCGTCGTCGGCATCACGCCGGCACGCTCGTGCACCAGCCGCGCCACCAACGGGATCCGGCTGGAGCCGCCGACCAGGAACACCGTGCTGAGCTCACCGGCGGTCAGCCGCGCCGCCTTCACGGTGTCGGCCATCAGGTCGGCCGCCCGGCCCAGCTGCGGGCCGATCAGCCGCTCCAGGTCGGCCCGCGTCACGTGGGCGTCCGGAAACGGTTGCGGCATCGGCACATCGGTGTAGGCATGCCGGGACAGCGTCTCCTTGGCCCCGCGCACGTCCTGCCGCAGCACGCGACGACGCCGCCGGTCGGCCATCTCACGGCCTTCCATCAACGCCTGCCACGCCTGCGGATCCGACGACGACACGAGCGTGCCGACGTGCTCCAGCAACGCCTGGTCGATGTCCGCACCGCCGAAGTTCGGCTCGCCACGGGTAGCCAGCACCTCGAACGACGCCCCACGTCGCCGCACCACGCTGGCGTCCACGGTGCCGCCGCCGAAGTCCAGTACGGCCAAGGCGGTTCCGTCCGGCATCGCCGTCGACGCCGAGTGGAACACCGCCGCCGCAACGGGTTCCGGCACCAGCGCCACCTCGGCGCCGAGCCCTTGCCCGGCCTGGCGCAGGATTCGCGTGCGAACCGCGCCCCAGTCGGCGGGATGGGTCAGCACCAGCAGGTCGATCCGCGCGCCGCCGACCAACCGCCGGGCTTCGTTCGTGGCCCGTACGAGCACCGCTCGCACCACGTCCAGCACGTTCAGCACGGTGTCGCCGAGCAGCAGCTGCCCCTCGTCGATGCGGCGCTTGGGATTCGGCTCGTAACGCGACGGGTCCACCGCCGCCTGCCGCTCCGCCTCCTGCCCGACGAACAGCGTGCCGCCGCGGTCGGCGAAGACCGCCGACGGCATCACCGGCGTGCCGCCCTCCAGGACGACCAGCTGCGGCTCCTTGCCGTCGACGGCCACCGCCACGCACGTGCTCGACGTGCCGAAGTCGACCGCCACGTGAAAGGACATCGCGCTCATCCTCCCCGGAAGGGTCGCGAGGCCCCACCACCCCGCCTTTCGATCCACCCCGAAGAGCGCGAGGCCCCGCCGGTGCTTCGCACGGTTGGCGGATTTTCGAGCGCCGCCACCCAACGCACCCCACCCTCAAGCCATGCGGCGTTCGAAAATCCGGCAAGGGCGAGGCACCGGCTACCCGGGGCCGAGCCCGCCGCGGCACGCGGCGCAAGGACACTGTCAACTCACTCGCCCGGCAGCCACGCGGTCTGCATGAGCTGCTGGCCCAGCTTGCGGGTGACGATCACACCGCGGCCCGGCGGCAGGATCGTCGGCTTGTACGTGCCGACCAGCACACCCTCGTCCTTGCTACAGCTCATGACCATGCCCGGGGCGGCGATCTCGCGCAGCTTGCCGATCACCGGGTCGAACAGCGCCCGGCTGGCCCCGCCGGAGCGGCGGGCCAGGATCATGTGCAGGCCGACGTCCTTGGCCTGCGGCAGGAACTCGGACAGCGGCTGCAGCGGGTTGCCGCTCTGGGTGGCCACCAGGTCGTAGTCGTCGACGACGACGAACACGTCCGGCCCCTTCCACCAGGACCGGGCCTTGAGCTGCTCCTGCGTGACGTCGGGGCCGGGCAGCCGGCCCTTGAGCGAGTTCTTGATGTCGTTGATGGTGTCGCCGAGCTGGTTGGCCGACACCACGTAGCTGAGCAGGTGGTCGGTGTCGACGAAGCCCAGCATCGTGCGCCGGTAGTCGACCAGCAGGATGACGGCCTCGCTGGTGGTGTACCGGGTCATGATGCCGCGCACGATGGTCCGCAGCAGGTTGGTCTTGCCGGACTCGCCCTCGGCGAAGGCGTAGAAGTGCGAGTCGTTGTCGAAGTCGAGGTACACCGGCGCCAGGCCGTCCTCGTTGACGCCGATCGGGATCAGGTGCGGGTTGCGCTGCTGTTGCTGGGCCGGCAGCTGCTCGTACGGCAGCAGCTCGGGCAGCAGCCGGACCTGCGGCGCGACCGGACCGCGCCAGGCGGCCGTGATCTTGCCGATGGCGTCCTGCACGCCCGCGCCGACGTCGCCGACGTTGGACGAGGCGTCGATACGCGGCAGCGCGGTCAGGAAGTGCAGCCGGTCCGGCGTCATGCCGCGGCCGGGCCGGCCGACCGGCACGTTCACCGCGACCTTGCGGTCGAACTCGGACTCGCTCGGGTCGCCGAGCCGAAGCTCGAACCGGGTGCCCATGAGGTCCTTGACCGCCGGCCGGATCTCGGCCCAGCGGTTGGCCGAGATGACCACGTGGATGCCGAAGGACAGGCCCTGCGCGGCCAGGTTGAGGATGGACTGCTCCAGCGCCTCGAACTCCTGCCGGAAGTTCAGCCAGCCGTCGATGATCACGAAGACGTCGCCGTACGGGTCGTCCTTGATCTCGCCGCGGCGCTTGCGGTTGCGGAACTCGACCATGCCGTCGATGCCGGCGGCCCGGAAGCGCTGTTCCCGGTCGGCGATCAGGCCGGTCAGCTCGGCCACCATGCGCCGGGCCTTGTCCGGCTCGAGCCGGCTGGCAACGCCGCCGACGTGCGGCAGCCCCTCCAGCGGCGCGAGCGTGCCGCCACCGAGGTCGAGGCAGTAGAACTGGACCTCTTCCGGCGTGTGCGTCACGGCCATCGACATGATCAACGTCCGCAGCAGCATGGACTTGCCGGACTGCGGGCCGCCGACGACCGCGCCGTGGCCGGCCGCGCCGGAGAAGTCGGCCCAGAACGGGTCACGCCGCTGGTCGAACGGCTTGTCCACCAGGCCGAGCGGGATCTGGAGGTAGCCCTGGTAGCCCTGCGGGTAGATGCCCCGGTCCGGCGTCGCGGCCAGCGGCGGCAGCAGCATGTCCAGCGACTGCGGCTCGTTCAGCGGTGGCAGCCACACCTGGTGGGCCGGCGCGCCCTGGCCGTTGAGCCGCCCGACGATGACCTCGAGCACGCTCGGCTCGATCTTGTCGTCTTCCTTGGGCTTCTCCTTGACCGCCTCGCGCGGCTTCTCCGGCTCCTTGGGGATCTCCACGAAGTCCGGCACGAACCACTTGGGCCTGCGGTCGCCGCTGATGCCGGCCGGCGTGGCCGGGCCGGCGATCATGCCGGCCGGCCGGTACGGGCCGGAGACGTAGGCCGCCTTGAACCGGGTCATCGGCTCACCCTGCACGGCCAGGTAACCCGAACCCGGGATCGGCGGCAGCTCGTAGGCGTCCGGCACGCCCAGCACGGCACGGGACTCCGAGGCGGAGAAGGTCTTCAGACCGATCCGGTACGACAGATACGTGTCGAGACCGCGCAGCTTGCCTTCCTCCAGCCGCTGCGAGGCCAGCAGCATGTGGATCTGCAGCGACCGGCCGACCCGGCCGATCTGGAGGAAGATGTCGATGAAGTCGGGCTTGGCCGTCAGCATCTCGGAGAACTCGTCGATGCAGATGAACAGGGCCGGCAGCGGGTCGAGGTCGGCGCCCTTCTCGCGGGCGCTCTCGTAGTCCCACACGTTCTTGTAGTTGCCCTTGGCCAGCACTTCCTGGCGGCGGGACACCTCGCCGGCGATGGCGTCCTTCATGCGGTCGACCATGGTGAGGTCGCCGGACAGGTTGGTGATGACCGCGGCCACGTGCGGCGCGTCGTCGAGACCGAGGAACGTGGCGCCACCCTTGAAGTCCACCAGGATCATGTTGAGCGCGGTGGACGAGTGCGTGGCCAGCAGGCCGAGCACGAGCGTGCGCAGGAACTCCGACTTGCCGGAACCGGTGGCGCCGATGCACAGGCCGTGCGGGCCCATGCCGCCCTCGGCCGCCTCCTTGATGTCCAGCTCGACGGACTGGCCGAACTCGCCGACGCCGAACGGGATCTTGTACCGGTCCGACTTCGGCCGCGGCCGCCAGGCCTGCGCGATCTCGAACGTCATCGGGTCGCCCGGAATCCCGAGCAGCTCGAGGATCGGCGGGTTGGCGTTGAGCAGCGGCTGGTCCTCGGAGCCGGTGGCCTCCTGGCCGCCGATCCGGTACGGCGACAGCCGCCGGGCCAGCGTCTCGGCCTCCTGGACCGACAGCGTGTCGGGCTGGCCGAACCACTCGACGCCGGCGCCGCTGCGGGCGCCGATCCGGTCCGGCTCCACGACGAGGCGCAGGCCGCGGCGGGCGGCCAGGTTGCCGAGCGAGTCGGACAGGTCGAGCAGGGTCACACCGACGAGGCCCTCGTCGAGGATGATCTGCTCCTCGCGGGTGATCTCACCGTCGTCGACGACGATCAGGATGTGCGGCTGGTCGGTCAGCGGCGGGGCGTTGCGCTGGAAGCGCTGGCGGTCCTTGGTCTGCTCGTGCAGCCAGTCCTCGACCTGCTGCAGCGAGCCGCTCATCAGGCGCAGCTGGCCGATGCCGTCGACGTCGGTCGGGTGCTGGGCGTGCGGCAGCCACTTGCACCATTCCCACTCGTCCTTGGCCCGCCCGGCGCTGACCACGGCGATCAGCAGGTCCTCGGGCGAGTGGAAGGTGACCAGCTGGGCGATCATGGCCCGGGCCAGGCCGCGGGTCAGGTCCCGCTCGCCCAGCAGCGAGATGGCGGCGAAGCCGCGCATGGTGATCATGGTCGGCAGGTCGGGCACGATCGAGTGGGCGCGCACGAAACGGCGCAGCGCCAGGGTGGCGATCGGCTCCAGCTCGTCGACCGGTCCGGTCTGCGGCGGCACCAGCCGAGTGGCCAGCCGCTGCGAGCCGCGGGCGATGCGCACGTGGCCGAAGTCGGGGTCGTTCTGCCGGCGCTCCCACATCCGCCTGCTGGTGGCCATCGACCACAGGGCCTGGGGGTCCGGGTGGTTCCACTCCAGCGCGGCCCGCTGGTCGTCGGCCGCACCGCGGGCCCGCTCCCGCATCTGGCCGAGGTAGCGCAGGTAGTCCTTGCGGTCCTCGTTCATCTCGGCCTTGCGCTGGCCGCCGCCGCGCCCGCCGCCGGCGCCGCCGGCCATCATGCCGACGGTGGAGATCAGGAAGAAGCCGCCCATCATGATGGTCTGCGGGTTCTTGGCGCCGGGCGCCGTGAACATGTAGCCCATCATGCCGACCGACGCGACGATCATGACGATCGGCAGCACCTTCATCACGATGTTGCCGGGAATGACCCTGGGCAGCTCGGGCGGCGGCTCCAGGTGCACCTCACCGCCGGGCGGCCGCGGGGCGGCAAGGCGCGCCTGACGCCTGAACTGGAGCGTGCTCACCGGGACACACCTCTTCGGGTCGGGGGTGGATCAAAACCCATTCCAACGTCTTCACCGGAACCGCCGTTCCCGGGCGTCCCGGTGCGGCCATACTAGGGGCGGCCACCGGCGGCGCGCGGGCGGTTCGCGGAGTTCGGATGCGAAACGGCTGCACGCGGCGGTGGTGAGTCCACACGAGACCGAAAGATGAGGGGGCCCTGGTGGCAACCGGTACGACGGTGTTCAGCCGGGTGACGGTGGTCGCGCCGCAGACACGGATCGACGTCGCGTTGCCGTCCGACGTCGCGGTTGCCGACCTGATGCCCATGCTGTTGCAGATGGCCAAGGAGAACCGGCCGGACGGCGGCGCCCGCCACGGCGGCTGGTGCCTGGCCAAGCTGGGCGAGGCCACGCCACTGGAGGCCAGCCGCACGCTGGCCTCGCTCGGCGTGGTCGACGGCGATCTGCTCCAGCTGCGACGCCGTTCGGAGAATCCGCCGCCGCCGCTGTACGACGACGTCGTCGACGCCATCGCGGAGTCCAATCCGGACAGTTTCCGGCCGTGGACCCCCGAGACGGCAAGGCGAATCGGTCACGTCGCCGGCACCGTCGCGCTGATCGGCGCGGCGATCGCGGTGCTGCTGGCCGGTCCACTGATGCCCGGCGGTTACGGCCTCGTGGCCGCGATCGCCGCCGGCGTCGGCATGATCGCCAGCGTCGTCGCCGGCGCGGTGCTGACCCGGGTCTACCAGGTGCCGGTCACGGGCGTGATCGTCGCCGCGGCCGGCGGGCTGCCGATGGCCTTCGTGGCCGGGCTGTACGTGATCCCGGGCGAGCTCACCCGGTGGAGCCTGCTGCTGGCCTGCCTGCTGGTGATGATCGTCTCCTGGGCCTGCATCCTGGTCGTCGGATCGGGTGTGACCGTGTTCATCGCGGCGGCCACCGCGTCCACCCTCGGCTGGCTGGCCTTCCTGGTCGGCGCGCTGCTGGACACCCAGCCCATCGCCGGCGTGGCCGCCGGTGCGGCGGCGGTGTCGCTGGTCGCGCTGTCCTGGCTGCCGCGCTTCACCATCCGGCTGGCCAAGTTGCCGCTGCCGACCGTGCCGGGCAACGCCGAGGACCTCAAGGACGACGGCGGCTTCCCCGAGTACACCATGATCGAGAAGCGAGCCGGCCTCGCCCACGAGTACATGACCGGCATGATCATCGGCGCCGGCGTGACCTCCGCCGTGGCCGCCGTGCTGGCCGCCACCTCCGGCACCGTGTGGGGTCCGGTCTTCGCCGTCGTGGTCACGCTGGTGATGCTGCTGCGCTCGCGCACGTACGCCAACGGCAGCCAGGCGGTGGCCCTGCTGGCCAGCGGCATCGTCGCCGGCGCAGGCGTGCTGGCCGGCTGGATCTGGCTGTCCGACCCGTTCGGCCGGCTGCTGTGGGTGTTCGGCACGCTGATCGTCGTCGGCGCGGCCGCGCTGGTGCTCGGTGTCGCCTTCCCCAAGCAAAAGTTCTCGCCCGTGCTGCGCCGGTCCGTCGACGTGTTCGAGGCCATCTGCATCGCCGCCGTGGTGCCGCTGGCGCTGGCCGTGATGGACCTCTACAGCACGCTGCGCCACCTGAACCTCTGAGGGGATCATGCGGATCACACGGACAACGGCGCTCGCCGCGACCGTTCTGGTCGGCCTGCTCGGCCCCGGCCTCGCCCCCGCGCTGGCCCAGGACACCGTCCCGGCCGCCGGTGCGGACGCGTGGGCCCCGCCCACCCTGAGCGGCGGCGGCTCGCCCGGCAATCCCACGCCGGACAAGTCGGTCGGGGCCCCGCAAGGCGCGACCTTCTCGGAAGAGCAGCAGTGCATCACCTCCAGCGGCGGAGGCGCGCAGCTGAAGGACCCGCCCAACGGCCAGACCTGGCTGCGGCTCGATGAGGCCCACCAGTACGCCCAGGGCCGCAACCAGATCGTCGCCGTGATCGACACCGGTGTGAACCAGCACGACGAGTTCACCGGACGGCTGCTGCCGAAGGTCGACTACCTCGGCAACATCAGCGGTGTCAGCAAGGACGACTGCGACGGGCACGGCACCGAGGTCGCCGGCATCATCGGCGCCGACACCACCGGTACGGGCGTCGGTTTCCAGGGCGTTGCGCCGAAGGCGCAGATCCTGCCCATCCGCCAGTCCAGCCCGTCGATCAAGGTCAAGACGGCGAACTCGCAGGCCTCGCCGTCGGCCGGCACGCCGACCTCGCTGGCCTATGCCATCGTGAACGCGGTCGAGAAGCACGCGAGCGTGATCAACATTTCGTTGTCGGCCTGCCTGACCCTGAAGATGGGCCAGGGCGACAAGACCGCGCAGGACCTGTTGCAGCGGGCCATCCACTACGCCGTGCACGACAAGAAGGTGGTCATCGTGGCCGCCGCCGGCAACCTCGAGCAGCAGGGCGGCTGCAACACCCAGAACGACACCCCGGACCCAAACCGTCCCAAGTGGATCGAGTCACCGGCCTGGTTCTCCGACGACGTCATGTCGGTCGCCGCGATCACCACCGACAGCGCCAACAAGCAGACCCCGGGCGCGCCGGCCCCGTTCACCATGTGGGGACCGTGGGTGAGCGTGGCCGGGCCGGGCACCGGCATCATCACTCTCGACCCGGGCCGCAGCACCGGCCTGGCCAACCAGGAGACCACCAGCAACGGTCCGCAGCCGTTGCAGGGCACCAGTTTCGCCGCCCCGTACGTGGCCGGTCTGGCCGCCCTGGTCCGCGAGAGGTTCCCGAACCTCGACGCCTACCAGGTGATGCACCGCATCGAGATGACCGCGCAGCACCCCGGCACCCCGTCCGGCCGCAACAACCAGGTCGGCTACGGCATGATCGACCCGGTGGCCGCGTTGACCGCCGTCATCCCGGGCGAGCCCGGTTCACCGGCCAAGGCCCAGGCCGAGCAGATCAAGTCCGATGTGGGCGTGGCCGAGGTGAAGAGCCTGTCCCCGATGATGTGGGCCATGTACGGCACGATCATCGGCGTCGTACTGCTGCTGATCACCCTGTTCGCCGTGCACGCCGCCAGCCGCGCCCGCCGCAACCACCGGCCCGCGCCGCAGCGGCTCCGCATGTGAGCATCACTCGAAAGCTAAGGGGCCTCGCGCTTGCGAGGCCCCTTTTTCATTGCCGGATACAGTCTGCTAGTTCTCCCCGATGACCGTCGGCGCGGTCTTCTCCGGGGCGCCGAGCAGGTCACGGAGATCGCCGCTGAGGCGGATCTTGGACTTGTGCTCCTGGTCCTCGCCGCCCTGGCCCTTCTGCCCGCCGGCCATGCCGCCCATCATGCCCATGCCACCGCCGGCCTGACCGCCGCCCGGTGAGGCGGCAGCAGCGGCCGGGGCGGCGGGAGCGGGCGTGTAGTGCTCGGTGGAGGTCGTTTCGGCAGCGCCGGAGACGGTGCCGGCACTTGGGGCCTGCACGGCGTCGTGAGCGATCCCAGCGCCAGCGCCCATCGCGCCGCCGCCACCACCGGCGTGCATGCCGCCACCGCCGGCCGCGTGGGCGGCGGCAGCAGCGGCCGGGGCGGCGGGAGCGGGCGTGTAGTGCTCGGTGGAGGTCGTTTCGGCAGCGCCGGAGACGGTGCCGGCACTTGGGGCCTGCACGGCGTCGTGAGCGATCCCAGCGCCAGCGCCCATCGCGCCGCCGCCACCACCGGCGTGCATGCCGCCACCGCCGGCCGCGTGGGCGGCGGCAGCAGCGGCCGGGGCGGTCGCAGTGGGTGGCGAAGGCGGGGAGGGAGGTGCGGAAGCGGGCGGGGCGTAGTCGTAGGACCAGTTCCCGGACGGCATCGGGTGCTTGATGGTGATCTTGGAGAAGGCGTCGCCGCCGTGCACACCGCTGCACAGCTTGGTGAAGGCCTCCAACACGTCCCGCACGGACTCGAAGAGCTGCTTGGTCGGCTCGTGCTGGTCGTCGAGATGCTCGGTGGCCCGCTTCTCGCCGTGCACGGGCACGGACAGCGCCTCGGACACGGTGTCGGCGCTCTCGGCAAGGGTGTCGCCGAGCTGGTCGACCAGGTGCTCGACGCCGTCGGCGGTCTGCTGCAAGGCGTCGGCCATGGCGTTCATGGCGTCGGCCAGGTCGTGCCCGGACAAGCCGTAGCCCTGCATGTACGCCATGAACGAGTCGGCGTCCTTGCCCTGCCACGACGCGTCCAAGCCGCCCAGCGACTTGGTCAACGTGTCGGTGACCTCGGTGGCGGCCTTGGCCGCCTTGCGCCAGCGGTCGGCCTCGTCCCGGAGCGCCGACCACTTGCCGACCAGCGGCGCGTAGTACTCCTCGACCGGATCGGTCACGCCGAGCTGGCGGCTGATCTGCGACAGGTAGTCCAGGTGGGCCGGTGACGCGCTCACTTGCCACCAGCCTTCTTCAGCAGCGCCGCGACGTCCTGGTCGTGCGAGCCGTAGTGGTCGGCGGTCTTGGCCAACCCTTCGGCGGCCGCGGTCAGCGCGTCCACCGCCCGTGAGAGCTGATCGGACAAGGTCTGCGCGGCCTGGGCGTACGCGCTGTCGGCGCCGGTGTTGTGGCCCAACTGCCCGAACGCGTCAGCCGGCAGCGGCGCGCCCTTGAGCGCGTCCCGCGCCGAGCCCAGCTCCTCCGACGACCGGGAGACCGTCTTGGCATAGCTCGCGATCCAGTCCGGATCGATGTGCACGCCGCTCACGTCATCCCCTCTCGTCGACAGGTCCTTTGACGCGGCCGGGCCGCGTTCAGTTCCCGCCGCCGGCCGGCGGCGCCTGCTGTTGCTGGCTCGGCGCCGCGGTCGGGTAGCTGCCGGCGTCGGCCGGCGGCTGCATGGTGTCGTACGTGCGCAGCGCCGCCCCCGGATCGAGCGCGGTGCCCTGCGGCAGCAGCCGCACGATCGCATCCGGCGCCGGCGGGTAGCTGGCCGGGTCGCCGAGACCGACACCGGCGGCCACCTGGTCCGGGTTCATTGACGGGATCGACGACGCGAAGCCGTAGCGCACGCCCAGGTCGGAGATCACGTACACCGGACCGGTTCGTTCGTCCGAAGTGGACGTGCTGTCCCGCACCACGGCCGCCTGGCCGGTCGGCAGGTAGAAGTCGGTGATCTTGGTGCCGTCGACGCTCGGCAGCCCCAGCTTGATCGGCGTGGCGTTGTTGGGCAGCAGCGGCTTGTTCGACTCGGCGATGCGCACGGTCAGCTTCGGCGAGTTGTTCGGGAAGCTCCAGGCCGCGCACAGCACCGGGTAGTCGTTGCCGTCGATCGGCTGCACCCGCTGCACGGGGAACTCATCCAGCTCCCATGGCACGGAGACGCGCGGGATGTCCGTCAGATCGCCCGGCTGCACGTCGTGCTGCCTCTTGCCGCTGGCCTCGACGACGGCCTCGGCCGCGATCGGGGAGACCTCGTGCCGTCCCTCGGCCACCAGCACGTAGTAGTGCTCGGAGTTGTCGACCTCGACGGTCTTGAGCACGTCACCGATCAGCGCGTTGTCCGGCGTCGGGTAGCCGGGCTTGTCGCCACGGCCGGGAATGTCCGGCAGGCTCAGCGCGACCGTGCTCGGAATGGCGTTCAACACCGCCGAGCTGATCGGCCGCGCGTACGCCTTCTGCAACGAGTAGGCGTTGGCGATGGCCTTGTCCTTGTCCGGGTCCACTTCGGACTTGACCACGGCGACGCCGGTGTTCTTCAGTCCGGGGCTCGAGCTGAACGGGGACTTGCGGTAGACCAGGTAGTACGACTTGCCGTTGTCCGGCGTGACCAGCAGCTGCTGCCCGGCGTTGAGCTCGGAACCGACACCGTCGACGCCGCCGATCACCGACGTGGTCGGGGTGGCGCTCGCGTCGGCGCTGTGCGGCAGCGTGTCGCACACGTCCCAGAAGTTGCCGATCCGTTGCGGCCCAACGGGAAGCATCTGCGGGCCGTCCACAATGCCCTGCTTCTTGTCACGCGGAAGGCCCTTGAGCACCTCGTCGTCGACCACCGCGGGCGTGGCCGCGGCCGGCGAGGTGGCGCCCTGCGCCCCGCCGCCGCTGCCGTTGGCCAACAGGATCAGCCGAGCCGACGTCACGTTGAACGTGGGCACCAACCGCTTGTTGTTGCTGGCGTCGGTGATCAACGCGTACACCGCGCCGGACTGCTTGCCGATCACGACGCCGTTGGACTCCGGCACCGAGCCGGCCGGGCTGAGCACGGCGAACAGGACAAAGCCGATGGCCGCGACCATGGCCAGCAGCACACCGACCACCGCCGAGCGCATGTGCGAGCCCATCGGGTCGTGCAGCATCACCGAGTCCTTGCGCACCAAGGCGGACTCCATCCGCCTCAGCATGAATCGGTACGCCTGGACCTGGGACTTGCTCGTAGGTGTCGAAGGCATTCGCAGCTCGCAGCTCTCCCGTTCGCGGTACGGTTTCGCAGGATAGCGGGAGGCAGTGCCGGCCGGGTGCGCTTCGGGTGGACCCGATCGGCCGGCGCCCGATATCGCAGCGAACACCGAGGGGAAGATCGAGCGGATGTCCGTGACCACGCAACGCCCGGGGCCGCCCAGCAACGGCGCGCCCCCGCCGCAGGCGCAGTCAGCCACGCCCCCGCCGCGACGCGTGCCGCCGGCACGCCGGCGCAAGGCGGGCGCGAGCATCGGCGGCCTGCCGGTGGCCAACCTCGTCGTGCTCGAGGTCGGCGTGGCCATCGGCCTCGTGCTGCTGGCGATCAACCGCTCCTGGCTGTACGTGGCGGCCGGGGTGGTCGGTGTCGCGCTCATCCTGACGTTCATCCGCTGGAGCGGCCGCTGGTTCACGCAGTGGGTCGGGCTGACGGTCCGCTACCTGTTCCGCTCGCACAGCCGGGTCAGCTCGCCGGCCGAGGCGCCCGCGGTGGACGCCGACGATGAGACGAAGGTCATCGGCGCCGAAGACGCCCGTGTCGCGCTGCTCCGGCTCGCGGTGCCCGACCTCGTCGTCGCGCACGCCATCGACCACGAGCGCTCGCCGGTCGGCATGGCGTGGCAGGACGGCGTCTGGACCGCCGTGCTGCGGGTCGACGTGGAACCGCCGCTGGTCGCCCCGATCGGCAAGGCGCCGAACCTGCCGCTCGGTGTGCTCGCGCCGTGCCTTGAGGACCGCGGCGTGGTGCTGGACTCGATCCGGGTGCTGTGGCACTGCTACCCCGGCAGCGCCGTGCTCCCGCCCAGCTCGCCCGCACTGTCCTCATACATGGAGGTGATCGGCGCACTGCCGACCTCCGCCCGTCGGACCACGCTCGTCGCCGTGCGGCTGGACCCGCGGCGCTGCGGCGCGGCCATCCGTGAGCGTGGCGGCGGCGTCGTCGGCGCGCACCGGGCGCTGATCGGCGCGCTGTCCCGCGTGCGCAGCGCCCTGGAGAGCCGCGGCGTGACGACCCGTCCGCTGGACTCCGACGAGCTGCTGTCCACCGGCATCGCCATCAGTGAGCTGTCCGGCGCCGTCAACGCCGAGGGCCGCGTGGGGCTGACCGAGAAGTGGGGCGGCGTGACCGCCGCCGGCGTCGGCCACTCCAGCTACTCCATCACCGGCTGGCCCAGCGGCGGCGTCGCCGCCGGCCTGAACACGTTCACCAGCATCCGGGCGCTGTCCTCCACGGTCACGCTGGCCATCTCGCCCGGCGGCCAGGACGGCCAGGTCGGGCTGCGCGGGCTGGTCCGGCTCAGCGCCCGCACCCCGTCCGAGCTGAACCGCGCCGAGGACCGGCTGGAAAAGATGTCCGGCCAGCTCGGTTTCGACGTGACCCCGCTGCGCGGCCTGCAGAGCGCCGCGCTGGCCGCGACGCTGCCGTTCGGAGGATGGGCATGAGCACGAGTCAGACCCGGTCCCGGGACACCATGGGCAAGGTCGGCGGGCTCGCCCCCGAGTACCTGGTTTCGCCCGAGCTGCTGGACGCGGTCAGCCCGTCGGCCGAGCGCGGCGGCACGCTGATCGGCACCGACTCGCGCAACGAGCCGGCCAGCGTGTCCCTGCTGCGTCCGATGCCGACCAGGGTGGTCGCCCTCGGCGGCCTGTACCTGGCCCGCCAGCTCGCGCTGCGGGCGCTGGCCGCGGGTGCGTGGGTGATCATCGCGACCGGCCGGCCGCAGGCCTGGCAGGCGCTGGCCCAGGCCACCACCACCGGCCCGAACGAGCGGCCGCTGCCCGTCGTCTCGATCCGGCGGCTGTCGCCGATCGAGCTGCCCGACAGCTCCGAGGACAACCCGCTGCTGGTCGTGCACGACGGCGGCGCCACCCCGGTCGAGCTGCTGCCGCCGCGCACGCCGTGGCAGACCACCATGTACGTGCTGCCCTATCTGCACCCGCAGGCCGGTGCGCTGGCCATGAACGCCGACCTGGTGCTCATCCAGCGGCTACAGGCCGCGCAGGCCCAGCTGGCCGGCCGGATGTGGCGGCTCAACCCGGCCCAGGTCACCGAGCTGTCGCAGCTGCGCGACGACCACGTGCTGGCGCTCGGGCGGGACCTGTGGGTGCCGATCCGCCTGGTCACCAACGAGGGCGAGAAGCAGATCCTCGGCCCCGTGCGCCGCGGGGACTGATCCGAGGCAACCCGGTGGCGTCACCGACCGTCACCGGAGCATGACGTTCACACGATGTGCGGCCCTGGCGCTCGCCGCGGCGACCGCCCTGCTCGCCGTGCCGGCGACCGCCGAGGCCGCAACGGTGCCCAAGGGCTTCGCCCCGGCATCGAGCAGCTGGCTGACGCCCAAGCACGGCTACGTGCTCGGCTACGCCGGCGCCACCGGCTACCTGCTGGAGACCACCGACGGCGGCGCTCGGTGGTCCCGGCTGGCCGCCCCGCCGATCGCGCTGCCCGACAACCACAACCACGTCGCGCTGACCGTGCCCGACGCCAAGCACGCCTTCGTCTCCGACGGCGAGCGCATCCAGGCCAGCACCGACGGCGGCAAGCACTGGTTCGCCGTGACGCTGGCTGGGCTGCCCAGCCCCAGCTACCTCAACAAGATCGACATCGCCGACGGCCACGTGCTGGCCCTGGCCAGCACGCTGAGCCAGCCCGACCACAACACCACCCAGCTCTACACCGGCAAGGTCGGCGCCAAGACGCTGACCGCCGTGCCGGGCCTGTCGGTCGACGGCGGCATCACCTACGGGGACCTCGCGGTCGGCGGCGGCGTGCAGATCTCGGTCGGTGCGGACCACTCCACCAGCAAGTACTGGACCTCCACCGACGGCGTGCACTTCACGACCGCGCCGCTGCCCTGCGATGCGTCCATGCAGACCGCACTGGACGGCGTGCGGCAGGGCAAGGTGCTCAACCTGTGCCTCGGCGACCCGTCCGACCCGTCGCCCGGGCACATGCACAAGCAGCTGGTCCACGCCGCGGCGCTGGGCGTGCGCTACCTGCCCTCCGACGCCGAGGCCCCGCTGGCCGGCATCTACCAGGGCTTCGCATCGGGCTCGGACCAGAACGCCGCCATCGCGGCCACCGGCGGGGGCATCGAGCTGCTGTACAGCACCACCGACGGCGGCAACACCTGGCAGACCACCGAGCTCGACGAGGACCGCTTCGGGCTGTACGACCTGCGGTTCGTCGACCACGCCTTCGGCACCGTGATCACCGGCGCGCCCGATGCCTGGAACGGCTCGGTGCTCTACCGCACCACCGACTCCGGCCACAGCTGGCAGCCGGTGACCTTCAGCTAGCGACCCGGACGTTGCGGGTGACCGCGGCGCGGGCGGCCAGGTCCTGGTCCGCGGGGTAGTCGACCCGGACCAGGGTCAGGCCGTGCGGCGGCGCGACCGTGACGGAGCTGGAGCGCTCGGTGGAGCGCAGCAGGGAGGCCGGCCAGTCGACCGGCTTGCGGCCCTCGCCGACGGCCAGCAGCGCGCCGACCAGGCTGCGGACCATGGAGTGGCAGAACGCATCGGCCGACACGGCGGCGGTCAACACGCCGTCCTCGCCCCGGGTCCAGGTCAGCCGCTGGAGCTCACGGATGGTCGTGGCACCCTCGCGTCGTTTGCAGAAGGCGCAGAAGTCATGCTCGCCGAGCAGCAGCTCGGACGCCTCGGACAGGGCCGTCAGCGACAGCGGCCGAGGCCACGAGATGGTGTCCAGGCGGCGCAGCGGATCGGCCCCGAAGGGGGCGTCGGCCACGCGGTATTCGTAGTGCCGGCGCAGCGCGGTGAAGCGGGCGTCGAACTCGTCGGGCACCCTGGTCGCCCGGAACACCCGCACGTCGGCCGGCAGAATGCGGGACAGCCGCTTGGGCAGGCCGTCCACATCGGACTCGGCCGGCAGGTCGACGTGGGCCACCTGCCCACTGGCATGCACGCCGGCGTCGGTGCGACCGGCCACCGTCAGCGTCAGCGGCTGCCGGAACACCTGGGACAGCGACTCCTCCAGCACGCCGCACACCGTGCGCCGCTCCGGCTGGCGGGCCCAGCCCGAGAACTCGGTGCCGTCGTAGCCGAGATCCAGCCGAACGCGGACGAGCCCGCCATCCCCGGAGGGAGTGGCGGGCTCGTCGTGGACGGCAGAAGTCACTCGGACTTCTTGTCCTCAGCCTCGGCGGTCTCCTCGACCTCGGCGACAGCCTCGGTCTCGGCGGCCTCGTCAGCGGCGGCCTCCTCGGCGGCCGGGGTCTCGACGACCTCGGCGGCCGGGGTCGCGGCCTCGTCCTTGGCGAACTTGGTGCCGCGGGCCTTCTCGGCCTCGGTGGAGACCAGCTGCTCCGCGATCAGCTCGATCACGGCCATGGGGGCGTTGTCGCCCTTGCGGGGCATGGTCTTCACGATGCGGGTGTAGCCACCGTTGCGGTCGGCGAAGTGCGGGCCGATCTCGGCGAACAGCTTGTGCAGCACATCCTTGTCGCGGATGGTCTTGAGGACCTCACGACGGTTGTGCAGGTCGCCGCGCTTGGCCTTGCTGATCAGCCGCTCGGCGAGCGGACGCAGCTTGCGCGCCTTGGCCTCGGTGGTCTTGATCCGCCCGTGCGTGAACAGCGCCGTGGCCAGGTTGGCCAGCAGCAGCCGCTCGTGGGCCGGAGACCCGCCAAGCCGGGCGCCCTTGGTGGGGGTCGGCATTTCCGTTGCTCCTGTGGTCTAGAACAGCTGGTTCAGAGCTGCTCAGTCTCTGCGTAGTCCTGGCCGTCGTCGTGGTGTCCGTCCACACCCGCGTCGGACCAGCCCGCGTCGGCCGGGAAGTCGGTCGCGGCGACCGACGGGTCGAACCCGGGCGGGCTGTCCTTCAGCGCGAGGCCGAGGCCGACGAGCTTGAGCTTGACCTCGTCGATCGACTTGGCGCCGAAGTTGCGGATGTCGAGCAGGTCGGCCTCGCTGCGCGAGACCAGTTCGCCGACGGTGTGGATGCCCTCACGCTTGAGGCAGTTGTAGGACCGGACCGTGAGGTCGAGGTCCTCGATCGGCATCGCGAACGCGGCGATGGTGTCCGCCTCGGCCGGCGACGGGCCGATCTCGATGCCCTCGGCGTCGGTGTTGAGCTCACGGGCCAGGCCGAAGAGCTCGGTCAGCGTCTTACCCGCGGACGCGACGGAGTCGCGCGGCGTGATCGACGGCTTGGTCTCCACGTCCAGGATCAGCTTGTCGAAGTCGGTGCGCTGCTCGACACGAGTGGCCTCGACCTTGTACGTCACCTTCAGCACCGGCGAGTAGATCGAGTCGACCGGGATCCGGCCGATCTCGGCGCCGGCCTGCTTGTTCTGCACCGCCGGGACGTAGCCGCGACCGCGCTCGACGACGAGCTCGATCTCCAGCTTGCCCTTGGCGTTGAGGGTGGCGATGTGCAGGTCGGGGTTGTGCACGGTGACACCGGCCGGAGGCACGATGTCGCCCGCGGTCACCGCGCCGGGACCCTGCTTGCGCAGGTACATGGTCACCGGCTCGTCCTCCTCGGAGGACACGACCAGCTCCTTGAGGTTCAGGATGATGTCGGTGACATCCTCCTTCACCCCGGGAACCGTGGTGAACTCGTGCAGCACGCCGTCGATCCGGATGCTGGTCACGGCCGCGCCCGGGATGGACGACAGCAGCGTGCGCCGGATCGAGTTGCCCAACGTGTAGCCGAACCCGGGCTCCAGCGGCTCGATGACGAACCGGGACCGGGTGTCGTTGATGGGCTCTTCGGCGAGCGTGGGTCGCTGAGAGATGAGCACTGCTTACCTTCTTTCGTACGACGCCCGCTATTTGACGTCGACCGAGTCCCGGCCCGGCCGCCGTGCGGCGACCGGGCCGGGAAGGATCACTTCGAGTACAGCTCGACGATCAGCTGCTCCGACACCGGCGTGTCGATCTGGGCCCGCTCGGGGAGCTGGTGCACCAGAACACGCAGGGAGGACGGAACCACCTGGAGCCAAGCCGGGATCGGACGGTCACCGAAGGTGGCCTTGGCGACCTCGAAAGGCAGCGTCGGCAGCGACTTCGGCTTCACGTCGATGATGTCCCACTTGGACACCCGGTAGCTGGGGATGTTCACCTTGTGGCCGTTCACGATGAAGTGACCGTGGCTGACCAGCTGGCGGGCCTGGCGGCGGGTGCGAGCCAGACCGGCGCGGTAGATGACGTTGTCCAGCCGCGACTCGAGGATCTGCAGCAGGTTCTCACCGGTCTTGCCGGTCTTGCGAACCGCTTCCTCGTAGTAGCGGCGGAACTGACGCTCCAGCACGCCGTAGGTGTAGCGAGCCTTCTGCTTCTCCTGCATCTGCAGGAGGTACTCGGACTCCTTGATGCGACCGCGGCCGTGCTGGCCGGGCGGGTACGGACGGCGCTCAAAAGCCTGGTCGCCGCCGACGAGGTCGACCTTGAGGCGACGCGAGATGCGCGTCGCGGGGCCGGTGTAACGAGCCATCTTTTTACTCCTCCCCGTGCCTCAGACCCGGCGCCGCTTGGGCGGGCGGCAGCCGTTGTGGGGCTGCGGGGTCACGTCCTGGATGGTTCCGACCTCGAGGCCCGCCGCCTGCAGCGAACGGATCGCGGTCTCCCGGCCGGAGCCGGGGCCCTTCACGAACACGTCGACCTTGCGCATGCCGTGCTCGGCCGCCTTGCGGGCGGCGTTCTCGGCGGCCATCTGCGCGGCGAACGGCGTGGACTTACGCGAGCCCTTGAAGCCGACGTGGCCGGCCGAGGCCCACGCGATGACGGCGCCGGTCGGGTCCGTGATGGAGACGATCGTGTTGTTGAACGTGCTCTTGATGTGGGCGTGCCCGTGAGAGACGTTCTTCTTCTCCTTGCGCCGGATCTTCTTGACCCCGGCGCCGGAGCGAGTCTTGGGTGGCATTCTTCGGAGATCTCCTAGCTAGCGGGGGTTACTTCTTACCGGCCTTCTTCTTGCCGGCCACCGTCTTCTTCGGGCCCTTGCGGGTGCGGGCGTTGGTCTTCGTCCGCTGACCGCGCACGGGAAGCCCACGACGGTGCCGAAGCCCTCGTAGCAGCCGATCTCCATCTTGCGACGGATGTCGGCCTGGACCTCGCGGCGGAGGTCACCCTCGACCTTGTAGTTGGCCTCGATGTGCTCACGCAGCTTGGCGAGGTCGTCGTCGCCCAGGTCCTTGGCCCGCAGGTCCGGGCTGATGCCCGTCGCGGCCAGGAGCTCCTTGGAACGAGTCCGGCCAATGCCGAAGATGTAGGTCAGCGCGATCTCCATCCGCTTTTCGCGGGGGAGGTCGACGCCAGCGAGTCGTGCCATGCGGCGTACTGCTCCTCACTTTGTTCATCGCTCCAGGTCTGCTCCTCGTCCGTTCTGGGACCGACTCGCTGTGCCGGTACACCCGCTCGCACGGGTGCTGTCCCAGCCCCGGCCTGGAGTCCGGGGGTGAGTCGGGTGCTCGCGCGCCCGACAGGGTCGAGGAGGTGTGTGTACTTGTGGTCGCGTCCACTGAGTGGATCAGCGACGAGTACAGGGTTCGGTGCTCAGCCCTGGCGCTGCTTGTGGCGCAGGTTGTCGCAGATCACCATGACCCGGCCGTGACGGCGGATCACCTTGCACTTGTCGCAGATCTTCTTGACGCTCGGCTGGACCTTCACGGTCGTGCACTCCTGTGCGAGTAGTTAGGGGATCCGGAGGCAAGCCCCCGGCGTGGGTCGCCCAACACGCAGCGGCCCCACGTCCCCAACGTGGAGGTCACTTGTAGCGGTAGACGATTCGGCCGCGGGACAGGTCGTAGGGCGACAGCTCCACGACAACCCGGTCCTCCGGCAGGATACGGATGTAGTGCTGCCGCATCTTGCCGCTGATGTGTGCGAGAACCTTGTGGCCGTTCTCCAACTCGACTCGGAACATCGCGTTGGGGAGTGGCTCGACCACGCGGCCCTCGACCTCGATGGCCCCGTCCTTCTTGCCCATGTCCTCCGCGTTTCGTGACGGTGGTATGACTGGTGTGCGGCCCGCGCGACACCCCGACTCCGATCGCCCACCGAGATCACGAACGCGGTGACTTCAAGATCACCGCAGGCACGACGGAATCGACGCGACGAGTGCGCCGTCAATCCAGTGTACGGTGCAGGCCCTCATACCCCAAATCGAGGCGCAGGTCACGCCCGGTTGTCGCGGCCAAGGCCCAGGATGTAGCCCGCCACCAGCAGGGCTCCCCACGGGCCGGCCACCCAGATCCACCAGGGGTAGACCATGCCCTCCGTGATCACCACGATCGCCCAGATCACGAAGTTCACCAGGCTGGCCGCGAACCAGGCCCCCGTCGCCACCCGCATCACCGAGGCCCCGCGGCTCTCCGGCCGCCGCGCCACCTCCGCCGTCGGCTGCCCCGCCGGCGCCGGATCCTTGACCAGCTCCGACCTGGACCACGGCACCGGCTGCCGCACGTCCGGCAGATCCGCCGTCACCGCCGCCAGCTCCCCGAACGTTCGCGCCTCCCACACCCGGCGCGTCCGGTCGTCGAACTCGTTCAGATCGAGGCGGCCCTCCGCGTGGGCCTTCTCCAGCTGGCCGGCCACCATCCCGCGGTCGGCATCCGACACTCGCTTGGCGTCCGACGGCACTGGCTGCTCCACCCCTACATCCTGCCAGCCGCCGGCCTTCAATAACACCGTTACCGCCGCCCTGTCGGGCCTGCCCGGCACAATCCAGATGTGGAGTTCCAGCTACTCGGTCCCCTGCAGGTCGTCCACGACGGCACCGTCATCCCCATCCGCGCCGCCCAGCAGCGCACCCTGCTCGCCGTGCTCGCCCTGCACCACGGTCGGCTCGTCCTCGCCGACCAGCTCATCGACCGCCTCTGGCCCACCACCCCTCCCGCCGGCGCCCGCGCCACCCTTCGCACCTATGTCATGCGCCTGCGCAAGGTCCTCGGCGATCCGACCGTCATCGAGACCATGGCCACCGGCTACCGCCTGGTCGGCGGCACCACCGACCTCCAGCACTTCGACTCCCTGGTCGCTCAACCTCCCACTTTGGCCTTGCTCGACCAGGCCCTCTCCCTTTGGCGCGGCACCCCCGTCGACGGCCTCCTCCCCGCCGAGACGCAAACGCTTGCCGACCGCTATCTCGACGTCCTCACCCAGCGCTGCCAGCTTGCCGTCGACCTCGGCCTTCACGACGACGTCATCCCCGCACTCCAGGACCTCGTCACCCTGCACCCTCTCCGTGAACATCTCTCCGCCCTACTCATCCGCGCCCTCCACGCCGCCGGCCGCCCCGCCGAGGCTCTCGCCGCGTACGACCAGGCCCGTACCGCCCTCTCCGATCAGCTCGGCATCGACCCCGGCACCGAGCTCACCGCCGCACACGCCTTGCTCACCGACCCCACCCCTCGCCGCGTCGTCTCCCAGCTGCCCCCGGACCGTCGCCAACTTCGTCGGCCGCCACCATGAGCTAGACGCCCTGCGCCAGCACCTCACCTCGCACCGCATCGCCGTCGTCAGCGGGCCTCCCGGCATGGGCAAGACCACCCTCGCCATCCGCTCCGCCCATGCCCTCAAGACCGACTTCCCCGACGGTCAGCTCTTCGTCAACCTCCGTGGCTACGACCTACGGCAACCGCTTGCCACCACCCAGGTCCTCGCCATGTTCTTGCGCGCCCTCGGCGTCCCCGCCGACCAGATCCCGCCCGACGAGCCCGGCCTCGTCTCCCGCTACCGCGCCGAATGCGCCGGCCGTCGCCTGTTGGTCGTCCTCGACAACGCTTCCTCCGCCGCTCAGGTCCACCCTCTGCTTCTCGACTCCCCCTCCGCTGCCCACCTCATCACCAGCCGCGACCTCCTCCGCGAGCTCACCGATCCCCTCCAGCTCGACGTCCTCCCCGCCGCCGACTCCCTCGCCCTCCTCGGCCCCGACATCACCTCCGCCGCCCCCGAGGCCGCCGCCGAGGTCACCGAACTCTGCGGTCACCTCCCCTTGGCCCTCCGCATCGTCGTCGGCAACCTGCCCGACCACTCCCCAGCCTCGATCGCCGCGTATGCCACCGAACTCCGCGGGCAGCGCCGCATCGACGCCTTGGAAATCCTCGACGAGGAAAAGACCGGCGTCCGCACCGCCTTCGACCTCTCCTACGCCGCTCTGGACGCGCCAGCCCGCCGGCTGTTCACCTTGCTCAGCGTCGTCCCCGGCCAGGACTTCACTCCAGCCCTCGCCGCCGCCATCGGCGACATTCCTGTTTCCGAAGCCACCGCCCAGCTCACCCGCCTGGCGACTGCCAACCTCCTCCACGAGCACGTCCCCGACCGCTTCCAGTTCCACGACCTGATCCGCGCCTACGCAGCCAACAAGAGCGAGTCCGACGAAAGCCCACAGGCGGTAGATTCCGCCTCGGAGCGCATGCTGGACCACTACCTGCACAGCGTCGACAACGGCACGTCACATTTGGGCCGCAGCATGCCTCGACTGCCATGCCCTCCGCCTCCACCGAGCGCTCGGCCGCTCGAATTCGAGAATGTGCAGCTCGCACTCCAGTGGTTCACCGAGGAAATATCCAACCTGGTGTCGGTGGCACAATTTGCTGCTACTTTTCACACCGGCTGGCACGGCTGGCAGCTGACCAACGCTCTGCTCTTTTACTTCCACACCAGGGTCGGCCCCCAGCACGACTGGACTGCGGTCGCGCGAGCGGGTATCGCGGCAGCCGAATGTGACGGGCACACCACAGGCCTCGCGGAGGCGCACCGCGTCCTCGCCATCTCGCTGCGCCCATGGCTTAACGCCGGCTGGGATATCGATGATCTCGGCGCACAGGCACTGAGCCACCTCACCAAATCCATCGCGCTCTACCGCGAGGCACAGGACGCACACGGGATCCCGAACACAATCAGTAACTACGCGATCGTACTGCACGACCTCGGCCGCATGATGGAATGCATTGGCTACTTCAGGGAAGCCGTCCAGGAAGCCGTGACACTCGGCTCCAAGCGGGCCGAGATCACAGCCCGGGCCAACCTGGCCAGTGCCCTGGGCGAGGTCGGCCGCCTGAGTGAATCCACGGACATGCATCTGAGCACTCTTGACGCCGCACGACGGATCGGTCACCACGCGACGGAGACACGCATCCTGATGTCTTTGGGTGACATGGCATTCTGGAGCGGCGCTGTCGACAAGGCGATCGCCTACTTCACCAACGCGCTGAAAATGGCGACATCCTTGTCGCTCGACAACATGAGATACAATATTCAAGCACAGCTGATCTGGTCACGGACGATAAAAACGCTTGCCTTGACCGACGATGACCGAACGATTCTCGACCATATCGCAGCTGACGTGGACAGCATCGACGCGCTCGCCGCCGTCGCGGGCGCATATCTAGACAGCGGGGATCTCGACGCTGCGGGGTCACTACTCGAACGGCTCGCGGCGAACATCCAGAAGAAGAGGCCTCAGTATTACGACAGCGTGGTGCTGTGCGACCTTGCCCGTGCGCGGCTGCTGACCGGAGATCTGGCGGCGGCGGAATCCACCGCCAGCACGGCGCTGACCATTAGCCGGGCTATTCCGTCGCTGGTTTCGGTTGGACGAAGCCTGACCACGCTGGCCACCATCGCGATGCGGAAGGGCGATCGACAGCAGGCTGAAGCAGCTGCGATTGAGGCGTTGACTGTGCATCGGGAGACCGGGCATCGGCCGGGGGAGGCGGAGACGCTGGCGTTGCTCGGCGACCTGTGCGATGACGATGAGTACCGCAGGCAGGCCGCCGAGCTCTACGCCGAGATGGGGATCAGTCCTCGGGGGCGGTGAGGATCCAGGGGCCGTCGTCGGTGATGGCGACGGAGTGCTCCCAGTGGGCGGCGCGGGTGCCGTCGGCGGTGATGACGGTCCAACCGTCGTCGAGCTCACGGGTCTGGTCGGTGCCAAGAGTGAGCATGGGCTCGATGGCGATGGCCATGCCGGCCTTCAAGCGGGGGCCCTTGCCGGGCTTGCCGAAGTTGGGCAGGAAAGGCTCCATGTGCATCTGGGTGCCGATGCCGTGGCCGCCATAGTCGGTGACGATGCCGTACTCGACGCCATCGGCCTCGTCGGAGCGGATGACGGAGCTCTCGATGGCGAAAGAGACGTCGGTGAGGCGGGCGCCGACGACGGCGGCCTTGATGCCGGCCTGCATGGAGGCACGGGTGGCCTCGGAGAGCTTGCGGTCGGCCTCGGTGGCGGCGCCGATGAGGACGGTGATGGCGGCGTCGCCGTGCCAACCGTCGAGGATGGCGCCGCAGTCGATGGACACCAGATCGCCATCGGCCAACACCTGAGTGGGACTCGGGATGCCGTGCACGACCTGGTCGTTGACGGACGAGCAGATCGACGCGGGGAAGCCGTGGTAGCCCTTGAAAGAGGGCACGGCCCCGGCGTCACGGATGGTCTGCTCGGCCAACTCGTCCAGCTCGGCGGTGCTGACGCCGGCAGCGGCGCGGGCGGCCATCAGGGCCAGGGAGCGGGCGACCACGATTCCGGCCGCCCGCATCGCCTCCAGCTCACCGCGCGTCTTGATCTCGATACCGCGACCTCGCTTGAGCAACTCAGGCTCCAGCGCGCAGCGCCTTGAGCGCCCGCTCGGTGATCTCGCTGATCTCGCCGACGGCGTCGACGGTCACCAGGATGTTGTTGTAGTAGTCCAACAGCGGCCGGGTGGCCGACCGGTAGACCTCCTGCCGGTGCCGCACGACCTCCTCGGTGTCGTCGGCCCGACCCCGCGCCAACAGTCGCCCGACGACAACGTCCTCGGGCACGTCCAGCTCGAGCACGGCGTCGAGCGACTCGCCGGACTCGGCGAGGATCTCGGCCAGCACATCGGCCTGGGCGGTGTTGCGCGGGAAGCCGTCGAGCAGGAACCCGGCGTGGGCGTCCGGCTGCGCGAGCCGGTCCTTGACCATCGCGTTGGTCACCGAGTCCGGCACGAGGGCGCCGGTGTCCAGGTACTTCTTGGCCTCCAGCCCGAGCGGGGTCTCCTCGGCGATGTTGGCCCGGAACAGGTCCCCGGTGGAGATGTGGGGAACGCCGAGCTTCTCGCTGAGCACGGTGGCCTGAGTACCCTTGCCCGCGCCTGGCGGGCCGACGAGGACGAGTCTCACTAGCGGAGGAACCCTTCGTAGTTGCGCTGCATGAGCTGGCTCTCGATCTGCTTGATCGTGTCGAGACCGACGCCAACCATGATCAGCACAGCGGTGCCGCCGAACGGGAAGTTGTTGTTCGCGCTCTGGTTCCCGGTGACGCCCAGGAAGAAGGTCGGCAGGACAGCCACGATGCCCAGGTACAGCGAGCCGGGCAGCGTGATCCGGTTCAGCACGTACGAGAGGTACTCCGAGGTCGGGCGGCCCGGGCGGATGCCGGGAATGAAGCCGCCGAACTTGCGCATCTCGTCCGCCCGCTCGTCGGGGTTGAACGTGATGGCGACGTAGAAGTACGTGAAGAAGATGATCAGGGCGAAGTACAGCGCGATGTGGCCCGGCGCGTTCGCCTGCACGATGTAGGTCTGCACCCACTGCTGCCAGCCGCCGCTGCCGCCCTGGTTAGTGGTCAGCGAGATGATCAGCTGCGGCAGGTAGAGCAGCGACGAGGCGAAGATGACCGGGATGACGCCGGCCTGGTTCACCTTGAGCGGCAGGTAGGTCGACGTGCCGCCGTACATCCGGCGGCCGATCATGCGCTTGGCGTACTGCACCGGGATCCGACGCTGCGCCTGCTCGAGGAAGATGACGAAGCCGATGATCAGCAGGCCGAACACGCAGATCGCGGTGAAGACCAGGCCGCCACCCTGCTGCAGGATGTTCTGGCCCTCGGTCGGAATACGGGCCGCGATCGAGGTGAACATCAGGATCGACATGCCGTTGCCGACGCCGCGCTCGGTGATGAGCTCGCCGAACCACATGATGATCGCGGTGCCCGCGGTCATGGTGACCACGACGACGCTCAGCGAGAACAGGCTCTGGTCGGGGATGACCTGGGCCGGGCAGCTGCCGAACAGCTGGCCGCGGGTGGCCAGCGCGATGATGCCGGTGGACTGCAGGATGGCCAGCGCGACCGTCAGGTACCGGGTGTACTGGGTCAGCTTGTTCTGGCCGGCCTGGCCTTCCTTCTTCAGCTGCTCGAAGCGGGGAATCACCACCGTCAGCAGCTGGATGATGATGCTCGCCGTGATGTACGGGAGGATGCCCAGCGAGAAGACCGACAGCTGCAGCAGCGCACCGCCGCTGAACAGGCTGATGAGGCCGAAGACCCCGCTCTGGTCAAGGCCCGAGATGCACTGTTGGACGTTTGCGAAGTTCACGCCCGGGGAAGGCAGCTGCGAGCCCAGCCGATACAGCGCAAGGATCCCCAGGGTGAACAGGATCTTGCGGCGCAAGTCCGGCGTCGCGAGAGCCGAGCGGAAGGCGCCAAGCACGCGTGACCTCCTCGGCGTCACCGGTCTCCGACCGGTGAACGGCTTGTCCGACTCTAGGCCGGCTGACGACCTGGCGAGCAAGCCAGGAACGCTTCGTGCCATTGGGGCCCGAAGCGTGCTCACGACTCTAACAGGCCCGACCGGGGCTACGGACCCCACCAGGAGCAGAAAGCCGCGGTGATCATCGGGGACCTCCGGTCGACGGGTCCCGAATCGGACATTCCCGACCGGTAGCCGCAGGTCGACCGGCCATTCGGCGGCCTGGCGACGCTACTTCCGGTCGCCCAGGTTCTTCATGATCCGCTGACCGGCCGGCACCAGCACGGCCTTGGCCTCGGCCAGGGAGAGGCCACGGTCGCCGTGGTCAGGGTCCTCGGCCCGCAGCTCGATCACGAACCGGCCCCTGCGGATCAGCAGCACGCCGGCGGTGGCCACCGAGCCCGGCTGGTTCATGATCACGGACTCGTCGCCGAGCGGGACGTCGGTGGCCACGCCGGCGTGCTGAGTCCGCTCGAAGTTGACGTTCAGCTGGGCCGGCCGGTCCGAGAGGTAGCTGGTGACGCGCAGGTCCAGCGCGGTGCGGGACAGCGAGTCGGCCTCACCGGTGCCACGCTCGCACTCCATCTCGATGAAGTTGTACAGGTTGTGGTCGTTCTGGTCGCCGAAGGTCACCTGCCCGACGGCGGTGCCGGGCTGCTCGACCACCAGCGGCGACAACGGCTTGTGGTACGCGCTGTCGAAGACGTCGCCAGCCAGCAGCGGGCACGCCTGGATGTGGTCCTTCGGGAAGGCGGCCTTGTCGTACGTGACGGTGGACGGCCCGGCCGGGTTGGCCATCTGCGTGCCCAGGTTGCGGCCCACGGTCGCGGTGATGTCGGCGAGCCTGCCGGCGTAGCCCGCCTGGCTCAGGCTGAAGTCCATGTCCACGGTGATGCCCTTGCCGGCGAACACCGTGTCGCCGGCGGCGTCGCCGCGCAGCTGCGTGTACACGGTGATGTCGCCGATGTCGGCCTGGCGCTCATACCGGTCGACGTTGCCGTTGATCGGGTTGTACGGCTTCTGCGACACGGCCAGGACGACCTTGTCGCTGTTGGACTTGTCGTTGGCCTCCAACGTGTACTCGCACCGGTTGAGCGAGAAGCCGCTGCCGCTGGCGAAGCCGAGCGAATCGGTGTGCAGCGGGCCGTTCCCGTCGCCGGCGAGGTAGACACGTTGGTAGTTGGCGACGTTCGGCTCGGGATTGGGGTCGTAGCGCAGCCCCAGCTTGGCCAGGTCCGCCAGCGAGAGAACGTTGCAGGCCTGCACCACGGCCGTGCCCTGGTAGCTGATCGGCTGCGCGCCGGGCTGCTCGGCCAGCGGCGCCGGATCCGCGTACGTGCCCGAGTCGGCCTCAGGTCCGGGCCGCTTCACGGTCATGCCGTCGTCCCGAGCCGCGGTCTGCTGCTGGCTGCTGCCGGCGGGGAACAACACGGGGCGCAGCAAGGTGAAACCGACGATGCCGACGACCAGCAGCGCGCAGCACAGCACGATCACCAGCCGGACGGCGTTGCCCCGCTTCGGGGGCGGCGGCGGACCGGGCTGCCACTGCTGCTGCCCCGGATAGCCGTAGGGCTGCCCGGGATACGGCGGCTGCGGCGGATAAGGCTGTTGCCATTGAGGTTGCTGCGGCCCCGGATACGGCGGCTGGGGCTGGTGCCACTGGGGCGGTTGCGGTGGCGTCGACACGTCGACGGACGCTAGCCGACTGGGCCATCCGGAGCATTGAGGAACCATTGAACGGTCCCGGACACAGCGAAGCGGCCCGGCAGGAGAGGAGTTCCTGCCGGGCCGCTTCGCGGTACTACGTCAGTTCACAGCGTGGTGATGGTGCCACCAGCGGCGGTGATCTTCTCCACCGCACTGCCCGAGAACTTGTGCGCGGTGATGTCCAGCTTGACGCCGGCGATGTCGCCGTCGCCAAGGACCTTCACCAGCTCGTTCTTGCGAACGGCGCCCGCGGCCACCAGGGCGGCCACGTCGACGGTGCCGCCCTGCGGGAACAGGCGGGCCAGGTCGGCGACGTTCACGACCTGGTACTCGGTGCGGAACGGGTTGCGGAAGCCCTTGAGCTTCGGCAGCCGCATGTGCAGCGGCAGGTTGCCACCCTCGAAGCGAGCCGGCACGTTCTTGCGTGCGCCGGTGCCCTTGGTGCCGCGACCCGCGGTCTTGCCCTTGGAACCCTCACCGCGGCCGACCCGGGTCTTCGCCGTCTTGGCGCCGGGGGCCGGGCGGAGGTGGTGGATCTTGATGGTCATGAGTTGACCTCCTCCACGACCACCAGGTGGCGCACGGTGTGGATCAGACCCCGGTTGACGGGGTTGTCCTCACGCACGACCGACTGGCGGATCTTGCGCAGACCCAGCGTCCGCAACGTGTTGCGGTGGTTCTGCTTGGTACCGATGCTGCTCTTGACCTGCGTCACCTTGAGCTGGGCCATGTCACACCTGCCCCGCGCGAGCGCGCAGCATGCCGGCCGGAGCAACGTCCTCCAGCGGCAGACCACGACGGGCGGCGACCTCTTCGGGGCGCTGCAGGCCCTTCAGGGCGGCCACGGTGGCGTGCACGATGTTGATGGCGTTGTCGCTACCCAGCGACTTGCTCAGCACGTCGTGCACACCCGCGCACTCCAGGACGGCACGCACCGGGCCACCGGCGATGACGCCGGTACCGGCGCTGGCCGGGCGCAGCAGAACCACGCCGGCGGCCTTCTCGCCCTGGATCGGGTGCGGGATGGTGCCGCCGATGCGAGGCACGCGGAAGAAGTTCTTCTTCGCCTCCTCGACACCCTTGGCGATGGCGGCCGGAACTTCCTTGGCCTTGCCGTAGCCGACACCGACCATGCCGTCGCCGTCGCCGACGATCACCAGCGCGGTGAAGCTGAAGCGACGACCACCCTTGACGACCTTCGCCACCCGGTTGATGGCGACGACGCGCTCGAGGTGCGGGGTCTTCTCCTGGGCCGCCCCGCCGCGGCCACCGTCACGACGGTCGCGGCGCTCTCCGCGCTCGCCACCGCCGCCTTCGCGACGCGTGCGTCCCGGCATCAGACGGCCCTCTCAATTCCAGTGTTGTTCATGATCAGAACTCCAGCCCCGCCTCGCGGGCGGCGTCCGCCAGCGCGGCGATCCGGCCGTGGTAGTCGTAACCGCCGCGGTCGAAGACGACCTTGTCGATGCCGGCTTCCTTGGCGCGGGCCGCGACCAGCTGGCCCACCTTGACGGCGCGGGCCTTCTTGTCGCCGTCCAGCGCGCGGACGTCCGCCTCCAGGCTGGAGGCCGACGCCAGCGTGTTGCCGGCGAGGTCGTCGATGACCTGCACGGTGATGTGCCGCGAGGACCGGTTGACGACCATGCGCGGACGCTCGGGCGTGCCGCTGATCTTCTTGCGAAGCCGGAAGTGACGACGGGCCCGCGAGACACGACGCCGGGTCGACACGTCCTTGCCGACCGGCTTCCTCTTGGTAGCAGTGGACTCAGCCATGATCACTTACCCGTCTTCCCGACCTTGCGGCGGATCTTCTCGCCCGCGTACCGCACACCCTTGCCCTTGTACGGGTCGGGCTTGCGCAGCTTGCGGATGTTGGCGGCGACCTCGCCGACCAACTGCTTGTCGATGCCCTGGACGGAGAACTTGGTCGGGGTCTCCACCACGAAGGTGATGCCCTCGGGCGCCTTCACCGGGACCGCGTGGCTGTAGCCCAGCGCGAACTCGAGGTCGGAACCCTTGAGCTGCACGCGGTAGCCGACGCCGGTGATCTCCATCTTCTTCTCGTAGCCCTGCGTCACACCGATGATCAGGTTGTTGATCAGCGTGCGGGACAGGCCGTGCAGCGAGCGCGACAGACGCTCGTCGTTGGGCCGGGTCACCTGGAGCGTGCCGTCCTCGGCCCGCTCGACGGCGATCGGCTCGACCACGGTGTGCGCGAGGGTGCCCTTGGGGCCCTTCACGTTCACGACCTGGCCATCGATGTTCACGTCGACCCCGGAGGGGACGGTGATGGGCAGCCTTCCAATGCGCGACATCGTCAGTCCCCCTTCCTCACCACACGTAGGCGAGGACTTCCCCGCCCACACCCTGCTTGCCCGCCTGCCGGTCGGTCACCAGACCGCCGGAGGTGGAGATGATGGCAACGCCCAGCCCACCGAGCACCTTGGGCAGGTTGGTCGACTTCGCGTAGACCCGCAGACCCGGCTTGGAGACACGCCGGACACCGGCGATGCTCCGCTCACGGTTCGGGCCGTACTTCAGCTCGACGACGAGGTTCTTGCCCTTCTCGCCGGCCGCGTCGCGGTAGCCGGCGATGTAGCCCTCGCGCTTGAGGATCTCGGCGATGTTCGCCTTGAGCTTCGAGTGCGGCATCACGACCTCGTCGTGGTATGCCGAGTTTGCGTTACGCAGACGCGTCAACATGTCTGCGATCGGGTCGGTCATCGTCATGGTGACCTGTCAACCTTTCTCGCCCTGGTTCCCATGGGCCTGGGGCGAAGTGGGGTGGTGCGGGGTCTAACGAATTACCAGCTGGACTTGTGCACGCCCGGCAGCTCGCCGCGGTGCGCCATCTGGCGCAGGCAGATCCGGCACAGGCCGAACTTGCGGAACACGGCGTGCGGACGGCCGCACTTCTGGCAGCGGGTGTAGGCCCGGACGGCGAACTTCTGCTTGCCGGCCGCCTTGTTGATCAGCGCCTTCTTCGCCATCGGCTCAGTTCTCCTTGAACGGGAAGCCCAGGTGCTTGAGCAGCGCCCGACCCTCGTCGTCGTTGGTGGCCGTGGTCACGACGGTAATGTCCATGCCACGGGGACGGTCGATCGAGTCGGGGTCGATCTCGTGGAACATCGACTGCTCGTTGAGCCCGAACGTGTAGTTGCCGTTGCCGTCGAACTGCTTGCCCGACAGGCCGCGGAAGTCGCGGATACGGGGCAGCGCGATGGTCAGCAGGCGGTCGAGGAACTCCCACATGCGGTCGCCGCGCAGGGTCACCCGCGCGCCGATCGGCATGCCCTCGCGCAGCTTGAACTGCGCGATGGACTTGCGGGCCTTGCGGACCTCGGGACGCTGGCCGGTGATCGTGGCCAGGTCGCGGACCGCGCCCTCGATCAGCTTGCCGTCACGGGCGGCGTCGCCGACGCCCATGTTCACGACGACCTTCACGACACCCGGGATCTGCATCACGTTGTCGTAGGTGAACTGCTCCTGCAGCGCGGGCACGATCTCGCTGCGGTACCGGGTCTTGAGCCGCGGCAGGACCTTCTCAGTAGTGGTCATGATCAGATGTCCTTACCGTTGCGGCGGGAGACGCGCACGCGCCGACCGTCGTCGTTCGTGCGGTAGCCGACGCGGGCCGGCTTGCCGTCCGAGTCCACGACCATCACGTTGCTCACGTGGATGGGGGCCTCCTGGGTGACGATGCCACCGGACTGCGCGCCCCGCTGGGTCTGGGTGATCCGGGTGTGCTTCTTGATCCGGTTCACGCCCTCGACCAGGACCCGGTCGTTCTCCGGGTAGGCCTGGATGACCTTGCCCTTGGCGCCCTTGTCCTTGCCAGCGATGACCACGACCGTGTCGCCCTTGCGCACCTTCATCACAACACCTCCGGCGCGAGCGAGATGATCTTCATGAACTTCTTGTCACGCAGCTCGCGGCCGACCGGGCCGAAGATGCGGGTGCCCCGCGGCTCGTTGTCGGGCTTGATGAGCACGGCGGCGTTCTCGTCGAACCGGATGTACGAGCCGTCCGGCCGGCGGCGCTCCTTGACGGTGCGCACGACGACGGCCTTGACGACGTCACCCTTCTTCACACCGGCACCGGGAATGGCGTCCTTCACCGTGGCGACGATGATGTCGCCGATGCCCGCGTAGCGACGCGAGGATCCGCCGAGCACGCGGATGCAAAGGATCTCCTTCGCACCGGTGTTGTCGGCGACCCGCAGTCGCGACTCCTGCTGAATCACTTACAGCTCCTGACCATCGATGGCCGGCCAGATTTCCGACCTGACCGGCTCGGTCTGCTTGTTACTTGGCCTTCTCGAGGACCTCGACCAGACGCCAGCGCTTGGTGGCCGACAGCGGGCGGGTCTCCATCAGCAGAACGCGGTCGCCGACGCCGGCCACGTTCTCCTCGTCGTGCGCCTTCACCTTGGTCGTGGTCCGCAGCACCTTGCCGTACAGCGGGTGCTTCTTGCGGTCCTCGAGGGAGACGACGATCGTCTTCTCCATCTTGTTGGACACGACCAGGCCTTCACGCACCTTGCGGTCGTTGCGGCTCACGGCCTCGTTGGTCTCACTCATGCGGCACCCTCACCAGTCGTAACGTCGTCGGGCGACACGGAAAGACCGAGCTCCCGCTCCCGCATCACGGTGTAGACGCGGGCGATGTCGTGACGGACCGTGCGCAGGCGGCGGTTGTTGTCCAGCTGGCCGGTGGCCATCTGGAACCGGAGGTTGAACAGCTCCTCCTTGCTCTCCCGAAGGCGCAGCACGAGCTCCTCGTCCGTGAGCTCACGCAGCTCTGCGGCGTTGGTACCCGCTGCCATCAGAAGTCACCACCTTCACGCGTGACGATCCGGCACTTCAGCGGCAGCTTGTGGATGGCGCGGCGAAGCGCCTCCCGAGCAACCGTCTCGTTCGGGTAGCTCATCTCGAAGAGCACCCGGCCGGGCTTGACGTTGGCCACCCAGTATTCGGGCGAGCCCTTACCGGAACCCATGCGGGTTTCCGCCGGCTTCTTGGTCAGGGGGCGGTCCGGGAAGATGTTGATCCAGACCTTGCCGCCACGACGGATGTGCCGGTTGATGGCGATACGAGCGGACTCGATCTGCCGGTTGGTGACGTAGGCCGGCTCCAGCGCCTGGATGCCGAACTCGCCGAAGGTGACACGCGTGCCACCCTTGGCCGCACCACTCCGCTTCGGGTGGTGCTGCTTGCGGTGCTTGACCCTACGCGGGATGAGCACTACTCAGCCCTCCCCATTGCCAGTGCTGGCGGCCTCGACGGCCGGAGCCTCGGACGCGGCGGCGTTGGCCTCGGCGGCCGCGCGGCCGGCCTCGGTGCTCGTCGCGGTCGTGCCGGCCGAGCCCGAGCGGCGGGCGCGGTTCGGACGCTCGCGACGCTGCTGCGGACGGTCGTTGCCGGCCGGGGCCGCGGTGTCGCGCGAGCGGAAGCCGCCGACCACGTCACCCTTGTAGATCCACACCTTCACGCCGATGCGGCCGAAGGTGGTGCGGGCCTCGAAGAAGCCGTAGTCGATGTCCGCGCGCAGCGTGTGCAGCGGGACGCGACCCTCGCGGTAGAACTCCGAGCGGGACATCTCGGCGCCGCCGAGACGGCCACCGCACTGCACCCGGATGCCCTTGACCTGCGGCGAGCGCATGGCCGACTGCATGGCCTTGCGCATCGCGCGCCGGAACGACACACGGTTGGACAGCTGCTCGGCGGTCACCTGGGCGACCAGCTGAGCGTCCGACTCGGGGTTCTTGACCTCGAGGATGTTGAGCTGGACCTGCTTGGCGGTGAGCTTCTCCAGCTCGCCACGGATGCGGTCGGCCTCGGCGCCGCGGCGGCCGATGACGATGCCCGGGCGGGCGGTGTGGATGTCGACGCGGACCCGGTCCCGGGTGCGCTCGATCTCCACCTTGGAGATGCCGGCCCGCTCCATGCCCTTGCTCAGCATCTTGCGGATCTTGACGTCTTCCGCCACGTACTCGGCGTACTGCTTGTCCGCGTACCAGCGGGACTTCCAGTCGGTGGTGATACCAAGGCGGAAGCCGTGCGGGTTGATCTTCTGACCCACTACTGGGCCCCCTTCTTGGCTCGAGACTTGCCGGCCTTCTTGTCGGCCGGGCGGGACTCGACCTCGATCGTGATGTGGCTCGTCCGCTTGCGGATCCGGTAGGCCCGGCCCTGAGCGCGCGGACGGAACCGCTTCAACGTCGGACCCTCGTCCACGTACGCGCTGGACACCCACAGGGTGTCGCGGTCGAGGCTCAGGTTGTTCTCGGCGTTGGCCATGGCGCTGGCGAGCACCTTGGCCACCGGCTCGCTGGCCGCCTGCGGCGCGAACTGAAGGACGGCCAGGGCCTCCGTGGCGTTGCGGCCACGGATGAGGTCGACCACTCGGCGTGCCTTCATAGCGGTCAGGCGCACGTAGCGGGCCCGCGCCACGGCGCGCGGCAGCTCCTCCGCGCCGGTCGCGTTGTCAGCCATTGCTTGTTACCCCTTGCTCCTGTCCAGCCCGCTCAGCGGCGGCGCGACTTCCGGTCGTCCTTGATGTGACCCTTGAAGGTCCGAGTGGGCGCGAACTCGCCCAGCTTGTGACCGACCATGGCCTCGCTGACGAACACCGGAACGTGCTTGCGGCCGTCGTGCACCGCGATGGTGTGCCCCAGCATGTCGGGGATGATCGTCGACCGGCGGGACCAGGTCTTGATCACGGTCTTCTTGCCCGACTCGTTGAGAACGTCCACCTTCTTGAGCAGGTGGTCGTCAACGAAGGGGCCCTTCTTCAGGCTGCGTGGCATTCCTTCACTCCCTTCCTGCTCAGCGCTTCTTACCGGTGCGACGACGCCGGACGATGAGCTGGTCGCTTGCCTTGCGGCGGCGGGTACGGCCTTCGGGCTTACCGGCCGGGTTCACCGGGTGGCGACCACCGGAGGTCTTGCCCTCACCACCGCCGTGCGGGTGGTCGACCGGGTTCATGGCGACACCACGCACCGTGGGCTTGCGGCCCTTCCAGCGCATGCGGCCGGCCTTGCCCCAGTTGATGTTGGCGTGCTCGGAGTTGCCGACCTCGCCGACCGTGGCGCGGCAGCGCACGTCCACGTTGCGAATCTCGCCCGAGGGCATCCGCAGCTGGGCGTACGGGCCGTCCTTGGCCACCAGCTGCACCTTCGCGCCGGCGGAGCGGGCGATCTTGGCGCCGCCACCGGGGCGGAGCTCGATCGCGTGCACCACGGTGCCGACGGGGATGTTGCGCAGCGGCAGGTTGTTGCCCGGCTTGATGTCGGCGCGAGGGCCGTTCTCGATCGTGTCGCCCTGCGAGAGGCGGTTCGGCGCGATGATGTAGCGCTTCTCGCCGTCCGCGTAGTGCAGCAGCGCGATCCGAGCCGTGCGGTTCGGGTCGTACTCGATGTGCGCGACCTTGGCCGGCACGCCGTCCTTGTCGGCCCGACGGAAGTCGATCAGGCGGTAAGCCCGCTTGTGACCGCCGCCCTTGTGCCGAGTGGTGATCTTGCCGTGCGCGTTGCGGCCGCCACGACCGTGCAGCGGACGCACGAGCGACTTCTCCGGCGTCGACCGAGTGATCTCGGCGAAGTCGGACACGCTCGCACCGCGACGGCCTGGCGTCGTCGGCTTGTACTTGCGAATGCCCATGTCAGATCAGCAGTCCTCAGTCATCAGGCGGTCGGGCCGCCGAAGATCTCGATCGCCTTGCTCTCCGCGGAGAGGGTGACGATCGCGCGCTTCGTGTCCTTGCGCTTGCCGAAGCCGGACCGGGTCCGCTTCCGCTTGCCCTGGCGGTTGATCGTGTTGACGCTCAGGACCTTGACGCCGAAGACCTTCTCGACCGCGATCTTGATCTGCGTCTTGTTGGCGTCCGGAGCCACCAGGAAGGTGTACTTGTTCTCCTCGAGAAGGCTGTAGCTCTTCTCGGAGATCACCGGCGAGAGCAGGATGTCCCTGTGGTCGGGGATCATGGTCAGACCTCCTCGGTCAGCTCGGACGAGCGGGCCGTGGCCTTGACCGAACGACCCTTGCTCGGGCCGGCGATGAACAGCTCGTACGCGTCCTTCGTGAACACGACGTCGTCGTTGACCAGCACGTCGTAGGTGTTCAGCTGGTCCGGCGCGATCGGGTGCACGTTGGCCAGGTTGCGCACGCTCAGCCAGTCCTGCTCCTCGAAGCGGCCCAGCACGACCAGCGTGCGGCGCGACTCCGTGATGGCGGCGAGCGCGATGCGCGCGTCCTTGGTGGACGGCTTGTCGCCGCCGACCAGGGAGCTGACCACGTGCAGCCGGCCGGCGCGAGCCCGGTCGGACAGGGCGCCACGCAGCGCGGCGGCCTTCATCTTCTTGGGCGTCCGCTGCGCGTAGTCACGCGGCTGCGGGCCGTGCGAGACGCCACCGCCGGCGAACTGCGGCGACCGGGTCGAGCCCTGACGGGCGCGGCCGGTGCCCTTCTGGCGGTACGGCTTCTTGCCACCGCCGCGGACGTCGCCGCGGGTCTTGGTGGCGTGCGTGCCCTGGCGGGCCGCGGCCAGCTGGGCCACGACGACCTGGTGCATCAGCGGGATGTTCGCCTGCACGTCGAAGATCTCGGCGGGCAGCTCGACGCTGCCGGCAGCCTCACCAGAGGCGTTGCGAATGTCCAGAGTGGTCATCAGGCACCGCCCTTCGCGGCCGTCTTCACGAACACCAGGCCGCCCTTGGGGCCGGGGATGGCGCCCTTGATGAGCAGCAGGCCGGACTCGGCCTCCACCTGGTGCACGGTCAGGTTCTGGGTGGTGACGCGGGCGTGGCCCATGCGGCCGGCCATGCGAACACCCTTGAACACGCGGCCCGGGGTGGCACAGCCGCCGATGGAGCCGGGCGAGCGGTGCTTGCGCTGCACGCCGTGGCCGGCGCCCAACCCCTTGAAGCCGTGGCGCTTCATGACACCGGCGTAGCCCTTGCCCTTGCTGGTGCCGACCACGTCGACGACGGAGCCCGCCGGGAACACCTCGGCGGTGATCTCCTGGCCGACCTCGTAGGCGTCGGCGTCGGTGGTGCGCAGCTCGGCGACGTGGCGTCGCGGCGTCACACCGGCCTTGGCGAAGTGACCGGCGCGGGGCTTGTTCACCTTGCGCGGGTCGATGGCGCCGAAGGCCAGCTGGACGGCGGTGTAGCCGTCCTTCTCCTCGGTACGGATCTGGGTGACGACATTGGGCCCGGCCTTGACGACCGTGACCGGCACAACCCGGTTCTTGTCGTCGAAGACCTGGGTCATGCCGAGCTTGGTGCCCAGGATCCCCTTGATCTGCTTGTCAGACATGAGTTCGTTACTCTCCGCCGCCGCGCGCTTACTGGATGTTGACGTCGACGCTGGCCGGCAGGTCGATGCGCATGAGCGCGTCGACCGTCTTCGGCGTCGGGTCGAGGATGTCGATCAGCCGCTTGTGCGTGCGCATCTCGAAGTGCTCGCGCGAGTCCTTGTACTTGTGCGGCGAGCGAATGACGCAGTAGACGTTCTTCTCGGTCGGCAGCGGCACCGGCCCGACGACCCGAGCGCCGGTGCGCGTCACGGTCTCGACGATCTTGCGCGCGGACGCGTCGATCGCCTCGTGGTCGTAGGCCTTGAGCCGAATGCGGATCTTTTGTCCCGCCATGATGGCTTGCCGTTCCTCTTCTCGTACCGCTGCGGGCTGACTCGTGACGGGCCGGGGCCCAGCTGTGCCGCTCCCCTATTCACGAGTCAAATGTCATCAGGTGCCGGGGCCCTCCGGTCCACGCGGTCGGGCGTGTCGCCTTTTCAGGGACACAGCGCCTACGCGCACACCAGCCCTACTGGTCCTTGCTCAGTCCTCAGTAGGCGGGGTCCGGTCAGACCCAGTACACCCAGGCCATCTCAGGCCCGTGTGGGTGCCGGCTTCTCGCAGCAGGGCGGCTGGAACGCGAACGAGCCAGCCGCCTCTGCAACGAGCAACCCGTTAAGGATGCCACACCCAGGTGCGGCGACCAAATCGGGGCCGGCGAAGTGAGGGCCAGGTAACAAATGAATGTCACCCGGCCCTCACCAGCGAATTACTTGATGATCTTCTCGACGGTGCCGGCGCCGACGGTGCGGCCACCCTCGCGGATGGCGAACCGCAGGCCCTCGTCCATGGCGATCGGCTGGATCAGCTTGACGCTCATGTGCGTGGTGTCGCCCGGCATGACCATCTCGGTGCCCTCGTCGAGGGTCACGACGCCGGTCACGTCGGTGGTGCGGAAGTAGAACTGCGGCCGGTAGTTGTTGAAGAACGGCGTGTGGCGGCCGCCCTCGTCCTTGGACAGGATGTAGACGTTGCCCTCGAACTCCGTGTGCACCGTGGTGGTGCCCGGCTTGATCACAACCATGCCGCGCTCGACGTCTTCGCGCTTGACACCGCGGAGCAGCAGCGCGGCGTTGTCACCGGCGCGGCCCTCGTCGAGGAACTTCTTGAACATCTCGATGCTGGTGCAGGTGGTCTTGAACCCCTTCTCGCGGATTCCGACGACCTCCACCTCCTCGTTCACCTTGACCACACCGCGCTCGATGCGGCCGGTGACGACGGTGCCACGACCGGTGATGGTGAAGACGTCCTCGACGGGCATGAGGAACGCCTTGTCGGTCTCACGGACCGGCTCCGGGACGTTCTCGTCCACGGCGTCCATGAGCTCCAGCACCGACTGGGCCCACTTCTCGTCACCCTCGAGGGCCTTGAGGCCGGACACGCGCACGACCGGCGCGTCGTCGCCCGGGAACTCCTGGTCCGAGAGCAGCTCGCGGACCTCGAGCTCGACGAGCTCCAGGATCTCCTCGTCGTCCACCATGTCGGCCTTGTTCAGGGCGACAACGATGTACGGCACGCCGACCTGGCGGGCCAGCAGCACGTGCTCGCGGGTCTGCGGCATCGGGCCGTCGGTCGCGGCGACCACCAGGATCGCGCCGTCCATCTGGGCGGCACCGGTGATCATGTTCTTGATGTAGTCGGCGTGACCGGGGGCGTCGACGTGCGCGTAGTGGCGCTTCTCGGTCTGGTACTCGACGTGCGAGATGTTGATCGTGATGCCGCGGGCCTTCTCCTCCGGCGCCTTGTCGATCTGGTCGAACGCGAAGGCCGCGTTCAGCGTCGGGTACTTGTCAGCCAGAACCTTGGTGATTGCCGCCGTCAGCGTGGTCTTGCCATGGTCGACGTGACCAATGGTGCCGATATTGACGTGCGGCTTGGTCCGCTCGAACTTCGCCTTCGCCACTGGATGGTCCTCCTGGACTTGTGTTGCTTGCGCCCGGCCGATTGTGGTTGGTCGGCCCAGCGGTTACGTCAGGGTCGGTTGGTCGGTTGCCCGGGACTGACTCCCGGGCAACCGGTGAAGACCGGCGGGGCTGACTACTCCCCGGTCGCCTTCGCGATGATTTCCTTCGCCACGTTGGTCGGAACCTCGGCGTAGGAGTCGAACAGCATCGTGTAGTTCGCCCGACCCTGGGTCTTGGACCGCAGGTCGCCGACATACCCGAACATCTCCGACAGCGGAACCAGTGCCTTCACGACACGGGCGCCACTGCGCTCCTCCATCGCCTGGATCTGACCACGGCGGGAGTTCAAGTCGCCGATGACGTCACCCATGTAGTCCTCGGGGGTCGTCACCTCGACAGCCATTACCGGCTCCAGCAACACCGGGTCGGCCTTCCGGGCGGCTTCCTTGAGCGCCATCGAGCCGGCGATCTTGAAGGCCATTTCGGAGGAGTCGACCTCGTGGTAGGCGCCGTCCAGCAGCGTCACCTTGATGCCGACCAGCGGGTAACCCGCCAGCACGCCGTACTGCATCGCGTCCTGGGCGCCGGCGTCGACCGAGGGGATGTACTCCCGCGGGATGCGGCCACCCGTGACCTTGTTGTCGAACTCGTAGAGCGCACCGTCGGTGCTCTCCAGCGGCTCGACCTCGATGAGCACCTTGGCGAACTGGCCGGAGCCACCGGTCTGCTTCTTGTGCGTGTACGAGTACTTCTCCACCTTGCGGCGGATGGTCTCCCGGTAGGCCACCTGGGGCTTACCGATGTTCGCCTCGACCTTGTAGTCCGACTTCATCCGGTTGACGAGCACCTCGAGGTGCAGCTCGCCCATGCCGGCGATGATCGTCTGGCCGGTCTCCTCGTCCAGCTTGACCTGGAAGGTGGGGTCCTCCTCGGCCAGCTTCTGGATCGCGGTGCCCAGCTTCTCCTGGTCGGCCTTCGTCTTCGGCTCGATCGCCACCGAGATGACCGGGTCCGGGAAGGTCATGGACTCCAGCACGATCGGCTGCTGCGCGTCGCACAGGGTGTCGCCGGTCGTGGTGTCCTTCAGGCCGATGGCCGCGTAGATGTGGCCGGCGCTGGCCACCTCGACCGGGTTCTCCTTGTTGGAGTGCATCTGGAAGAGCTTCCCGATGCGCTCCTTGCGGTCCTTGGTCGAGTTGATGACCTGGGTGCCGGCGTTGACCTTGCCCGAGTAGACCCGGATGTAGGTCAGCTTGCCGAAGAACGGGTGCGCGGCGATCTTGAACGCGAGCGCGGCGAACGGCTCGTCGGCCGACGGCTTGCGGCTGGCCGGCGTCTCGCCGTCCTGCAGCGTGCCCTCGACCGGCGGCACGTCCAGCGGCGACGGCAGGTAGTCGATGACGGCGTCGAGCATGGGCTGCACGCCCTTGTTCTTGAACGCCGAGCCGCACAGCACCGGGTAGGCGATGCGGTCGGTCACGATCTTGCGGATGCCCCGCTTGATCTGCTCGACCGTCAGCTCCTCGCCACCGAGGTAGAGCTCCATCAGGGTGTCGTCGGTCTCGGCGACGGCCTCGATGAGCTTCTCGCGGTACTCGGCGGCGATCTCGACCAGGTCGGCCGGGATCTCCTCGACGGTGTAGTCGTCGCCCTTCTGGACCTCGCCGTGCCAGGTCAGCGCGCGCATCTCGACCAGGTCGACGACGCCGATGAAGTCGTTCTCGGCGCCGATCGGCAGCTGGATCGGCAGCGGCTTCGCGCCGAGACGCTCCTGGATGGTGCGGACGGTGAAGTAGAAGTCCGCGCCCAGCTTGTCCATCTTGTTGACGAAGCAGATACGCGGGACGTCGTACTTGGTCGCCTGGCGCCAGACCTGCTCGGACTGGGGCTCGACGCCCTCCTTGCCGTCGAACACGGCCACCGCGCCGTCAAGGACCCGCAGCGAGCGCTCGACCTCGACGGTGAAGTCGACGTGCCCCGGCGTGTCGATGATGTTGATCTGGTGGTCGTTCCAGAAGCAGGTGGTCGCGGCGGACGTGATGGTGATGCCGCGCTTCTGCTCCTCCTCCATCCAGTCCATCGTCGCCGCGCCGTCGTGGACCTCACCGATCTTGTAGTTGATCCCGGTGTAGAACAGGATCCGCTCGGTGGTGGTGGTCTTTCCCGCGTCGATATGGGCCATGATCCCGATGTTGCGGACCTTGGCCAGGTCAGTGAGCACTTCCTGTGCCACGGGTGTCTTCCTTGCTTTCGTGCGGCTGTGGTCGGTGCGGGTGGCGCCGATCCGTTGCGGCCGGCTGGACAGCCGGCCGCGCCCGAATCACCAGCGGTAGTGCGCGAAGGCCTTGTTGGACTCGGCCATCTTGTGGGTGTCCTCGCGGCGCTTGACGCTCGCGCCGAGACCGTTGCTGGCGTCCAGCAGCTCGTTCATCAGGCGCTCGACCATCGTCTTCTCACGGCGCTGCCGGGAGAAGGTGATCAGCCAGCGCAGCGCCAGCGTGGTGGAGCGGCCGGGCTTGACCTCGATCGGCACCTGGTAGGTGGCGCCACCGACACGGCGGCTCTTCACCTCGATGGCCGGCTTCACGTTGTCCAGCGCGCGCTTGAGCGTGACGACCGGGTCGGTGCCGGTCTTCTCGCGGGCACCCTCGAGCGCCTTGTAGACGATCGCCTCGGCGACCGAGCGCTTGCCGTCCACGAGCACCTTGTTGATGAGCTGCGTCACCAACGGGGAGCTGTAGACCGGGTCAGAGATCAGCGGCCGCTTCGGGGCCGGGCCCTTGCGGGGCATCAGCTCTTCTCCTTCTTCGCGCCGTAGCGGCTGCGGGCCTGCTTGCGGTTCTTCACGCCCTGCGTGTCCAGCGAGCCACGGATGATCTTGTAACGGACACCCGGAAGGTCCTTCACACGGCCACCGCGAACGAGCACCATCGAGTGCTCCTGCAGGTTGTGGCCCTCACCCGGGATGTAGGCCGTGACCTCGATCCCGCTGGTCAGCTTCACGCGGGCGACCTTGCGCAGCGCCGAGTTCGGCTTCTTGGGCGTAGTGGTGTAGACGCGGGTGCACACGCCGCGCCGCTGCGGGCTCCCCTTGAGAGCCGCGGTCTTGGTCTTCGCGACCTTGTCCTGGCGGCCCTTGCGGACCAGCTGCTGGATCGTGGGCATAGACCGGCTGCTTCTTCCGTTCGCGTCTTGGTGTCCTTGCGGGCACCGTGGACTCTGTGTACTTGGCCCCTCCGTCCCCCGAGGTCGGGCGTGTCGCCCGCTCACGGGACCCGCGAGAGACCAACTAGCTGTCCCAACGGTTTCCGGAGGACTTCCGTCGCCCTGAGGTCGACGCAGCCAGAGACTGCCATCCACAGGCACGCGGAGCGGCCCGACATGGGTCGGGCACGGATACCAAAGATACCTTCCCCGTGGCCCGAGGGTCAAAACGGGGGTCGGGTACGGGCCGGACGAGCGTGTCGCCTGTGGCGTGTCGCACCATCTTCAAGATCGCAAAGGAAGATGTGACCCAGCATAGTCGACCGCGTGTTCGATCCCGTTCCGTAGCTCGAGCACGGCCGTTTCGCCTGGTCAGGACGGCCGTGGCGGCCCTGACGGGTCAAGGACGGCCGCCCTATTTCCGGCGACCCGGATCGGTTTCGCCGAGAACGGCGAGTTCAACGAGAAAAGGGCCGGGATGCTCCGCATCCCGGCCCTCTCTCACTCAACTATCAACGATAGTCGCGACCGAAGTCGTAGTCGTCCAGCGGAACCGCCGCACCCGTGCCGGTGCCGAAGACGTCCGGCGTGTAGTAGCCGTCGTCGTAGGACGGGATCGCGTAGGCCGCGGCCCGCGCCTCCTCCGTCGGCTGCACCTGGATGTTGCGGTAGCGGTTGATACCGGTGCCGGCCGGGATCAACTTACCGATGATGACGTTTTCCTTCAGGCCGATGAGCTTGTCGCTCTTGCCGTTGATGGCGGCGTCGGTGAGCACCCGGGTGGTCTCCTGGAAGGAGGCCGCCGAGAGCCACGACTCCGTCGCCAGCGAGGCCTTGGTGATACCCATCAGCACCGGACGGCCCGAGGCCGGCTCGTTGCCCTCGGCGACGACGCGACGGTTGGACGTCTCGAAGTCGCTGCGCTCGATCGGGGCTCCCGGCAGGAACTCCGTCGCGCCCGAGTCGATGATGATCACGCGGCGGAGCATCTGCCGCACGATCACCTCGATGTGCTTGTCGTGGATGGACACACCCTGCGACCGGTACACCTTCTGGACCTCGTTGACCAGGTGCAGCTGGGCCTCGCGGGGACCCATCACGCGCAGCACCTCGTGCGGGTCCGGCGTGCCCTCCAGCAGCTGCTGGCCGACCGCGACGTGGTCGCCGTCCGCCAGCGGGCCGTCCGGGGTGATGGCCAGGCGCTGGCGCTTCGACAGCTTGTCGAAGACGATCTCCTCGCTGCCGTCGTCCGGCACCAGGGTGATCTTCCAGAACCGGTCGCCGTCCTCGATCCGCACGCGGCCGTCGACGTCGGCGATCGGCGCCTTGCCCTTGGGCACGCGGGCCTCGAAGAGCTCCTGGACACGCGGCAGACCCTGGGTGATGTCGTCCGCGCCGGTGGCGCCACCCTGGTGGAAGGTACGCATGGTCAGCTGGGTGCCGGGCTCACCGATCGACTGGGCGGCCACGATGCCCACCGCCTCGCCGACGTCCACCAGCTTGCCGGTGGCCATCGAGCGGCCGTAGCAGCTGGCGCACACACCGACGGCCGATTCGCAGGTCAGCACCGAGCGGACCTTGACCCGGATGGTGCCCACCCGGATCAGCGTGTCCAGGGCGGGGTCGCCCAGGTCGGCGCCGCGGTTGAGCACCACGTTGCCGTCCGCGTCGGTGATGTCCTCGGCCAGCGAGCGCGCGTACACGCTGGTGCGCGCGTACTCGTGCATCACGACCTTGTCGCCGACCTTCTCGCCGACGGTCATCGTGACGCCGCGGTTGGTGCCGCAGTCGATCTCACGGATGATCACGTCCTGCGAGACGTCGACCAGACGACGGGTCAGGTAACCCGAGTCGGCGGTCTTCAGCGCGGTGTCGGCCAGACCCTTGCGGGCGCCGTGGGTCGCGATGAAGTACTCCAGCACCGAAAGGCCCTCGCGGAACGAGTTCTTGATCGGCCGCGGGATGTACTCGCCCTTCGGGTTGGTCACCAGACCACGCATACCGGCCAGCGACCGGACCTGCGTCATGTTGCCGGCCGCGCCGGACTTGACGATGACCCGGATGGAGTTGTCCTCGGGGAACGCGGTCTCCATCAGCTTGGCGACCTCGTCGGTCGCCGACTGCCACACCTTGACCAGCTCGTTGTTGCGCTCGGCGTGCGAGAGCTGACCGCGCTGGTAGCGCTTCTCGACGGCCTCGGCCTTGCCCTCGTACTCGTTGAGGATGGCCTTCTTCTCCTCGGGCACGAGCACGTCGGAGATGGCGACCGTGACACCCGAGCGGGTGGCCCAGTAGAAGCCGGCGTCCTTGAGCTTGTCCAGCGTCCGCGCCACGGTGACCATCGGGTACCGCTCGGCGAGGTCGTTGACGATCTCACCCTGCCGCTTCTTCGGCATCTCCTCGTTCATGAACGGGTAGTCCGGCGGCAGCAGCTCGTTGAACAGCACCCGGCCGAGAGTGGTCTCGGCCAGCCACGGCTGACCGGGCTCCCAGTCCTCGGGCTCCTGGCCACGCGGCGGCACCTGGTCGTTGAGCCGCACCTTGATCGGCGCCTGCAGGCCGATCACCTTGCGGTCGAACGCCATGATCGCCTCGGCCACCGAGGAGAAGGCACGGCCGGCGCCCTCGGCCTCCGGCTTGAACCGGGTCAGGTGGAACAGACCGGTGACCATGTCCAGACGCGGCATCGCCAGCGGCCGCCCGGAGGCGGGCGACAGGATGTTGTTGCTGGACAGCATCAGGATCCGGGCCTCGGCCTGCGCCTCGGCCGACAGCGGCAGGTGCACCGCCATCTGGTCGCCGTCGAAGTCGGCGTTGAACGCCTCACAGACCAGCGGGTGCAGCTGGATGGCCTTGCCCTCGACCAGCTGCGGCTCGAAGGCCTGGATGCCGAGGCGGTGCAGCGTAGGAGCACGGTTGAGCATCACCGGGTGCTCGGTGATGACCTCTTCCAGCACGTCCCACACGGCCGGGCGGGCCCGCTCGACCATGCGCTTGGCCGACTTGATGTTCTGCGCGTGGTTGAGGTCGACCAGCCGCTTCATCACGAACGGCTTGAACAGCTCGAGCGCCATCGCCTTGGGCAGGCCGCACTGGTGCAGCTTGAGCTGCGGGCCGACCACGATGACCGAACGGCCGGAGTAGTCGACGCGCTTGCCGAGCAGGTTCTGGCGGAACCGGCCCTGCTTGCCCTTGAGCAGGTCGGACAGCGACTTGAGCGGGCGGTTGCCCGGGCCGGTGACCGGCCGGCCGCGGCGGCCGTTGTCGAACAGCGCGTCGACGGCCTCCTGCAGCATCCGCTTCTCGTTGTTGACGATGATCTCGGGCGCGCCGAGGTCGATCAGTCGCTTCAACCGGTTGTTGCGGTTGATCACCCGGCGGTACAGGTCGTTCAGGTCGGAGGTGGCGAACCGGCCACCGTCGAGCTGAACCATCGGCCGCAGGTCCGGCGGGATCACCGGGATGCAGTCGAGCACCATGCCCATGGGCGAGTTGCGGGTCTGCTGGAACGCCGCGACGACCTTCAGCCGCTTGAGCGCGCGCAGCTTCTTCTGGCCCTTGCCGCTGCGGATGGTCTCCCGCAGGATGTCGGCCTCGGCGTCGACGTCGAAGTCCTTCGCCAGCTGCTGGATGGACTCGGCGCCCATCGAGCCGGTGAAGTAGTCGCCGTAGCGGTCGATCAGCTCGCGGTAGAGCAGCTCGTCGGCGATCAGCTGCTTGGTGTCGAGCTTGGTGAAGGTGCTCCAGATCTCGTCGAGCCGGTCCAGCTCACGCTGGGCCCGGTCGCGGAGCTGGCGCATCTCCCGCTCGCCGCCCTCCTTGACCTTGCGGCGCACGTCGCTCTTGGCGCCCTCGGCCTCGAGCTCGGCCAGGTCGGCCTCGAGCTTCTGGGCGCGGGCCTCCACGTCGGCGTCGCGACGGTTCTCGACGCGCTTGCGCTCGACCTGCATCTCGCTCTCGAGCGTGGGCAGGTCGTTGTGGCGCAGCTCGCCGTTCACCGAGGTGATGACGTAGGCGGCGAAGTAGATGATCTTCTCGAGGTCCTTGGGGGCCAGGTCGAGCAGGTAGCCCAACCGGCTGGGGACGCCCTTGAAGTACCAGATGTGGGTGACCGGCGCGGCCAGTTCGATGTGGCCCATCCGCTCACGGCGCACCTCGGCGCGGGTCACCTCGACGCCGCAGCGCTCACAGATGATGCCCTTGAAGCGGACGCGCTTGTACTTGCCGCAGTAGCACTCCCAGTCCCTGGTCGGACCGAAGATCTTCTCGCAGAAGAGTCCGTCCTTCTCGGGCTTGAGGGTGCGGTAGTTGATGGTCTCGGGCTTCTTGACCTCGCCGTAGGACCACTGCCGGATGTCGTCGGCGGTGGCAAGGCCGATGCGGAGCTCATCGAAGAAGTTGACGTCGAGCACGTCGGCTCTTCTCCCCTTCGGGTTGATTGCTGCCTGGGGTACGTGCGCTGACTGCGGGCTTTTCGGGGAGCTCCGCAGTCAGCGCGGCGAGGTCACTTAGTTGACGACGTCGTCGACGGACGGCGACTCGTTCCGGGAGAGGTTGATGCCGAGGTTGGCGGCCGCCCTCTCCAGGTCCTCGTCGTCGCCGTCGCGCATCTCGATCGCGGCGCCGTCGCTGGAGAGCACCTCCACGTTGAGGCAGAGGGACTGCAGCTCCTTGAGCAGCACCTTGAACGACTCCGGCACCCCGGGCTCGGGGACGTTCTGGCCCTTGACGATGGCCTCGTACACCTTCACGCGGCCCAACTTGTCGTCGGACTTGATGGTGAGCAGTTCCTGGAGGGTGTATGCGGCGCCGTACGCCTGCATCGCCCAGCACTCCATCTCACCGAAGCGCTGGCCACCGAACTGCGCCTTACCACCCAGCGGCTGCTGCGTGATCATCGAGTACGGGCCGGTCGACCGGGCGTGGATCTTGTCGTCGACCAGGTGGAGCAGCTTGAGGATGTACATGTAGCCGACCGCGACCGGGAACGGGTACGGCTCGCCGCTGCGGCCGTCGAGCAGCGTGGCCTTGCCGTTCTGGCCGACCATGCGCTCGCCGTCGCGGTTCGGCGTCGTCGACCCGAGCAGGCCGATGATCTCCTCCTCGCGGGCGCCGTCGAACACCGGCGTCGCGGTGTTCGTGTTCGGCGGCACCTCGAACAGCTCCTCGGGCATCTTGGACGCCCACTCCGGGTCGCCGTCGATGCTCCAGCCCTGCTTGGCGATCCACCCGAGGTGGGTCTCCAACACCTGGCCGATGTTCATACGACGGGGCACACCGTGCGTGTTCAGCACGATGTCCACCGGCGTGCCGTCCGGCATGAACGGCATGTCCTCGACCGGCAGGATCTTGCCGATGACGCCCTTGTTGCCGTGCCGGCCGGCGAGCTTGTCACCGTCCTGGATACGACGCTTCTGGGCGACGTAGACGCGGACCAGCTCGTTCACGCCCGGGGGCAGCTCGTCGTCGTCCTCCCGGCTGAACACCCGGATGCCGATGACCTTGCCGGTCTCGCCGTGCGGCACCTTCAGCGAGGTGTCGCGCACCTCGCGGGCCTTCTCACCGAAGATCGCGCGCAGCAGCCGCTCCTCCGGGGTCAGCTCGGTCTCGCCCTTGGGCGTGACCTTGCCGACCAGGATGTCGCCGTCGCGGACCTCGGCGCCGATCCGGATGATGCCGCGCTCGTCGAGGTCGGCCAGCACCTCCTCGGAGACGTTCGGGATGTCCCGGGTGATCTCCTCGGCGCCGAGCTTGGTGTCACGGGCGTCGATCTCGTGCTCCTCGATGTGGATCGAGGTGAGCACGTCGTCCTGGACGAGGCGCTGGCTGAGGATGATCGCGTCCTCGTAGTTGTGCCCCTCCCACGGCATGATCGCGACGAGCAGGTTCTTGCCCAGCGCCATCTCGCCGTTCTGGGTGCACGGGCCGTCCGCGATGACCTGGCCGTGCTCGACCCGGTCGCCCTCGTTCACGATGGGCTTCTGGTTGATGCAGGTGCCCTGGTTGGAGCGGCGGAACTTGTGCATCGCGTAGGTCTGGCGGCTGCCGTCGTCGGCCATCACGGTGATGAAGTCGGCGGACAGCTCCTCGACCACACCGGACTTCTTGGCGATGACCACGTCGCCGGCGTCGACCGCGGCGCGCAGCTCCATGCCGGTGCCGACCAGCGGGGACTCGCTGCGCAGCAGCGGCACCGCCTGACGCTGCATGTTGGCGCCCATGAGCGCGCGGTTGGCGTCGTCGTGCTCGAGGAACGGCACCATCGCGGTCGCCACCGACACCATCTGGCGCGGCGAGACGTCCATGTAGTCCACGTCGGCGGTGTCGGCGAGGTCGGTCTCGCCGCCCTTGCGTCGGACCATGACCCGGTCCTCGAGGAAGTTGCCCTCGTCGTCGACCAGGGTGTTGGCCTGGGCCTTGACGAAGCGGTCCTCCTCGTCCGCGGTCAGGTAGTCGATCTGGTCGGTGACCCGGCCGTCGACGACCTTGCGGTACGGGGACTCGATGAAGCCGAACGGGTTGACCCGCGCGAACGAGGACAGCGAGCCGATCAGGCCGATGTTCGGGCCTTCCGGCGTCTCGATCGGGCACATCCGGCCGTAGTGGGACGGGTGCACATCGCGCACGTCCATGCTGGCGCGCTCACGGGAGATACCGCCGGGGCCGAGCGCGGACAGCCGGCGCTTGTGGGTCAGACCGGCCAGCGGGTTGGTCTGGTCCATGAACTGCGACAGCTGCGAGGTGCCGAAGAACTCCTTGATCGCGGCCACGACGGGCCGAATGTTGATCAGGGTCTGCGGCGTGATCGCCTCGACGTCCTGGGTGGTCATGCGCTCACGCACGACCCGCTCCATGCGGGAGAGGCCGACCCGGATCTGGTTCTGGATCAGCTCGCCGACGGTGCGCAGGCGGCGGTTGCCGAAGTGGTCGATGTCGTCGACCTCGACCGGCACCGTGGTGTTCTCCACCGTCATCTCGGTCTCGCCCGCGTGCAGGCGGACCAGGTACTCGATGGTGGTGACGATGTCGTCCTCGGTCAGCACGCCGGTGGACACCGGGAAGCCGAGGCCCAGCTTCTTGTTGACCTTGTACCGGCCGACCTTGGCCAGGTCGTAGCGCTTCTCCTTGAAGAACAGGTTCTCCAGCAGCGCCTGCGCGCTCTCCTTGGTCGGCGGCTCGCCCGGGCGCAGCTTGCGGTAGATGTCCAGCAGCGCCTCGTCCGGCCCGGCCGTGTGGTCCTTCTCCAGCGTGGCCAGCAGCGTCTCGCTGAAGTGGAACCGCTCGCGGATCTGCTCAGTGGTCCAGCCGAGGGCCTTGAGCAGCACGGTGACCGGCTGGCGGCGCTTGCGGTCGATGCGCACGCCGACGGTGTCGCGCTTGTCGACGTCGAACTCCAGCCAGGCGCCCCGGCTCGGGATGATCTTGACGTTGAAGACGTCCTTGTCGGTCGTCTTGTCGATCGCGGTGTCGTAGTAGACGCCGGGCGAGCGCACGAGCTGGGAGACCACCACCCGCTCGGTGCCGTTGATGATGAACGTGCCCTTGTCCGTCATCATCGGGAAGTCACCCATGAACACCGTCTGGCTCTTGATCTCGCCGGTGGTGTGGTTGGTGAACTCCGCGGTGACGAACAGCGGGGCCGCGTACGTCATGTCCTTGTCCTTGCAGTCCTCGACGGAGGCCTTGACCTCGTCGAAGCGCGGGTCGGAGAAGGACAACGACATGGAGCCCGAGAAGTCCTCGATCGGGGAGATCTCGTTGAGGACCTCTTCAAGACCACCGGTCGGGGCCTCGTCACCGGCGTCAACCCGGCGCTGGAACCACGCCTCGTTGCCGGTGAGCCACTCGAACGAGTGAGTCTGCAGTTCGAGGAGGTTGGGCGCGGCCAGCGGCTCGCGGATCTTCGCGAACGAGACGCGGGTGGGCGCTCCAGGAATTCCGGTGGAGTTGGTCGCAGCAGTGGCCTTGGTCGCGCGGGAGACTGCCAAGATGCGTCCTTCCAGGGACTGATGTACTGGCGGCAGCCGCGTCAGCAGGGACTAACGCGTCTGTCAAGGGTGCGTGGCTCCCCGAATCCCGTGCTCTCGGCGAAGGGCAAACGGACAGAGGGCAGCGCAAAGGGGCAGTCTAGCCCGGAGAACGGCGACTGTCGAGGGGTCCCTGGAAGGCCCACGGCGGTGCTCACCGACAGAGTGACCCTGCCCAGGCTCGCAGTCAAGGTGTCACCGGCCGATCACTCCAGTGGCGGACAGCAAATCCACCCGCTTGGACCGCGCTGACCAGCGGCGACGGTCGGACGGGCAGATGATCACACTCGAAAGAGGTTGGCACACCCTGGCGGGTCGCCAGCGCCAGAATAGCCGAAACAGTGTGGCGAACGTCACTTTTAGAAGTGCTGGTGAAGATCGCGCAAGGGGGTGTCACGAGCCGTTCGACGACCTCGGCGATGGCCCGGTCGAGCAAGGCCTCCCCGGCCCGACCGGGGCGGCCGGCCGCACGTGCAGCACCGCGGCGTAGCCGGCCGCCGCGCCCGCCGCCGGGCCCTCCAGCCAGCCGCGGATCGACGCGTCGTAGTCCTCGCCGCGCAGCCGCAGGCCGGCCCGGTAGCGCGCGACCGCGCGCAGCGCGGCCCCGCCGACCAGCAGCACGCCCGCCGGCGCCCGCGTGCGGGCCTGGCGCTCGCGGTCGCACGCGGCCAGCACGGTGTCGAACGCGGTCACCCAGTCCGCCCGGCGGAGCTGGGCCACGGTCGGGCTCCGGCCGGCGGTGGCGGCGGCGCCGGGACCCGGGTCGGCGAGCACCGGATCGTCCGGCACCGGGACCGGCCGCAGGCCCGCGGCCGCGAGCCGGGCCGCCAGGATGTTCAGTGCCGCGGTGCGGTCGGTGGGCCGCACGCCGAGCACCGCGATGGTCTTCGTGGGCGAGATGTCGGTCATGGGACAAGCGTCGCGCTGGAAGCCGCTGCTCGACCCCGTATGGATCCCCAATCTTTTCTTGGCTCGTTTCGACCACCGTGAGCTGCGGATTCATCCCGGAAGCAGGTCAGAAGTTCGGTTCGGACGCCCGGTTTTCTTGGCAAGGAGGGCGAATTGTCGGGGTGCGGGGCTAGGTTCGGATCCGGAAAGGGGGTGTGTGCGCGGCGGTCACCCACAAGGGGAGACGTGGATGGTGAGCAAGGCGGAGCGGGACGAGGTGCGGGCGTGGATGCTCGAACTCGGCTGCCCGATCGAGCGGATCGCCACCGAGATGGCCCAGCGCTTCGGCGCCCGGCCCCGGCTGGCCTGGCGCTACGCGCTCGGCTGGACGCAGGTGCAGCTCGCGCACCGCTACAACCGGGCCAATCCCGGCCGGGCGGTCAGCGCCGAGCGGGTCAGCGAGTGCGAGAACTGGCCCGCCTCCCGCGGCCGGCCCAGCCTGCAGTACCTGCTCGGGCTCGCGCGGGCGTACGGCAACGGGTGCAGCGCGCTCAAGCTCGCCGACCTCGACGACCTGCGCGCCATGCCGGAGCACGAGCGCGAGCTGCTGCTCACCGGGCCCGCGGGCGGGCCGCCGCCGCGCACGCCACTGCCGCTCGGTCAGCCCCTCGACGCGCCGAGCCCGGTGAACTCGCCGAGCGTGTCCACCACCGCACGCAGCCAGCAGGCCCGGTCGTACCGGCGGCGCTGGTCGGCGGGGGCGTCGTCGGGCAGCGGCGCGGACAGCGCCTCCGGCACCCAGGTGGCGAGGTAGGCGATGCGCAGGCTGAGCAGCACCCGGGTCCAGGCCCGCAGCCGCTGCGGGTCGTCGGCCAGCCGCACCACGCCGCCCTCGGTCGGCAGGTTGCGCCAGGCGTCGGCCACCGCGGCGCGCAGCCCGCCGATCAGCTCCGGCTCCCACCACAGCCGGACCTCGGCCGGCTCGCTGTCCGGCACGTGCATGCGCAGCACGGCCTGCAGCGGCGGGTGGTCGGTCGGCTCGGTCGGCAGCGCGATGCCGAGCACCTCGCCGAGCGGGTAGTCGGTCGTGTACTGGCTCAGCCGCCAGTCGAGCAGCGCGTGGAACTCGGCCAGCCTGCTGCGCAGCCACGCCACGCGCTCGGGCTCCAGGGTGCCGACAACGACGCCGTCATCCCGATGCCACTTGATCACGGACCCGACCTCCCCAGCCACCCGAACGGTTGATCAATATTTACCAGCTCACAGAGTGTGCGGGTGTGAAAGGGAGGAGTAATGGCGGCTCGCCGGCCGTACTCGTGGCATTTGCGAACACGCCGGCCGCTCGATCAGCGCGGTGTGAGGTCGCTGATCAGCCATTTTCCCCCCGACCGGTGCGCGGTGACGGTGTAGACCAGGCCGACCGAGCTGGACTTGTTCGTGTCGGCCCGTGTTGTCGTTTGCGTGAGGAAGGCCAGCAGGATCGCGTCGTCGCCCTGCAGGACCCGGACGCCGATCTTGGCGACCTGACCGGTCACCACCGCCTTCTGCGCCGGCGCCTGCGACTTCACCTGTTCGAAGAGCTTGTTGTAGTCGTCGAGGAACTTGCCGGTGCTCACCGCCTGGCCGGCCTTCTGCGCACCGGCCAGATCGGTGTACTTGTACGAGGACACGGCCTCCATGTCCCGGGTGACCTGGGTGATCACGTCGGTGGTCGCCCCGGTGTCGGCCAGCGCCTTGTTGGCCGCCGCGCCGCCGTCGAGCACCAGGCCGGCCTCGCCGCGCAGCCAGAAGCCGGCCGCCGTCAGCACCGCGGCCACCAGCACCATCACGATCGGGCCGAGCACGGTCCGCGGCCGCAGCCGACTCAGCGTCCGGCCGACCGGGGCCAGCCGCTCGCCGACCGGCTTGCGTTCCCGGGCCGGCGCCTCGGCCGCCGGCTCGACGTCCGGGAAGACCCGCGCGAACTCGCGCACGGCGGCTCGCTCGTCCTCGACGGTCTCGGCGCCGATCACCTCGGGCGCGACGACCTCGACCGACGCGGGTGGGTCGGCCGGGGTCTCGTCGACGGGCAGCCGGCCGGACACGCGCTCATCGGCCGGCTGCGTGTCCTCCGGCCGGGCCGGCCGGCGCAGGCCGGCGACCCGGGGCCGGCGGACCGGCTGCTGGGCGTTGGCGTTACGACGGGGAGGTGGCACCTGCTGGTCCTTCCGCGGCTACTGCGAGCCCAGGACGATGGAACCGGCCTGGCTGAGCTTCCAGCCCTGGTCCGTCCTGGTCAGCTGGATCTGCATGGGCAGCCGGTTGGCCGGCTTGCCGTTGTCGGGCGTGGCGTCGACCTCGACGATGGCCACCACGGTCGCGGTGCCGGCGCGGTCGTCGAGCTCGGTCACCGCGGCGTCCAGCACCTTCGCGGTGAGGCTGGTCTTCTGGTCGGCGAGCTGCTTCTTCCAGTTGGCCTCGCCCTGCTTGATGGCGGTGGCCAGGTCGCCGGTGGAGGCCTGCACGAGCCGGTCGAACGAGGCGTCCGGGTTCTTGTAGTCCAGCGTGTAGAAGTTGATCAGCTCCTGCTTGCCGACCCGCAGCACGTCGTCGCGGGTGACGGCGAACTGCACCGACTGGTCGCCGGACGCGCCGAGCCAGCCGACCAGCGACGCGCCGCAGAAGATCAGCGCCGCCAGCAGCAGCACCGCCGCCACCGCGGACAGCGCCGACAGCCATCGGTTCGCTGGTGTTGCCTGCTGGGTGACCATGCCTCTCCAGGGTCGACTTCTCGGTCAGGGTAGGCCCGTCGGGCCCGATTCATCAGCCCGGCAGGCCGAGCAGCCGGGCCAGACTCGACGGGCCCAGGTTCGCACTGCCGAGACCGGGCAGCAGCCCGACCAGCGGGCCGAGGCCCGGGCCCGCAGTCTGCGACTGCTGGGACTGGGCACCGCCGGCGCCGGCCACCGGCACCGCCGGCTTGCCGCCGTACGGGGCGTTCTGGGCGCCGCGCACGTCGATCGGGCTGCCGGTCGGCTCGGCGCAGTAGGCCTTGGTGTTCGGCGCGATCGGGGCGGTGACGTCGCCGGCGCGCCGATCGGTGCCCTCATAGCCCTTGGTGCACGGCGGCGGGTCGAACAGGTTCACCGCCAGGCCGAAGTGGGCCGTGCCGTCGCCGGGCGCGACCGTGTACGAGCCGCCGACCACCGCCGGGTAGGTGACGAAGATCTGCTCGAGACCGTCCTTGCGGGGCAACAGGATCTGCGAGGTGGTGAGCAGATTGGCGGTGAGGTTGCCCAGTGAGACGCCGCTGTCGCGGAGCACGCCGTCGATCTGGTCGGCGGCCGGCGGCGCGTTGGCGATCAACGTGCGCAGGTCGCCGTCCGAGCTCTTCAGCTGCGCGGCCAGCTGGGCCAGGCTGTGGCTGAAGGACAGGATGTCCGAGGACTTGTCCAGCTGGGTCTGCAGCACGGTCCGGCCGTCGGCCAGCAGCATGGTGGTCTGCGGCAGGTGCTGGGACGCGGCCTGGGTGAAGCTGCTGGTGGTGTCGAGCAGCGTCTGCAGGTTGGGACCGGTGCCCTGGAAGGCCGTGTCCAGCTCGTCGACGACGGTGCGCAGCGACTGCGTCGGCACCGAGCCGGCCAGGTTGTCCAGGTTGGTCAGCAGCCCCTGCACCGGCGGCGGGGTCTGGGTGCGGGCCTGCGGGATGGTCGCTCCGGCGGCCAGGTACGGGGCGCTGTCGGTGCTCGGCCGCAGGTCGACGTACTGCTCGCCGACCGCGGACCGGTCGGCCACCACGGCCTGCGAGTTGGCCGGGATCTGGGTGTCGTTGGAGTCGATGTCCAACTCGACGGTGATGCCGTCCTTGGTCAGCGTGAGCGGCCCGACCCGGCCGACCGTGACGCCACGGTAGGTCACCTCGGCGCCGGTGAAGATGCCGCCGGAGTCGGCCAGCGCCACGTTGAGCGCGTAGCCGCGGGGGCCGAACAGCCGGTCGACGCCGGCGTAGCGGAAGCCGGCGTAGCTCACGCCGACCAGCGCGATCACCACGAACGCGATGATCTGCAGCCGGACCTTGCGGGTCAGCATCAGTGCCCACCCCCGCCCAGGAGTCCGCCCAGCAGGCCACCGAGGCCGCCGGAGTTGTTGTTCGAGCCGTTGGACGAGCCGCCCGGCAGCGTCGGCACCGGCAGCGGCACGCCGTTGCCGGGCCCGCTCAGCAGCGGAATGCTGGGCAGGATGCTCTGCCGGGACCGGCCGAGGTTGGTCACCACGTTGCCGAGGTTGAGGTCGAGGTCGGCGTACAGGTTGGTGTAGTCGCCCTTCACGCCGTTCACGGTGGAGTCCGGGAACGGGAAGGTCAGCAGCACCTGGAGCGACTTGGGCAGGTTCTGCCCGGTCGCGGCCAGCTGGGTCAGCGTCGGCTGGAGGTCCTTGAGATCGGCGATCAGGTCGGCCTGGCTCTTGTTGACGGTGTCGACGGCGACGCCGGACAGCGAGCTCAGCGAGTTGAGCATGGTCACCAGCTGGTCCCGCTGCTGGGTCAGCACGGCAAGGCCGGGCCCGAGGTTGTCGATCGCCCCGGCCAGCTCGTCGCGCTGGTTGTTCAGCGTGCCGGACAGCCGGTTGAGACCGTCGAGCGCCTGGGTGATGTCGTTGCGGTGAGCGTCCAAATTGGACACTGTGGTGTTCAGGTTGGTCAGCAGCTGGCGGATCTGCGGCTCGTTGCCGGACAGCGCGCTGTTGAGCTCACGGGAGATGTCCTGGATCTGGCCGATGCCGCCGCCGTTGAGCAGCAGGGACAGCGCCCCGAACACCTCCTCCACCTCGGGATTGCGGTTGGTCCGCTCCAGCGGGATGGTCGCGCCGCCGGCCAACGTGCCCGAGGGGTTGTTCGGGGCGACCAGCTCCACGTACTTCTCGCCGAGCAGGCTGGACTGGCGCAGCTGGGCCGAGGCGTTGGCCGGCAGCTTCACGTCGCCGTTGACCTCGACGGTCACGTCGGCGGTCCAGCCGTCCGGGGCCAGGTCGACCTTGGCCACCTTGCCGACGGCCACGTCGTTGACCTTCACGCCGGCCTGCGGCACCAGGTCGAGCACGTCCTTGAACTCGACGTGCACCTGGTACGGGTGGTCGCCGAGGTCGGCGCCACCGGGCAGCGGCAGGTCGTAGACGCCGCCGAACTCGCTGCCGCCGCAGCCGCCGAGCACGGTCGCGGCGGTCACGGCCAGCACCGCGAGCACGGGGATCCTGCGCCTCACTTCTCACCCCCGACGATCGACTTGCCGAGCAGCGGCACCGGCAGCGGCGGCAGCGCGCCCTGCTGCAGCGACTCGATGACCTGGGCCGCGGACGGCAGCGGCAGCACCTTGTTGAGCACGCCGGCCAGCTGGCCGCACGCGTCGGACAGGGCCGCCGGCACGTTCTTGGGGGTGAGCTGCTTGATCAGGTTGCAGACCATGGTGATCGGCGGCTGGGTCAGCTCGTTGATGTCGGCCCGGGTGTCGAGCGTGCCGGACGCGGCGTTGTAGCTGTTCTGCAGGTTGCCCAGCGCCAGCGGCGCGACGTCGAGCGACTCGGCCAGCGCGGCCCGCTGGTCGACCAGCACCTTGGTCACGTCGGCGAGTTTGTCCACATTGGACTTGATCTCGCTCCGGTTGTCCTTGATGAAGCCCTGCACCTGGCCGAGCGCGGTGGACAGCTGGTTGAGCGCGTCGCCGAGATCGGTGCGCTCGCCGGCCAGGTAGCCCGACACCTGCGCGAGCTGGTCGTTGAACGTCCGCACCTGCTGGTCGCTCTGGGCCAACGTGGTGGTGAACTTCTGCAGGTTGTCCACGGTGCCGAACAGGTCGTCCTTGGACCCCGACAGCGTCTGCGTGGCCTGCCCCAGCTGCTTGATGGTGTCGTTGAGGTTCTGCCCGTTGCCGGCCAGGTTGGCCGCGGCGGTGTTGAGCAGGTCCGACAGCGCGCCGTTCTTGTTGGCGCCGTTGGGCCCGAGCGTCGTGGTCAGCTTGTCCAGGCTCTGGTACAGCTGATCCAGCTCGACCGGCGTGGCCGTGCGCTCACGCGGAATGGTGGCGTTGTCGGCCATCACGGCGCCGCCGGTGTAGACCGGCGTCAGCTGCACGTACCGGTCGCTGACCACGCTCGGCGACACCACGACCGCCTGGGCGTTGGCCGGCACGTGCACCGACTTGTCCACCGACAGCTCCACCTTCACGGTGGTGCCCTGCGGCGTCACGCTGTCGATGCTGCCGACCCGCACGCCCAGCACCCGCACGTCGGAGCCTGGGTAGAGGCCGACCGCGGCCGAGAAGTACGCGGTGATCTTGTTCTGGTTGGTGGCCGACAGCAGCCACCACACGGCCGTCGCGACGACCAGCGCCAGCACGCAGACGATGGCGATCGCCTGGGCGAGGCCGAGCCGGGTCTTGGTGGCCGTCATGGCGAGCACCCCTCGGGATTGATGGGGCCGATGGCCGGTGGCAGCAGGCCGCAGATGTAGGTGTCGAACCAGCGGCCGCTGCCAAGGGTGTTGGCGAACACCCGGTAGAACGGGGCCAGGTCGGCGATGCTCTTGGACAGGTTGGCCTGGTTGCGTTCCAGCACCGTGGTGACCTTGTCCAGCTGCTGAAGCGCCGGCTGGAGCTGGGCCTGGTTGTCGTTGACCAGTCCGGACAGCTGGGCCGACAGGTTCTTGGTGCCGGTCAGCAGCTGGCCGATGGCGCTCTCCCGGTCGCGCAGCTCCTGCAACAGCAGGTTGCCGTCGGAGAGCAGCTTCTGGAACTCCTGGTCCCGGTCCGAGATGGTCTTGGTGACCTGGTTGGTGTTGCTCAGCAGCTGGGCCAGCTGCTGGTCCCGCGAGGAGATCGTCTTGGACAGCGCGGACAGCCCGTCCAGCGCGGTCTTCACGTCCTGCGGCGTGTTGGCGAAGGTCTGCGACAGCACGGTGAAGCTCTGCGCCAGCTGGTTGGTGTCCACCTGGTCGACGGTGGTGGCCAGGCCGTTGAAGGCCTCGTTCACGTCGTAGGGGGCCAGCGTGTGGTTGCGCGGGATGGCCGTGCCGGGGTCGAGCGCCTTGCCGCCCTGCGGGTCCAGCGACAGGTACTTCTGGCCCAGCAACGTCTTGATCTTGATGGCGGCGGTGGTCTGGTCGCCGACCCAGGCGTCGTCCACCCGGAAGTCGATCTTCACGTGATCGCCGTCCAGCGCCACCGACCGGACCTTGCCGACCTTCACGCCGGCGATGCGCACCTCGTTGCCCGGCACCAGCCCGGCGGCCTCGCTGAAGTCGGCCGAGTACGTGGTGCCGCCGCCGATGATCGGCAGGTCGTCGGAGAAGAAGGCGGCCAGCATGAGCAGCGCGATGACGGTGAGGCCGATCGCGCCGATGGCGATGGGATTGCGCTCGCGGAAGGGCTTCACGCCTTGCACCTCGCCTGGGTCACCGGCGCCACCGGCAGCGTCACCGGGGAGATGATCGGCGGCACCGCGATCGTGCCGCTGGCGCTGCACAGGAAGAAGTTGAACCAGGAGCCGTAGGTGGCCGTCCTGGTGATCGTCTCCACCTTGCCCGGCAGCGTCTGCAGGAACTGGTTGAGCAGGTCGTTGTCGCCCAGGTTCTTGGACAGCGAGCCGAGCTGGGCGATGTCGTCCTTGAGCGGCTGGCGACCCTGCTGGAGCAGCCCGGCGGTGCTGTCGGCCAGGTCGCCCAGCGCCACGATCGAGTCGCCGATCGGCTTGCGCTCCTGGGCGAAGCCGGTCACCAGCTGCTGGAGCTGGCTGATCAGCGCGGACAGCTGGTCACCGTGCGCGTTGACGGTGGTCAGCACCGAGTTCAGGTTGTCGATGACCTGCCCGATCACCTGGTCCTTGCCGGCGATCGTCGAGGTCAGCGACGCGGTGTGGGCCAGAAGGCCGTCGATGGTGCCGCCCTCGCCCTGCAACACCTGGATGATCTCGTACGACAGCTTGTTCACGTCGTCCGGCGACAGCGCCTGGAACAGCGGCTTGAAGCCGTTGAACAGCACGGTCAGGTCCAGCGCGGGTTTGGTGTGGTCCAACGGGATCGTGCCACCGACCGGCAGCACCGCGTTCGGGTCGCCGGCGCCCGGCTCCAGCGCGATGTAGCGCTGGCCGACCAGGTTCCGGTACTTGATCGTCGCGGTCACCGAGGCCGGCAGCTTGTGCCCGCCGTCGATGGAGAACGACACCTGGGCCTGCCGGCGGTCCACCACCTGGATGGTGTCCACCGAGCCGACCCGCACACCGGCGATGCGCACGTCGTCGCCGACGTTCAGCGAGGTCACGTCGCTGAACCGGGCCGAGTAGTCGCTGGCCGAGCGCAGGTCGATGTTGGCGATGGTGAGCGCGAGCAGGCTGGTGGCCAGCACGGTGATCACCATGAAGATGACCAGCTTGGTCAGCGGTCCGGCGATGCCCCTCACTTGAGCGTCACCTCCGAACCCCGGTAGAGCGGGCCGACCAGCAGGCCGCTGGCGCCGGGCACGTCGTTGGGCGGCAGGCCCAGCGACGGTCCGAGCAGCAGGGAGAGCATGTCCAGCTCCTGGGTCGAGTTGGGCAGGCCGAGCGTCGCCGACTGGGTGATGGTCGAGGTGGCCGTGCCCGCCGGCAGGATGCCGTCGTTGATGCTGCGCGCCGGCGTCGGCGGCTTGGAGCCGTCCTTGAGCGGGCCGTCCGGCGGGTACTGCGGGAACGGGTCCGGCGCCGGCGTCAGGTCGTAGCAGCGCGGGCCGCGGGTGTCGGCATAGCGCGGCTCGTCCTGGTCGGGCACGTACTTGCCGCGGTTGGCGGTGATCTCCAGCGTGATGTGCAGACCCGGCTCGTTGGTGCCCTTGCCGAAGGCCTGGTCGATGCGCGGCACGAACCCGGCCATCTGCTTGAACAGGCACTGGTACTCGGGCGCGTACTTGGCCAGCACGTCCAGCGTGGGCTTGGCCGTGGCGACCAGGTTGATCAGGTTGTTCCGGTTGGCGTACAGGAAGTTCGTGAGATCACCGCTGGCCGTCGTCACCGACGCGTAGAGGTTGACCAGGTTCTGCTTCTGATCGACCAGGGTCTTGCTCGTGGTGGTCAGGTCGGACAGCGCGTTGATCAGGTCCGGCGCGGCCTTGCTGTAGGTGTCCGAAAGGGACGCCAGCTTCTGGATGTCGGCGTCAAGGTTGGGCAACGACGGGTTGAGCTGGCCGAGGTAGGAATCCAGCTGCACCAACGTCTTGCCCAGCTGCTCGCCCCGGCCGGACAGCGCCTGGTCGATCGCGGTCAGCGTGGTGGCCAGCTTCTCCGGCTGCACGGCCTGCAACACCGGCATCAGGTCGTCGAGCACCCGCTCCAGCTCGATGGCCGAGCTGCTGCGGTCCTGCCCGATCACGTCGCCGGCGGCGATCGACCGCGTGGAGGGATCGCTGGGCAGCACCAGATCCACGTAGCGCTCGCCGAACAGCGTCTTGGGCAGCAGCTGCGCCGTCACGTTGGACGGGATCAGGCCGACCTTGTCCGGCTGTAGGGCCAGGGCCAGCTGGGCACCGTCCCCTGTGGACGTGATCGCCGAGACCTCGCCGACGATCAGCCCGCGCACCTTGACATCCGACTGCGTCTGCAACTGGTTGCCGACGTGGTCGGTGCGCAGCAGCACCGTGACCGATTTCGTGAACGTGCCGGCGTACGTGGCGATGCAGAACCACACGATCAACGCGATCACCGCGACGAACGCGACGCCCATGAGCCTGCGCCTGGCGACCCTCATCCGGCGATCCTCACCGTCGTGGTGGTGCCCCAGATCGCCAGGCTCAGGAAGAAGTCCAGCAGACTGGTCGTGACGATCGCGGTCCGCACCGCGCGGCCGACCGCCACGCCGACGCCGGCCGGGCCGCCGCTGGCCCGATAGCCGTAGAAGCAGTGCACCAGGATGATCACCACGCTGAAGACGAGCACCTTGCCGAACGACCAGAGCACGTCGACGGGTGGCAGGAACAGGTTGAAGTAGTGGTCATAGGTGCCGGCGGACTGCCCGTACACCTCCACGGTGATCGTGCGCGCCGCCACGTACGAGGTGAGCAGGCCGATCACGTACAGCGGAATGACCGCGATGAAGCCGGCGATGATGCGCGTGGTCACCAGGAACGGCAGGCTGGGCACGCCCATCACCTCGAGCGCGTCGATCTCCTCGGAGATGCGCATCGCGCCCAGCTGCGCGGTGAAACCCGAACCGACGGTCGCCGACAGCGCCAGGCCGGCGACCAGCGGCGCGATCTCCCGCGTGTTGAAGTACGCGGAGACGAAGCCGGCGAAGGCCGAGGTGCCGATCTGGTTGAGCGCGGCGTAACCCTGAAGTCCGACAACGGTTCCGGTGAAAACCGACAGACCGACCATGACGCCGATGGTGCCGCCGATGACGGCCAGCGCCCCGCTGCCGAAGCTCACTTCGGCCAGCAGCCGCAGCAACTCCTTGAAGTAGCGGGTGACCGTGCGCGGCGTCCAGGCCAATGCCTTGATGTAGAAGGCAAGCTGGTCGCCGAAGTTGTCGAGTATCTCCAGTGGACGGTTCGCCGCCCGGCGCATCGAGGCCACGTCACATCCCCTTCGCCGGGACCAGCTGGAGATAGATCGTGGTGAGCACGAAGTTCACGAAGAACAGCAGCAGGAACGTGATGACCACGGACTGGTTCACCGCGTCGCCGACGCCCTTGGGGCCGCTGCCCGGGTTCAGCCCGCGGTAGGCGGCCACGATGCCGGCCAGGAAGCCGAAGATGACCGCCTTGATCTCGCTGATCCACAGGTCCGGCAGCTGGGCCAGCGCGGAGAAGCTGGCCAGGTAGGCGCCGGGCGTGCCGCCCTGCAGGATCACGTTGAAGAAGTAGCCGCCGAGCACGCCGACCACGCTGACCATTCCGTTGAGCAGCAACGAGATCAGCATGGACGCGAGCACGCGGGGCACCACGAGGCGCTGGATCGGCGAGACGCCGAGCACCTCCATGGCGTCGATCTCGTCACGGATCTTGCGGGAACCGAGGTCGGCACAGATCGCCGAGCCGCCGGCCCCGGCGATCAGCAGCGCCGTCACGATCGGGCTGGCCTGCTGGATGATCGCCAGCACCGAGGCCGCGCCGGTGAACGACTGGGCGCCGATCTGCCGGGTCAGCGAGCCGAGCTGGAGCGCGATCACCGCGCCGAACGGGATCGAGACCAGCGCCGTCGGCAGGATGGTGACGCTGGCGATGAACCAGCACTGCTGGATGAACTCGCGGACCTGGAACGGACGGCGGAACACCATCCTGGTGGTGTCCAGGCCGAGCGCGAACAGCCTGCCGGTCTCCCGCAGCGCCCCGGCGCCGGGGAAATTGGCGGTCGGTGCGGTCACTTCTCACCGCCCCGGCGCAGCCAGCCCCGCTTGCGCCCCGGTGCGGGGGCGGCGGCCGGAGCGTCGTCGGAGCTCAGCGCACCGGACTGCGGCTGCCACTCGCTCTGCGGCAGGTCGGCGGTGCGCGGGAACGGGGTGGGCCGCGGCGTCGGATTCGGGGCCTGGTTCGCGGTCGCGGTCTGCACCGGCGGCTGGACCTGAGTCGCGCCCGCGCCGGCGAACACGCCGTAGTGCTGCTGCTCCTCGCGGGTCAGGCTGTTGATGATCGCGTCCTGGGCCGACGGCGGCAGCGTGTGCAGGATCTGCATCACGCGGTCCCGGCGCCGCTCGACGGCCCGGCGGATCGGCAGGCCCGCGGTCGGCTCCAGCTGCGGCACGATGCCGGTGCCGCCACCGCCCTTCGGACCGCCCAGCGTGCCGCTCGTGCCACCGGCGCGCAGCGCGGCCAGCTCGGCCGCGGCCTGGCCGGCGTCCTTCTCCTCGCTCATGCCGATCGGGCCCTCGCGGCGGCCCATCAGGAACTGCTCGACCACGGGCTCGGTCGAGGTCAGCAGCACCTCGCGCGGGCCGAACATGACCAGTTCCCGGCGGAACAGCATGCCGATGTTGTCCGGCACGGTGCGGGCGGTGCCGATGTCGTGCGTGACGATCAGGAAGGTGGCGTCGATCTGCGCGTTCAGGTCGACGATCAACTGGTTCAGGTAGGCGACGCGAACCGGGTCGAGACCCGAGTCGGGCTCGTCGAACAAAATGATCTCGGGATCGAGCACCAGCGCCCTGGCCAGGCCGGCGCGCTTGCGCATACCGCCGGAGATCTCGCCGGGCAGCTTCTTCTCGGCCCCGATGAGGCCGACCATCTCCATCTTCTCCAGCACGATGCGCCGGATTTCCGCTTCACCCTTTTTGGTGTGCTCGCGCAGCGGGAAGGCGATGTTGTCGAACAGGTTCATCGAGCCGAACAGCGCGCCGTCCTGGAACAGCACGCCGAACAGTTTGCGCACGTCGTAGAGCTTGTGCTCGGAGCAGCGCACGATGTCGGTTCCGGTGATGACGATCCGGCCGTGCTCGGGTTTGAGCAGTCCGACAAGGGACTTGAGAAAGACCGACTTGCCGGTGCCCGACGGACCGAGCAGGACGCTGATCTCGCCCGGAGGCAGGGTCAGCGAAACGTCCCGCCAGATGGTCTGCTTGCCGAAGGACTTCGACAGCCCTTCGACGACCACCTCGACGCCCATCCGCACCTCCTCGTGACCCGAATTACTCCGAGTGCGAATTGTGCACCCCGCAGCGCTGCGACGCCGTGGGACGTCGTACCCCTGGTGCAACGACCACGGACCGCGAAGGTTACTGACGAGTTTCCTCCGATCGGGAACCCGTTGCCGACCCGTTATGGTCCAGATGCAGCAGAGGCGGCCACCCTAACGGGTGACCGCCTCTGCGGGGAACAGCTGTGGAGCTACGAGATCACTTGAGGGTGATCTTGGCGCCAGCGGCCTCGAGCTTCTCCTTGGCGGCCTCGGCGGCCTCCTTGGCGACCTTCTCCAGGACCGGCTTCGGAGCGGACTCGACCAGCTCCTTGGCCTCCTTCAGGCCCAGGCCCGAGACGACCTCGCGGACGACCTTGATGACCTGGATCTTCTTGTCGCCGGCCGACTCCAGCACGACGTCGAACTCGTCCTGCTCCTCAGCGGCCTCGACCGGAGCAGCGGCGCCACCCACGGCGGCGACGGCGACCGGCGCGGCGGCGGTGACCTCGAAGGTCTCCTCGAACTGCTTCACGAACGCGGACAGCTCCAGGAGGGTCATCTCCTTGAAGGCGTCGAGCAGCTCGTCGGTGGTGAGCTTAGCCATGATGGCGTTCCTTCCTCATGAATAACGTGGCCGCCATGCAGGCGGGAATGTGGCTTGTGATCAGGCTTCGGCGGGGGCGTCGGCCGGAGCCTCGGCGCCACCCTCGGCCTGCTTCTTCTCCTGCAACGCGGCGGCCAGCCGGGCGACCTGCGAGGCAGGCGCCTGGAACAGACCGGCGGCCTTGGACAGGTTGCCCTTCATGGCGCCGGCGAGCTTCGCCAGCAGCACCTCACGGGAGTCGAGGTCAGCGATGCGCGTGACCTCGTCGACCGAGAGGGCCTTACCGTCCATGTAGCCGCCCTTGACGACAAGGGCCTTGTTGTCCTTCGCGAAGTCGCGGATCGCCTTGGCCGCGTCGACCGGCTCGCCCTCGATGAAGGCGATGGCCGTCGGGCCGACGAGCAGGCTCTCCAGACCCTCGACGCCAGCGTCCTCAGCAGCACGCTTGACCAGGGTGTTCTTCGCGACGGTGTACGTGGTGCCCTTGCCGAGAGCGCGCCGCAGCACGGTGAGCTGCGCCATGGACAGCCCGCGGTACTCGGTGACAACCGCGGCCGAGCTGGCCCGGAACTTCTCCGAGATCTCAGCAACGGCGGTGACCTTGCCTGGCTTCGCCATGGTCGCCTCCTCTCTGCTTGGTAGCGGGGAACCCGCGACCGCCGGAGGAGGTCCAGACAAGAACAAACGCCCCGGCGCAGAGCGGCACGGGGCGTACAGAGATCATGGGCACGGCCCAGGGGCCGTACGTGATGCAGCCTCGTCCTCCTGCGCGGGCCGCCCGCTCTCGCGGGACCTTCGTCCGGGCAAGCCGGACACCAGCGGTCTTCGGTGGAACTAGCTGAAGGGTAGCAACCCGATGCCGCTATCTCCAAAACGCTAGCCTTGACCGGTGGCGAAGGAGCGGCGGCGGCGCGCGTACCTCCCGGCCGGCATCGTGATCCTGGCGGTGCTCGGCGGCGGTCAGTACTACCTGTCCAACATCTTCGCCCCCGCCGACACCGGCTCAGGGCCTGGCGGAAGCAACTCTGGTGGTGCGGCGGGCGCGGGCACGCCGACCACGACGTACCAGCTTCCGGACCTGGCGGTGAACGACGTCTACAAGCTCATCGCGCCACCGGCGACGGCCGACCGCGTTTGCGACTCCGTATTCACCCCGCAAGGGGGTAACCAGTTCGCAGCCGATCTGGGCGCTCCTACCTGTCAGCAGGCCGTGGCGCTGGCCGCTGCGACGGTCACCAACCCGTCCGCCTACAAGAAAACCACGGTGCCCGCCTCCGCAATCCAGATGCACGGCGAGGACTCAGCCACCATCAGCTCCTGCGCGCTCGACGTGCAGGGCGGTGAACGACTCGGCACATTCCTGCTCACCAGGGCACAGAACGGCTGGTACATCTCCGGGCACCAAAAGGACCCAAGCCCCTGCGCCACGGCAAACTGACAGGGGCCGCATCCCTTGCGGGATGCGGCCCCTGTGTTCAGCTACGACGCACTCAGGCGCTGGCCTCGTCGGTCAGCATGTTGCGGGTGCGGTTCGGGTCGACCGGGATGCCGGGGCCCATGGTGGTGGAGAAGGTGACCTTCTTCAGGTACCGGCCCTTGGCGGCGGACGGCTTGGCCCGCAGCACCTCGTCCAGCGCGGCCGCGTAGTTCTCCACCAGCTTGTCGGTGTCGAACGAGGCCTTGCCGATCACCAGGTGCAGGTTGGCCTGCTTGTCCACCCGGAAGTTGATCTTGCCGCCCTTGATCTCGGTGATCGCCTTGGCGACCGCCGGGGTCACGGTGCCAGTCTTGGGGTTCGGCATCAGGCCACGGGGGCCGAGGATGCGGGCGATGCGACCGACCTTGGCCATCTGGTCGGGCGTGGCGATCGCGGCGTCGAAATCGAGCCAGCCACCCTGGATGCGCTCGATCAGGTCGTCGCTGCCGACGGCGTCCGCGCCGGCGGCCTCGGCCTCGGCGGCCTTGTCGCCGGTCGCGAACACGATCACCCGCGCGGTCTTGCCGGTGCCGTGGGGCAGGTTGACGGTGCCACGAACCATCTGGTCGGCCTTGCGGGGGTCGACACCGAGACGGATCGCGACCTCGACGGTGGCGTCCAGCTTGACCTTGGAGGTCTCCTTCGCCAGGTTGGCGGCCTCGAGCGGCGAGTACAGCCGCTCCCGGTCCACCAGCTCGGCGGCCTGGCGGTATGCCTTGCTGCGCTGCATGATTCCTGTCCTTCGTGGATCAGTAGTGGTGACGAGCTGCGCCCAGCTCTCCCACGCTGTCTAAAAGTTGGAGGGTCAGCCTTCGACCGTGATGCCCATGGAGCGGGCGGTGCCGGCGATGATCTTCGCCGCCTGGTCGATGTCGTCGGCGTTGAGGTCGGTCATCTTGGTCTGGGCGATCTCGCGCACCTGAGCCATGCTGACCTTGGCGACCTTGGTCTTGTGCGGCTCGCCGCTGCCCTTCTCCACACCGGCGGCCTTGAGCAGCAGCTTCGCGGCCGGCGGGGTCTTGAGCTTGAAGTCGAACGAGCGGTCTTCATACACGGAGATCTCGACCGGCACGACGGTGCCACGCTGCGACTCGGTCGCGGCGTTGTAGGCCTTGCAGAACTCCATGATGTTGACGCCGTGCTGGCCGAGAGCCGGGCCGACGGGCGGCGCCGGGTTGGCGAGACCGGCCTTGATCTGCAGCTTGATGATCGCTGCGAGCTTCTTCTTCTTGGGTGGCATTTCTTGTGTCCTGTTATTCGTGTGGTTCCGCGCGGGGGCCCTGCCCGCCACCCGCGTGGCTGCTCGGCTCCCTGTCGGGAACCGGTCAGATCTTGGAGACCTGGGTGAACGACAGCTCGACCGGCGTCTCGCGACCGAAGATCGACACGAGCACCTTCAGCTTCTGGCCGTCCGCGTTGACCTCACTGATGGTAGCGGGCAGCGTGGCGAAGGGGCCGTCCATGACGGTGACGGACTCGCCGACCTCGAAGTCGACCTCGACGGTGGGCTTGGCCGCGGCGGTGGCGGACTTCTTGCCACCCTCCTGCTTGGCCGTGTCCTGCTCGACCTGCGGGAGCAGGAACTTGAGCACGTCGTCCAGGGTGAGCGGGGACGGCTTGGAGGTGGCGCCGACGAACCCGGTCACACCGGGGGTGTTGCGCACGGCACTCCAGGACGCGTCGTTCAGTTCCATCCGGACCAGGATGTAGCCGGGCAGCACCTTGCGCTGCACCTGCTTGCGCTGGCCGTTCTTGATCTCGGTGACTTCCTCGGTCGGCACCTCGACCTGGAAGATGAAGTCCTCCATGTCCAGGGTCTGGATACGCGTCTCGAGGTTGGTCTTGACCTTGTTCTCGTAACCGGCGTACGAGTGCACGACGTACCAGTCGCCGGGGGCGTGCCGCAGCGCGGCCCGCATCTCCTCGGCGGGGTCCAGGTTCTCGTCGACGGGGGCGTCCTCGTCCACCGCGACGTCGGACTGCTCGTCGTCGTCTTCGGCGGACTCGACCTGCTCGACCTCAGTGTCCTCGGCCACGTCCAGGTCGGACTCGACGGCGGCGTCCTCGACCTGCACGGCGTGGAGGTCCTGCTCGTCGATGTCGGACAGCTCCTGGCCGGCGGCGGCGCCGTTCTCGGAGGTCACAGCTGGGTCTCGCTTCCTCTCGTGCGTCAGTGTCCGGTCGCTCATGCCGGCGACCGGTGGCCCCGCACCCGCTCGGCTACTTGCCGAACAGGAAGGCCACGCCCTGGAAGAAGGCGTAGTCCAGACCGAAGACCAACGCCACCATCACGGCCACGAACACCAGCACGACGATCGTGTACGTCAGCAGGTTCTTGCGCGTCGGCCAGATGACCTTGCGCAATTCGGCGACGACCTCGCGGAGGAAGCGGGCCAGGCGCTTGAAGACGTTGGGGCGCTTGGCCTTGCGGTCACGCGCCGCCGTCTCCACGCCCTGCTCGCGCTTGGACTGCGTTGTCCTGCCGTTGCTGCTGACAACCTTGGCCGAGTCGGCCTTGGCCGACTCAGTCTGGTCGCTACCGCTCTCCGGCGCGACCTGGCGGGCGGAGGCGCGGCGCTCGCGTCGCGCTGCGGCGGTGACCGGACGGGCGACGCTCTCGCGCTTCTCCGTCGGCTCCTGCTCGCGGTCCTCGCTCACGCCATCCTCCGCTCACCAAAAGCATCGATGCAGGGGCGACAGGACTTGAACCTGCAACCTGCGGTTTTGGAGACCGCTGCTCTGCCAGTTGAGCTACACCCCTTTGAGGCCGTCTTCAGCCGTCCCAGGTACTCCCTGGGAACAGGCCTCATCACGTCCCGGCTCGCCAGAGTCTACGGCACGAATGGGTGGTCACTGCAACCGCACTGGTCAACAGCGGTGTTCGGGCCCCCGGACGCAAATTCGGTGGGTGGCGTCTGCCACCATGAAGGCCATGGCAGCCCCCGAAGCTCCCCCTGTTGACAGCCCCGCGGCACGCCGCCGCGTCTCCGCCCGCATCGGCGGCATCGCCGAGTCCGCCACCCTCGCGGTGGACGCCAAGGCCAAGGCGCTCAAGGCGGCGGGCCGCCCGGTGATCGGATTCGGCGCCGGTGAGCCCGATTTCCCGACGCCGGAGGCCATCGTCGAGGCCGCGGTCGCCGCGGCGAGCGACCCCCGCAACCACCGCTACACGCCCGCGGCCGGCCTGCCCGAGCTGCGCGAGGCGGTGGCGGCCAAGACCGCCCGTGACTCCGGCTACCAGGTGCAGCCGAGCCAGGTGCTGATCACCAACGGCGGCAAGCAGGCCGTGTACCAGGCGTTCGCGACGCTGCTCGACCCCGGCGACGAGGTCATCATGCCGGCGCCGTACTGGACCACCTACCCCGAGGCGATCACGCTCGCCGGCGGCGTCCCGGTGCAGGTCACCGCGGACGAGTCGACCGGCTACCTGGTCTCCGTGGAGCAGCTGGAGGCGGCCCGCACGCCCCGCACCAAGGTGCTGCTGTTCGTGTCGCCGTCCAACCCGACCGGCGCCGTCTACGACCGCGAGCAGACCGAGGCGATCGGCCGCTGGGCGCTCGAGCACGGCATCTGGGTGGTCACCGACGAGATCTACGAGCACCTGGTCTACGACGGCGCGCAGGCGCACTCGCTGCCGGTGCTGGTGCCCGAGCTGGCCGACACCACCGTCGTGCTCAACGGCGTGGCCAAGACGTACGCGATGACCGGCTGGCGGGTGGGCTGGATGATCTCGCCGGCCGATGTGACCAAGGCCGCCGCCAACCTGCAGTCGCACCTGAGCTCGAACGTGGCCAACGTGTCGCAGCGGGCCGCGCTGGCCGCCGTCTCCGGCCCGCTGGACGCCGTGTACGCCATGCGCACCGCGTTCGACCGGCGCCGCAAGACCATGGTCGAGCTGCTGTCGGCCATCCCTGGCGTGCAGTGCCCGACGCCGCAGGGCGCGTTCTACGCGTACCCGTCGGTGAAGGGCCTGCTGGGCAAGGAGATCCGCGGCCAGCGCCCGCAGACCAGCGTCGAACTGGCCGCCCTGGTGCTCGAGCAGGCCGAGGTGGCCGTGGTGCCGGGTGAGGCCTTCGGCACCCCCGGCTACTTCCGGCTGTCCTACGCGCTGGGCGACGAGGACCTGGTCACCGGCGTGAACCGGATGGGCGACCTGCTCCGCGAGGCCAAGTAGCGGCACGGGGGCCGGCCCATCGGGCCGGCCCCCGTCCAAGATCACTCCATCGGGCTAGCCGAGCCGGACGACGGCGGTCGGCCGGCCGAGCACGGTCTGGCCGTCGAAGGTGACGATGATCGCCACCTTGGCGGTGCCGTCCTCGCTGACCTCGGTGACCTTGCCGGTGATCTCCAGCAGCGCGCCTTCGCCGTCGTTGGGCACGGGCACGGGCCGGGTGAACTTGGTGGTGGTCTCGACGATCGCGCCGGGGTCACCGACCCAGTCGCTGACCAGCTCGTTGGCCAGCGCCATGGTCAGCATGCCGTGGGCGATGACGCCCGGCAGACCGACCTCGGTCGCGAACTTCTCGTTCCAGTGGATCGGGTTGAAGTCCAGCGAGGCGCCGGCGTAGCGGACGAGGCGGTCGCGGGTCACCCGGACCTGCTTGGCCGGCAGCTCGTCGCCCTTGGTCACCTTCGATGCGGGCAGCCTGCTCATCACGCGTCCTCCCCGCGGGCCACCAGCAGCCCGGTCGACGTGCACACGGCCTCGCCGTCCTCGGTGGCGATCTCGGCCCGGATGGTGAGGAAGTCGTTGCCCATACGGGTCTGCACGTCGTCCACGTGCACGACGCTGACCAGCCGGTCGCCGGCGACCATGGGCCGGTGGTGGACGAAGGTCTGCGAGCCGTGCACCACGCGGCTGTAGTCAAGGCCGAGCTCGGGGTCGTCGACGACGATCCCGGTGGCCTTCATGGAGATGACCGTGGCGAAGGTGGGCGGCGCGATCACGTCGGGGTAGCCGGCGGCCCGCGCGGCCGCGGGGTCGCGGTGCAGTGGGCTGGTTGCCCCCACGGCGTCGGCGAACTCGCGGATCTTCTCGCGGCCTACCTCGTACACGTCACCCGGCGGGTAGCTGCGTCCTGTGAACGACTGGTCCAGTGGCACCGGCCCAGGTTAGCCGGCATCTTTGCCAGAACTGGCGAGAGCCCGCCACCGGCATGCGGGGCGGGCTCTCGAGTGCTTGCGGGGAAACCGTCAGCGGGTTTCCTTGTGCGCACGGTGCGTCTTGCAGTTCGGGCAGAACTTCTTGATCTCCAGGCGGTCGGGGTCGTTCCGACGGTTCTTCCTGGTGATGTAGTTGCGGTGCTTGCACTCCTCGCACGCGAGGGTGATCTTCGGTCGCACGTCGGTTGCAGCCACGGGGTCACCTTCTCCTTCACTGGTACCCCGCAAGGGGGTCCGAGGGTCAGCCCCTCGGTCGAGTAGCGATGGCCGGACTTGAACCGGCGACACAGCGATTATGAGTCGCTTGCTCTACCAACTGAGCTACACCGCCTCAAACACGGCGAACGGCCGTGCTCGCGCTTTGCGAGCACGGCTCGGCTGCCGTGAGAGCCCCAATACGGAATCGAACCGTAGACCTTCTCCTTACCATGGAGACGCTCTGCCGACTGAGCTATTGGGGCCTGCTCTTGCGGAGCGATTAGAACTCTAGCGCACGGACCCCGCGATCACGAAATCGGGGGGCCACCTCCCACCTGCGTCAACTGACCAACGTGAGGACCGTCTCATTACGCAGGCCACGGGCCCGGATCGTGCGGGCCCGCAACCAGGCCTCGAAGCGCTCCTCGGACAGCGGCCTCGAGATCAGGTAGCCCTGCGCCACGTCACAACCCATGCTGACGAGCTGCTCGCGGGCCGAGTCCTCCTCGACGCCCTCGGCCACCACGGTCAGGCCGAGCGAGTGGCCCAGCTCGACGATGGCCCGCACCACGGCCATGTCCGACAGGTCGGTGCCCATGCCGAGCACGAACGACTTGTCGATCTTCACCTCGTCCACCGGCAGCTGCCGCAGGTAGGCCAGCGACGAGTAGCCGGTGCCGAAGTCGTCAACGGCCAGCGTGACGCCCATGGCGTGCAGCCGCCGCAGCACCGGCAGCGCCCGCTCCGGGTCGGACATCACGCCGGACTCGGTCAGCTCGAAGGTCAGCAGCTGCGGCGGCACGTCGTAGCGGCGCAGCGCCTCGGCCACCAGGTCGGGGAAGTTGGCGTCGGCCAGGTTGCGCACGGAAAGGTTGACCGCGGCGGACATCCGCAGCCCCCGGTCCAGCCACGACCGCACGCGCTGGAGTCCCTGCTCCATCACGAACGACGTGAGCGCGTCGACCAGGCCGGTGGCCTCCACGGCCGGCACGAACTCGTCCGGGTCGAGCTGTCCGAACTCGGGGTGCCGCCACCGCACCAGCGCCTCGACGCCGACGACCTGCCGGCTGGGCAGCGCGATCTTGGGCTGGTAGTGCACGCTGACCTGGCCGGTCTCCAGCGCCGACCGGAACTGGGTGACCAGCTGGAAGCGCCGCAGGAAGATCTGGCCCATGCTCGGCGCGTAGCCGCGCACCGGGTCACTGCCGCTGTGCGCGGCCTGCACGGCCACATCGGCGCGCTGCAGCAGCGTGTCGACGTCGAGCGTGTCGTCGCCGTCCTCGGCGGTGTTGGCGACGTAGCCGATCAGCGCGCTGGCCTCGATGGTCAGCTTGTCCACCGGGTACGGCATGGACAGCCCGGCACGCAGCTTCTCGCCGATCTCCTGCGCCTGCTCATGGGTCCGGTCGACGAGCAGCGCCGCGAACGACCCGCCCTCCAGTCGAGCCAACGGAACCTCGCCGCCGAGGGCGTCGCGCAGGCGGCGGCTCGCCGCGAGCACCATGCGGTCGCCCCACGCGTAGCCGAGGGCGTCCGCCACACCCGACATCACGTCCAGGTCGATGCGCATCACGACGCACGGCTCGTCGGCGCGCACGGGGTCGCCGGCGACCTCGCGGAAGCCGGTGCGATTGAGCAGCCCCGTGAGCGGGTCGTGGTACGCGTGGTGCCGCAGCCGCCCGACCAGGCGGCGGTTGTCCATGGCGGTGGCGAGGTGGCTGGACAGCGTGCGCAGCAGCCGCACGTCGGCGCTGCCGAAGCCACGCCAGCGGCTGAGCCGGTCGTGTACCTCCATGGCACCGAGCGGTTGGCTCGCGCCGCGCAGCGGCACCACCAGCACCTCGTAGACGCCACGGCGGCGCAGCGCCTCCTGCACGTCGTCGGCGGCGTCGGAAAGCTTGAAGTAGCGCACGTGGTTCCCGGCCAGCTGGAGGATCGGGTCCTCACGGTCCAGCTCGGCGCCGTCCGGCAGCGGCACACCGGCCACCAGGCGGCGCACCTCGTCGGCCGAGTCCACCTTGAGGTGCAGCACCACGCGCTTGGCGTTGAGCTGGTCGCGGATGCGCTCCACGATGGCCTGCCAGTCGGCCGGATCCTCCGGCGGCAGCACGTTGGTCAGCACCGACGCCTTGTTCATCACGTCCTGGCCGGAGCGCGCCACGTTGAGGCTGACGTCGGACAGCGTCTCCAGGTCGCGCTGCTCGCGCAGCAGTCCGGAGTACGCCCGATACAGCGCCACCATCGAGGCCGCGAGCAGACCGGCCAGCAGCCAGCCCCACGGCGCGTTGTTCACCAGCACGTACGCGACCAGGCCGACGGTCACGTTCATCAGGCAGACGACCAGCGAGCGCAGGCCCAGCCGCGCCGCCGACGGCATGCGCAGCTCGCCGCCGAGCACATGCATGGCGCCCAGGCCGAGGGCCGTGCTGACCAGCGGCGACGTGAGCACACCCAGCGCCGCGGCGGCCCACACCGGCATGCCGGCGAAGCTACTGGTGAGCAGGTAGAAGACGGCGTACGGGATCGCCACTTCCAGGCACATGATGCCGGCGTGGTAGCTGAGGTGACGCAGCTTGTGCCGACTGATCTGCACGCCGAGGCCGGCCACCAGGTAGGCGGCCAGCACCACCTCGAACGGCACGGTCACCAGGCCGAGCACCAGCGGGATCTCGGCGAAGGAGATGGTCCAGCTGATCTGGCGCACGTCGAAGTCGATGGAAAGCTGCTCGGAGAGCAGGAAGCCGACGGCGAGCAGCGGGCCGGCGATCAGCAGCTGCTCGGGTTGCGGGTGGTCGACGTGACCGAGCAGCACGGCCGCCGCGACGCCGACGCCGATCAGCAGCACCGCCGCGGAGAACAGGCGGTACCGCCGGGTACGCTGCGGATCAAGCTGCGCGCGAACCGGCGGACGTGGCACCTCGGGATGGACGGCACGGCGGTGGTCGGTCATCCACCCTCCTCGTCGGGCCACGCGGACAGGGCGCCTTCCCCCTGTCGAACGACACTCCTGCCGGTGGTGTCCTTGGCACGACCGAGGGGTCCCGAGCGCTACCGGAACCCCTCCACGTGCAGTTTACCCCGGTTGAGCGAGTGTGGCCCGTCTAGTTGACGAAGGCAACACTCCCAGTGAACAGTTTGGCGTCGGAAAGAGCAATTTGCACGTCCAACCGGCCTCTTGAAACGATAAAGCGGACAAAACGGCGACAAATCGGACACTCGAACGCGCCGATCACACCCCGTATTGGTCACCGTCAGTAATCCCCGCGACTTCACCCCGTCGCCGGTGTTGGATGACTCCACGTGGACATCGACGTCGAGCGGCAGCACGCCGCGCGCCTGGCCCTGCTCGATCCGCTGCTGCCGGCCGATCCGCCGCTGTCCGGCGACCTGATCGACACCATCGGCGCGCTGGGCGCACCGGTCTCGACCGAGCTCGACCCCGATTCGCTCGACGCCACCTGGGGCGCGTTGCGCCGCCACACGCTGACCGTTCGACTGGCCGGCGACGAGCTCGGGCCCCTGCTCGACCGCTGGGAGGAGCACCTGGCCCGGGTCGCCACTCCCGGCGACGAGGACTCCGTCGCCGCGATCGTCTGGCCCAGCCGCGACACCGCCGCCGTACGGGCCCTGGTCCATCACGGCTTCGCCCCGCTCCTCGTCACCGCCGTCCGCCGCGCCGGCATCGGCAGCCCTTCGCCCGCGCTGCCGCCCGGCGTCACCATCCGCCACGCCACGAATGTGGACTTGGTGGCCTGTGTCGCACTCAATGTGGAGGTCGTTCGCTACGACACCCAGTTCGGTGCCCTCACCGAGCGCCCCTCCACCGAGGTCGGACTCCGCCAGCACACCGCCGACCTGCTCGCCCGCGAGCACCCTTGCATCTGGCTCGCCGAGCTGGGCAGCCGTCCAGTCGGCATAGTCACCGTCGACCTACCGCCCCACTCCGACTGGATCGCCGACCGCACTTCCGCGTCCCCCGTCGCCTACCTCGGCCTGGGTGGCGTCCGCGCCGACCTCCGCAGCACCGGCATCGGCACCGCCCTGGTCGCCCACGTCCACCGCGAGCTGGACCAGCTCGGCATCGCCGCCACCCTCCTGCACTACGCCCTGCCCAACCCCCGCTCGGTCCCTTTCTGGTCCACCCAGGGCTACCGTCCACTGTGGACAAGTTGGCACCGCCGCCCGGCACTACGCCCCTGACCGCCAGGGCACCCCGCCACCTATGACCACCGCACTGGCCGCCGCCGGCTCGTGTCGTCCAACCCCGCGGGCATTCCCCACTACCTCCCCGACAGCGCCTGCACCACCGGGGCCGCCGCCTCGAACTCACGGTCCGACACGACCAAATAGGACAGTCCGAGCCGCTCCCGCCGCCGGTGAGCCAGCTCCACCACGTGATCGAGCGGCCCCAGGAACTTCGCCGGCATGTCCGCCACCAGCTCGGCCCCGCCGGCACCCCACCCCCGCTCGATCGCGTACCGCTCCGCCGCCGCCCGTGGGTCGTCCGCCAGCTCCACCGACACCACCGAGCTGATCTCCACATCCCGCCCCTCGGACTGCACCAACTCCACTTTCGTAGCGTATGACGCAGTGAGACGTTCATTCATGTCACCGGAAATCGTCCCGTCGGGCAGTGCCTTGGCCAGGATCCCCACCGTGTCGGCCTCCCGCCCGGCCAGCCGCAGCATCCGCGGACTACCCGCCCCGATCAGCACCCGCGGCGCCCGCTCCACCGGCGGATGGTTCGTCACCCCATCCACCCGGTAGTGCTCCCCCGCAAACCGAACTTCCTTGCCAGCAAACAACTCCTTCAACAGCGCCACGGCTTCCTCAAGCCGCCTGACCCGCACCCCACCCCGGTCGAAGGCCATCCCGGCCGCCTCGTACTCGTCCCGCAGCCACCCGGCCCCCAGCCCCAACTCGAACCGCCCACCGGACAGCTGCTGGAGCGTCGCCGCCTCCTTGGCCAGCACCACCGGATGCCGATAGTCGTTGGCCAGCACCAAAGTCCCCACCTTCAGCCGGCTCGTCGCCACCGCCGCCGCGGCCAGCCCGATCAGCGGCGCCACCTGCTCTCCGTACGGCTCCGCCACGAAGTGGTCGCGCAGCAACACCGTGTCGTAGCCCAGTTCCTCAGCCCGACGCGCCGTTGCCACCACCTCCTCGACACTGCCCGCCGCTTCCGCCAACACCCCGAACCGAAATGCACCCATGCACCGATCCTCGCCGCCCCCACACCCCCACGCTGGCGGCTTTCGGCCGTCGCGTTCCACCCCCACTTGACACGCCCCGAACTGCGGAAACACACCCTCTTCATGATCACCAACATGCGCCGCCAGCAGACCGCCTCCCCTTCCGCCTAGCGTGGCGCGCAGGAGGTCCCACATGCGCACAAGCGTCCAAATCAGGGGCGAGGAAGTCATCGGTGACCGCAGTTACGCGGTCCATGTCCGGATGGACACCGACACGTCCGTCGCCGTCGAAGTAGAGGCCCAGCTTCCTTCCGGCGACGTCGTTGCCGAGGGCAGCATCATCCTGCCCGTCACCGATCTCATCCCCGCGATCCAACTCATCGAGGCCACCCTGCAGGGTCTGGCCACCACCCGCGGCGGCGCCCGCTCATCGTCGAGATCACGTCCCGCCCCCGCCAACGCCGGCGCCCCGTGGCCCGCCGAGCAGGACGACGAGCTCCGTCGCCTGTGGACGGACACCGCCACGTCCATCCCCGAGCTGGCCACCCATTTCGCCCGCAGCCGCGCCGCCATCAAGGCCCGCCTGCTCCACCTCAACCTCAGCCCCGACGCCCCCGACCGCACCCCTCAAAAGATCACAAACTCATGACACCTCTCGAACTGATGTTCGAACTCGTGCTACTCTTCCTCCCGTGGCCGGCGTCATTGGGAGGGGAAGCCCCAGGCGCCGGCCATCTACTTTCCCCAGTCAGGCACAAGCCATGGAGCACGACAGCAAGCCCGTGGGCCACCAGACGCGACGGCACCCCACCCGAGACCGACCATGGGCCGTGCCCAGGCACGGCACAGCAGCGCCCTCGCGGCAGAGATCAAGGAGATGCCGCAAGTCCACTGTGGAGTGAAGAGCACAGGGATCCAGCACTACTCGCCGCCACGGGAAAATACGGCGCAGGCTGAAGATGGGCGTGATCCACCTCACCCACCACCTGCGACCAGACAGCCCCCAACCAGGCGAGGCCCAACCACGCGACTGGCTAAGAATCCCCACCCAACTCAACCCAGGCAAGCCAGGGCGAAGCCCGAAGCTACAACCCCCGCCTTAGCCGAGCGCAGAAAGAAGGCACCCCACCGTGGGGGGTGCAGGGGGCGAAGCCCGCCCTGCCTCGGGGTCTGGGGCGGGAGCCCCAGAAAACACGACGAGCGGGATGCGTCTGCGCTTTCCGCAGACACACCCCGCCCATCCCGCGCGTGCCAGGTGAAGGATTTGAACCTCCGAAGCTTTCGCGGCTGATTTACAGTCAGCTCCCTTTGGCCACTCGGGCAACCTGGCTCGGCTTCGCGGACCGGTGGTGGCGTCCGTGGGCAGAACTATACATAACCCGTGGGGGCGGTCTCCAACCGGTATCCGTACGGGTAGCCTCCGTGGGTCTAGCTGACCGGTGTGCGGAGGTGCAGGGCTCGTGGCGGACCCGTCGTTCGACGTGGTGAGCAAGGTCGACCGGCAGGAGGTCGACAACGCGGTGAACCAGGCCGGCAAGGAGTTGTCGACGCGGTTCGACTTCCGGGGCACGGGGGCGTCGGTGGCCTGGGCGGGTGAGGAGGCGATCACCATCCAGGCGGAGACCGAGGAGCGCTGTTCGGCGGCGGTCGAGGTCTTCAAGGAGAAGTTGATCAAGCGGAACATCTCGCTGAAGTCGTTCGACGTCGGCGAGCCCGCGGTGTCGGGCAAGATCTACAAGGTCACCGGCAAGATCGTGCAGGGCATCGAGTCGGACAAGGCCAAGAAGATCTCGAAGGCCATCCGCGACGAGGGCCCGAAGGGTGTGCAGGCGCAGATCCAGGGCGACCAGCTGCGGGTGTCGGCGAAGAAGAAGGACGACCTGCAGACGGTGATCGCGCTGCTGAAGTCCAAGGACTTCGAGATCGCCCTCCAGTTCACGAACTACCGCTAGCCGGGATCGGGGGGTCATGAAGGGCATCGTCCTGGCCGGGGGCAGTGGCACCCGGCTGCATCCGATCACGCAGGCCGTGTCGAAGCAGCTGTTGCCGGTCTACGACAAGCCGATGATCTTCTACCCGATTTCGGTGCTGATGCTGGCCGGCATCCGGGAGGTGCTGGTCATCTCCACGCCGGACGACCTGCCGAACTTCCGCCGTCTGCTGGGCGACGGCAGCCAGTTCGGGCTGTCGTTCAGCTACGCGGAGCAGGCGCAGCCCAACGGCCTGGCCGAGGCGTTCATCATCGGCGAGGAGTTCGTCGGCGACGACAGCGTGGCGCTGGTGCTGGGCGACAACATCTTCTACGGCCAGGGCTTCGCGTCGACGCTGCAGAAGCATGCCGCCGGCACCGACGGCTGCGTGCTGTTCGGCTATCCGGTGCGGGATCCGGAGCGCTACGGCGTCGGCGAGGTCGACGGGACCGGCAAGCTGGTGTCGATCGAGGAGAAGCCGACCCGGCCGCGCTCCAACAAGGCGATCACCGGCTTGTACTTCTACGACAACGACGTGGTGGAGATCGCCAAGAACCTGGCGCCGTCGGCGCGGGGCGAGCTGGAGATCACCGACGTCAACCGGATCTACCTGGAGCGCGACAAGGCCCGGCTGGTCGACCTTGGCCGCGGTTTCGCCTGGCTGGACACCGGCACGCACGATTCGCTGCTCGAGGCCGGCCAGTTCGTGCAGGTGCTGGAGCACCGGCAGGGTGTGCGGATCGCCTGTCTCGAGGAGATCGCGCTGCGCATGGGCTACATCGACGCCGACGCCTGCTACGCGCTGGGGCAGAAGCTGTCGAAGTCCGGCTACGGCCAGTACGTGATGGAGGTCGCGGTCTCGGCCGGGGCAACGCCCGCCTGACCACGCTTTCGACCCACGCAGCGGCCGCCGCCCATCGGGTTGGCGGCCGCGATGCTTTCGAAGAGGGTTCGGCTAGCGGAAGCCGTTACGGGCCATGTCCTCGAGGCGGCGGATGCGCTCGGCGATCGGCGGGTGCGTGGCGAACAGCCGCGCGCCGGCCTCGCCGGCCCGGAAGGGGCTGGCGATCATCAGGTGCGACTGGGAGACCAGCGAGGGGTCGGGGGGCAGCGGGGCGGCCTGGGTGCCGTACTCGAGCTTGCGCAGGGCGGAGGCGAGGCCGAGGGGGTCGCCGGTGAGCTGGGCGCCGGACTGGTCGGCCTGGAACTCGCGGGAGCGGCTGACCGACATCTGGACGATGCCGGCGGCGAACGGGGCGACCAGGGCGATCAGCAGCAGGGCGACGGGGTTGGGGCGGTCGTCGTCGTTGCCGCCGAAGATGCCGGCGAACATGGCCAGGTTGGCCAGCACGGAGACGACGCTGGCCAGGGCGCCGGCGACGCAGGAGATGAGGATGTCGCGGTTGTAGACGTGCGACAGCTCGTGGCCGAGCACGGCCCGCAGCTCGCGCTCGTCGAGCAGCTCGATGATGCCGACCGTGCAGCAGACGGCGGCGTTGGCCGGGTTGCGGCCGGTGGCGAAGGCGTTGGGGGCCTGGGTGGGGCTGATGTAGAGCCGGGGCATGGGCTGGCGGGCCGAGGTGGCCAGCTCGCGCACGATCCGGTACATCGCGGGCTGCTCGACCTGCGACACCGGCCGCGCGTGCATGGCGCGCAGCGCCAGCTTGTCGGAGTTGAAGTAGGCGTAGGCGTTCATGCCCAGCGCCACCACGAGGCCGATCAACAGCCCGGTCCGGCCGAAGAACTGGCCGATCAGCAGGATCAGGCCGCTGAGCGCGCCGAGCAGCACCGCCGTCTTCAACCCGTTGACGTGCTTGTGCACCTGACTCAGCCTCCGGGTCGTCGCGTCCTTCCTGACAACGCTCCCGGCCTGGTCGCAGTTCCGGGGGCACCGCGTCCTGGCCGTCCCGCCGCGGCTTCGGGCGCGGCCTCGGCGGCGGCGTCCAGTGGTGGGGGCGGCGGCACCTGCTCGATCCATTTTCCCAGGTCGGCCCGCTCGTGCACGAGTTCGGCGACGGCGTGCTCGCCGGTGCCGGGATAGTCGTGCTCGGGTGCCCAGTGCAGCGCGTCGAAGGGACAGACCTCGACGCAGATGCCGCAGTAGAGGCACTGGCCGTAGTCGATGGCGAACCGGTCCAGGACGTTCTGCTGCCGAGGACGGGCCGCGCCCTCCTGCTGCACGGTCTCGGTGTGCGAGTCGATGTGGATGCACCAGTCGGGGCACTCGCGCGCGCAGATCATGCAGACGGTGCAGTTGGCCTCGAGCAGCGCGATCACGCCGCGAGTGCGGGGCGGCAGCGCCTCGGCACCACCGCCGGGGGCACCACCGTCGGCGGCGCTGCGATCGGGCGCGGCGGCGAAGTCACCGCCGGGGTTCTGGTCGGTCATGACGGGTCCTCCTCTCGGCGTGGGCCCCAGGACGGGTCGGGGACGCCGGGCGGGGCGAGTCGGCGGCGGCTGGGGGCGGCGGTGGACTCGCCGGGTTCGAGGGCGCCGGGCCACGGCCGCACAACGCGGGAGGCGAGCACGAAGTCCTTGCGCAGCGGGTGCCCCGAGAACGTCTCGGACAGCAGGAGGTGGGCCGGCGGAGCGCCGGCCAGGGCCAGGCCGAACATCTCGGCCGCCTCGCGTTCGTGCCAGGAGGCGCCGGCCCACACCGACGCGACGCTGGGGAGCTCCTCGCCGACGCCGACCTCGGTACGCAGCAGGAGGGCGTCTCGGGTTGAGGGATCCACGACATGCAGCAGCACGCTGTGCCGCTCGCCGACGGAACCGGGGCGGCCGGCGTCTTCGGCGCCGAGCCAGTCGAACAGCGTGCAGCCGAGTTCGTCGCGGGCCAGCCGGGCGGCGGTCACCCAGTCGGCGAGCGGGACGGTGACAACGGACTGCGCGAATGCGGACCTGGTGGCGCTGGAGGCCAACAAATCCACCATTCGCGCCGCGAGTTCGCCGGATGCGGCGGTCATGAGGTCACCTGGCGGTGCAGGGCCCGCAGTCCGTCGAGCAGGGCCTCGGGACGCGGCGGGCAGCCGGGCACGGCCACGTCGACGGGCAGCATCTGGTCGATTCCCTTGGTGACGCAGTAGGAATCCCAGTACGGGCCGCCGGTGTTGCTGCACGCCCCGACCGACAGCACGTACTTGGGCGACGGCATGGCCTCGTAGCTGGCGACGACGGCCGGCAGCATCACGTCGGTGACGGTTCCGGACACCACGAGCACGTGGGCGACCTCGGGGGCGTCGGTCGACACCGGTTCCGGGGCCACCGCACCGGGTCCGTGCAGCGCGGCCATCACCTCGACGCCGCAGCAGGCCAGGCCCAGATCGAGCACCGTCACCTCGTACCGGGTGCCCCAGTTCAGCCGAACGGTCGACGTCGTCGTGGTCACGAAGACCAAGCCTAGACGTGCCAATGGCGGGGCTTGTGCCGGCGGCGAAGATGAGCCGGTGAGCTTCTGGGAGGAACTCGGGCCCGAAGAGTACTGGGTCATGATCAACACAATCGAGGAGGCCTACCTCAACGGGGTGATCTCCGACTTCCTCGGGCACTCCGAGCGGTGCGGCACGGTCTGGATCCCGGGCACCGACGAGGAGGCGATCAGGCAGCTGATCCCCCGGTTCCGCCGTGTGGTGCGGGATCTGATCGACCGCGACCTGGTCGAGATCAGGGAGCCGTGCAACGCGATCTTCGACGACGCCCCCGAGCTGGACGACGGCGAGGTCGACGAGGTGCTGGCCGACCCCGGCAGCTGGCTGCGGGCGCACGGCAGCGTGAACCGGATGGTGATGTTGATGCCGACCCCGCGGGCGGACCGGCTGATTTCCCGCTGAGGCCCCGATACCGTTGCCAGACCGTGCTTTTGGCGGCGGTCCGGCGGGCTCTATGCTTCGGAGCATCCGGCACTCGCCGGCCTCAAGGCACTTCAGCTAAGTGAGTCCATGACTATGGATCATCAGTTTCGCGCGCTCTCCGAGCGCCTCCGTGGTCTGTTCGGCGGTCGCCAGGTCGTGCTCGCCGGGGGCACCCGGCTGTCAAGGCGCGTGCAGGAACTGCACCACCTCGGCGCCGACCGCACGCTCGTGATCAGTACCGACGATTCCGCCCCGCTGTACGACCCGCAGGTCGCCACCTGGCTAACGTTGGGCATCAGCGGTCTGATCGCCACGGAACAGATGGGCCTTGAGGAAGCGCTGAGTAGTCCCGCCCCGGAGCTGGCCGGGGCGCTGCACGAGTTCGACCCGGCCGGCGAGGCGCTGGTGATCGGCTCCCACTACATGGCCCTGCCCGAGGTCGGCGGCCGTGCGGTGCTCAACTGCCGCAAGCCCGAATGGGTGGCGCTGGAGAACAAGACGACGATCGACTCGCTGTGGCGGGACCTGTCCGTGCCGCACGCGCCGGCCGCCGTCTTCGACGCCGCGGGCGAGTCGTTCAACTCGCTGTGGGAGGCGTCCAAGCTGCTGGACAGCGGCTGGGGCGTGGTGTGGTCGGGCGACGGCCCGGCGATCAACGGCGGCGCGAACTTCGTGCGCCGGGTGCGGACCCGGTCCGAGGCCAGGCGGGTGTTCCGGCACCTCGCGCCCAAGTGCGACTTCATCCGGGTGATGCCGTTCCTCGAGGGCATTCCGGTGTCCGTGCACGGCATCGTGTTCCCGGACGGCACCGCGGTGCTGCGTCCGATCGAGATGGTCGTGCCGCGCCGGACCGAGTCGGCCCGGTTCCTCTACGCCGGCTGCGCGAGCTTCTACGACCCGCCCGCGCAGATCCGCGACGAGATGCGCAACCTGGCCCGCCGCGTCGGCGAGCAGCTGCGGGCCACCGTCGGCTACCGCGGCACGTTCACCCTCGACGGCGTGGCCACCGCGGACGGCTTCCGGCCGACCGAGATCAACACCCGGTACGGCGGGGCCATGACGTGCTTCGAGGACGCGCTGCCGCAGGTGCCGATCGCCCTGGTGCAGGTGGCCCTGGTCGCCGGCTACGACATCGGCATCGGCTCCATGGAGTTCGAGGACATGCTGCTGGCCGCGGCCGACGCCAACCGGATCAGCACCATCGGCGCCAACGTGAAGGCCGTGTCGCCGACGCACGAGATCGAGCGGCCGATCGTGTGGACCGAGTGGGCGTGCCGGTGGGCGCACGAGGACGAGATTCCACATGGGACGCTCCGGCTCAAGCCGGGCCGCATCGGCGGCCGGCTGGAGCTGGACCTGATCCAGGACATGGTGCGCCCCGGCCGGCCCGCCGCGCCCCTGGTGGTGTCCGCCTTCGCCCTGGCCGACCAGGACTGGGGCACCGGCCTCGGCCGCCTCGAGCCGGCGCTGGCCGTTGCCGAGCCGGACGTCGAGGAGCTGCTGGCCGCCGTGGAGCACTCCGCCGTCACGGCCTGACGTCACCGTCCAGAGTGGACTCGCGACCGTCGGTCACTCCCGCAGTGGCCGACGGTCGTGCGGGTCCTTACGACACCAGCAGCTCGTTCACCGTGACGAAGCGATAACCCCTGGCGCGCAGGCCGTCCACGATCTGGGGCAGGGCGGCCAGATCGGCGTCGTGGTCGGCGTTCCACGGGTGCAGCAGGATGATCGAGCCGGGGCGGACCTGGTCCAGGGTGGTGCGGGCGATGGCCGCGGGGTTGTCGTGCGCGGGGTCGCCGGAGTCGGAGTCCGGCTCGACGTCCCAGGTGACGGTCTTGCGGTCGTGGTCGGCCAGGTAGCGGGGCAGCTGGTAGAGCTTCTTGCTGTACGGCGGCCGGAACACGATGTCGCCGAGGTAGCCGGCCTTGCGGATCACGGCGTCGGTGCGCTCGACCTCCGCCTTCACGAATTCGGCGCCGACGAAGACCATTCGGGTGTGCGTGTAGGAGTGGTTGGCCAGCTGATGGCCCTGCGCCACCAGCTGTTCGGCCACCCCCGGATGCTTCTCGATCTCCGAGCCGATCAGGAAGAACGTCGCCGGCACGTGCCGCTCGGCCAACGCCTGCTCGATCGAGGCGGACTTGTCCGACGGCCCGTCGTCGAAGGTCAGGGCGACCACCTTCTGCTCGGTGTCCACCCGGTAGGTCAGCCCGCCGAACAGCTGCCAGGTACGAGCGTTCATCACCAGATACAGCCCCACCCCGCCGCCGACCAGGACCAGCAGCACGACCGCGGAGATGATCAGCACCTTGCGCATGACCGGCCGACGCGCCGCTCCCCCACCGGGTTGCCTGGAAACTGGGCCCATGGCGAACAGGTTCCGGGACGCGATGCGCTTGATGCGCAAGCACGACCCGCAGTTGCGGGAGGACGGCTTCCACCGGCTGCGGCCGCACGCGGCCGAGCACGTCGAGGAGCTGATGACCGAGTACCTGGCCGAACAGGACGACCACGGCCTGCGGTGCTGGCTGGTCGAACTGATCGGCGAGGCCCGGTCGGAAACGGCACGGCCGCTGCTGACCGAGCTGCTCGACGACGAGAGCGAGTCGATTCGGGACCAGGCCCGGCGGGGCCTGGACCTGTTGGGCGCCAAGAAGTAGACGGCGCCGGTCAGCCGGAGATCAGTCGCGGAGTTCCATGGTGCAGCACTTGGGGCCGCCGCCGGACTTGCGGAGCTCGGAGATGTCGACGTACACGGGCTGGTAGCCGCGGTCGGCCAGCCGGGAGCCGAGGGCGGTGGCCTCGACCGGCAGCACGACGTTGTGCCCGTCGGAGACGCCGTTGAGGCCGAGGCACTCGGCGTCGGCGGCGGTGGCGAGCACGGCGTCGGGGAACAGGCGGCGAAGGACACGCTGGGAACCGGCCGAGAAGGCGTCGGGGTAGTAGCAGATCTCGGGCCGGGCGGAGCGGTCGTCGAGCACGAAGAGCGCGGTGTCGAGGTGGTAGTAGCGCGGGTCGACCAGGCGCAGCGACACGAACGGCACGCCGAGGACCTCCTGGGCCTCGGCATGGGCGCCGGGGTCGGTGCGGAAGCCGGTGCCGGCGAGCAGCACGGTGCCGGTCCACGCGAAGTCGCCCTCGGCCTCGTTGATAGACGTGGGCATGGTGACGTCGCGGTAGCCGTTGCGCAGGAACCAGCGCCGGAAGTGGTCGGCCTCGGCGGCGCGCTGCTCGGCGCGGAACCGGGAGCCGAGCACGACGCCGTCGATGACGGTGCCGGAGTTGGCGGCGAAGACCATGTCGGGCAGACCGGGCTCGGGGTCGATCAGCTCGACCTTGTGCCCGAGGGCCTCGTAGGTCTCCTTCAGCGCGGTCCACTGCTCGACGGCGACCCTGGTGTCGACCGCACACGAGGGGTCCATCCACGGGTTGATCGAGTACTCGACGGTGAAGTACTCCGGGCGGCACATCAGGTACCGACGGGTGGTCGGCACCCGGACCTGGGCGATCTGCTCCGCGGAGGGGAGCGGCGCGTCGAGCGTGGCGGACATGGATCGAAATGTAAGTGGTCCGAGGACCATCGATCAACGCCGCTGCATTGCGTCCTTTGGTGCAGAATGTTGCGTATGGACGCCATCGACCAGCGAATCGTTTCGTGCCTGGTGACCGACGCCCGGTCCAGCTACGCGGAGATCGGCAGCGCGGTCGGCCTGAGCGCCCCCGCGGTGAAGCGCCGGGTGGACAAACTGCTCGATCTGGGCGTCCTGCGCGGCTTCACGGCGGTGGTCGACCCGGAGGCGCTGGGCTGGGGCACGGAGGCCTTCGTCGAGGTGCACTGCCGGGGCAACATCCCGCCGTCGGAGATCCGCGGCCGGCTGGAGCCGCTGCCCGAGGTGGTCGCGGCGTACACCGTCTCGGGCGCGGCCGACGCGATCGTGCACCTGCGGGCGGCCAACATCCACCACCTGGAGACGGTGCTGGAGCGGCTGCGCGGCCTGGACATCGTGGACCGGACGATTTCCACGGTGGTGCTTTCAACACTTCTGGATCGGCCTCCGGCCCCGGAGCACTAGCCTGCCGGCCATGAGCCAGATCCTCGTCGACCGCCGCGACCGGGTCGCGGTGCTGACCGTGCACGACCCCGACCGCCGCAACGCGCTGAACCTGAGCCTGGCCACGGAGCTGGCCGAAGCGGTGCGCGCGTGCGAGGCGGACGAGCAGGTCGGCGCGGTTGTCGTCACGGGCACGCCGCCGGCGTTCTGCGCGGGCGCGGACCTGACGGCGCTGGGCGAGGCCCGCGAGCAGGGCCTGCGCGACATCTACGCGGGCTTCCTGGCCGTGGCCGACTGCTCGCTGCCGACGGTCGCCGCGGTCAACGGGGCCGCGGTCGGCGCCGGCCTGAACCTGGCCCTGGCCTGCGATGTCCGGCTGGCCGGCGACCGCGCCAAGTTCGACGCCCGGTTCCTCCAGCTGGGCATCCACCCGGGCGGCGGTATGACGTGGATGCTGCAACGAATCGTCGGTCCGCAGCAGGCCGCCGCGATGACACTGTTCAGCCAGGTGTACGACGCCAATGCGGCGCTCAAGGCTGGTCTCGTGCTGGATGTCGTCGACGACGTGGTCGAGCAGGCAGTGCAGCTGGCCGCCCGGGCGGCGGACGCGCCACGGGATTTGGTGATCGCGACCAAGCGCACGATGCGGGCCACGGCTGCCACCACTGCGCACGCCGACGCCGTGGAGTTGGAGATCCGTCCACAGCTGGCGTCGATCGACTCGCCGGCCTTCGCCGAGCGGCTGGCCGCGCTGCGCCGGCGCATCAGCGGGAATGGAGGGTGATTCCCACATGTCGGACAGCGATGCACATTACTGTGACGTGCACCGCACAACGAAGTCTCATCTTACTGCCGGTAAGTACCGTTAATCGCAGGTGGGAGCGCCGCGCCGAACCGACGGTGAACAGTGATCACCAAAGACTGCGAGAACACCGGTTGTCCGACGACTACGCTCGTGAGATAGCGCCGGGCCGGCGCCGCCAGTCGGCCAGGGCGTGATGTGGCCGAGGAGAAAGGCACTGTCGAGCCCATGAGTATTGACGTGGGTAGGGGGACGCGCACGACCGACGTCCGCAAGGTTGATCGGGTTGTGATCCGCTTCGCCGGTGACTCCGGCGACGGTATGCAGCTCACCGGTGACCGGTTCACGTCAGAGGCGGCCGCCTTCGGCAACGACCTCGCGACGCTGCCGAACTTCCCGGCCGAGATCCGGGCGCCACAGGGCACGCTGCCCGGCGTCTCCAGCTTCCAGCTGCACTTCGCGGACTACGACATCCTCACCCCCGGCGACCGGCCGGACGTGCTCGTCGCGATGAACCCGGCCGCGCTCAAGGCCAACATCGCCGACCTGCCGGCCGGCGGCACCCTCATCGTCAACACCGACGAGTTCACCAAGCGCAACCTGACCAAGGTCGGCTACGCCTCCAACCCCCTGGAGGACGAGTCCCTGGCGCAGTACAACGTGCACCAGGTCGCCATGGCCACCATCACCCGCGCCGCGCTCGAGCCGACCGGGCTGTCGAAGAAGGACGCCGAGCGCGCGAAGAACATGTTCGCGCTCGGCCTGCTGTCGTGGATGTACCACCGGGCGACCGAGGGCACCGAGCGGTTCCTGCGCGAGAAGTTCGCCAAGAACCCGGCCATCGCCGAGGCCAACATCCTGGCCTTCCACACCGGCTGGAACTACGGCGAGACCACCGAGTCCTTCGCGGTCACCTACGAGGTCGCCCCGGCCAAGCTGGCCACCGGCACCTACCGCCAGATCACCGGCAACACCGCGCTGGCCTACGGCATCGTCGCGGCCGGGCAGTGCGCCAAGCTGCCGGTGTTCCTCGGCACGTACCCGATCACCCCGGCCTCCGACGTGCTGCACGAGCTGGCCAAGCACAAGAACTTCGGTGTCACCACCTTCCAGGCCGAGGACGAGATCGCCGGCATCGGCGCCGCACTCGGGGCCGCCTTCGGCGGCGCGCTGGGCGTGACCTCGACCTCGGGTCCGGGCATCGCGCTGAAGTCGGAGACCATCGGCCTGGCCGTGATGACCGAGATGCCGCTGGTCGTGCTGGACATCCAGCGCGGCGGCCCGTCCACCGGCCTGCCGACCAAGACCGAGCAGGCCGACCTGTTGCAGGCCATGTTCGGGCGCAACGGCGAGGCCCCGGTGCCGATCATCGCGCCGCGCTCGCCGGCCGACTGCTTCGACGCCGCCCTCGAGGCGACCCGGATCGCGCTGACCTACCGCACGCCGGTGCTGCTGCTGTCCGACGGCTACATCGCCAACGGCTCCGAGCCGTGGCTGATCCCGAACGTCGAGGACCTGCCCGACCTGAGCGTCGAGTTCGCCACCGAGCCCAACGCCACCGACGGCTCCGGCGAGTTCTGGCCGTACCTGCGCGACCCGGAGACGCTGGCCCGGCCGTGGGCCGTGCCGGGCACGCCGGGTCTTGAGCACCGGATCGGCGGTCTGGAGAAGGCCGACAAGACCGGCAACATCTCCTACGACCCGGACAACCACGACAAGATGGTCCGGGTGCGCCAGGCCAAGATCGACGGCGTCCAGGTGCCCGACGCGGAGATCGACGACCCGTCCGGCTCGGCCCGCGTGCTGGTGCTGGGCTGGGGTTCCTCGTACGGCCCGATCGGCGCGGCGTGCCGCCGGGTGCGGCGGCTGGGCATGGACATCGCCCACGTGCACCTGCGCAACCTCAACCCGTTCCCGAAGAACCTGGGCGAGGTGCTGGCCCGCTACGACAAGGTCGTCATCCCGGAGATGAACCTGGGTCAGCTGGCCATGCTGATCCGGGCCAAGTTCCTGGTCGACGCGGTGTCGTACACCAAGGTCGCGGGCCTGCCGTTCAAGGCCGAGGAACTCCAGGACGTGCTGATCGACTTCGTGAAGGGACTGGACGCATGACCGCCATCGACCTCGGGCTCCCACAGCTGGGCGGCTTGGCCGGCGTGCCGACCTTCGACGGCAAGCAGACGGCCAAGGAGTACAAGACCGACCAGGAAGTGCGCTGGTGCCCCGGCTGCGGCGACTACGCCGTGCTGGCCGCCGTGCAGTCCTTCCTGCCGGACCTGGGCCTCAAGCGCGAGAACATCGTGTTCGTGTCGGGCATCGGCTGCTCCAGCCGCTTCCCGTACTACATGAACACCTACGGCATGCACTCCATCCACGGACGCGCCCCGGCCATCGCCACCGGCCTGGCCACCTCGCGGGAGGACCTGTCGGTCTGGGTGGTCACCGGTGACGGCGACGCGCTGTCCATCGGCGGCAACCACCTGATCCACGCGCTGCGCCGCAACGTCAACCTCAAGATCCTGCTGTTCAACAACCGGATCTACGGTCTGACCAAGGGCCAGTACTCGCCGACCTCGGAAGAGGGCAAGGTCACCAAGTCCACGCCGATGGGCTCGCTGGACCACCCCTTCAACCCGGTGTCGCTGGCGCTGGGCGCCGAGGCCTCGTTCGTGGGCCGGGCGCTGGACTCGGACCGCAAGGGGCTCACCGAGGTGCTGCGCGCGGCGGCCGAGCACCGCGGCTCGGCGCTGGTGGAGATCTACCAGAACTGCCCGATCTTCAACGACGGCGCGTTCGACGTGCTCAAGGAGGCGGGCGAGCGCGAGGAGCGGCTGGTGCCGCTGCGGCACGGCGAGCCGATCCGGTTCGGGACCGACGGCCAGCACGGCGTGGCCCGCGACCCCAGGACCGGCTCGCTGAAGATCGTCGAGGTGGCCGAGGTCGGCGAGGACAACCTCGTCGTGCACGACGCCACCCTCGAGGACCCGTCCTACGCGTTCGCGCTGTCCCGGCTCGGGAACCACAACCTGGACCACACCGTCACCGGCGTGTTCCGGAACGTGCGGCGGGACACCTACGACGACCTGGCCCGGCACCAGGTCGAGCAGGCCAAGGCAGCCAAGCCGGCAGATCTGGGCGGTCTGCTGCGCGGCAAGGACACCTGGACCGTGCTGGCCGACTGACGTCAGCCGTTGGCAAAGGCCCCCGCCTCGGCGGGGGCCTTTGCCGTTGCTGGCTACGAGCCGGGGGTGAAGCCGGCGCGCTCTGCCTCATCGGTGCTGTGGAACCACACCTCGGCCTTCACGGCGTCGAAGTCGCCGCTGCCGGCCGCGTGATACGTCCGCGAGCCCAGCACCGCCTTCACGCTGAAGTCGTCCGACGGGGCCGAGCCGTCCGGCTTGGGCAGCGCCGAGCCGGGGCCGAACGGGGTCCGCGGGCCGCCGCTGGACGGACGGCGGATCGGGGCCGCGTCGGTGTTGCGCGGCATCGCGCCCAGCGCGCGGGGCCGGAACGGGGCCGGGTCGAACGGCTGCGGGCCGGCGCCGACACCGTTGCCGCCGCGCGGCCACGAGCTGCTCACCGTGCGCTTGGGCAGGCCGGCCGGGGTGGACGTGATCACCGGCGGCTTCGGCTGCTCGTTGGCCAGCAGCTCCGGGGCCAGGATCGGGGTGAACGGCACCGAGTCGGTTGAGGAGAACGACCGGGTCGTCGGCTCCTGGATCGGGGCGAAGCCGTCCAGGTCGTCGTACGGGTCCTCGCCGTCCGGGTCGAGCACCGGCTCGAACAGCGAGCGCGGCCGGGACACCGCCGCGATCGGGGCCGGCTCCGGCCGGGCCGGGCGGGTCGGCAGCGGCGACTCCGACTCGGCCGGCTCCGGCGGCGTCACGCTGCCGGGCGGGGTGAGGGCGCCCGGCGGGATCGGCTTGCCGAACTGGTTCGGGTCCAGCCGGATCGGCTCGGCCAGCGCCTCCAGCTGCACCTCGCCGTCCTCGGCCGCCTCAGGCTCCTGCTGGGCGTAGGCGTGGACCGGGTGGAACGCGTCGGCCAGCTTGGCGTCCGGCTGCGGCTCGTAGGCGTGGACCGGCTGGAAGGCGTCGACGTGCTCCGCCTCGTACGCCTCGACCGGGTGGAAGGGCTCCGCCTCGTAGGCGTGCTCCGGCTCGAAGGCGTGGGCCGGCTCGGACGGGGCCAGGCTGTGCCGCGGGGTCTGGTCCCGGTCGTCCTCGCGGTCCTCGTCCTGATCCTGGTCCTCGGCCAGTTCGCCGGCCAGCCGCCGCTCCTGCACGGCCTTCTCCGCCGCGGCGATCACCGACACCTTGACCGGGCCGGTCGTCTCGGCCGCGGCCTCCCGCTCCGACTCGGTCAGCTCCTCGTCGACGACGTCGTCGACCAGGGGCTCGTCCTCGAGATCGTCGGCCGGGACGTGGGCCAGCTGGCCGGTGGCCGGGGTGGCCGGGCCGACGTCGGCCAGCTCCATGTCCTCGTGGTCGTCACGGGCCGGCGGCAGGATGCTGGTCGTCTCGGCCGCGTTGGCCTCCCCGACGAGTCGGTTGATCGCGGCCGTCATCTCGGCCGGGCTCGGGTTGGGGATCGGCGGCGCGGCCGGGATCGGGGCGTGGATCTGAGTCGGCTGCTCGTCGGCCGGCGGCTGCGGCTGTTCGAGGGCGACGACGGGCTCGCGCTCCGGTTCCGGCTCGTGCTGGGCGACGGCCGGCTCGGGCTCGGGAGTCGGCTCCGGCTCGGCCGGGTGGTCGGCCGGCTGCTCGAATGCCGGGGCGGCGTCGTAGGACGGCGCGGGGCGGTCGAACGCCCCCACCGGCTCGAAGGTGGTCGGCGGCTCGGCGGACGGTCCAGGGCGGTCGAACGCCCCGAGCGGCTCGAAGCTGGTCGCCGGCTCGGCGGACGGTCCAGGACGGTCGAAGGTCGTCGGCGGCTCGGGCTCGTAGGCCTGGGCGTAGCCGAGATCCTGTTCGGGCTGGCCATAGCCCCGGTCCGGCTCAGGCTGGCCGTAGCCGCGGTCCGGCTCGGGCGTCGGTGCGACCAGCGTGCGCGGCGACTCCTGCTCCCGTTCCCAGGAGGGTCGCCGATCCGGGTCCCAGCCCAGGTCCGACGACGGGTGGTCGGCGACGATGCCGGTCCGCTCGACGTCGGTCTCCGCCGGCGTGGGCGGGGGCATGGCGTCGGCCCGCTTCGCCTTGGCCAGCTGGATCTCCAGCTGCCGGACCTGCTTGCGTAGCGGTCGTGTGAACAGGAAGTGGTCCAATCCTGCGCCGATCACGAACGCCAGCAGGCAGAGCAACCACACCTGCCCGAACACCCACATCACCGGACTACACCCTCCTAGTGCCTGCTGGCCCTTGCGGCAGGCTAACGGCCGCCGGCCCGTTCGGGGGCCTTGCTCGTTCAGGGCAGCATGACACTAACGGGTGACCAATTCAGTAGGTGCGGGCCACCATGTAGTCGGTCAGCGCGTCGAGGGCGTCCCGAGCCGGGCCCGCGGGCAGCACGAGCAGCGCCGTCCTGGCCTGATCGGCGTAACCGGCCAGCGTCTGCCGGGCCTGTTCGAGGCCGGCCGACTCGCGCAGCAGTTTCAGGGCCTCGTCCACCAGGTTGTCGTCGGCGATCGGGCCGGCCAGCAGCTCGCGCAGCCGGTCGCCCTGCGGGTCCGGGTCGGTCAGCGCGTACAGCATCGGCAGCGTGCGGACACCCTCGCGCAGATCCGTTCCGGGCGTCTTGCCCGATTCCGCGGCCGGGGAGGCGATGTCGATGATGTCGTCGGAAATCTGAAAGGCCTTGCCAATCGCATCGCCGTAAACGCTCAGCGCCCGCACCTGTTCGGGGGCCACGCCCGCGAACATGCCGCCGAACCGGCCGGCCGTGGCGATCAGCGAGCCCGTCTTCTCGTCGATCACCTTCAGGTAGTGCGCCACCGGGTCCTGGCCCTGCGCCGGGCCGATCGTCTCGCGCATCTGGCCGGTGACCAGCTGGCTGAACGTGCTGGCCATGATGTGGCCCGCCTCGGTGCCGAGGTCGGCCACCAGCTTTGAGGCGTGGGCGAACAGGAAGTCGCCGGTCAGGATGGCGATCGTGTTGTCCCAGCGGGCGTTGGCGCTGACCGCGCCGCGGCGCATCGTCGCTTCGTCCATCACGTCGTCGTGGTACAGCGTGGCCAGGTGGATCAGCTCCACCACCGCCGCCGCCTTCGTCACGTCTTCGCGGTCCGCGTCCCCGAACTGCGCCGCCAGCAGCGTGAACAGCGGACGGAAACGCTTGCCCCCCGCGTCCACCAGGTGCAGCGCCGTCTCCGTGACGAACTCCAGGTCGCTCTGCACCACCGACCGCAGCAGGTTCTCGACTCTGGTCAGGCCGATCCGCACCGCGTCGGCCAGCGCCGGATCGGCGAAGTCGAATCGAATGCCCCGCTCCGAGGCGGTATGCGTGTGCTGGTTGCCCGTCACGTGGATGTGTCCCCTACAGCGGCCCGGCTGCTGGCTGTTTCCCCAGCAGTAGTGTCACGTCCCCAGCAGCGTAATCGCCGCGAGATCGGTCGTGCCTGGGTAGTGGTGCGGAGAACTCCAGGATAGCTCCCACACGTCACCCCGCAGTCGCCCGATCACGGACCGTCGTCCCGCGATGCACCGTCGCAAACTACGATGCGTGCATGAATTCCGCCAATCGGTCACCCAACGTCACGAGAGTTGGGGTGTATGTGGACGCGTTCAACGTCTACTACCGGGCCAGGAAGGTCTGCGGCCGCGGCACCGCCGGCTGGCGATGGGTCGACCTTGCCGGCCTGGCGATGGATTTGATCAACCCCAGGATCTGGCCGAACCCGCAGTTGGCCCGCTTCGCCTACTGCACCGCTCCGCGCGACCGGGCCGGCGATCCGAGTTCGCTCGCCGACCAGCAGACGTACATCGGCGCCCTGCGGACACACACGCCGATCGCGGTGATCACCGATGGCAAGTACGTGCCGCGCCCCAAGACCGGCGTGCTGCTCGACCGGGACGGCAAGTCGCCGAGACGGGTCGTGTCACCCGGCGTCGCGGCCCTACCGACCTGGTTGTCGGCCGAGGAGGTGGCCGGCCCTGACGGACAGACCGAGCTACTCGTATCCGTGTCGACGTTCGAGGAGAAGGGCTCCGACGTGAACGTCGCCAGCCACCTGCTCATCGACGTGCTCACCGACCAGGTGGACGCCGCCATCGTGCTGTCCAACGACAGCGATCTTCGCTTTCCGCTCGAACAGGCGCGGCTGCACGTGCCCGTCGCCACCGTCAATCCTGGTGCCGGTGCGACTGCGAGCGACCTTCGCAGCGACTGTGACGACGGTGTCGGGCGGCACTGGTGGCGTCGGCTTCGGGCCGCTGATTACCAGAGCCATCAGCTACCTGATCGTGTTGGTGTGTTCGCCAAGCCTGCTGGGTGGTAGTAGTCTCTAGGTACCCAACCCGGTTCTCTCGCTTGCGAGGGGCCGGGTCTTTTTGCACCGTCGAGTTGGAACCGGAAGTACTCGACTGGCTGGAGAACCTGCCCGACGAGCAGTTCGGCGTCGCTGAGTTCTACATCGAGCTGTTGGCCGGCCAGGGTCCGTTACTCGGCGAGCCGTACCCCCGACAGCTCGACGGCGAGGTGCAGCGCGCCCGTCGTGCCATGAGATGGTGCATCGCGCAGCAGCACACGCCTGACGAGGACGACGGGAGCGGCACCGATGGCTGAGCGGAGCAACTGGCAGGAACTGCGCGAACGGCGCGTGGGCAAGCCAGGGGCCAAGGAAGGCTTCGCGGCCGCGCGGCTGGCCTACGAGCTCGGCAAGGACGTGCGCGAAAGGCGTGAGCAGCTGGGCTGGACCCAAGGCCAGCTGGCCACGGCAGCCGGCATGACACAGTCGGCGGTGGCTCGGTTCGAGGCCGGTGGGACGGTGCCGACGATTCCGGTGCTGGACCGACTGGCGCAAGCGCTCGGCGCCAAGCTCGTGGTCAAGCTCGCAGCCTGAAACAGAGGAAAAGGGGCGGCCCCGGTATCCGGCGCCGCCCCTTTCGGGTGGAACGCGGGCTCAGCTGAGGAAGCCGCCCTGGGCCCAGTCCAGGACGAAGCCGGGGACGAGGCCGAGCAGGAGGGTGATGAAGACGCCGAGGCCGATGGCGACGCTGGTGAAGGGGCCGGGCACGGTGACGGTGGGGCCGTCCTCGGCGGGCTCGCTGAAGTACATCAGGACGACGACGCGCAGGTAGAAGAACGCGGCGACGGCGCTGAAGACGAGGGCGATGACGACGAGGGGGGCCATGCCGTCGCGGAGCGCGGCGGAGAAGACCACGAACTTGCCGATGAAGCCGCTGGTGAGGGGGATGCCGGCCAGGGCGAGCAGCAAGAACGTGAAGACGGCGGCCAGCAAGGGCGAACGTTTGGCGAGACCGGCCCATTCGGACAGGTCGGAGGCCTCGACGCTGCCCCGCCGCACCAGGGAGATCACGCCGAAGGACGCGATCGTGGTGAAGCCGTAGGCCACCAGGTAGAACAAGGTGGACTGCAAGCCGTCGGTGTTCAGAGCGATGGCCCCGACCAGCAGGAAGCCGGCGTGGGCGACCGAGGAGTAGGCGATCATGCGCTTCACGTCGGTCTGGGTCAGACCGAAGATGGCGCCGATGGCCATGGACACGATGCAGATGGCCCACAGCACCCCACGCCACTCCCACTGCGTGGACTGGAACGCCACGGTGAGCACGCGCAGGATCCCGCCGAACGCGGCGACCTTGGTGCACGCCGCCATGTAGGCGGTGACCGGCGTCGGAGCGCCCTGGTAGACGTCGGGGGTCCAGGTGTGGAACGGACCGACGGCGGCCTTGAAGAGCAGGCCGACCACCAGCAGGCCGAGACCGCCGAACAGGAGCGTGTCGGAACGGTCGGTGCCGACGGCGGCGTTGGCGATGTCGGACAGCCGCACGGAACCGGCGTAGCCGTACAGCAACGCGGTGCCGTACAGGAAGAACGCCGACGCGAACGCCCCGAGCAGGAAGTACTTGACGGCGGCTTCCTGGGAGATGAGCCGACGCTTACGGGCCAGACCGCACATGAGGTACAGCGGGAGGCTGAGCACTTCCAGCGCGATGAACATGGTCAGCAGGTTGTTGGACGCGCTGAACACGAGCATGCCGCCGAGGGCGAACAGGAACAGCGGGAACGCCTCGGTCTGCAGCGCCCCCTCCGGGTCGACGGTCCGGTCGGCCAACAGCAGCAGGGCCAACAGCCCCAGCGCGAGCAGCGTGCCCCACAGGAACAGGGCGGGCTGGTCGATGGAGATGACGTTGGCCAGCGTCAGCACGCCGGTGTGCCCGGCGACCCCGCCCTTGGCGGCGTCGCTGTTCATGAACAGGATCAGCGCCACGCCGGCGGCCAGGATGGCCACCACGCACAACCCGACCTGGGCCGCCCACCGCGCCTCCTTGGCCAGGAAGGCCTCGAAGAGCACGCCGATGCAGGCCGCGCCGAGAATGATCAGGATGGGCGCGATCGCCGCGTACGAGACGTCCGGCGGGTTGATCTGGCCCTGGGCCTGCGACAGGAATGTGGAGAGCACGTCACTTGCCTTCCTGCGCGGGCACCGGATCGGTCACGCCCACCGCGCTCATGGTCGCCGACACCGACGGCCCGACAATGTCCAGCACCGGCTTCGGATAGACGCCGAGCACCACGATCAGCAGCACCAGCGGGGCCAGCACGGCCAGCTCGCGCTTGTTCAGGTCGGTCACCGCGGCCTTCTCGGGATCGGTGGCCGCACCCGGCCCGCCGGACACGCCGACCAGCGCGTTGCCCCGCACCGGACCCTGCATGACCCGCTGGTACAGCCACAGCACGTACAGCGCGGCCAGGATCATGCCGATGGTGGCCAGCACCGAGTACACCGGCTGCGTCGGGTACGAGCCGAGCAGCACCAGGAACTCCGAGATGAAGGAGTTGGTGCCGGGCAGCGACAGCGTGGACAGACCGGCCACCAGGAACAGGCCGGCCAGCACCGGGGTCAGCTTCGACATGCCGCCGTAGTCGGCGATCTTGGTCGAGCCGCCCCGCGCGATCACCATGCCGATCACCAGGATCAGCATGCCGGTGGCGATGGAGTGGTTGACCATGTACGACACCGCGCCGACCTCGGACTGCGAGGTGAAGGCGAAGATGCCGATCGCGATGAAGCCGAAGTGCGCGATCGACACGTACGCGATGAGCCGCTTGAGGTCGGTCTGCCCGACCGCGAGCAGCGAGCCGTACAGCACGCCGATCACGCCCAGCACCAGCACCAGCGGCGCGAGCACCTTGCTGGCCTCGGGGAACATCGGCAGCAGGTAGCGCAGGAAACCGAAGGTGCCGACCTTGTCCAGCACGCCGACCAGGATCACGGCCACGCCGATCGGCGCCTGCTCGGCGGCGTCGGGCAGCCAGGTGTGCAGCGGCACCAGCGGCGCCTTGATGGCGAACGCCAGGAAGAAGCCGAAGAACAGCCACACCTGGGTGCCCAGCGGCGCGTCCCGCACCACGGTCACCAGCGTCGCCCAGTCGAACGTGCCGTGCCCCAGCTTGTCGGCGGCCAGCGAGTAGCAGCCGATCGCCGAGGCCAGCATGATCAGGCCGCCGAGGAACGAGTACAGGAAGAACTTCACCGCCGCGTACTGCCTGCGGGCGCCGCCGTAGCCGCCGATGAGGAAGTACATCGGGATCAGCATGATCTCGAACAGCACGTAGAACAGGAACACGTCGGTGGCGGCGAACACGCCGACCATCAACGACTCCTGCACCAGGATCAGCGACAGGAAGCCGCCGGCGGAACGACCCGTCGGCAGCTTCTCGGCCCAGCCGGCGCCGATCACGATCGGCACCAGCAGGGCGATCACGCCGATCATCACCAGCGCGATGCCGTCGACGCCGAACGACAGGTGCACGCCCAGCTGCGCCATCCAGTTCACCGACGAGGAGAACTGGATGCGGTCGCCGCCGGGCACGTAGCTGATCCACAGCGCCACCGCGAGCACGAACTCGACCAGGGTCACGCCGAGCGCGGTGATCTTGGCGATCCGGTCGTCGTTCTTCAGGAACGCCACCACCAGCGCGCCGACCAGCGGCAGCACCAGCAGGGCGAGCAGCAACCCCGTTCCCATCAGGAGAACCTCACCATCAGCAGAGCCGCGACCACCAGGACGGAGCCGCCCAGCATGGTCAGCGCGTAGGACCTGACGAACCCGGTCTGGGTGCGCCGCAGCAGCGAGGACAGGAAGCCGAGCGTGCCGGCCAGCCCCGTGACGGCGCCGTCGACGCCCTTGTCGTCCAGCACGACCAGGCCCCGGGTGAGCGCCTCGCCGGGCTTGGCGAACAGCGCCTCGTTCAGGGCATTGCCGTACAGGTCGGCCCGGGCCGCGCGGACCGGCCAGGACACCTTGGCCGGCTTCTCCAGCGGAACGTCCTTGCGGCCGACGAACAACCAGGCCGCACCGGCGCCGATCACCATGAGCGCCAACGAGATCACCGTCAGGCCGAGCTCCGGGATCGGACCCTCGCCGTGCGCGCGCAGCGCGCCCAGCGACGGCTCCAGCCAGTTGGCCAGCCGGTCTCCGCTGGTGAGGAACCAGCCGGCGCCGATGGAGCCGATGGCCAGGATGATCATCGGCACGGTCATCACGGCCGGCGACTCGTGCGGGTGGAAGTCCTTGCCGTCCTCGGACTTGATGTCCTTCCAGCGCTCCTTGCCGAAGAAGGTCATCAGCATCAGCCGGGTCATGTAGAACGCGGTCAGCGCGACGCCGAGCATGGCCGCCCCGCCGAAGACCCAGGCGTGCCAGCCCTCACCGGAGAACGCCGCCTCGATGATGGCGTCCTTGGAGAAGTAGCCGGACAGGAACGGGAAGCCGATCAGGGCCAGGTAGCCGAGGCCGAAGGTGACGAACGTGATCGGCATCCGCTTGTACAGGCCGCCGAACTTGCGCATGTCGACCTCGTCGTTCATGCCGTGCATGACCGAACCGGCGCCGAGGAACAGGCCCGCCTTGAAGAAGCCGTGCGTGAGCAGGTGCACGATGCCCAGCGCGTAGCCGATCGGGCCGAGGCTGACCGCGAGGATCATGTACCCGATCTGGCTGACGGTGGAGTACGCCAGCACCTTCTTGATGTCGTCGTAGGCACAGCCGACGATGCACCCGATCAGCAGCGTGATGGTGCCGATGATGGTGACGACCAGCCGCCCGTCCTCGGTGAGGTTGTAGATCGGGTTGGACCGGGCGATCAGGTACACACCGGCGGTGACCATGGTTGCCGCGTGGATGAGGGCCGAGACCGGGGTCGGGCCCTCCATCGCGTCGGGCAACCAGGCCTGGAGCGGGAACTGGCCCGACTTGCCGCAGGCGCCGAGCAGGAGCAGCAGGCTGATGGCCAGGATGGTGCCCGGCGACAGCGTGCCGATCTTCGCGAAGACCTCGGTGTACTGCGTGGTGCCGAGGTTGGCCCACAGCAGGAAGATGGCGATGGCCAGGCCGACGTCGCCGACCCGGTTCATCAGGAAGGCCTTCTTGGCCGCGGTCGCCGCGGACGGCCGGTTCTGGTACCAGCCGATCAACAGGTACGACGCCAGACCGACGCCCTCCCAGCCGAAGTACAGCGTCACGAAGCCGTTGCCCAGCACCAGCAGCAGCATGGCCGCGACGAACAGGTTGAGGTAGGCGAAGAACCGCCGCCGCCCGTCGTCGTGCGACATGTAGCCGATGGAGTAGATGTGGATCAGGGAGCCGACGCCGGTGATCAGCAGCACGAAGGTCACCGACAGCGGGTCCAGCCGCAGGCCGAAGTCGACCTGCAGGGTCTGCACCGGGATCCAGGAGAAGATGTGCAGTTCCGACACCCGCTGCGCGGCCGCGTGGCTGGTGGTGTCGAAGAACAGGATCACGCCGTACACGAAGGCGGCCAGCACCGTCGCGCAGCCGAGCAGATGGCCCCACTTGTTGGCGGCCTTGCCGGCCAGCAACAGGATCACCGCGCCGACCAGGGGCAACACGAGCAGCAGCCAGGCGAACTGCCCGACCGCGGAGATATCCGTCATTTTCCCGGTCGCCCCTTAGTACTTGAGCAGGTTCGAGTCGTCGACCGAGGCCGACCGACGGGTCCGGAAGATGGCCATGATGATGGCCAGGCCGACCACGACCTCGGCGGCGGCCACCACCATCACGAAGAAGCCCATCACCTGGCCGTCGAGCTGGCCGTTGATCCGCGCGAAGGTGACCAGCGTCAGGTTCACCGCGTTGAGCATCAGCTCGACGCACATGAACACGACGATGGCGTTGCGCCGGACCAGCACGCCGATCGCGCCGATGCTGAACAGCAGCGCGGACAGCAGCAGGTAGTAGGTCGGCGTCATCGCTTCGCCTCCTCGTGGTCGCCGGTCAGCGCGTGCGCGTCGGCGTGGTGCTCGGTGCCGGCGACCTCGGCCCGGTCGTGGTCGAACGTCTCCGAGGCGGTGGCCTCGATCAGCTCGGACAGCGACTCGGGGGCGACGGAGCCGTCCGGCAGCAGCGCCGGGGTGGCCACCGAGTTGGCGGTGGCGAACACGCCGGGGCCGGGCAGCGGCGACGGCCGGTTGCCGCGGAAGCGCTCGATCACCAGCTCGCGCTGGGACTTCAGCGCCTGCCGGCTCTTGCCGACGAAGGCCAGCACCATCGCGCCGACGGCGGCGGTGATCAGCAGCGCCGAGGTCAGCTCGAACGGGAACAGGTAGTCGGTGAAGACCAGCTTGCCGATGTTGTTCAGGTTGCCGCCCTGGTTGGCCTGGGCCAACCCGACCGACGGCACGTTCGACACCGCGCGCAGCAGGGCCGAGATGGCCACGCCGGCGAAGCCGATGCCGAAGATCGCGGCGATCACCCGCTGGCCGCGCAGCACTTCCACCACCGAGTCGGAGCTGTCCCGGCCGACCAGCATCAGCACAAACAGGAACAGCATCATGACCGCGCCGGTGTAGACGATGATCTGCACGAAGCCGAGGAACGGCGCCTGCTGGAGCATGTACAGCACGCCGAGGCTGAGCATCGTCAGCACCAGGAACAGCGCCGAGTGCACGGCGTTGCGGGCGAACAGCATGCCGAGGCCGCCGAGCAGGGCCAGCGGGCCGAGGATCCAGAAGCCCACGGCCTCGCCGGTGCTCACCACGTCGGCCGGCGGCGGCGCGGTCTGCTGCTGTTGCATCACGAACTGCACGAGCGCGCTCACTTGGCCGCCTCCCCTCGCGCCAGCTCGGGCCCGTTGACGTAGTAGTCCTGCTCGTTCTCGCCCAGCCGCATCGGGTGCGGCGGCTGCTCCATGCCGGCCAGCAGCGGCGCCATCAGGTCTTCCTTGGTGAAGATCAGGCGCTGCCGGTCGTCGTCGGCCAACTCGTAGAAGTTGGTCATGGTCAGCGAGCGGGTCGGGCAGGCCTCGATGCACAGGCCGCAGCCGATGCACCGGAGGTAGTTGATCTGGTAGTCCTTGCCGTACCGCTCACCGGGCGAGTAGCGCGCGTCCTCGGTGTTGTCGCCGCCCTCGACGAAGATCGCGTCGGCCGGGCAGGCCCAGGCGCACAGCTCGCAGCCGACGCACTTCTCCAGCCCGTCCGGGTGCCGGTTGAGCTGGTGCCGGCCGTGGTATCGGGCGGCGGTCGGCCGGTAGTCCTCCGGGTACTGCTCGGTCACGACCTTCTTGAACATCGTCGAGAAGGTGACGCCGAAGCCCTTGAGGGGATCAAGAATCCCCATCGCTGGCCTCCTTCGGGGTGGACGACGCCGCCACGGCAGCGGGTTCAGGCGATTCGGCCGGCTTGGCCACGGCCTGGCGGCGCTTGGGCGCCTTCGGGACCTTGAGGTCGAGCGGGGGCAGCGGGTAGCCGCCGCCGGTGACCATGACCCGGTCCGGGTCGGACGGCGCCTTGCGCTCGGGGATGAGCGCGACGACGACCAGGATGGCGATGATCATGATCGCGATGCCGACCCCGTAGCCGGCGCCGCCCCAGCTGTCCTTCTGCGCGCCGGTCAGCGCGCGAACGCAGACCACCAGCACGATCCAGACCAGGCTGACCGGCACCAGGACCTTCCAGCCGATGCGCATGAACTGGTCGTAGCGCATACGGGGCAGGGTGCCGCGCAGCCAGACGAAGGTGAACAGCAGCACCATCATCTTGCCCACGAACCAGAGCAGGCCCCACCAGCCGGTGTCGAAGTAGCCGTCGGCGATCAGGTTGAACGGCAGCGGCGCGTGCCAGCCGCCGAGGAACAGCGTCGTCGCGAAGGCCGAGACGGTGACCATGTTGATGTACTCGGCCAGGAAGAACAGCGCGAACTTCAGCGAGCTGTACTCGGTGTGGAAGCCGCCGACCAGCTCCGACTCGGCCTCGGCCAGGTCGAACGGGGCCCGGTTGGTCTCGCCGACCATGGACACCAGGTAGATCACGAAGCTCGGGAACAGCGTGAGCACGTACCACAGGCCCTGCTGCGAGTTCACGATCTCGGCCGTGGACAGCGAGTGCGACAGCAGGATCACGCCGACGATGGACAGCCCCATCGCGATCTCGTACGAGATCACCTGCGCGGCCGAGCGCAGCGCGCCCAGCAGCGGGTAGGGCGAGCCGGAGGACCAGCCGGACAGCACGATGCCGTACACGCCGATGGACGAGCAGGCCAGCACCACCAGCACGCCGACCGGCAGGTCGGCCAGCTGGAGCGCGGTGTCCTGGCCGAAGATGGTGACCTCGCCGCCGAGCGGCATCACCGAGAAGGCCAGGAAGGCCGGCACCGCGGAGATCACCGGGGCCAGGAAGAACACCCATTTGTCGGCCAGTACCGGCCGGATGTCCTCCTTGAACGCCAGCTTCAGGCCGTCGGCCAGCGACTGGAGCAGACCGGCCGGGCCGACCCGGTTGGGGCCGGGCCGGTGCTGCATCCGAGCCACGACCCGGCGCTCGAACCAGATCATGAACAGCGTCATCACGACCAGCAGGACGAAGATCGCCAGGGTCTTGATGATCACCAGCCACAGCGGGTCGCCGGCCAGCAGCTGCCCCGTGTTCGGGCTGGGGGCTGATAGGTACTTCATGCGTCCCCTCCGCCAGCGTGCAAGGTCACCGAGGCGCCGTGCCCGACGCCGAGGTTCCGGCGCAGCCGCGAGCCGCCGGAGTTGCCCGGCAGCCAGACCACGTCCTCCGGCAGGTCGGCCAGCTCGACCGGCAGCGTCACGCTGCCGCGGTCGGTGACCACGGTCGCGGCGTGGCCCTCGACCACGCCGAGCCGGTCGGCGGTCGACGGCGACACCCGGATGACCGCGGTGCGGGCCGTGCCGGCCAGGTTGGGCTCGTCGTCCTGGAGCGAGCCGTTGTCGATCAGCTGCCGCCAGCTGGCCAGCAGCACCTGGCCGTCGCCCGCGGTCGGGGCCGGCGGGGCCGGCACCGTGGGCGGCTCGGCCCGGCGGCTGGTGCGCGGGGCGCCCAGCCGGGCCAGGTTGGCCGCCGCGGCCGCGGGCGTCTGCGTGAACAGATCCGCGTCCATCTCGACGGCCAGCGTGTCCAGCACCCGGCAGTCGGGCAGCGCGCCGGTGCCGTCCAGCGTGGTGCTGAAGGCGCGGTCGCGGTTCTCCCAGTTGCGGTAGCTGCCCGACTTCTCGGCGGACGGCGCGATCGGCAGCACGACGTCGGCCCGCTCGGTCACGGCGCTGGGCCGCAGCTCGAGGCTGACCACGAAGGCCTGGTCCAGCGCCCGCAGCGCGAGCTCCGGGTCGGCCAGGTCGTACGGGTCGACGCCGCCGACCACCAGGCCGGCCAGCTCGCCGGACGCCGCCGCGGCGAGGATGCCGTCGGTGTCGCGACCGGGCTCGGCCGGCAGCGCGCCGGCCTCAAGACCCCACGCCTGCTCGACCTCGGCCCGCAGCGTCGGGTCGGTGACCAGACGCCCACCCGGCAACAGGTTCGGCAGCGCACCGGCCTCCAGCGCACCACGTTCGCCGGCCCGGCGCGGGATCCACGCCGCACGGGCGCCGGTCCGCTCGGCCAGCCGCAGCACCGACGAGAACAGACCGGGGATCTCCGCGGCCCGCTCGCCGACCAGGATCACCGCCCCGCTGCCGGACAGCGCCTCGAACGCGCCGGCCGTGCTGGAGTTGAAGAACAGGCCCTCGATCGCCGCCGGCTCGCCGCCGGGAACACAGCGCAGCAGCGTGCCGTTGGTCTTCTCGATGGCGCTGCTGGTGCTCTGGCTGAGGTGGAACACCTTGGTCTTGCCGGTGCGGGATGCCTTGCGCAGCCGCAGGAAGACGATCGGCGACTCCTCCTCGGCCTCGAAGGCGACGCACAGCACGGCCGGCGCCTTCTCCAGGTCGGCGTAGGTGACGCCGCCGTTGTCCGGGGAGGTGCCGACCACGTGCGAGGACAGGAAGTCCAGCTCCTCGGCCGAATGCGGCCGGGCCCGGAAGTCCACGTCGTTGCTGCCCAGGGCGACCCGGGCGAACTTGGCGTAGGCGTAGGCGTCCTCGACGGTCACCCGGCCGCCGGCCAGCACGCCGGCGCCGCCGTTGGCCTTGGCCGCGGCCAGGCCCTCGGCCGCCACCCGCAGCGCTTCCGTCCACGAGGTCTCGACCAGCTCGCCGTTCTCGTCACGGACCATCGGCCGCAGCAGGCGGTCGGCGGACGTGGCGTAGCGGAAGGCGAACCGGCCCTTGTCGCAGTTCCACTCCTCGTTCACGGCCGGGTCGTCGCCGGCCAGCCGGCGCATCACCTTGCCGCGCCGCCAGTCCGAACGCTGGGAGCAGCCCGACGAGCAGTGCTCGCACACGCTCGGCGTGGACATGAGGTCGAACGGACGGGCCCGGAACCGGTAGGCGGCACTGGTCAGCGCGCCGACCGGGCAGATCTGGATGGTGTTGCCGGAGAAGTAGCTCTGGAACGGCTGCTCCTCGGCGATGCCGATCTGCTGCTGCGAACCGCGCTCGAGCAGGTCGATGAACGGGTCGCCGGCGATCTGCTTGGAGAACCGGGTGCAGCGCTGGCACAGCACGCACCGCTCCCGGTCCAGCAGCACCTGGCTGGAGATCGGGATCGGCTTGGGGAAGGTCCGCTTGGTCTCCACGAACCGGGAGTCGCTGCGGCCGTGGGCCAGCGCCTGGTTCTGCAGCGGGCACTCGCCGCCCTTGTCGCAGATCGGGCAGTCCAGCGGGTGGTTGATCAGCAGCAGCTCCATCACGCCCTGCTGGGCCTTGTCGGCCACCGGCGAGGTGTGCTGGGTCTTGACCACCATGCCGTCGGCCACGGTCATGGTGCAGCTGGCCTGCGGCTTCGGCATCGGCCGGCCGCCCATCTCCACCTCGACCAGGCACTGCCGGCAGGCGCCGGCCGGGTCCAGCAGCGGGTGGTCGCAGAACCGCGGGACCACGATGCCCAGCCGCTCGGCCGTGCGGATCAGCAGCTCTCCCTTGGGAGCAACCACTTCCAGCCCGTCGATGGTGAGCTTCACGTGGCCCTCGGGGACGACCAGCTCCGACGACGTCGGCTTCTCAGGTGCGACAGTCATGTCTCAGTGCGCTCCTGCCAGTGCGTGCTTCCCGGTGCTGGCCGCGTTGGTGTCGCACAGCGCCAGGAACTCGTCCTTGAAGTACTGGATGCCGCTGGTGATCGGGCTGACCGCGCCGTCACCGAGCGCGCAGAACGAGCGCCCCAGCACGTTGTCGCAGATGTCCAGCAGCGTGTCGATGTCGCTGGCCGTGCCCTCGCCGCGCACCATCCGCTGGAGGATCTGCACCAGCCAGTAGGTGCCCTCCCGGCACGGGGTGCACTTGCCGCAGGACTCGTGCTTGTAGAACTCGGTCCACTTCATCACGGCCCACGGCACCGACACGGTCTCGTTGAACAGCTGGAGCGCGGTGGTGCCCAGCATCGAGCCGGCCTCGGCCGCGCCCTCGAAGTCCAGCGGCACGTCCAGGTGGTCGGCCGTGAACAGCGGGGTCGAGCTGCCGCCTGGCGTCCAGAACTTCAGCGGGATGCCGTCCTTCATGCCGCCGGCCAGCTCGAGCAGCTGGCGCAGCGTGGTGCCCATCGGCGCCTCGTACTGGCCGGGGTTGGTGACGTGCCCGGACAGCGAGTAGATCTTCGGTCCCGGCGAGCGGTCCCGGCCCATGGCGCGGAACCAGTCCGAGCCGCCGTTGACGATGAACGGCACGCTGGCGATGGTCTCCACGTTGTTGACCACGGTCGGCGACTCGTACAGGCCGGAGGTGGCCGGGAACGGCGGCTTGAGCCGGGGCTGGCCGCGCAGGCCCTCCAGCGAGTCCAGCAGCGCCGTCTCCTCGCCGCAGATGTACGCGCCGGCACCGGAGTGGATCACCACGTCCAGGTCGAAGCCCGAGCCGAGGATGTCCTTGCCCAGGTAGCCGGCCGCGTAGGCCTCCTGCACCGCGGCCTGCATCCGGCGGATGCAGTGCAGCGCCTCGCCGCGCACGTAGACCGCGGCGAAGTTGGCCCTGATCGCGTACGAGGTGATGATGATGCCTTCGACCAGCGAGTGCGGGTCGGCCATCATCAGCGGGATGTCCTTGCAGGTGCCCGGCTCGCCCTCGTCGGCGTTGATCACGAGGTAGTGCGGCTTGCCGTCGCCCTGCGGGATGAAGCCCCACTTCATGCCGGTCGGGAAGCCGGCGCCGCCACGACCGCGCAGCCCGGAGTCCTTGCACAGCTGGATGAGCTGGTCCGGATGGGCCTTGAGCGCCTTGCGCAGGGCGGTGTAGCCCTCCAGCTGCTCATAGGTCCTGATCGTCCACGACCTCGGCGACAGCCACCGCTTGGTCAGCACCGGGGTCAGTGGTTTGACGTCGTTGTTCACTGCCGCCCCCTCACTTCTTCTCCGGCAGAGCGGGGAAGGAGACCGAGTCCGGCATCGCCGGCGCGGTCCACCCCTTCTCGTGCGCGATCTTGGCTCCGCGCAGCGTCTCCGGCGCGGCCGACGGACCGTCCACATCGGACTCCCGGCCGTCCAGGAAACCGGCCAGCTGGAGCTCGACCTGACGGAAGTCGGTCAGCGGCGCGCCCCGGCTGGGGTCCGGCTTCTTGCCGGCCTGTAGCTGCTTGACCAGGTCCAGCGCCGACTCCGGCGTCTGGTTGTCGTAGAACTCGTAGTTGACCTGAAGCACCGGGGCCAGGTCGCAGGCGGCAAGGCACTCGGCGTGCTCCAGCGTGATCGAGCCGGGCTCGCCCGGCTCGCCGGAGGTCTGCTCGTGGCCGAGCGCCTTGCCGTCACGGCCGAGGTGCTTGCGCAGCCCGTCGTAGATGGCGTCGCCGCCGAGCGCCGCGCACAGCGTGTTCGTGCACACGCTGACCAGGTGCTCGCCGCACGGCTTGCGCTTGTACATCGTGTAGAACGTGGCCACCGCGCTCACCTCGGCGGTGGTCAGGTCCAGCTGGTCGGCGCAGAACGCGATGCCGTCCACGCTGACGTAGCCCTCGACCGACTGCACCAGGTGCAGCATCGGCAGCAGCGCCGAGCGGGACCGCGGGTAGCGGGCGATGATCGCCTTGGCCTTGTCCGCGATGTCCGTGCCGAAGAGGTCGTCGGAGAGATCAGAGGTCACCGGTCACACCCACCCATCACCGGGTCGATCGAGGCCACCGCGGCGATCACGTCGGCGACCATGCCGCCTTCGCTCATCGCCGGCATCGACTGCAGGTTCACGAAACTTGGGTCCCGCACGTGGACCCGGAACGGCCTGGTGCCGCCGTCGGAGACGACGTGGTAGCCCAGCTCGCCGCGGGGCGACTCCACCGGCACGTACACCTGGCCGGCCGGCACCGCGAAGCCCTCGGTGACCAGCTTGAAGTGGTGGATCAGGGACTCCATCGACTGCCCCATGATCTTGCGCACGTGCTCGAGCGAGTTGCCCATGCCGTCGGAGCCGATGGTCAGCTGGGCCGGCCAGGCGATCTTGGCGTCCTCCACCATGACCGGGCCCGGGGCCAGCCGCTTGACCGCCTGCTCGATGATCCGCAGCGACTGGTGGATCTCCTCCAGCCGCAGCAGGTAGCGGGCATAGCAGTCGGCGTCGGTCGAGGTGGGCACCTCGAAGTCGTAGGTCTCGTAGCCCAGGTACGGCTCGACCTTGCGCATGTCCCAGGCCAGGCCGGCCGACCGCAGGATCGGGCCGGTGATGCCAAGGGCCAGGCAGGCGTCCACCGGCAGCACGCCGATGCCGGCCAGCCGGTTCTTCCAGATCGGCTGGCCGGTCAGCAGCTTGTCGTAGTCGGGCAGCCGCTTCTTCATCAGCTTGACGAAGTCGGTGATCTTCTCGACCGCGTCCACCGGGAAGTCCTGGGCCAGGCCGCCGGGCCGGATGTAGGCGTGGTTCATCCGCAGGCCGGTGAGGAACTCCAGCAGGTGCAGGACTTCCTCACGCTCACGGAAGCCGGCGGTCATGCCGGTCAGCGCGCCCAGCTCCATGCCGCCGGTGGCCAGCGCGACCAGGTGCGAGCCGATGCGGTTGATCTCCATCAGCAGCACGCGGCCGACCTGCGCCCGCTCCGGCACCTCGACGCCGAGCAGCTTCTCCACGGCCATGCAGTAGGCGGCCTCGTTGAACAGCGGCGCCAGGTAGTCCATGCGCGTCACGAAGGTGACGCCCTGGGTCCAGTTCCGGTACTCGACGTTCTTCTCGATGCCGGTGTGCAGGTAGCCGATGACGGTGCGGCCCTGGGTGACGGTCTCGCCCTCCAGCTCCAGCACCAGGCGCAGCACGCCGTGCGTCGACGGGTGCTGGGGGCCGAGGTTCATCACGATGCGCTCGTTGCCGAGCGCGTCCTCGACGACCTCGTCCCAGTCACCGCCGAAGACGTTGAAGACCGTGCCCTCGGTGGTTTCCCGAGAACTTGCGTACAGGTCCTCTTCGGTGCTGCTCATGAGTACGACCTCCGCTGGTCGGGCGGCGGGATCTCGGCGCCCTTGTACTCGACCGGGATGCCGCCCAGCGGGTAGTCCTTGCGCTGCGGGTGGCCGTCCCAGTCGTCCGGCATCAGGATTCGGGTCAGCGCGGGGTGGCCGTCGTAGACGATCCCGAACATGTCCCAGGCCTCGCGCTCCTGCCAGTCCGCGGTCGGGTAGACCTCGACGACGGAGGGCATGTGCGGGTCGTCGACGTCGACGCAGACCTCCAGCCGGATCCGGCGGCGGTAGGTCATCGACGTGAGGTGGTAGACGGAGTGCAGCCGCTGCGGCACGTCGGCGCCGTAGTCGACGCCGGACACCGAGCTGCACAGCTCGAAGCGCAGCGCCGGGTCGTCGCGGACGATGCGCGCGACCTTCAGCAGCTGCTCGCGCTGGATGTAGAAGGTGATCTCGCCGCGGTCCACGGTGATCTGCTGCACGGTGTCGGCCGGCAACTCGGCCTCGTTGATCGCGGCCAGCAGCTCGTCGGCGACCTCGTCGAACCAGCCGCCGAACGGGCGCTCGCTTGGCGCGGCCACGTGGGCCGGCAGGCGCAGGCCGCCGAAGCCGGAGGTGTCGCCGGAGCCGGAGATGTGGAACATGCCCTTGCGGGCGCGGCCGGTGACCAGCGGGCCGCCGGCCGGCTCGGCGCCGCGTGGCTCCAGGCCTCCTGCCGGGCGGTCGGCGCTGGAGTGCACGCCGCCGGGCTCTGGGGTGGTGGGATTGTCAGTCACGGGAACGCGTCACTCCCCGGCGGTGAGCTGGTGGCGGTGGCTGGGATCGACCGGGCCGCGGAACTGCTTGCTGCCGGGCTTGCCGTAGTGGACCGAGGACGGCACCAGCTCGGTGCGGTAGCCGGATTCGGCCAGCAGCGCGGCGCGCTTGGCGCCGAGCGGCTCGTCCATGATCTTCTGGTGGATCTTGAGGATCGCGTCGATGAGCATCTCGGGGCGGGGCGGGCAGCCCGGCAGGTACATGTCGACCGGGACCACGTGGTCGACGCCCTGCACCACGGCGTAGTTGTTGAACATGCCGCCGGAGGAGGCGCACACGCCCATCGCCAGCACCCAGCGCGGCTCCGGCATCTGGTCGTAGATCTGGCGCAGCACCGGGGCCATCTTGTTGGTCACCCGGCCGGCCACGATCATCAGGTCGGCCTGGCGGGGCGAGGCCCGGAAGACCTCCATGCCGAAGCGGGCCAGGTCGTAGCGGGGCGCGCCGGTGGTCATCATCTCGATCGCGCAGCAGGCCAGGCCGAAGGTGGCCGGCCACAGCGACGACTTGCGGGTCCAGTTGACCAGTTTTTCGACGCTGGCCAACATGATCCCGTTGGGGAGCTTCTCCTCAAGACCCATCTCGCCGCTCCCTCAGTTCCAGTCAAGGCCGCCGCGGCGCCACACGTACGCGTAGGCGAACCCGACGGTTGCGATGAACAGGACGATCTCCACGACCCCGAACAGCCCCAGGGCGTCGGAGTTCACCGCGAACGGGTAGAGGAAGACCATCTCGATGTCGAACAGGATGAACAGCATCGCGGTGAGGTAGTACGCCACCGGCATCCGGCCGCCGCCGACGATCGGCTGCGGCGAGGGTTCGATCCCGCACTCGTAGGCGTCCAGCTTGGCCTTGTTGTAGCGGCGGGGCCCGGTGAACGGCGCGGCCGTCACCGAGAACAACGCGAATGCGGCCGCCAGCACGAACAGGCACACCAGCGGGACATAGGCCCCCAGAGCCGAGGGGGCCGCTGCGGCTTCAGCGACGTTCAGCACCTTTTCGTCTCCTCCGTGTGGGGCCGATCACCGGCCACGTGACGGAACCCTAGGGGTGACGTTCGCCGCACCTCGGGTAAGGCAGACCTAACCTCGGCCGTCCCGACCTGCACGTTCACCGACACCTCCGGCCGCCACCGTCCGATCCGCTTGTGAAATACTTCACAAGCTTGTGAACCAGTTCACAAGCGAGCCGAGTGTATGCCCCCTCTCCGGGGTCGCCCAGGGGGTTGACAACAGAGGCAGTTCAAGATCATGTCGAGTGAGTTCGGACTACGCCGATCGGGTGTTTCCGTCATTAATCGGAGAATGGTCCGGAAATGCGAAATCCCCTCTTGCGAGGGGATTTCGCCCGGCCTTGAGCAGCACAAACGTCATGTCACGGAGCGTGATCGACTTCGGCCGCCGGAACCCGTGTGATCATCATCTCAGACCGCCGGCGCGAGCCTCGTGGCCAGCGTGATCACGCGGTCCATGGCGTCGCCGTCCTTCTCGTCGTACAGGCCGGCCAGCAGCTTGAGCACGAGCCGCATCAGCTTCTCCTGCGGCATGCCGTAGCGGGTCGCGGTGCGCATGATCGTCGGGTTGCCGATCAGCTTGGAGAAGATGTTGCCCAGCCGGTAGTAGCTGCCCAGGGCGTCGCGCAGGCGCGTCGGGTAGGCGTGCAGGGCGTGTTCACGAGACATGCCGGCCGGGCGGGCCATCGCCTGCACCACGCACTCCGCCGCCAGCTTGGCCGACTCCATGGCGTAGCCGATGCCCTCGCCGTTGAACGGGTTCACCGTGCCGCCCGCGTCGCCGACCAGCAGCACGCCGTCGCGGTAGTGCGGGGTGCGGTTGAAGCCCATCGGCAGCGCCGCGCCGCCGATCTTGCCGATCGCGTTCTCCTCGCGGTAGCCCCACTCCTCCGGCGTGCCGTCCAGCCACGTCTTCATCAGCGCGCGGTAGTCGGTGCGGCCGTAGGCCTTCGACGTGGACAGGATGCCGAGGCCGGCGTTGACCGTGCCGTCGCCCATGCCGAACAGCCAGCCGTAGCCCGGCATCAGCACCGGCTTGGCCGGATCCGTGCGGTCCCACAGCTCCAGGTGCGACTCGAGGTAGTCGTCGTGCGTGCGGGGGCTCTTGTAGTAGCGGCGGACCGCGACGCCCATCGGCCGGTCGTCCCGCTTCTCGATGCCCATCGACAGCGCCAGCCGGGCCGAGACACCGTCGCAGGCCAGCACGATCTGCGCGCGGAACTCCTTGCCGCCCTTGGTCTTCACGCCGACGATGCGGCCGGTGCGCTCGTTGCGGACCGCCTCGGTCACGGTCGTCGCCTCGAGCAGCCGGGCCCCCGACTTCTGCGCGGTGCGGGCCAGCATCTCGTCGAAGTCCTGGCGGGGGCGGACCACGCCGTAGGGCGGGAAGCTCGCCAGCTCCGGCCAGGCCAGCTCCAGCCGGGTCTGGCCGGCGATCACCCGCAGGCCCTTGTTGTGCAGCCAGCCCGCCTCTTCGCGGGTGTCGATGCCCAGGTCGATCAGCTGCTTCACGCCGCGGGGCGTCAGGCCGTCGCCGCACACCTTCTCCCGGGGGAAGGTGCTCTTCTCCAGCAGCAGCACGTCAAGCCCGGCCCGCGCCAGGTACGTCGCGGCGGTCGAGCCCGCGGGCCCGGCTCCCACCACGATCACGTCGGCGTCGTCGCCGGCCTGGCCTCGGCTGGGCGTGCTCATGCCGGACTCCCTCGTGAATTCGTTCACTTGCAGGTCAATTGAGTCTAACTGTGGACAACTTCGGGCCTCGCCGGCCAGTTGTCCACAGCCTTCGGCGGGCTGGTTGCAACGCCCTGATCCGTGCCCATCATTGGATGAGTGACTCGATGCAACACGAGAGATCTGGCCGTGCTGACCAGCATGTTCCCTGACGCCGTGGCCACCTGGACGGACCTGGTCCGGCTCGGTGTCAACCCCGAATTGCCGTCCCACAAGTGCCAGCCGGGCGGGGGCTGGACCCGGCTACTCACCGGCGTCTATCTGCTGACCGGAGGCTCTCCGACCAGACGCCAGATGATCCGAGCCGCGTTGTTGCGCGCCGGACCCGGCGCCGCTCTCACCGGTGTCGAGGCAGCTCGCCGGCACGGCGTGCGGCGGCTTCCGGCCGACGACTCCGTGCACGTGCTGGTGCCCAACGGCCGCGCCTTGGCCAGCCAGTCCTTCATGGTGGTGGAGCGAACTCGTCGACCGTGGCGCACCGAGACGGTCGACGGACTGCCACTGGTGAATGTCGAGCGAGCGCTCGTTGACGCGGCTCGACGGGACCAGCGTCTCGATGTCGTCCGGGCCATGCTCGCCGACGGCGTCCAATGCGGTCTGTGCACGGTCGCATCGCTGACCCGCGAGGTCGTCGTGCGTCGGCTGCGTGGCACCGCAGTCGTGCGGACGGTGTTGACGGAGGTAGGTGACGGAGTGCGGTCGGCCGCCGAGGCTTGGGCCCGTGCCCTGGTCCACCGCAGTGGTCTTCCGACGCCGGCTTGGAACGTCGCTCTACGCACGGCGGACGGCCGTGGCCTCGGCGTTGTCGACGCGTGGTGGGACGACGTCGGGCTCGCGTGGGAGATCGACTCCCTGGAGTTCCACCTGGCTCCGGAGGCGTACGCGCGAACCATGCGCAAACACTCCGCCCTCGCCGCCGCCGGTGTACTCGTGGTCCACACCGTGCCTTCTCAGCTACAACGAGACACCGCCGCGGTGCTCCGTGACCTCACAGCCGCGCACGCCAGCGCGGCCACCCACCCACGTCCTCGCGTCACAGCCACCCGCAGCTAACGCCCTTCAACGCCACGTGAGTGGCGCACTTGATCTCCGACACCAACCACCCCTTGCTGCACGTGAGTGGCTCATTTGGCTCCTGGGGCCAAGTAAGCCACTCAGGTGCCCCAAATACCGCGGGGGGTGCTGCACGTGAGTGGCTCAGTTGGCTGCTGAAGCCAAATGAGCCACTCAGGTAGAGGAAAACGCTGAGGCGGGGGGCGGGGGGCGGGGGGCGGGGGGCGGGGGGCGGGGGGCGGGGGGCGAGGGGCGAGGGCGAGGGCGAGGGCGAGGGCGAGGGCGAGGGCGAGGAAGGCTACTCGGGCTTGGTGGCGCGGTGGATGGCGGCCATGCCGCCGGTGAGGTTCATCCAGGCGACGTCCTCCCAGCCGGCCTCGGCGATGAGCTCGGCGAGGGCGCGCTGGTCGTGCCAGTCGCGGATGGACTCGGCGAGGTAGGCGTAGGCGTCGGAGTTGGAGGCGACGGGTCGGGCGATGACCGGCAGGGCCTTGAGGGCGACGTTGTTGTAGAGCGCCCGCAGGGCTTCCAGCTGGGCTTGGAGAGCTCGCAGATGACCAGGCGTCCGCCCGGGCGGACGACACGGGCCATCTCCCGGAGCGCGGCGACAGTTCCCTGGAAGTTGCGCAGGCCGAAGGAGACGGTGGCGGCGTCGAAGACGCCGTCGGCGAACGGCAGGTGCAGGGCGTCGGCGGCGATCTTGGGCACGGGGCGCCGGGCGCCGGAGCGGAGCATGCCGAGGGAGAAGTCGGCGGCCACGCACCAGGCGCCGGAGCTGGCGAACTCGACGGTGGAGACGGCGGTGCCGGCGGCGAGGTCGAGGATCTTCTCGCCGGCGCGGGCGTCGAGGGCCCGACGGGTCCACTCCCGCCACCGCCGGTCGAACCCGAGCGTCATGACGGAGTTCGTCAGGTCGTAGCCCTTGGCCACGCCGTCGAACATCTCGGCGACCTCGCGCGGGTTCTTGTCCAAGCCGGCTCGCGACATGACCGGAGCCTATGTCACCTCGCGCGCAGCGCGGCCAGCATCCCGTCTACGGCGGCCGGCCAGGGGAACTCCTCGGCCCGCGCGCGGGCGGCGGCCCGACGGTCGGGCTCGGGGTCGGCCAGCAACGAGGCGACGGCGGAGGCGAAGGCCGGGGCGTGGTCGGAGACGGCGGCGCCGCAGCCGGGGGCGACGATTTCCCGCAGGGCAGAGGAGGCAGAGACGACAACCGGGGTGCCGGAGGCGAGGGCCTCCAGCGCGGCCAGGCCGAAGGTCTCGTGCGGACCGGGGGCCAGTGAGACGTCGGCAGAAGCGAGGAGGGTGGCGACGCGGGGACGTGACGACACGAAGCCGAGGAAGGTGATCGGCAGGCCGGTGGCCCGGCGTTCGAGGGCCTCGCGGCGAGGGCCGTCGCCGGCGATGACCAGGCGTACGTCGTGCCCGGATTCGTGCAGCTCAGCGACGGTGTCGACGCTGCGCTCGACGTGCTTCTCGGGTGAGAGGCGGCCGCAGTGGACCATGAGGGTGCCGGCGCCGCGGGCGAGGTCGTCACGCAAAGCGGCATCGCGCCGGCAGGGCGTGAACTCGCGCAGGTCGACGCCGAGCGGGACGCGGCGGACGTTGGTGGCGCCGATGCGGTCGAACTCCTCGCGGGCGAAGTCGGTGGTGCAGACCACGGTGTCGTAGCTGGCGGCCATCCGCCGGTTCGCCCAGTCGGCGCCGGCCACGGCCGGTCGCCGCGGCACGAGGAACTGCTCCAGCAGCCGGTCCAGGCGCTCGTGCGAGATGACGACGCTGGGCACGCCGTGCTGACGGGCCCAATGCCCCATGCCGCGCAGCGTGAGCCGGTCGGAGACCTCCAACCGGTCCGGCCGGAGCCGGTCGAGCAGGGTGCGCACCCGCCACGGGTCGACGGCCCGATAGCCGCCGGTGCCGGGGATGACCGGTGCGCGAAGGGTGATCCGCCGGACGCCGCTGGGCAGCCGCTCGCACGACGGCGTGCTGCCGGGGACGACGAGGAAGACCTCGTGGCCGTGCCGGGCGTAGCCGGCGCCGAGGTGGTGCAACGCGGTGCGCAGCCCGCCCGAACGTGGTCCGTAGAAGTTGGCCAGCTGGACTACGCGCACCGAGACTCCGGCTGGTCGAGCAGCTGGGCGTAGTGCCCGAGCAGCTCGTCGCAGACCGCGGGCCAGGTCCTGGCCTGTACGGACCGGCGCGCGGCCGCGCCGAAGGCGGCCCGGGTGGTGTCGTCACGCAGTAGCTCGATGCTGCGGCGCAGACCGGCGGCGAACTCGTCGTCGGCCCACGGCGGCAGCAGGAAGCCGGTGCGACCGTGGTCAATCAGGTCGGACGGGCCGCCGGCGTCGGGGGCGAGTGCGGGCAGACCGGAGGCGAGCGCCTCCTGCACGGTCTGGCAGAACGTCTCGTGCGGGCCGGTGTGTACGAAGACGTCCAGGCTGGCGTACACCTTGGCCAGCTCCTCGCCGGTGCGCAGGCCGAGGAACGCGGCACCGGGCATCTTGTCCCGGAGCAGCTGTTCGTCGGGGCCGGCGCCGACCACGACCACGCGGACGCCGGGCACGTCGTTGAGCGCGGCCAGTCGGTCCACGCGCTTCTCCGGGGCGAGGCGACCGACGAAGCCGACGAGCAGCTCGCCGTGGGGCGCCAGCTCGCGGTGCAGGCGGTCGTCGCGCTTGCGCGGGTCGTAGCGCTCGACGTCCACGCCGCGGCCCCAGCGGTGCACCCGCGGCACGCCGCGCTCGCGCAGCTCCCGGACGGCCCAGGTCGACGGGGCGAGGGTGCGGGAGGCCAGGGTGTGCAGCCGCTTGGTCCACCGCCACGCGGTGCGGGCGCCGAGGCCGAACCCGTACGAACCGGCGAAGCCGGCGATGTCGGTCTGGTAGACGGCGATCGTCGGCAGGCCGAGCTTGCGGGCAGCGGACAGCCCCCGTGCGCCGACCACGAACGGCGAGGCCAGGTGCACCAGGTCCGGCTTGAAGTCGGCCAACGCCGTGAGCACCCGTCGGGTCGGCACGCCGACCGGCAGCGAGGTGACGAACGGGAAGTCGACGGCCGGCAGCCGCACGACCGGCGTGTCCTCGTGCCGGTCGGGGCCGGGCCCTGGACAGACGACCAGGCTCTGGATCCGGTGCCGGCGCAGGTGCGCCAGTACCTGGACCACGGAGTTGGTCACCCCGTTGACCTGCGGCAGGAAGCTCTCGGTGACGATCGCGACGCGCACCCGCCCAGCGTCCGCGCCCCGCCCGTACACCGGGTGGCCGGTTGGCGAACGCTGCCCGAAATCCTCAGGTCAGGGATTCCGCCCGACTCGGCCGGCCCGCAGACTTGATCTGGTGATCCCCGGGACGACACCTGCGCTTCTCGTCAGCGACACCGAGCGCGTTCACGCTCGGGTGGCGTGACCCTCTTGTCCTCCCGATCGATTCAGCCGGTTGACCCCGGGCTGCTGTCCCGGGCACTGGAGGTCGCCGGCCGCCTGGCCAACGACGCCTCCGACGTGATCACGGCGACGGCCGGCCGGGGCGCGCGGCCGGAGTCCAAGGACTCCCCGTTCGACTGGGTCACCGACACCGACCGCACGCTGGAGCGCCACACCCGCCGCGTGCTGGCCAGCGAGTTCCCCGGCATCCCGGTGCACGGCGACGCGTACGGCGCGGACGAGGAGATCGACGCCGCGCCCTACCGCTGGGTGGTCGACCCGGTCGACGGCACCACCAACTACGTGGCCGGCATCCCGTGGTGCGCCTACAGCCTGGCGCTGCTCGACGAGCACGGACCGGTGGTCGGCGTGGTCGCCGACCCGTACCGGGCCCAGATCTACGCCGCCGCGCGGGGCCGTGGCACCCGGGCCAACGGCACGCCGGTCAAGCTGGCCGACAAGTCCGAGGTCGCCGGGGCCGTGATGTGCACGGAGTGGACCAAAACCGGTCCGTGGCCGGGCATGGACAACTTCATCGCCCGCGCGGCGAAGGCCCGTGCCGGCGTGCGGGTATTGGGTTCGGCGGCGCTGTCCGTGGCGCAGGTCGCGCTGGGGCATGCCGCCGCGGCCGTACTGCACGGCTATCACGAGTGGGACGTCGCCGGCGCGGTGGCGCTGGCCGTGGAATCCGGCGCGGTCGTGCTGGACCGGCGCGGCTCCGGTGATCCGCTGCCGCTGGACGGCCTGCTGGTCGCGGCCCCCGGCGTGGCCGACGAGGTGCTCACGTGGTGGCAGGAGTCCTTGGACGTCGCAGCCACCAGATCAGACCCGCAGCGACTGCCCACGTGATGCCGACCAGCATCCCGAACGGCAGGAACGTCAGCCGGTAGTCCCGGCCGGCCACCCGGACCAGGTCGTTCGGGTGCGCGGTGTCGTACTCGACCTGCACGCGCTGGCCCGCCTGGAGGTCCTGCGGGTAGAGCACGCCGTTGAACGGGCTGTGGGCCGCGCCGTCGGGCGTGGTGAACCTCACTACGGTCCGGTCGAAGGCCGCCGAGAGCACGTCGGCGTCGGCGTGGCCCATGCGGGATTCGATGGCGTGGTCGTCCCGCCAGGCCCCGACGATCAACAGCAGGCTCATCACCGTGAGCAGCACTGCCGTGCTCACCACTGCGATCAGCCAGGCACGACGGCCGGGCGTGAGCTTGTCCAGGCCGAAGAACACCCAGCGTGACCGCCGAGGCGCGGCCGTGTCCGCCGGTCGGGTCGCGACTGCGTTCTCCACCACAGCGCCCGAGTGTAGGCCCGCTCGGAGTCACGGTCCGGCGGAGTGCGCTCTACGCTCGAAGGCGTGATGACCGCTCCGAACGCCAGTGCCACCGGTCTCCGTGCCCGCAGCCGGGTGGTGGCGACCGACGAGGACCTGCTCCGGCTGCTGCCGTCGGCCGACGGCACGCTGGCCTGGGTGCTGCGGGGCGAGGGTCTGGTCGGCTGGGGCGAGGCGGCGCGGTTCGAGCCGTCCGGCGCGGACCGGTTCGAGCAGGCCGACCGCTGGTGGCGGGACTACGCGGCCGGCATCGACTGCGTCGACGAGGTGGGATTGCCCGGCTCGGGGCCGGTCGCCTTCGTGAGCATGGCGTTCGCCGACGACCCCGGCTCATCGGTGCTGGTGGTGCCGCGGGTGCTGGTCGGCCGTCGGGACGGCATCACGTGGGTGACGGAGATCGGCGAGCCGGCGGAGAGCCCGTTCCACACGGTCGAACCGGTGCGGAAGCCGGCCACCATCCGCTACTCCGAGGGCGAGCTGTCGGTCACCGACTACCGCGATGCCGTCGCGCAGGCGGTGGGCCGGATGCGGGCCGGCGAGCTGGACAAGGTGGTGTTGGCGCACGACCTGGTGGCCAACGCCGACGAGGCCGTCGATCCGCGGTTTCTGCTGCACGGCCTGTCGGCCAAGTACCCGAGCTGCTGGGTCTTCTCGGTGGACGGCCTGGTCGGGGCCACGCCGGAGATGCTGATGCGGCGCAAGGACTCGCGGGTCTACTCGCGGGTGCTGGCCGGCACCATGTGGCCGCACGCCGGCGTGGATGCCGACGAGCTGGCCCAGGAGCTGTTGGCCTCGGCCAAGAACCAGGGCGAGCACACGTACGCCGTGGAGTCGCTGGCCGAGGCGCTGCGGCCGTTCTGCTCGTCGATGTCGGTGTCGCCGCGGCCGCACGTGCTGCGGCTGCCCAACGTGATGCACCTGGCCAGCGACGTCGCCGGCGAGCTGGCCGGCGAGTCCTCGCTGCTGCGGCTGGCCGGCGCGGTGCACCCCACCGCCGCCGTCGGCGGGACCCCCGGGCCAAGGCCGTGGCCACGATCACCGAGCTCGAAGGCATGGATCGCGGCCGCTACGCGGGCCCGGTCGGGTGGGTCGACGCCAACGGCGACGGCGAGGTCGGCATCGCGCTGCGGTGCGCCCAGATCGAGGGAACGTCGGTGCGGCTGTTCGCCGGCGGCGGGGTCGTGCCGGATTCCGATCCCGACACCGAGGTGGCCGAGGCCGCCGCGAAGATGATCCCGATCAGGGACGCCCTGGAGCGCGCCGACTAGCAGCGCACGTCGCCGGCCGGTTTCGTGCCGTCGACCAGGAACTTGGTCGTCAAGTTGTCGAGGCAGGCGTTGCCCGTCAACAGATACGCCCCGTGGCCGCCTTCGTCAGCCGTGATCATCCGGGCCCGGTTGCCCAGCGCCTTGCGCATGGCCATGGCTCCCTCGATCGGCGTCGCCGGATCGCGTTCGTTCTGCACCAACAGGATGTTGGATGGCCCGTGGTCGGTGATCCGGGTCGTCGGCTCGGCCTGCTGGTACGGCCAGAAGGCGCAGGGCGGAATACTCGCCGGCATGCCGGCCGTGAGCGGGTACTGCTGGCGGTCCTTCAGCACATCTCGTTGGTACATGGCGACATTCCTCGACCACTTCGAGTCGTTGCACCAGATCGCGAAGGCCCCCGGCAGGATCGTCGCGATGGCCGGGTTGATCTGCACCGCGTCCGCGTTGCCTGCCTGCACCGCCTGCCACAGCTGCGCGAGGTAGGGGAAGGTGATGGTGTTGTACAGGTATTCCCGGGTCTGCTCGCGGAAGGTGTTGCCGGACACCGGACCCGTCTTGGTCTGCATCGGCTTCTGGTCCAGCTGCGCCGCCAGCGCGAAGTAGGTCGCCCGTACCGCGTCGGGCGTCGCGCCCAGGTGGAGCGTCGCGTCCTGCGCCGCCGCCCAGCTCTCGAAGTCCGGGAACCGCTCGGCCGTGCCGACCGCGAAGTTCCGGAACGTGTTGCGCCAGTTGCCACTCGGCTCGTTCACGCTGTCCAGCACCACCCGGTCGGTTCGCTGCGGGTACATCGAGGCGTAGACCGCGCCGAGGTAGGTGCCGTATGACGTGCCGTAGTAGGAGATCTTCTGCTCGCCGAGCATCGCTCGGATCCGGTCGATGTCCCGGGCCGTGTTGTTGGTCGTGACGTACTTCAGGTTCGGGCCCGAGGCGTCCGAGCACTGCTTGGCCAGCATCTTCGCCTCGTCCGCGGCCGCCCCGATCGACCCGTCCGGCGCCGGGTACAGACCCAGCTTGCCCAGGTCCAGCTGGTCCGGCGTGAACGCACAGGTCACCGGCGCACTCTGACCTGTTCCGCGCGGGTCGAAGCCGATCAGGTCGTACTCGTCCGTCACGCTCGTCGGCAGGGCCGGCGCCAGCTGCGCCGGCATCTGAATGCCCGGCGAGCCCGGTCCGCCCGGGTTCATCACCAGCACCCCGCGCCGCTGCCCCTTGGCCTTGAGCCGCGACACCTCGATGCCGATCTTCGCCCCGTCCGGGTGCTGGTAGTCCAGCGGCACCTGCACCGACGTGCAGTCCAGCGGCACGCCGCCGATCGGACACGGTTGCCACTGCGGTGGTTCCGACATTCCCCCTGTGGTCAGGCCGGCCGCCATCGCCAGCGTGACCACCATCTTTGTGAACATCACTGCATCGACTGTCCCAGAACTTCGTCGAGGATGACCGTCGATACGCACGAACGGGCTGGCCTGGTACGGCCTGCGGCTGCGCGACGGTGGCCGACGCCTGTGGATCAGGCTGTGGACAACTCCGTGGATAACTCGAAAACCTGTGGATAACTTGCCGGTAGCTGTTGACAACGGGGGCAGAGGCTGTGGGCAGAACGACGGCGCTCGCCCGGCCACTACAGGCCGGACGAGCGCCGATGGGCCGGAGGGTCAGTGGTTGGCGGAGGACAACAGGTCGCGGGTGCGGTCGATCTGGGCCGCGGACTTGGGCTTGACCGAAGTCGTGTGGGCGGCGAAGGAAGACGCCAGGGCGGGCTTGGCCGGCGTGAACAGCCACTGCTGGAACAGGTCGTGCAGGGGCTTGCCGGAGACCTTCTCGGCGATGCCGATGAACTGGTTGATGGTGCCGTCGCTGTACTCCCGCGAAGCGACCCACGCCTTGAGGATGGCGAAGAAGTTGTCGTCGCCGACGGTGGTGCGCAGGGCGTGCAGCGCGAGCGCGCCACGGGTGTAGACGCCGAAGCCGGAGAACTGGTGGTCGGCGCCGGGGTCACCGGTGAGGATCTGCCAGCGGGCGTCGGAAGCCGGGTAGAGGTTGTAGTAGTAGTCGAAGAGCTGCTGGGCGGTGCCCTCGCCCTCCTTCTCCGACCACAGCCACTCGGCGTAGCTCGCGAAGCCCTCGTTGAGCCAGATGTTGCTCCACCGGTTCACCGACACGGCGTCGCCGAACCACTGGTGGGCGTTCTCGTGCACGATCACGGAGACGTCGGAGCCGCCGTTGAAGAACGCGGGTGTGTAGACGGGACGGGTCTGGGTCTCCAGGGCGAAGCCGAAGTCGACGCCGGGCACGACGCCGCCCTGCGCCTCGAACGGGAAGGGTCCGAACAGCGAGGATTCCCAGGCCAGGACCTCGGGGGTGCGCTCAACGGAGGCGATGGCGGCGTCACGGTTGGCGCCGATGGCGGTGGAGTAGGCGCTGATGACGGGCTTGCCGTCGGGCCCCGTGGTCCGCCGGATCTCGTACTTACCGATGGCGATGAAGGTCAGGTACGTGGCCTGGGGCTTGGTGCTGCGCCAGTTCCACCGGGTCTGCCCGAGCCTGCTGGGCGAGCTGACGAGCGTCCCGTTGGAGATCACCTGGGTGCCGTCGGGCACGGCCACGGACACGTCGTAAGTGGCCTTGTCGGTGGGGTGGTCGTTGGCGGGATACCAGAACGCGGCCATGTGCGGCTCCTGCACGGCCTGCGCGCCGTCGGGGGTCCGCAGCCAGTCCTGCTCGCCGTTGATGGTGACCTGCGACGGAATCCCGTCATACCGAACGACGACGGTGATGGGGCTGCCCTTGGCCAGGTACGTGGCCGGCGTGATGACGAGCTTCGCTCCGGTACTGCTGTACGTGGCCGGCACGTTGTTGACGAGCACGGAATCGGTGTGCAGACCGAAGTCGAACGAGAACTGCGACAGGTCCTGGGTGGCAGTGGCCAGGATGGTCGCCGTGCCGCTGAGCTGATCGGTGGACGGCTGGTACTGCAGGCGTAAGTCGTAGTGGCCGACGTCGTAACCGGTGTTGCCGTCGGTCGGATAGTAGGGGTCGCCGACGGTCTGGCCGCCGGGCGCGGGCGCGGCGACCGCGGTGCCGGCGAGCAGCAGCCCGGCGACGGTGGTCGCGAGCGTGACGAACACGGTGGATCTCAAGGCGAACCTCCCCATTCGGGCCAATAAGCCCGAACCTAGAGAGACCGCTTCGAAGGCACTACCCAACGTTAGTAGGGTCCTACGCAGCGAGATCGCTTGACAGCTACCAGGTCTCGTTGATCACGGAGCGCAGTCGCGAGTGCAGTTCTCGCAACCGAGAGCGATCGGCGCGGACCTCGATGACCCGGATGCCGTCGGCCGGGGCGAGGGCCTCGCGGAGTTCGCCGGCCGTGCTGACGAGCGCGTGCGGCACGTGGTAGCCGGCACACAGGGCGGCCAGGTCGGCGCCGTGCGGCGTGCCGAAAACCCGCTCGAACGAGTCGGCGTGCTCGGCCGAACCCTGCTCCAGCAAGGAGAAGATGCCGCCGCCGTCATCGTTGAGCACGACAACGGCCAGGTTGGGCCGAAGTTCGTCGGGTCCGATGAGCAAACCGTTGACGTCGTGGAGGAAAGTCAGGTCGCCGACCAGCGCGTAGCCGTACTCGGCGCTGAGGCTGGCCCCGACGGCACAGGACAGGGTGCCGTCGATGCCGGCCAACCCGCGGTTGGAGAACACGCGCAGGTCGGCGCGGTGCGGGGCGACCAGGTCGACATCGCGGACCGGATTGGACGACCCGAGGAAAAGCGTTGCGCCGTATGGCAAAGCCTCCACCAGCGTCTGAGCGACGTGCAGACCGGTCGGCCACGGCTCGTCGGCCAGGAACTTGTCCACGGCGGACTTGGCGCTGGCGTCGGCATCCTGCCACCGGGACAGCCACGCATCGCCGAAACTGGGCGGCGACACCGCCAGCGGACCAGTGACGAAGTCGGCTTGGTGCTGCGGATCAGTCCACTGTGGATACTCGGAGATGACGTGCACGACCGGGGTTTCACGAATGACCCGCTGCACCCCACGGCTGAGCGACGGATGCCCGACGACCAGCAGCGAATCCGGACGCAGCTCCGAAGGCAGGCCGGCAGCCAACATCAGGGATCCGATGGCGATGGTGCCCTCGGCGGCGAAGGCCAGCGGCTCGACGATCACCGGCCAGCCCGCGGCGGCGGCGAAAACGCTGGTGGCACGGGCTACTTCCGGCGAAACGTCGCCGATGACGACCAGGGTGCGCTCGCCGAGGTGCCCGATTTCCGTTGCCCCGGCAAGGCCTTCCGCCAACACAGCAACCGTGGTCCAAGGTCCGTCACGACCGTCGAGCGACTCGGGCCAGTCGTCGGAGCCGTCGGGCACCAACGGTTCCCGGAACGGGACGTTGAGGTGCACCGGACCGTCCGAACGCAACGACCGGCAGATCATGCCGCGCCACACCGCGTTCTGCCCGGCCCGACGCTCGGCCATCGGAAAGTCCACAGTCGACACCAGAGCGCCGAAAACCCCGTGCTGCACGGTCGTTTGACTGGCCCCGGAGCCGACGAGCTCGATCGGACGGTCGGCGGTCAGGGCGATCAGCGGCACATGGCTGTGCGCGGCCTCCAGCATCGCGGGATGCAGGTTGGCCACGGCCGTCCCGGACGTGCAGACCACGGCCACCGGACGTCCGGTGCCACGGGCCAGGCCGAGCGCGAAGAAGCCGGCCGACCGCTCGTCGATGCGGACGTGCAGCGTCACCTGACCGGCCACGGCCGCGGCGTGCAGGGCGATGGCCAGCGCCGCATTGCGTGATCCAGGACACAGCACGACCTCGCGCACGTCGTTGCGGGCGAGTTCGTCGACCAGGACACGAGCCTGCGCGGTGGACGGGTTCACGCGCCTATTCTCCCAGGTGTGCCTGATGAACACGTGTCCGACTTGTTCGACCCGAGCGCGTGGCGCGCCGTCGACGGCTTCGACTTCACCGACATCACCTATCACCGCGCGGTTGACCAGGGAACGGTCCGCATCGCGTTCAACCGGCCGGAGGTGCGCAACGCCTTCCGTCCGCACACGGTCGACGAGCTGTACGTCGCGCTCGACCACGCCCGGATGTCCTCCGACGTCGGCTGCGTGCTGATCACCGGCAACGGACCGTCCCCGAAGGACGGCGGCTGGGCCTTCTGCTCCGGCGGCGACCAGCGCATCCGTGGCCGTGACGGCTACCAGTACGCCAGCGGCGACACCGCGGACACCGTCGACCGGGCCCGGGCCGGCCGCCTGCACATCCTGGAGTGCCAGCGGCTGATCCGGTTCATGCCCAAGGTCGTCATCGCCGTGGTCCCGGGCTGGGCCGCCGGCGGCGGGCACAGCCTGCACGTGGTGTGCGATCTCACGCTGGCCAGCGCCGAGCATGCCCGGTTCAAGCAGACCGACGCCGACGTCGGCAGCTTCGACGGCGGCTACGGCTCGGCCTACCTGGCCCGCCAGACCGGCCAGAAGTTCGCCCGCGAGATCTTCTTCCTGGGCCGGCCCTACACCGCTGAGCAGGCCCACCAGATGGGCATGGTCAACGCGGTGGTGCCGCACGCCGAGCTGGAGCGCACGGCGCTGGAGTGGGCCCGCGAGGTCAACGGCAAGTCGCCGACCGCGCAGCGCATGCTCAAGTACGCCTTCAACATGATCGACGACGGCCTGGTCGGCCAGCAGATCTTCGCCGGCGAGACGACCCGGCTGGCCTACATGACCGACGAGGCGGTGGAGGGCCGCAACGCCTTCCTGGAGAAGCGGGACCCGGACTGGTCCGACTACCCGTACTACTTCTGATGTCCCGCGAGCTGCGGGCGCTGCCCGTCCCGACGCGGCCGGCCGACGTGCTGGCGCTGCTGCCGACCCTGGCGGCGGCGCTGACCGGCGACGGCCCGGCCCTGCTGCCGGTCACCCCCGATGAGCCGGGGCTTCCGGCCGCATTGGGCGTGGACGATCCGGTCGACGACCGGATCGCGCTGGTGATCGGCACGTCCGGGTCGACCGGCGCACCGAAAGGCGCTTTGCTGGCGTCTGACGCCATCAAAGCCTCAGCCATGGCCACGCATGCCCGGCTCGGCGGGCCGGGGACGTGGCTGCTGGCGATGTCGGTGCGCTACATCGGCGGCCTCCAGGTGCTGGTCCGCTCGCTGCTCGCGGGCACGGAGCCGGTGGTGGCCGACCTCACCGACGGTTTCCGTGCGGAGAACTTCACCAAGGCGGCCTTCACGGCACTGAACACGCCCGGCCGGCACTACACCGCCCTGGTGCCGACCCAGCTGACCCGGCTGATGGCCGACCGCGACGCCCTCGAAGCGCTGCGAGGCTTCGACGCAATCGTCATGGGCGGCGCGGCCCTGTCGGACGCCGCCAGGCAGCGCTGCCGTGACGAGGGCGTCAACGCCATCCCCTCGTACGGCATGAGCGAGACGGCCAGCGGCTGCGTGTACGACGGCGTGCCGCTGGACGGCGTGGAGATCCGGCTGAGCGACGGCCGGATCGACATCAGGGGCCCGATGCTGGCCGACGGCTACCGCAACTTCGACGGCCCGTCCCCGTTCGTCGACGGTTGGTTTCACACCAGCGACCATGGCCGCTGGGCCGAGGACGGCCGGCTGGAGGTGCTCGGGCGGCTCGACGACGTGATCAACACCGGCGGCGTGAAAGTCGCTCCCGCGCTGGTCGAGCGGGCTCTCATGACGGTCAAGGGCGTCGAGGACGCCTGCGTGGTCGGCCTGCCGGACCCCGAGTGGGGCCAGATCGTTGCCGCCGCCGTGGTCGCCGATCCCCTGCCGAGCGAGCAGCAGCTGCGCGACGCCGTGCGGGAACAGGCCGGCCGCGCGGCGGTGCCGAAGGTTGTTCGTTTCCTGCCGGCGCTCCCTCTGCTCGGCCCGGGCAAGGTGGACCGAGCGTCCCTCAGGAAGGCACTCGGCTGACCGGCAGACGTGACCGGCGACAATGTGAGCAATTCACGGGCACATCGCCCTATCGCGTTGAGTAGTCACGAAGTCACCGATTCCCTCGGTGCATGCGGAAGACACCCTGCTCCTGGCGGCGGCAGCCGCCCTCACTCTGGCGGCGGCCGCACCGGCCACCGCCGCGACGAGCACCACCTGGACGGCCGATCTGGCGTCCCACAACGAGGACAACAGCAACGTCAGCAATGCCGACGGCACGGTCCGGCTGGCCGGCGGCGAGGCCCACGCCGCGACCGACACACCGGACCTGCGGACCGGGATCATCATGTTCGACCCACGGCAGCTGCCGGCGAAGTCGAACACGGTGTCGGCCACTGTGGACGCGAGCGTGCCGGGCGACTCGGAACTGGCGGTCGACGTGCGCGGCCTGCGCGACGACGGCCAGTGGACCGAGTGGACGGAGGCGACCCCGGACGCGCCGGCGGTGCTGCCCGAGGCCAGCGCGACCGTGCAGGTCCGGATGATGCTGACCGCGCCGGCCGGCTCCACCGGACCGCTCGCCCGCAAGCTGACGCTGACCGCCGGCACCGCGATGACCGCGCAGGCGGCCCCGCTGGCCTCGCGGTCGTACAAGGTGTTCGCCACCCGAGAGGGCCTGGTCGGCGGCACCACGGCCAACGGCCACAAGATCAAGTCACGGGATCACTTCGTCGCCCTGCCGTCGGGGAAGTCCTTGTCCCCCAACGGCAAGACGACGTACAAGGTGAAGGTGTGCGCGGCCAACGGGCGTTGCGAGACGGCCCCGGTGTGGGACGTCGGCCCGTGGAACACCAAGGACGACTACTGGAACCCGGCAGCCAGCCGGCAGTCCTGGAAGAACCTGCCGCAGGGCAAGCCCGAGGCGCAGGCGGCCTACCAGAGCGGCTACAACGGCGGCAAGGACCAGTTCGGCCGCAAGGTGGCCAATCCGGCCGGCATCGACCTGGCCGACGGCACCTTCCTGGACGGTCTCAAGCTGACCGACAACGCCTGGGTGACCGTGACCTATCTCTGGACATAGGCCCTGGTTGACGGGCGGCCGTGGCCGTGTCGGAAGATGACGGCATGGCCACGGTCGCACAGTGGATCGAGGGTGCCCGACCGCGCACCCTGCCCAACGCCATCGCCCCGGTGCTGGTGGGCAACGGCGCCGCCGTCGCGCTGGGCGCGTTCGACGTGACGCGGGGGGTGCTCACCCTGGTGGTGGCGCTCGCGCTGATCATCGGCGTGAACTTCGCCAACGACTACTCCGACGGCGTGCGCGGCACGGACGACGTCCGCGTCGGCCCGCTGCGGCTGGTCGGCTCCAAGGTCGCGAAGCCGCAGACCGTGCGCCTGGCGGCATTCGTCTGCTTCGGCGTCGCGGCCGTCGCCGGCCTGGCCGTCACGGTGCTGAGCGGCTCGTACTGGCTGATCGCCGTCGGTGCGCTGTGCATCGCGGCGGCCTGGTTCTACACCGGCGGCAAGCGCCCGTACGGCTATGCCGGTCTCGGCGAGCTGGCCGTGTTCATCTGCTTCGGCCTGATCGCCGTGCTGGGCACGCTGTACGTGCAGGCCGGGGCGTTCAGCGGCTACGGCATCGGCGGTGCGGTGGCCATCGGCTGCTTCTCCAGCGCGGTGCTGGTGGCCAACAACCTGCGTGACATCCCCACCGACACCGAGGCCGGCAAGCGCACGCTGGCCGTGCTGATCGGCGACCGGGACACCCGCAACCTGTACCTGGCCCTGATCCTGGTGCCGTTCCTGGTCAGCATCGTGGGCAGCCTGCGCGACGGCTACCTGCTGCTGGGCTTCCTGGCCCTGCCGCTGCTGGTCACCAGCGCCCGCAAGATGATCATGGGCGCCAAGGGCAAGGCCCTCATCCCGGTGCTCCGGGACACGGGCCTGGCCATGCTGGTCTGGGCCATCGCCACCGCCGCCGGCCTGGCCCTGGGCGCGCACTAGCTTTTTCACATGCGCTTCCTATGTGGCATCTGATGCCACATAGGAAGCGCATGTGGCGTTCCTGGTTAGTGCTGGGCGAGGATCGCGTCCATCGTCTCCATGATGGAGACGGTCTCGTCCAGGGGCATTAGCGGACTCTCGAGGTCGCCGGCGGCCAGCCGCAGGGCCACCTCGTCGGCCTGGTGCCGCAGGCCGCGGCCCTCGTGCACGGACGGGATCACGGTGGGCTCGCCGTCCCGCGGCGTCAGCGTGACGGCGGCCGGGGCGTAGAAGGCGCCGTCGATCTCGATCCGGCCGTCGGTGCCGACGATCGTCGCCCTTGTCGGGCTCTTGGCCCGCAACGTGCAGGTCAGCACGGCCTGCGCGCCGGAATCGTAGCCGAAGATCATCGAGGTCTGACCGTCCACGCCGGTGAAGGCCGGGTCGATCATGGACACGACGCGGTCCGGCTTGCCGAGCACCATGGACGCGAAGGACACCACGTAGACGCCCAGGTCGAGCAGGGCGCCGCCGCCCAGCGCCGGCGCGAACAGCCGGTGCTCGGCGTCCTCGGCGAACCACTGCCCGTGGTCGGCGGTCACCGTGACGATGTCGCCGATGGTGCCGACCAGCTCGCGGACGCGGCGGATCCCCGGCAGGAAGCGGGTCCACATCGCTTCCATCAGGAAGACGTTGTTGTCCCGCGCCACCTTCACCAGCTCACGCGCCTCGTCGGCGTTCATCGTGAACGGCTTCTCGACCAGCACCGGCTTGCCGGCGTGCAGCGCCAGCAGGGCATTGGCGTGGTGCATCGGATGCGGCGTGGCGGCGTAGACGGCGTCGACATCAGGATCGGTGGCCAGGTCTTCGTAACTGGCGTGCCGGCGCTCGATGCCCAGTCGGTCGGCGAAGGCGTCGGCCGACGCCTGGCTGCGCGAGCCGACGGCCACGACCGTGCCGGAGTCGGTCAGCGCGAGGTCGGCCGCGAAGGCCCCCGCGATCCCGCCCGTGCCCATGATTCCCCACCGCACCGGATTGCCCACCGCGCGTGCCCTCGTCTCAGGTTCGGTTCCCGCTGACGAGTCGACCGTAGTCGAGGCCGGCGTACCAGTCGCCCCTCCCGGCCGGCGTGAGGTCGAGCAGGTGCCACACCGGGGCCATCAGGTCGATGCCGCGTTCCTGGATGTCCTCGGACATGCGGGGCCGGGCCGTGTAGTGGTGCCGGATCGCGCCTTCGCCGTCACGGGCGAACACCGAGATCGTGGAGTCCTGGTTGCCGTCCTCGTCCTCGCTGCGCAGATCACGCTTGAACGTGTTGTCCCCGCAGGAAAGCAGCCGCAGCTGGTCCCAGCCGCGCTCGCGGCCGTAGCGCTGGAGGTCGTCCGGCTCGGCCGCGGCGGCCACCGCGAAGTCGGCGTTGCGCGCGATGTGCTGGGCGACGCCGTTGAAGCCGTCGATCCACATCGTGCACATCGGACACGGCGTGGTCTGGGCCTTGCCGTACATCAGGTGGTAGACGATCAGCGGCCGGTCGGTGACGAGCTCTTCGAGCGTCACCGTGCCGTTGTTGAAGGCGTAGTTGGGCATCACCGGCCCGGGCGGCAGGTCGCGGCGCTGCTGGGCGACGCGTTCACGTTGCCGCATCAGCTCGATCTCGGCCAGCCGCAGTTCCTCGCGGGCCTTGCGGTAGTCGTCGGATTCGGCCAGGTTCGTGTACTCCATCAGGCAGCCCTTCCGGTGAAGGCGACGAGACGCTCCAGCGTGCTCGCGTCGGGGCCGGTCGGCACCTCGGCGGCGAACATCTCGCCGTCCCGCATCGGCGGCTCGATGATCGCGCGCACCAGCTCGAGGACATGCTTCGCGACCTTGTCGTCCACGGCCGGTTCTACGCCGACCGGCCGGGCGAAATCCCAGGCGTGCACGAGGAGTTCGAGCGCAACGATGGCCGCGCCGCGCTCAGCCGGCAGCTCGCCGAAGGGCGCGGTCACCGTGCCGGCCAGGCCTCGCTGCCGCCAGGCTTCGATCGCGCGGAGGCCGGCGTCGGCGACCCGCTCCTCCGGCGGGCCGGCGGCCTCCGGCTCGAACGGGTGGCCGGCCAGGCCGGCGAGGCCGGTCATCGAGCCGATCAGGTGCTCGACCAGGTCATCGACCGTGAACTTGGGACAGGGCGTCGGATCGGCGCCGTGCTCGGTGCCGATGCTCCGCAGCGTCCGCAGGCAGACGGCCAGCGATGCCTCGGCGGCATCGATGGCATTCGCGTCCTCGCCGAGGAAGTCAGGACCGGCGTCGCCGGTCGTCGTCACGGCGTGCAGGCGCTGGAGGTAGTGCTCCCAGCCCTCGGCGTGTCCCTTGGCCTGCACGTCGGACAGACCCTCGTGGACCAGCCGAACCGTTGTGCCACTGGGCAGCGGCGCCAGCACGATGTCCACAGTGGACGACAGCGGTGGCACCTCGTCGTTGCCCTCCCAGCCCCAGAGGTAGCTCAGCCGCCGCGGCTCGACCGCCGCGACGACGCCGACGGCGGTGTGTCCCGGCGCGACCAGCCAGCGGAAGTCGCCGCCCGCTCGCAGGTCCGTACGGCCGGCGATCAGCTGCCACCGCCGCAGCCGGGCCGGCTCGGTCAGCCAGGCGTAGGTCTCCTCGACGTTCGTCGGCACCTGCACGCTCACGTCCACGGTCATCTCCGGCTCCCATCTATTTTAGTCGCCGCTAAAGTTAGCCCCGGGGCGACTCGCCCGCAAGCTTTAGTCGGGGCTAAACTGCGCCCGTGGACGCGCTGCACGCTGTCGCCGAACCACGCCGGCGGGAGATCCTGCGCCTGGTGTGGGACGCCGAGCGCTCGGCCGGCGACGTCGCCGCGCACTTCGACGTGACGTTCGGGGCCGTGTCCCAGCACCTCGCGGTGTTGCGCAAGGCCGGGCTGGTCAGCGTGCGCAAGGACGGCAACCGGCGCCTCTACCGCGCCGACCGCGCCGCGCTCGGGCCGCTCGCCGCCTGGCTCGAGTCCATGTGGTCCGCCGAACTGGACACCCTCGCCGCGCTGGCCGAGCAGGTCGAGCGGGGCAACGCCGAACAGGAGGGACGGTCGGCATGACCGAGCCGTCGACGCAGGCCCCCGAGCTCGTGGTGGAACGGCGGATCAACGCCACGCCGCCCACCGTGTTCTCGTTCTTCACCGACCGCGACCGCTGGCTGTCGTGGCAGGGTGAGGAGGCCGAGATCGACCCCCGCCCCGGCGGCGTGTTCCGGATGAACGTGCGCGAGGGCAACGTCGCCGCCGGCCACTTCGTCACCGTCGACCCGTATCACCGGATCATCTTCACCTGGGGCTGGGAGGCTCCCGACAGCCCCGTGCAGCCTGGTCAGTCCACAGTGGACATCACCTTGCGCCCGGACGGCTCCGGCACCCTGCTCACCCTGACCCATCGCGGGCTGCCGCTGGAGCTGTTCCAGTCGCACGGCATCGGGTGGAACCACTACGTGGACCGGTTGCTGGTGCGCGCCGAGGGCGGCGACCCCGGACCCGACATGGGCGCGGAGGAGTAGGGCGGGAGCTACAGCGCGAGATGCAGCCGTAGGGCGTCGTCGAGCTGCTTCATCGTCTCACCGGGCAACTCCCCGATGCGGCCGTGCAGACGGTCGGTCGACACCGCTCGCACCTGTTCGCGCATCGACGAAGCCGACATCTTCCTCCGGCAGGCTCACACTGATCTTCATACCGGGAATGCTGCCAGCGGTAGGAACCACAATGGGAACATGCCTCGCACCGGATGAGCGCCTACCCGAAGCACACGCGCCGCAACGGCCCGCCGTCCGAGGACGGCGGGGTCGGCGCACCGGAGAGGGCGGGCGGGTGGGGCACAAAACGCACACACACAGGCGAAGCCTTGGAGCGTCGGCACCGACGCACCTGCCATCAGTCGGCGAGGCCGTCGGCGACGGTGACCTCCCAGGCGTCGTCCGACCACTCGGCCCACGCCAGCAGCTAGGCCTCGTCGAGGCTCAGGTCGTCCATTCGCCGGTGGCGAAGAACTTCTCCAGGGTCTGGGTGTGCGGGCGCAGGTCGAGGCCCTGGGCGGCGACCCAATCGTCGTCGTAGTAGGTGTTCTCGTAGCGCTCGCCGCCGTCGCAGAGCAGGGACACGACGCTGCCGGGACGGTCGTGGCGGCGCATGCCGGCGATGATCTGGAAGGCGCCCCACAGGTTGGTGCCGGTTGAGCCGCCGACGCGGCGGCCGAGCAGGTCGCGGACGTAGCGGATGGTGGCGATGGACGCGGCGTCGGGGACCTTGATCATGTGGTCGATGACGTCGCCGACGAACGACGGCTCGACGCGCGGCCGGCCGATGCCCTCGATGCGGGAGCCCTTGCAGCCGGTCAGGGTGGGTGAGACGGACTGCCACGCGTCGTAGAAGACCGAGTGCTCGGGGTCGACGACGGCGAGACGGGTGCAGAGCCGCCGGTAGCGCACATAGCGGCCGATGGTGGCGCTGGTGCCACCGGTGCCGGCCCCGACGACGACCCACGCGGGCTCGGGATGCTGCTCGGAAGCCATCTGGTCGAAGATCGACTCGGCGATGTTGTTGTTGCCCCGCCAGTCGGTGGCCCGCTCGGCGTGGGTGAACTGGTCCATGAAGTGCCCACCGAGCTCACCGGCCAGCCGCCGCGACTCGTCGTAGATGGCGCTGGGCTCGTCGACGAAGTGACACGTGCCGCCCTGGCGCTCGATCAGGGCGATCTTCTCGCGGCTGGTGGACCGGGGCATGACGGCGATGAACGGCAGGCCGAGCAGCCGGGCGAAGTAGGCCTCGGACACGGCGGTCGAACCGGACGACGCCTCGATCACCGGTGTGCCCTTGGTCACCCAGCCGTTGCAGATCGAGTACAGGAACAGCGACCGGGCCAGGCGGTGCTTGAGAGAACCGGTCGGATGAGTTGACTCGTCCTTGAGATAGAGCTGGATGCCCCATTCCGGCGGCAGCGGGAAGGTCAGCAGGTGGGTGTCGGCGCTGCGGTTGGCGTCGGCCTCGATGATGCGGACGGCCTCACGGACCCAGCTCCGAGGCGCGTCGGCGCTCATTCGGAGGACTCCCCACGCAGCTCGGCCCGCATCTTGAGGCGCTCGGCGCGGCGCTCGGTGAGCGCGGCGGCGATCCGCGCGTTCAGGCCGCGCAGCAGCACCATGGACAGCGGCCAGGCCAGCACGAGCCCGACCGCGATGGCGATGAGCAGCGGCACATGGGCGAGCGTGAGCAGGAACGCGATGACCACGAGCAGCCCGATCCGGGCCGCCGTGTACAGCGCGATGTCACGGCCGAAAGTGCTGGTCTCCACGGGTGTCCAGGTTACTCGGCCCGGACGCCGAGCTCCTCGGGGCTGTTGGGCCGGCCCTCGAACCGGGTGGACAGCACGACGGTGGTGTTGGTGCGGGCGACGCCGTCGATCTTGCGCAGCCGCCGCAGGGCCCGCTCCAGGTCGTCGACGGTGGCGACCCGCACCTTGACCACGAACGCCTCGTCGCCGGCCACCGCGTAGCAGGACTCCACCTCGGGCAGCCGGGCCAGCGCGGCCGCCACCTCGTCGTCGTCGCCGGTGTCGGACACGTGGATGCCGACCAGCGAGGTGACGTCCAGGCCGACCAGCCGGGGATCGACGACCGCGTGGTAGCCGGTGATCACGCCGGACGACTCCAGCTTGCCGACCCGCTCGTGCACCGCCGACGCGGACAGGCCGACCTGCCGGCCGAGGTCGGCGTAGGTGGCCCGCCCGTTGGTTCGCAGGGCGGCGATGATCTGACGATCCAGGGCGTCCATTGGAGAATCCTAGGACTTCACGGGGTGCAGACCGGCCGCGGCGTAGAACGTTCGCACAGAGGTGCACGGCCGACAGGCGCCCCTGCGGGCCGACCTGTGCAAACGTATGCACCGTTGCCCGTTTTCGTACCGTTTGGGCCTTACTACCTCTTTACCATCACCCAAGCGTTCGAGTACCCGCAGGGTGAGATGCCACGATGCGACCGGAACGCCCGAACCAAGCGACTGGGAGGTCGAGAGTGACCGCGACCGTGCCGCACCCCCGCCAGCACGCCGGAGAGCGCCTGCTCACCCCCGGCGAGGTGGCCACCCTGTTCCGTGTCGACCCCAAGACCGTCACCCGCTGGGCGACGGCGGGCCGGATCGGCTCCATCCGCACCCCCGGCGGCCACCGGCGGTTCCGCGAGTCCGAGGTGAAGACCCTGCTGGCCGAGCTGACCACCGAGGCCACGGAGCCGGTGCGTAACGCCTGAGCGGCACACCCCGAACCCACTGTTCACGAGATAGTCTCGGAGCAGTTGACCGGAGGTGCCGAATGGTCTACCTGCTCGCGGTGATCGGCGCGATAGCCGTTGCCTATCTGCTCTGGCGTGCATTCGGCTCGGACCGGGTGCACGTCGGCAGCAAGGCCAAGCGCGGCGTCGGCCCCGATGACGACCCCGAGTTCCTGCGCAAGCTGGCCGAGCAGGCCAAGCGTCACCCTGAGGACGGCAATCCGCCGGGCTGACGGACGGATGGCACGGCGAGCTGGGCGACGGCCGGATTCGGCCGCCCCCACCCCGTGCCGGCCGCGGCGAGCACCGCGGCCGGTGGACGGTCAGCGGGTGGGGAAGTCGTCGGCCACGGTGGCCGCCAGCTCCAGCAGGGCCAGCCGGGTGTCCGGGCTGAGCCGCTCCAGCTCGATCTCCGCGCCCTCTTCCAGGTGCGGGTCGAACGGGATACGCACGACGGCGCGGCAGCGGCTGGCGAAGTGCTGGGACAGCTTGTCCAGGTCCACCTTGCCGGCCCGCGGCCGAACCGAGTTGATCACGGCCACCGAACGCCGGATCAGGTCCCGGTAGCCGTGCGCCTCCAGCCAGTCGATGGTGGCCGACGCGCTGTTGGCGCCGTCGACCGAGCCGGAGGACACGATCACCAGCGAGTCGGCCAGGTCCAGCACGCCGGCCATGGCCGAGTGCATCAGGCCGGTGCCGCAGTCGGTGAGCACGATGTTGTAGAAGTGCTCCAGCAGGTCGACCACGCGCCGGTAGTCGTCCTCGCTGAACGCCTCGGAGACGGCCGGATCCTGTTCGCTGGCAAGGACTTCCAGCCGGCTCGGGCCCTGCGAGGTGTAGGCCCGCACGTCGCTGTAGCGGGTGATCCGCTTGGCGTCGCGCAGCAGGTGCCGCACGGTGGCGGTGGTCTCCAGCGGGATCTTCTGGGACAGCGTGCCCCGGTCCGGGTTGGCGTCGACCGCGATCACGCGGTCGCCGCGCAGCGAGGAGAAGGTGGAGCCGAGCGTGGTGGTGGCGGTGGTCTTGCCGACGCCGCCCTTCAGGCTCAGCATCGCGATCTTGTAGCAGCCGCGCAGCGGCTGGTTGATCCGCGCGATCAGCTCGCGGCGGCGCACGTCGGCCGGGCTCTCGCCCAGGTTGACCAGCCCGCCGGACATCTGGTGCAGGCTGCGCCGCCAGCCGGACTGCGGCGGCCGCTTGTTCTGCTTGATCAGCTCCTGCGGAGACAGTGCATTGTGACCGGGCCCAGCCTGCTGCTGCCCGTACTGGGGCGCCTGCTGGCCGTACTGCGGCTGCTGATATCCACCCGGCTGGGCGTAGGGCTGCTGCGGATAGCCCGGCTGCTGCGGCTGCTGTTGGGGCTGCTGTTGAGGCTGCGGCTGGGGCTGCTGGGACGGGTCAACCGGGTACGGCCCGGACTGACCGCCACCGACCGGGTAGGGACCGGACTGGCCGCCACCAACGGGATACGGGCCCGACTGGCCGCCACCGACCGGATACGGACCGGACTGACCGCCGCTGACCTGGTACGACCCGGAGGACGACGGGTCGACGGGGTGCGGACCGGACTGGACGGCCTGATCCTGGCCGGGCGACTTCCAGCCCTCGGACTCATCAAAACGACCGGTCACCGCTGGGGTCCTCCCTGCGCTAGCGGATCGAGACCTCCCCGTCCGTTGACGACGGTAGTAGGCGCGTTGCGCCGGGTCGACACGGGGTCACGCCACTCCGGCGTAGGAGTGCAGGCCAGAGGTCACCAGGTTGATGAAGAACAGGTTGAACACCATGGACGCGAAGCCGATCACGTTGATCACCGCCGCGCGGTTGCCGCGCCAGCCGGCGGTGGCCCGGGCGTGCAGGTAGACGGCGTAGATCACCCAGGCGATGAACGCGCAGGTCTCCTTGGGGTCCCAGCCCCAGAACCGGCCCCACGCCGACTCGGCCCAGATGGCGCCGCAGATGATGGCGAAGGTGAACAGCGGGAAGCCGACCACGGTGACCCGGTAGGCCAGCCGGTCCAGCACCTCGGCCTTGGGCAGCCGGGCGGCGAAACCGGCGAACCGGCCGTCCTTCTCGTACGCGGCGCGGAACAGGTAGAGCAGGCTGGCCACGCCGGGCAGCAGCAGCAGGCCGCTGGAGATGGACACCGCGGTGACGTGGATGGCCAGCCAGTACGACTGCAGCGCCGGCTGCACCGGGGCGGCCGGGGTGTACAGCGCGGTGCCGCCGAGGAACAGCAGCACGACGATGGGCAGCAGCACCCACACGCTCAGGCGGCGGATGTCGAAGCGCTTGGCCAGCACCAGCCAGCCGATCACGGCGAACAGGCAGACCGCCGAGCCGTACTCGTACATGTTGCCCCACGGCACGCGGTCCGTGGCCAGGCCGCGCAGGATCACCGCGGCGGCGTGCAGCAGCACACCGAGCACGTTGAGCGCGAAACCCATGCGCCCGAGGCGATCGGCCCGCGGCGAGCTGGTGACGACCACAGTGGACTCGGGGGCGGCGGTCTCGGACGCGCCGCCGCCGACCGCGGCCAGCTCGCGGGCGGCCTGTCGCCTCGTCTTGGTCATGGCCTGCTCGACCAGGTAGAACACCATGGCCAGCACGTAGATCACGACCGCGGAGGCGTAGCTCCAGTCGCTGTAGCGCGCCAGCGTCTCGTTGACCGGCATCAGGTGTCCTTCTTCCCCGTCAGCAGTTCAGCGGAAAGCCTGGTGAATTCCTCGCCGTAGCCCGCTTGGTCCGTGCGGGCCAGGCCGCCGACCTCGACCACCGTACCTTCACCCGAAGGTGTCACCCGCAGCCACAGCCGGCGGCGCTTGACGGCCAGCGAGCCCATCAGGCCGACCAGCATCAACACCGCGAACACGAGCACGAAGTCCTGGCTGGGGTCGTGCGAGACCTGAAGCCCGACGAACTCCTGCACCTTGTCGAACTTGACCTTGGTGCCGTCCGGCAGGGCGATCTCCTGGCCCAGCTTGAGGTTCTTCATCGCCTTCTGCACCAGCCGGCCCTGGTCCACCATGGACTGGTCGATGGTGAACAGGTTGTGCGCGTAGCCCGAGTTGTTGCCGAGGTCGCCCTCGTAGACCTGGACGGCGACGGCCGGGTCGTTGGCCGCCGGGTACACCGAGGACATCAGCGTGCCGTCGAACAGCGCGGTCGGCGCGAACAGGCCGGTGATGGCGATCTGGTGCTTGCGCAGCTCGGTCTCGTCGGTGGTGTTCGGCGGGTCGAACGTGGTGGTGCCGCTGGACAGCATGGTGCTGAGGTCGCTGGGGTTCCACTGGATGGCCTTGGTGCGGGTCTGGCCGTCCGGGAAGGTCACCGTGAACTGCGGGGCGTAGCCGTGGCCGAGCAGGTAGACCCGGTCGCCCGAGGTGCGCAGCGGATGGTTGGACCGCAGGTCGTAGGACTGCCACTGGTCCGAGTTCAGCTCGGCGCCGGTCTGGTACTGGAGATCGGTGTCGAAGCTGTTGGCCTGTCCGTCCGGCAGGTAGGTCGCCTTGAAGCTGTTCACCTTGATGCAGAACGGATCCAGCTCGGTGCCGTCGACCTTGAGGCCGGGCGAGAAACTGTCGTAGGCGAACAGGCCGGAGTTGCAGAACTGGCTGCCGTTGGCGATCACCGCGACCTGGCCGGAGTAGCCGAACAGCTTGCCGAAGGCGAAGGCGACGATCAGGCCGAGCAGGGCGAAGTGGAACAGCAGGTTGCCGGTCTCGCGCAGGTAGCCGCGCTCGGCGCTGATGGTGCGGACGCCGTTCTCCTCCTCGCGCACCACCGTCCGCCAGCCCCGCAAGCGCTTGCGGGAGGCCTCGACCACGTCGTCCACCGAGACGTCCACAGTGGACTCGCCGTGGTGCGGCAGCCGGGACAGGTTGCGCGGGGTGATCACCGGCTGCTGCCGGGCCTGCTTGGCGTACTCGAACATGCGCGGCGTCAGGCAGCCGACCAGCGACACGAACAGCAGCACGTAGATGGCCGAGAACCAGACGCTGGCGTAGACGTCGTAGAACTGGAGCGTGTCCAGCAGCCGACCCCACCAGCCGTGCTCGGTGATGTAGTCGCTGACCTTGCCCGCGTTGAGCTGCCGCTGCGGCAGCAGCGCGCCGGGCAGCGCGCCGAGAGCCAGCAGTGCCAGCAGGATCAGCGCGGTGCGCATGGCGGTCAGGCCACGCCAGGTGTTGCGCAGGTACGCGAACATGTTCCTCACAGTGGCACCGTGGCGTTCGTGGCGAAGTTGTTCTGGATGATCGCGAGCAGGTCGCCCCACAGGCCGGTGACCAGCAGCACGCCGACCACGATGAGCAGGCCGCCGCCGGCCAGCTGCACGCCGCGCACGTGCCGGCGCAGCCAGCCGGTGACCCGCACCGCCCAGCGTGCGCCCATCGCGATCAGCACGAACGGCACGCCGAGACCGAGGCAGAAGACCAGCATGAGGAAGATGCCGCGCAGCGCGATGGAGCCGACGGGCGTGCCGGCGGTCAGCGACAGCACGCCGCCCAGGGTCGGGCCGACGCACGGCGTCCAGCCCAGCCCGAACACCGCGCCCAGCACCGGCGCGCCGAGCAGGCCGACCCGGGGCTTGCGGTGCAGGCGCAGGTCGCGTTGCAGCGCCGGGACCAGGCCGACGAACACCAGACCCATCAGGATCGTGACGACGCCGCCGACGCGCTGGAGCCATACCTGGTTGAGCGCCAGCAGATCGGTCAACCCGAAGAGCGTGACGGAACCGATGGTGAACACGACCGTGAAGCCGAGCACGAACAGACCCGAGGCGCCGACCACCCGCCAGCGGCCGGTCTTGACCGGCTCGTCGGTGGCGACGGCGGGGGCGTCCGCGCCGACCAGGCCGGCGAGGTAGGCGAGGTAGCCGGGGACCAGCGGCAGGCAGCACGGCGAGGCGAAGGAGACCGCGCCGGCGAGCAGGGCAACCGCCGCGGCCAGCAGCAGCGGCCCCGACGTCGCCAGGTCCACCAGCGAGTTCACTCGTCCGAGAGTAGGTAGTGGTCCAGGTCACCGAGCAACCGGGTCGGCCTGCGGCCCCGTTGGCGACCTTTGCCCTTGATGAGATCGGAGTGTGATCGGATGGGAGCCGTGAACGTCCAACTGCTGCCTGCTGCCCGAGTTGCCGCGCTGAAGTCGGCGCCGTTCACGTACGCCGAGGTCGGCGCGACGAAGGGGGCGCTGCCGGCCGGTTACCGCACGATCAGCCGCCGGGTCCGGCTGTCCACCGGCTTCGACGATGCCGCCGACCGGCTGCTGGGCTGGCAGGTGCAGGCGGCGAGCGGGTTCCGCGTGCTGGCCTCCTCGGCCCGGGTCGAGCCGGAGTCGGTGGTGGAGCTGCGGCTGGGCCCGATCAAGGTGCCGTGCCGGGTGGTCTACGTCCTCGACGAGCCGACCCGGCAGGGCTTCGGCTACGGCACGCTGCCCGGGCATCCCGAGTGCGGCGAGGAGGCGTTCGTGCTCGACCGCCACGACGACGGCTCGGTGTCGTTCACGGTCACGGCCTTCTCCCGGCACGCCACCCTGCTGACCAAGCTCGGCGGCCCGGTCGGCCGGTTGGCCCAGAACCTCATCACCGAGCGATACCTGGGGGCGCTGAAGTAGCCGCCCCCAGGGTTCACGTCAGCCGGTGACGCTCGGGTGGCCGTTCTCCACGTGGCCGCTGTAGCGGCGCAGGAAGACCGGGTCGGCGTCGATCGTCACGCTCAGGTCGTACCAGCCCTCGACCGGCGAGAACGTCGTGTTGACGGTCTTGCCGGCGGCGACGGTGCAGGTCTGCTTGCCGTTGCCGTAGTGGTTGGTGGTGACGGTGAACTTCACCGTGGCGGCACTGGGGTTGGTCAGCGCCAGGTTGAGCTTGAAGTCGGACGTGTAGCCGGCCACGGCGTCGATGGCGCCGGCCTTGTTGACGTCGGCGGCGAACTGCCAGCGGAAGCGGTTCGGGCCGTGCACGGCGACGTTGTACTTGTAGCCGTAGCTCCAGATCTTCCACGTGTCGCTGACCTGCTTGCCGGCCGGCACGTCGTACTGCCACGGGCCGTCGGTCTTGCCGTCGGCGCGGTACGCCCACAGCTGGAGCTGACCGGTGCCGTAGTTGGCGAACGTGGTGGTCAGCGTGCCCTTGTCGGCCGAGAGCGAGGTCGTGACGGCCGGCTGGTACGGCAGCGGGCGGGCCCGGCGCGTGCCCTGGTCCTGGAGCGGCGTGACCTGCTTGCCGGTGGCCGGCGGGGCCGGCTTGGGCAGCTTGGTCTGGGTGGCATCGGCGATCTTGCGCAGCGCCGCCGTGTCCGGCAGCAGCGGGATCGTCACGTTCTTCGCCGCGAAGTCAAAGGCGCTGGTCAGGTCGCCGCAGGTGGCCCGGCGCCAGTCGGTGATGTTGGGCTCGTGCACGCCGGTCCACTGCTCGATGAAGCGGATCACCGAGGTGTGGTCGGAGACCTCGGAGTTGATCCAGCCGCCGCGGCTCCACGGCGAGATCACCGTCATCGGCACCCGGGCGCCGAGGCCGATCGACTTGCCGGAGATGAACTCGCCGGCCGTGCCGGCCGGGGCCATCGGCGGCGGCACGTGGTCGAAGAAGCCGTCGTTCTCGTCGTAGTCGATCAGCACGACGGTGTTGTCCCAGAGGTTCTTGTTGGCCCACAAGGCGTTCAGCACGGCCTGGGTGTAGGCGGCGCCGTCGACCGGGCGCGCCTCGGGGTGCTCGCAGTAGCCGTAGGGCGCGACGATCCAGGACACCTTGGGCAGCGTGCCGGCGGCGCAGTCGGCGATGAACTCCGACAGCACGTGGTTGACGTCCTTGCCCTTGCCCGAGTCCGGCTCCCAGGTCTTGAACACGCTGGCCCGCCGGGACAACTCGCTGGTGTAGTCGGCGTGGTACTGCTGGAACAGCCAGAGCGGGTTGTCGCCGTAGTCGCCGACGAACGGGTGCGCGCCGTCGTCGCCGACCTCCTTGTTGGCATAGACCTTCCACGACACGCCCGCGTCCTGTAGCCGCTCGGGGTAGGTGGTCCAGCGCAGCACACCCTTGTAGTCGGCCGGGTTGTAGTTGACCGGGCCGCCGTACTTGCCGTCGGCGTCGATGGTGCCGGTGAACAGGTAGAGCCGGTTCGGCGTGGTCGGGCCCTGCACCGAGCAGTGGTAGGCGTCGCACAGGGTGAACGCGTCGGCCAACGCGCGGTGGAACGGGATGTCCTGCTCGGTGAAGTAGCCCATGGTCATCTCGCCCTTGGCGGTGACCCACGAGTTGTTGGCACCGCCGTTGACGGCCAGGTGCTGGTCGTCCCAGCCGTGACCGAGGTCGCCGAGGTCCTGGCCGTCCACCTTCGCGGTGTCCACATGGAACGGCAGCAGGGCGTTGCCGTCACTGCGGAGCAGGTCGTACTGGTGGTAGATGTCCTTGCCGTTGGGCTGGATCACCGCGCTGCGGTCGGCGAAGCCGCGGGTGCCGCGCATGGTGCCGTAGTAGTGGTCGAAGGAGCGGTTCTCCTGCATCAGCACGACCACGTGCTCGACGTCGCTGATCCGGCCGCGGCGGCGCGGCTCGGCCAGCGCCTCGGCCATGCCGGGCGGCAGCGTGCCGAGCGCGCCGGCCGCCGCGACCGTGCCGGCGGCCGCACCGAGGAACCGGCGGCGCGTGAGGGGGTTGTTCGAGTCGGCCATGCGCGTGCTCCATCCGTGGTGGGCGGGACCGCAGGCGAGGTTAATTGAGCGAAAGCGCGCGGAACACCCGTCATACGAACGGAAATACGCGGTGAACGGGACTCTACTTCTCGGCGAGGAGCTGCTTGACCTTGGCCGACAGTTCGGCCTTCTCCACCGGCAGAAGCGACACCCAGGCCACCCGGTGCTGCCGGTCGAGCACCAGCGTGGACGGGGTCGTGGTGCGGGGATAGCCCTGTAGCACCAGCAGCGACCGGCCCGGCGGGTCGAAAATCGACGGATAGTCCAGTTTGGCGTTGTGGTAGAAGTCCAGCGCCGCCGACCTGTCGTCGCGCACGTCCACACCCATCACCTGGACGCCCTGGTCCTTGTTCTCGGCGTAGACCTGCTGGAGCTGCGGGGCCTCGTTGCGGCACGGACCGCACCAGGCGCCCCAGATGTTGATCACGACGATCTTGCCGGCGTAGTCGCTCAGCTTCACCTGCTGCCCGTCCTGGAGCAGGCTGTCGCCGGACAGCTCCTTGAGCGGCTGGCGCTGCTGGCCGGTGTAGTCGATGTGGGTCTGGCCGCCGGGCGCGGTGAACTGGAACGTGCCCTGGCCCTGGATGACGGCGTCCTTGCCGGTGGTGCAGCCGGCCAGCAGGGCCACTGCCGCCACCGCGACGGCGATCCGCTTGATCATGCGCCGGTCACCCTCGGGTCGGTGCTGCCGGCCGGCTCCGAGTAGCTGATCCGGATCAGCTGCTCGTCCTCGAACGTCAACGTGGTCAGCGAGGCCAGCGAGCACTGCCGCTTCCGCGGGTCGTGCCACATGTGCTTGCCCTCCAGGAACAGCCGCACAGTCCAGACCGGCAGCTGGTGCGAGACGCACACCGCCTCGTGCCCGGCGGCGGCCGCGCGGGCGCGGTGCACGGCGCCGAGCATCCGGTGCGCGATCTTCAGGTACGGCTCGCCCCACGACGGCTCGAACGGGTTGCGCAGCTTGGGCCAGTGCTTGGGCGAACGCAGCGCGCCGTCGCCGACCGACACCTTCAGACCCTCGAACTGGTTGTCCGCCTCGATCAGCCGGTCGTCGGTGGCCAGCTCCAGCCGGTGCGAGTCGGCGATCGGGCCCGCGGTCTGCTGGGCCCGCTCCAGCGGCGACGCGACCACGTGCACGATGTCGCGCTCGGCCAGGTGCTCGGCCACCCGCAGCGCCTGCTTCTCGCCCTGCTCGGACAGCCGGAACCCGGGCAGCCGGCCGTAGAGGATGCCGGTGGGGTTGTGCACCTCGCCGTGGCGCATGAGGTGCACGATCGTCCGAGTCACTGGCCATCCTCCTTGGCCGCCGCGGCCGCCGCCGCGGCGTGCGGCAGGGCCTGCTCGATGACCTCGAACGCGGCGTCGTCCATGGCGGCGTTGACGAACCACGCCTCGAAGGCGCTCGGCGGGGCGTAGACGCCGCGGTCGAGCAGGGCGTGGAAGAACGGCGGGAAGCGCCAGGTCTGAGCGGCCTGGGCGCCGGCGTAGTCGCGCACCGGCTGGTCGGTGAAGAAGACGCTGACCAGGTTGCCGGCGTACTGCACCTGGTGGGCGACGCCCTCGGCGGTCAGCGCGTCGTCGAACAGCTCGCCCAGCAGCCGGGCGTTGCGGTCGAGCTTGCGGTAGACCTCGTCGTCGGCCAGCCGCAGCTGGGTCAGGCCGGCGGCCACCGCCACCGGGTTCCCGGACAGCGTGCCGGCCTGGTAGACCGGGCCGCTCGGGGCCAGCCGGGCCATCACGTCGGCCCGGCCACCGAACGCCGCCGCCGGCAGACCGCCGGACATGACCTTGCCGAACGTGTACAGGTCGCCGGGCACGTGCTCGAGGCCGTACCAACCGGACTTGGAGACACGGAAGCCGGTCATCACCTCGTCGATGATCAGCAGCGCGCCTCCTGTGTGGCAGGCCTCGCGCAGCGCGGCGTTGAAGCCCGGGTCCGGGGCCACCGCGCCCATGTTGCCGGCCGCGGCCTCGGTGATGATCGCCGCGATCTCGCCCTCGTTGGCCGCGAACGCCGTCTTCACGGCCTCGATGTCGTTGTACGGCAACACGATCGTGTCGGCCGCCTGTGCGCCCGTCACGCCCGGCGTGGTCGGCAGGCCCAGCGTCGCCACGCCCGAGCCGGCCTGGGCCAGAAGTGCGTCCACATGGCCGTGGTAGCAGCCGGCGAACTTGACGATCTTGCGACGGCCGGTGAAGCCCCGAGCCAGCCGGATCGCGCTCATGGTGGCCTCGGTGCCGGAGTTGACCAGGCGCACCTGCTCGACCGGCTCGACGCGGGCGATCAGCTCCTCGGCCAGCAGAATCTCGCCCTCGGTCGGCGTGCCGAAGGACAGGCCGCTGGTCGCCGCCCGCTGCACCGCGGCAACGACCTCGGGGTGGGCGTGGCCCAGGATCATCGGGCCCCACGAGCTGACCAGGTCGACGTAGCGGTTCCCGTCGGCGTCCCACAGATGCGGGCCCTCGCCGCGGACCATGAAGCGGGGCGTGCCGCCGACCGAGTGGAAGGCCCGCACCGGCGAGTTGACCCCGCCCGGCGTGGCCTTAGCCGCCCGCTCGAACAACGCACGCGAGGTGTCAACGCTGGCTGCCTGCTCGATCGTCACGACCCCCAGTCTTACAGGTGCCCCGGCGTGGCCGCCGTCACGTGGTCAGAAGGCCTGCCAGGGCGACACGGTCACCGCGTCCCCGCATTCGGTGAAATTGGACCCGTCGGCCATCTTCATCGCGACGAGGTCGTCCGGCACCCCGACCAGCAGCACCGGCGGCCGGGTGGGGGCGGCCCCGGCGGCGCACGTGAAGTTGGGGCCCATGGGGGCCGCGACGGTGGCGACGGCCTGATCCCCCGGGGCCAGGACCAGCGGATCGCCCGGGCCGCTGGGCGTCACGACGAGGGTCCGCGGCCGCGGCGAGAGGCCACCGATCGCGACGTGTGGCGCCCCGCTGATCGTGCAGGGGTAGTCGCCCAGGTTGGCCACGCCGACCCGCACCGCGACGGTGCCGAGCGGCGGCGGGGTCGGGATCGCCGGCAGCGCCTGCATGTCACCCGCCGTGCACGCCGGCGCCCCCTGCGGGTGCTTGGTGACAGTGACCAGGCCGCACGCCGTCAGCAGTAAGCCGGCGATCGGCAGAACCACGAGCGATCCGCTGCGCATACCCACCAGGACGAACCGTCGCGGCGGTGGTTGAGCCGCCGCCCCTAGGCCCGCCCTTCGGTGCGAACTACGGGGATTCCTGAGGCAGCAGCACCCGGAACGTGGCACCGTCGCCCGGCACGGTGTCCAACTCCACCCGACCCCCGTGCGCCGCCACCAAGGCCGCGACGATGGCCAGACCCAGCCCGGTCCCGCCGTTCTCCCGGCTGCGTACGGCATCGGCCCGGTAGAACCGCTCGAAGATCCGCTCGCTCTGCTCGCTGGTGAGCCCAGGCCCCTGGTCGGCCACCTCGATCACGGCCAGCGGCCGGCCGGCCTCATCGCGCCGGGACAGCCGCACGTCGACCGGTGTGCCGGCGGGCGTGTGGGTGATGGCGTTGTTGACCAGGTTGCTGAGCACCTGGCGCAGGCGTGCCTCGTCGCCGAGCACGGTCAGCGGATCGCCGTCCTCGTCCTCGTCGTCGGCGTTCATCGCCAGGTCCAGGTGCAGCCCGATCTTGCGGTCGGGATCGAGCACCCGGGCGTCGTGCACGGCGTCCACGGCGATCACGGTCAGGTCGACCACCCGCTGCTCCAGCGGGCGCTGCTGGTCGAGCCGGGCCAGCAGTAAGAGGTCCTCGACCAGCAGCCCCATCCGGGCCGCCTGGTCCTCGATCCGGCCCAGCACCTCGGCGACCTCGGCGGTGGAGGTGACCGCGCCCTGCCGGTACAGCTCGGCGTAGCCGCGGATGGAGGTCAGCGGGGTGCGCAGCTCGTGCGAGGCGTCGGCGACGAACTGGCGCATCTGGTTCTCCGAGCGCCGCGCCCCCTCCTCGGACTTCTGCCGCGCGGTGAAGGCCTCCTCGATCCGGCCCAGCATCACGTTGAGCGAGTTGGCCAGCCGCCCGACCTCGCTGCCCGGCCGCCGCACCGGCACCCGTCGGGACAGCTCGCCGGTGGCGATCACGTCGGCGGTCTGCTCGACCTCCTCCAGCGGCCGCATGCTGCTGCGCACCAGGGCGTAGCCGAGCCCGGCGACCAGCACCAGCGCGCCGAGGCAGATCAGCAGGGACCGGACCCGCAGGTCGGTCACGGCGGTGTCCAGGTCACGCTGGTCGGTCGCGACCACGATCTCGCCGTCGCCCTGTCGCGCCACCTGCACCCGCCAGCGCGGTCCGCCGCTGTCCTGCGACACCAACGTGATCGCCGAGTCCTCGGGCAGCTGGCCGACCGGCGGCAGCGCCGGCCGGAAGTCGCCGTCGTCGGTCGGCTTGCTGAGCTCGCGGTAGTCGGTGGCCGTGCGCAGCACGACCAGGCTGCGGCCGGGCAGCCGGAACCCGCCGGGCCGGCCGGTGAACGGCGGCCGCGGCCGGTCGACGGTGCCGTCCTGGGTCTGGCGCTGGGTGGAGACCAGCATGGTGTGCAGCCGGGCGTCCATCTGGCTGTAGAGGTAGTTCTCCAGCACCTTGGACGTGATGAACCAGGCCCCGAACAGCGCCACGGCGACCAGCAGCACCAGGCCGGACACCAGGTGCACGCGTAGCGGCATCCGGCCGAACGAGTCGCGGATCCAGCGCACCACGCGGGTCATGTCGAGGACTGCCGCAGCACGTAGCCGACGCCGCGGACGGTGTGGATCAGCCGGGGCTCCACGTCGTCCACCTTGCGCCGCAGGTAGGAGATGTACGACTCGACCACGCCGGCCTCGCCGTTGAAGTCGTAGTGCCAGACCTGGTCCAGTATCTGCGCCTTGGACAGCACCCGGCCGGCGTTGCGCAGCAGGAAGTGCAGCAGCTTGAACTCGGTCGGCGACAGCTGCACGAGGCGCCCGGCCCGGCGCACCTCGTGGCTGTCCACCTCCAGCTCGAGATCGGCGTAGCGCAAGCGGTTGTCCGGCGGCTCCGGCTGCGCCTTGGTCCGTCTCAGCACCGCGTTGACCCGGGCGATGACCTCTTCCAGGCTGAACGGCTTGGTGACGTAGTCGTCGCCGCCGATGGTCAGCCCGGTGATCTTGTCCTCGGCCCCGTCGCGCGCGGTCAGGAACAGCACCGGCACGCCGAGGCCGCCCGAGCGCAGCCGGCGCACCACCTCGAAGCCGTCCCGGTCCGGCAGCATCACGTCGAGCAGGATCAGGTCCGGCCGCTCACGCTCAACGCTGCGCAGCGCGTCGGTGCCGGTCGACGCGGTGTCCACGTCGAAACCGGCGAACCGAAGGCTGGCGGCGAGCAGCTCTCGGATGCTCGGCTCGTCCTCCACGACGAGCAGCCGGCTGCGCTTGCTTGGCTCGGACATAGGCACATCTTGCTCCACGCCGAGCGCGAGCGGGTCGACCGTCACCTCCCGCCACGGCCTCCCGTCGCCGCGCCGGTGGTTCCACCACCGGTCCCACCTGGGCGGAAGCCTCCGCCGCCGCCGGTCAAGCCACGTGCGCCGGCGCCGGTCGTCGCGGACGGCAGAGCCTGGCTCAGGTCGGCCAGCACGACCACGTCGCCGGCGTTGAGGCCCTCGGTCACCTGGGTGACGGTCGAGCCGATCACGCCGAGGGTGACCCGCTTGCTGGCCGTCTTGCCGTCGACCAGCGTGGTCACGAAGCTCGCCGCCCCGATGCTGTGCACCGCCGAGGTCGGCACGGTGACCGCGGCCTGCGCGGTGCCCAGGGTGATCGCCACGCCGGCGGTGGAGCCGGCGAACAGCGCCGGACCGCCACCGTCAACGGAGATCGTCACCGGGAAGCTGGCCGAGCCGCCGGTGGTGGTGCTGGACAGCGCGCCGATGGACACGACCTTGCCGGTCAGCGGCTTGGCCGCGCCGTCGGGCGTGATGGTCGCGGACTGGCCCGGCTTGACCTGGCCGACCTGGTTGTCGTTGACCGCGGTGGTGACCTGGTTGCCGCCGGGACCGATGATGACGATCTTCGCGGTGCTGGAGTTGGCCGCCGCGTTCTGGCCGCTGACCACGTCGACCTGCGCCACCGTGCCGTCGATGGGGCTGACCAGGTTGGCCGCGGCCAGGTTCTGCTGGTTGGCCGCCAGCTGCGCGTTGGCGGCGTCGACCGAGGCCTGGTCGGCGGCGATCTGGTCGGCCGACGGCGGCGTGGAGGAGCCGCCACGAGATCCGCTTTGGTTGCCCCCAACGCCACCAGATGGGGTTTTCGTGGCGGACGAGGACGACGTGGAGGACTGCTGCACCGCCGTGGCGGCCTGGCCCAACGTGGTCGACAGCGCCGCCTCGGCCTGGCTCAGCGCCGTCTCGTCGGCCCCGGTCTTGGCCTGGGCGTCCTGGACCTGCTGCAACAGCTCGGTGCAGTCGGTGACGCTGACCGGCGGCGCGGTCGGGGGCGGCGTGGTGGTGGTCGTGGTCGGCGTCGTCGTGTCAGTGGAACTGGTGCTGGCCGGCGGGGTGGACCCCGTCGCGCCGAGCTGCTTGATGACGTCCGGGCACGTCGTCTGGGCGTGCTTCAGCGCCGCCCCGGCGAGTTGCAGGTCGGCGTCGACCTTCTGCTGCGCGCCGCGCACCGCGTTCTGCCCGGTGGAGATGGACTTCAGCAGCTGGGTGAGCTTGGACGAAGCACCGCCGCCGCCCGAAGAACCACCTGTGGACGGCGTCTGCACGGACGTGGTCTGGCTGGTCTGGTCGGCCGCCAGCTTGGCCTGCGCGTTGGCCAACGTGGACTGGGCCGAGCTGACCTGGCCGGACAGCGTTGTCGTGTTGAGCTGGGCCAGCACCTGGCCGGAGGTCACGGTGTCGCCCTGCTTCACGCTCACCGCGGCGACCTGCCCGGACACGGGGAAGCTGACCGTGGCCTGGGACACCGGCTGCACGGTGCCGGTGCCGGTGAGCACCGACGTCACCTTGGCCGGGCCGGCGGTGGTCGTCCGGTACGAGGGATCGTCGGTTCTCGTCGCGGCGTAGGCCACTGCCCCGCCGCCGAGCAGGACCAGCACCACGATGCCGATCACCACCCGGGAGCGGCGGAACCCTCGTCTTTTCCGCTCAGCCGTTGCCATTGCCACCACCGTTGCCGCCGCCCCCGTTACCGCCGTTGCCCCGGCCGCCGCCGAAGCCGCCACGACCGCCGCGGAAGCCGCCGGTGCAGCCGTTCGGACCGGCCTTGCTGACGGCGATGGAGGTCGCCGCCACCGCGCCCGTGTCGTCGGCCTTGCCTTGCGCCGCAACACATGCGCCCACGACCAGCGCGGTCGGGTCGGCGCTCACGGTCTTGGTGTACGTCGTCGCCGACGTGACGTTCACCGTCACGTCGGTGGCGTTGGAGCCGAAGGTCGAGTGCACGGTGAAGCCGTTGGCCGACACCGCCGTCACCGCCCCGAAGGCGCGCGGACCGCCGGCCGGGTTGTTGCCGGTGCTGGGCCGGGGACCGTTGCTGCCGCTGGGCCGGGGCCGGTTCGAGTCCGACGGCCGCGGCGTGTTGGAGCCAGACGGCCGCTGGCCGCCGCCGAAGCTGCATCCGTTGGCCCCGGCCTGCGTGATCGTCACGGCCGTGGCGCCGACCGGCTGGCCGGTGCCGGTGGACGTGCCGACCACGCTCACACAGGAACCGGAGGTCACGTCGGCCAGCGTGCCGGCCACCGAGTTGGTGATCTTCGTCGACCCGTCGTAGGTGACGGCCGTCTGGCCGCTCTGCGGGTTCTGCACCTGAAGCGTCTGGCCGGACACCGCGGCGATGCTGCCGAACACCCCGGGCGGCGCGCCGCCGCCGTTGCGGTTGGTGCCGGGGGCCTTGGTGTTGCTGCCGGCCGGCGCGGCGGGTGACGAGCCGCCGCACGCGGCCAGCGTGAACGCCAATGCGCCGGCCATGACGCCGAGGGCGGCCTTGCGGATCTGCACGGACATCGTTGGGCTCCAGCTCATTCGCTACGGAGAGCGTCGATCGGGGCCAGTCGGGCGGCCCGGCTGGCCGGGTACACACCGAAGGCCATGCCGATGGCGATCGAGGTCAGGATGGCCAACACGGTGGCCGTCGGGGACACGGTGATGGTCGACGAGATCAGCCCCGGCAGCACCAGCGCGCCCACGATCCCCAGCAGCGCCCCCAGTATGCCGCCGGCAAGGCCGAGCACGCTCGCCTCCACCAGGAACTGCCGGCGGATCAGGGTCGGGCTGGCGCCGAGCGCCTTGCGCAGGCCGATCTCGCGGATCCGCTCGGTCACCGACACCAGCATGATGTTCATGACGCCGATGCCGCCGACCAGCAGGGACAGCGCGGCCACGCCGCCGAGCAGGATGGTCAGCGTCTTGCTGACCGAGGTCGCGGTGGTCAGCAGCGACTCCTGGCTGGCGATGGTGAAGTCGGCGGCCGTCGGGTCGGTCACGTGGTGCAGGGTCAGCAGCTCCTGGGTGGCCTCCTGGTAGGCGGCCGACAGGGTGTCCGCGGACGTGGCCTCCACGTAGATCGACTGCACCGAGGTGCGGGTCGCGCCGCCGAAGAGCCGGTCGGAGGCGGTGCTGATCGGCACCACCGCCTGGTCGTCCTGGTTCTGCGCGGACGAGGTTCCCTCGGAAGCCAGCACACCGACCACCGTGAACGGGATGGTCCCGATGGTCACCGTGCGCCCGACCGGGTCGGCGAAGCCGAACAACTCCTGGGCGGTCGACGGTCCGAGCACGACGTTGGCCGCTTCGCCGCTGATGTCCTGATTGCTGAGGAACCGTCCTTCCGAGACGGTCCGGGCCCGCACGCTCAGCCAGTCCGTGGTCGTGCCGACGACGGAGGTCGTCCAGTTGGTGGAGCCGGCGGTCAGCGACTCGGAGCGGCTGTTGCTCGGGGCCACGGCCATGATGTCCGGCGCGACCGTCTTGTCCCCCAACGCCGTCGCGTCGCTCGCGGTGAGCGAGGACGCGGTGCCGGAGCCGCCCCGCACGCCGGCGGTCGTCGTGCTGCCCGGCGTGACGACGAGCAGGTTGGTGCCCAAGGCGTTGATGGCACTGCTGACCTGCTGCTGCGCGCCTTCACCGAGACCGACCGTCAGAATCACGGCGGCGATGCCGATCAGGATGCCGAGCATGGTCAGACCGGACCGCAGCCGATGTGATCTGATTGCGTCCCAACTGGTCCGCAAGGTTTCCAGCCATCCCATCAGGCACCCCCGACGAGATTCATGGCGTCGGACTCGATGAGCCCGTCCCGCAGCCGCACGACCCGCTGCGCCCGGGCGGCGACGTCCTCCTCGTGCGTGATGAGCACGATGGTGTGGCCGGCGCGGTGCAGGTCGGAGAAGACGTTGAGCACGTCGGCGGTGGCCTTGGAGTCCAGCGCGCCGGTCGGCTCGTCGGCCAGGATCAGCGCCGGGGCGTTGACCAGGGCCCGGGCCAGCGCCACGCGGGACTGCTGGCCGCCGGACAGCTCGGTCGGCTTGTGCTCGACGCGGTCGCCGAGGCCCACTCGCTCCAGCTCGGCGACGGCTCGGCGCTTGCGCTCGGCCTTGGGCACGCCGGCGTAGCTCAGCGGCAGCTCCACGTTGCGCCAGGCCGTCAGCGAGGTCAGCAGGTTGAACTGCTGGAAGACGAAGCCGATGCGCTTGTTGCGGATCACCGCGAGCTCGTTCTCGGTCAGCCCGCTGACGTCCTCGCCGGCCAGGAAATAGCTGCCGTCGGTGGCCACGTCCAGGCAGCCGATGATGTGCATCAGCGTGGACTTGCCGGAGCCGGACGGGCCCATGATCGCCACGTACTCGCCCTCGTCGATCCGCAGCGAGACACCGCCGAGCGCGGCCACTTCCACCGAGCCGGTGCGGTAGATCTTGGTGACGTCCTGGATGCCGATGACCGTCTTGGGGCCGCCGATCACGGGTGGGATCGGCGTGGTCATGTCGAGGCTCATGGCTCAGCCGCCGTTCCCCTGGCGAGCCCCGCCGCCGAAGCCACCGGTGCCACCGCCGAACCCGCCCGTGCCGCCGCCGAAACCGCCGCCCCCGAAGCCACCGGTGCCGCCGGTGCCACGGCCGCCGGTCCCGCCGGTTCCCCCGGTGCCACGGCCGGTGCCGGTCGTCCCGGTTCCGGTGGTACGGCTGGGAATCACGACCTGGTCGCCGTCACTGAGGCCCTCGGTGATCTGGGTCTGGCCGCCGGAGGTCATGCCGGTGGTGACCTGCTTGGAGACCTGCTTGCCCGCGTCCATCTGGTAGACGACCGCGTTGCCGTTCTCGTAGTGGATCGCGGCGGTCGGCACCACCACGGCGTCGGTGACCTGCTTGACCGTGATCGCCACGGTCGCACTGGCCCCCGGGTGCAGGCCGGCCGGCGTGCCGGTGACGGCGATCGACACCGGGTAGCTCGGCACCGTCGAGGAGGAGCTGGCCAGCATGGCCACCGAGGTGACCGTGCCGTACACCGGCTCCTGGCTGCCGTTGGCCGTGATGGTCGCCTGCTCGCCGTTCTTGACCAGGCCGACCTCGGTGTCGTCCACGCTGGCGTTGACCACGTAGGTGTTGGTGGAGATCACCACGACCTGCGCGGAACTGCTGCTGGCACTGGAAGAACCGGACGATCCGGTCGAGGCGCCGCCGCCCTGGCCCCCGCCGCCGGTGCCGCCGCCCTGGCCGCCACCGCCGCCCGAGCCGCTGCCGCTGGACGAGGACGTGCTGCCGCCGGAGACCTGCTGCCCGACCGTCAGGTTCACGGAGGCGACCGTGCCGTCGATGGGCGAGGTCAGCGTGGCTTCACCGAGCGCGTTCTGGGCGTTGGTCAGGGAGTTCTGCGCGGCGGTGACCGCGGCCTGGTCGGCCGCGATCTGCGCGCTGGACGCCCCGGCGGTCTGGTCGGAGCTCAGCCGGGCCTGATCGGTGGAGACGGTCGCCTGCGCCTCGGCGACGTTCGCGGCCAGCGCGGCCGAGTTCACCGTGGCCAGCGCCTGCCCGGCGCTCACCTGCTGGCCCACCGTCGCGGTCACCCCGGTGACCTGGCCGGACACCGCGAAGTTCAGGTTCTGTTGCTGCGCCGGCGCAATGGTGCCGGAGGACGAGACGGTCTGCTTCAGCGTCGCGGTGGTCGCGGTGGCGAACGACGTCGTGGTGGCGTCGGCGGTGGGCCTGGTCGCGGCCCACGCGACGCCGCCGCCGGTGGCCACCACCACGGCGGCCACGATGATGATCACCCGCCGTCTGGTCAGGCGCAGTCGAATTCTCGACAACACGGGTTCCTCACTCTGCTCGCGTCCCTGGCCTGGGGAGAGCGCGGCAGCGTCGAGGACCCCAGGGAGGTGGTCACCTCCGATCCTCTGTGTTCAGGCTGTCATCAGACTGGACGCTGCCTGTGAGTTAGCTGAAACCGACTCAGCCGGTCTTTCCCCAGGCCGCCCGATATGCGCTGCGGAAGTCGATTGTCGGCTTGTAGGCATTGTTCGACGGCGGATTCACCTCGTCGTCGATGAGTTGCCAGCCCAGTCCGGAATCGGCCGGCTGCTGGCCGAGGAAAAGGCTGTTCACGGTGTCGACCGCGGCCCAGCCGTACCAGTCGGACGGGATGATGGTGACGGCCGAGACGCCCTGGTGCTTGCGGATCAGGTCCAGCTCCGGCTCGAAACCCTCGCCGCCCATGACGTACAGCGAGCCGGCGCGGTTGGTCTTCATCACCGCCGGGCTGACCGCGGCCAGCGTCGCCGCGGTGTACGGGCTCTTCACCGCATTGGCGTCGGGATGGTCCCGCAGCACCTTCTCCACCGCCGCCTCGGCATTGGGCCCGGCCAGGTCGGCCGCCTTGATGTCCACCTCGCCGACGACCGAGCAGGTCGCGCATTTGTCGATGGTCTGGCGGAAGCCCTGCACGACGTGGCGGATCGAGGTGAACTCGTTGTCGGTCACCAGGATCACCTTGGCCGCGCCGTTGGTCTGGGCGATCGTGGTGTTGGCCTGGTCGGCGCCGTACAGGTCGGAGAAGTCGTCGATGTTGCGGTTGACCGGCGGGCCGAAGTCGACGTACGAGCTGAACAGGGCCGGGCCGGTGCCGCCGAACAGCGGGTCGTTGCAGTCGAAGGCGAAGATGCCGACCACCTTGATGCCCTTGGCCTTGGCCTCGGCCAGTGGTTTGGCCACCACCGGGCAGTCCACCGCGACCAGCACGATGCCGTCGACGCCGCTGGCCACCGCCTGTTCGACCAGCGCCGGCCAGGACTGCGGGTTGAGCTTGCCGTCGTAGATCGTGGCCTGCCAGCCGATGGCGCGTGCCGCCTCCATCACCGCGGTGGCCGGCACCACCGAGCTGATCGCGTTCTGGCCGGAGGAGATCACCGCCAGCTTCTTGCCCGGCGCGCCGGGCCGGGGCTGGGCCGCCGGCTCGTGATAGGTGCCGCTGATGGCGGCCTGCGTGGCCTGCATGGCCTGGGCGCTGTAGTCCACGGAGGACTTGGTCGGCGTTGGCGCGGCTGTCATTCCCGAGCACGCGGTCAGTGCGATGGTCAGCACGGCGGTCAGGGCGGCGAGTCGGGAGGAGGACAACGCTGGCCTTTCACGTTGGTAAATGACCGTTCATATACCTCGGAAGGTCCTACCGCGTGGTCACGCTCTCGGTCAAGTGGGCGAGTATTGACCGATGACGAGTGTGGAGACCGTCCGGTCCCGGGACAGACTGCTGGCCGCGGCCACCACGCTGTTCTACGAGCGGGGCTTCCTGGCCACGTCCGTGAAGGAGATCACCCAGGCCTGCGGCTTCACCCAGGGCGCGCTGTACAACCACTTCCCGTCCAAGGACGAGCTGCTCTACCAGCTCGTGCTGGACATCCACGCCGAGCTGGAGCGGCACACCGTGCAGGCCCGGTCGGCCGCCGGCGACGACCCCGTGGACCAGTACGCCGCCCTCGTCGCCGTGCACGTCGCCGCCCACTCCCTGTTCCGTGAGCGCTCGCGGGTCGGCAACCACGAGTACCGCTGGCTGAGCGGCACCCACCTCCGGGACGTCCTGGCCAGTCGCCGCCGGCTACGCGACGAGCTCGCCGACGTGCTCACGGCCGGCCAGCAGGCCGGCGTCTTCGACCTGGTCGGCCGCTCGGCCGCCACCACCGCACGGGCCGTGCTCGACATGTGCGGGTTGATCAGCGAGTGGTTCCGGGACGACGGCGAGGTCACGCCGACCGAGATGCACCGCCGCTACATCGAGCTGGCCCTGCGCATGGCCGGCGGCCCGTCGACCCCGACCACCTGGCCCGTGCTGCCCGATCCCCCCGTGCTGCCGAAGCTCTAGCCCGAGATCCGTTGTGACCACGGGTAACGAGTGGGGTGGTGTGGGCGATCGCAGGGGTGCCCGGCATCGCGAGTGCAGAGGTGACCGACATGGAGCGTGATGGCAGGCTGATCAACAGCGCGACCCGTCAGGGGCTGTACGGCGGCCTGCTGCTCGGCGCGGCGGAGATGGCGGTGCTGTTCGTCAGCAACCTGGTACTGCCGGCGGCCGCGTACCAATGGCCCGGACGCGACCCCGTCGGCTTCGGGCTGCTGGCGCTGTACGCTGCCGCGTTCGTGATGATCGGGGCACGCGGGGAACTGCGGGCCGGAACCGGGTGGGCGGGAGCACGCGCCGGAGCCGTGGCCGGGTTCGTCGTCGCGACGTTGTTCGTGGCCACGTTCGCCATCCTGTTCACCGCGTTCTACCCGACGATGATCCAGGAGCCGGGTCATCTGGATGACACGCACGCGTCACTGAACGGCATGCTGCTGCAGCTGGTGTTCGTCGTCCCGGTGCTGGTCACGCCGATTGCCGCCCTACTAGGTGAGTTCGGCGGCCTGCTCGTCATGGCACGGCGTGGATGGCAAGCGCGCGGCGCGGGCACCCGACCCGGCCACCGCTAAGCCGCCGGGGGCTCGGCGGTCTGGATCGGGGGTAGCGGGTGGCTGTCGCGGGTGCGCAAGGCCAGCAGCAGCTGCCGGACGGCGCTGACCACCAGGATCGCGGCCAGCGTGCCGAGGCCGATGGCGCCGGCCATCCAGCTGCCGACGAACCGGGTGGACACCATCTCCGGCGTGTTGTCGCCGGCCGGGATGTCGTACCGGACGATGCCGTGCTGCCAGCTCCACACCGCGGCCAGCACCGCGAGCACGGCGACGACCACCAGGCCGCACGCCACCGCGGCGCGCCACGGCTGGTTCAACCGGGGGCTGCTCACCATGTGCACCAGAGTCTCACGCCGCCAGCAAGGCCCGAAGCGCCGCCCTCAGCTCGTCCGGGCGACGGGCCCAGGCCAGCACGATCTTGCCGTCGTGCAGACGAAGCGGAACGGCGCCGGTGCCCTTCGGGGTCGTCCAGCCGCCACCCAGCACCTTGGCCACCTCGGGCTCGTCATCCTCGACGGCGGCGATGTCGGCAACCGGGAGCTCTTCCTCGCCCAGCCGCAGAACGTCGTCCGTGAGCGACACCGACCGCAGCCGCCGACGCGCCGCCACCCACAGCGCCCACACGCCAGCCAGCACCATCGCCGCCAGCAGCCAGCCGAGGACGTGCACCGAGCCGCTCAGCGCCTCGACGGCGAGGCCGAGCAGCGCGAAGCCCGGCGCCCACAGCACCGGCCAGAACGACGAGCCCGGCTCGGCGTAGCGAGTGGTCACCCCTGCTTGATCCAGGTGAAGTACCGGTTGGACGCCGGCAGGAACAGCAGGATCAGCCCGGCCACGCCGAACAGCGCGCCGGGGCCGTCCAGGTTGAACAGCAGCAGGCAGAACAGCTGGAGGAACACCAGGACGATGAGCAGCACCCGGGCCCGGCGATTGGCCTTCATCAGCAGGTATACGCCGGCCGCGGCCAGCACGCCGATGATCAGGGCGGCGAACTCGGCGATGGTGAGCACCGTGCTGACCTGGTCCCGCGTGACGGTCTTGGGCAGGCCCACCATCTGCTGGTCGACCTGGGCGCTGTGATTGCTCATCACGATGGTGGACACACCGAGATAGGTGATGGCCGACAGCACCCACAGCACGACGGAGATGGTGACGAGAGTGGGCCGGGCAACGGTGTCCCGCTCGCCCGATTCGTTCGTGGTCACGGGCGCACGCTACACGTCCTACCAGCGCTGAGGCTGCTGCGGCGGCATCACGAAACGGACCGACATGGTGCGGAAGTAGTCGTTGGACGGCTTCAGCCACATGGCCACCAGCGCGGCCACGTCCAGCACGAGACCGAGGGCGGACAGGGCCACCTCGAGCGGGTCGACGGTCAGCCCCTGGGCGGCGGCCATGCCGTCGGCGACGCCGAACATGCCCAGCACGCCGAGCACCACGAAGATCACGCCGAAGAAGGTGAGCAGCACTCGGGCCCACGATCGGCCGCCACGCATCTTGTTGGCCACCAACACGTACAGCGCGACGGTGGCCGCGCTGAACAACACGCCGAGCACGATCTCGCCGTTGACGGCGGCCTCGACCTGCTGCCCGAACAACGTCGGATCGAGCTGACGGACCTGGTCGCGCAGGCCCTGCCGATCGGCCAGCACGACCAGCGCCCGCACCGCCGACAACAGCGCGCCGGCCACCCACAGCCAACGCGCGATGTCGACGGTGCGAGGCACCGTCACTTCGGGTTGCGTCATAGCCACTTCGCGGCTTCGGCAGCCCAGTAGGTGAGGATCATGTCAGCGCCGGCCCGGCGGAGCGAGGTCAGCGACTCCATGATCGAACGCTGACGGTCCAGCCAACCGTTGGCCGCCGCCGCCTCGACCATCGCGTACTCGCCGGACACCTGGTAGACCGCGACCGGGACCTCCGAGTTGTCGGCGACGGTCCGCAGCACGTCCAGGTAGGGCAGGCCGGGCTTGACCATCACGATGTCCGCGCCCTCGGCGATGTCCAACGACAGCTCGCGCAGCGCCTCCCGCGCGTTGGCCGGATCCTGTTGGTACGTCTTGCGATCGCCCTTGAGCTGGGACCCGACGGCCTCGCGGAACGGGCCGTAGAACGCCGAGGCGTACTTGACCGCGTAGGCCAGGATCCCGGTGTCCAGGTAGCCGGCCTCGTCCAGCGCCTCGCGGATCACGCCGACCTGGCCGTCCATCATGCCGCTGGTGCCGACCATGTGCGCGCCCGAACGGGCCTGCTCGATGGCCATGTCGGCATAGATGCGCAGGGTGGCGTCGTTGTCCACGGCGCCGTCGGAGTCCAGCACGCCGCAGTGGCCGTGGTCGGTGAACTCGTCGAGGCACAGGTCGGACATCAGCACGGTGTCGTCGCCGAGCTCGCTGCGCAGGTCGCGCAGGGCCACGTTGAGAATGCCGTTGGGGTCGGTCGCGCCGGAGCCGACGGCGTCGTGCTTGAGCGGCACGCCGTACACCATCAGACCACCGACACCGGCCTGCACGGCCTCGACGGCGGCCTTGCGCAGCGTGTCGCGGGTGTGCTGGACGACGCCGGGCATGGAGGCAATCGGGATCGGCTCCGTCGCCCCCTCCTTGACGAACATCGGCAGGATCAGCTGGCGCGGCCGGACGTCGATCTCGCTGACCAGACGGCGCATGGCCGGGGTGCGGCGCAGCCGCCGAGGACGATGAGTGGGGAACACGACGAGTACTCCCTTTTGTGGGCCAAACGCTTGGAAGGGGGCCTTCCTGCACTCGGAGTGCAGGAAGGCCCCCTTCCAAGCGTTACTGAATCACGACCGGCGCAGGCGCTTGGTCTTGCGCGGCGGCGGCAGCGCGCCCTCGGCGCGGAGCCGGGCGGCGTGCTGGGCCAGCGCGTCCACCAGTGCGGGCACGGTGGCGAACTCGGGCTGCACGTCGACGCGCAGGCCGAACTCGCGGGCGGTCTCGGCGGTCTGCGGGCCGATGCACGCGACCAGCGTCCGGGTGTGCGGCTTGCCGGCGATGCCGACCAGGTTGCGCACGGTGGACGAGGACGTGAAGCAGACCGCGTCGAAACCGCCGGACTTGATCATCTCGCGGGTGTCGGCGGGCGGCGGCGCGGCCCGCACGGTGCGGTACGCCGTCACGTCGTCGATCTCCCAGCCGCGCTCGCGCAGCCCGGCCGCCAACGTCTCGGTGGCGATGTCGGCCCGCGGCAGCAGCACCCGGTCCACCGGGTCGAGAATGTCGTCGTAGGGCGGGAAGTCGGCCAGCAGGCCCTCGCTGGACTGCTCACCCGACGGGATCAGCTCCGGGATGATGCCGAACGAGCGAACCTTGGCGGCGGTGCTCTCACCGACGCAGGCGATCTTCACGCCGGAGAACGCGCGGGCGTCGAGGCCGAACTCGCGGAACTTCTCCCACACCGCACGCACCGCGTTGGTCGAGGTGAAGATGACCCACTGGTAGCGGCCGTCGACCAGGCCCTTGACCGAGCGCTCCATCTGCGCCGGGCTGCGCGGCGGCTCGACGGAGATCGTCGGCACCTCGACCGGGATCGCGCCGTGCTCACGCAGCCGCTCGCTCATCGCGCCGGCCTGCTCCTTGGTGCGCGGCACCAGGACCCGCCAGCCGTACAGCGCCCGCGACTCCCACCAGGACAGCTTGGACCGGCCGGCGACGGTGCTGCCGACGGTCACCACCAGCTGCCCGGCCAGATCGCCGGCATCGGCGGCCAGCGCGGCCAGCGAGGTGTCCACGGTGCGCTGCCCGAAGGCGGTGCCGCCCGCGGTCACCGCGACCGGGGTCTGCGGGGCCAAACCGTTCTCCACCAACGAGGACGCGGCCTCGGCCAGGTGCGAACCGGTGGCGTGCAGCACAAGCGTGCCGGGCGCGGCGGCAAGGCCGGCCCAGTCCACAGTGGACCGTACGTCGGCCTCGGTGTGCACGGCGCCGAGCGCGACACCGGCGTAGGCCGGAACCGCTGTGCCGCCGGGAACTCCGGGCACCACGTCGAAGTCCACAGTGGACTTCGCGACGCACTGGGCCTCGGTCACCACCGAGTCGAGGGTCAGCGGGTCGCCGGACACCAGCCGGACGACGCTGCGGCCGTTGCGGGCCTCGTTGACCAGGTCCTTGGCGACGTCGCCCGGCTCGCCGACGGCCGGGCGCACCTCGGCGCCCTCGGCCAGGCCGACCACCTCGGTCGGCACGTCCGGGTCGGTCACCACCAGCTCTGCCCTGGCCAGCAACTCCGTGGCCCGAACCGTCAGCAGCCCGGCATCGCCGGGGCCGGAACCCACGAACGCGACGCGTCCGGGGGTCTTACGTGCGCGGGTCGTCATCAGGGCACTCCCCATCACTTGCTCCCCGGGCCACTGAGCACGGTGGCGCCGAGATCAAGCAGTTCGGCCGCGAGCGCCCGGCCCAACTGCTCTGCTGTGGTCAAGTCACCGGTGGCCGACGCCCGCAGCAGCTCGTTCTGCGGCGTCGCGGCGACCCCGCGCAACGACAGGCGGAGAACCGTCCGGCCGTCGTCGTCGAGGTCTTCCACCACATCGGCCAGTGCGCCGACGGGCGCGCTGCACCCGGCCTCCAGCGCGGCAAGCATCGCGCGCTCGGCGGTGACAGCGGCCCTACTGGCCTGATCATCCAGGCAAGAGCGAAGCAGGTGTTCGGTGTCGAAGTCGTCGACCCGGCACTCCACCGCCAGCGCACCCTGGGCGGGGGCGGGCAGCATCTGGATCGGGTCGAGGAACTCGGTCACCACGTCGAGCCGGCCGAGCCGGGACAGGCCCGCGGCGGCGACCACGACAGCGTCGAGCTCGCCGTCGAACACCTTGCGGATCCGGCTGTCCACGTTGCCGCGGATCGGCACCATCTCCAGCCCGAGGCCGAGGGCCTCGAGCTGGGTGACCCGGCGGGCCGCGCCGGTGCCGACCCGGCTGCCGGCCGGCAGCTCGCCCAGCACCATGCCGTCCCGCGCGACCAGGGCGTCCCTGGGGTCCTCGCGGGTGGGCACGGCGGCCAGCACGAGCCGCGGGTCCGGCGCCGTCGGCAGGTCCTTGTACGAGTGGACGGCCACGTCCACCTCGTCGTTGGCCAGCGCGTCACGCAGGGCCGAGGTGAACACGCCGACACCGATCTCGGCGATCGGCGCGTGCGAACGGTCGCCCGGGGTGGTCACGGTGACGATCTCCACCGTGGCGCCCGCGCGCTCCAGCCGCTCGGCCATCATGCCGGTCTGGGCCAACGCGAGGGCACTGCCCCTGGTGCCGATCCTCAACGTCCGGTTCACCGATCTCCACCGCCGTGCTCGGTCTCTACTGTCCGTGGCGTGCTGACCACCCTCGGCGCCTGCGGGTCGAGCTCGAAGAGCTCCCGCAGCGCGTCCGCGTAGCCGGCCCCGCCGGGCGACGAAGCCAGTTCCTTGACGCGGACGGTCGGGGTGTGCAGCAGCTTGTCCACCACCCGGCGGACCGTCCTGGCCAGCTCCGCACGAGTGGAATCATCCAGGTCCGGGAGCCGCGAGTCCAATCGCAACAGTTCGGCGTCCACCACCTCGGCCGCGCGGCGGCGCAGCGCGGTCACCGTCGGGGTGACCGCGGCCGACCGCTGACCGGCCAGGTAGTCGCGCACGCCGTCGGCCACGATGCGCCGGGCCCGCTCGGTGTCCAGCGCCGACGGCGCGGTGGCCAGACGGTGCTGCAACGTCTCCAGATCGACCAGCGTGACGCCGTCGAGGTCGCCGACCGCCGGGTCGACGTCGCGGGGCAGGCCGAGGTCGCAGACGACCAGCGGGCCGCGGTGGGAGCCCGGGACGAACCGGTCAACTCCGACCACCACGTCCATCGCGCCGGTGCAGGCGAGCAGCACGTCCGTGGCGGAGATCTCATCGTCGAGGCGGTCGAGGCCGACCGAACGGGCCGGCACGCCCTCGGTGGTCAGTGCCGCGGCCAGGCGGTCCCCGTTGGCCGGGGTGCGGTTGGCGATGACGATCTCGCCGATGCCGGCGCGGCGCAGGTGCGCGGCGGCCAGGCCACCCATCGAGCCGGCCCCGACCAGCAGCGCCTTGCGCCCGGCCAGGCCGCCCAGCACGCGGTCGGCGTCGGCCAGCGCCTCGGACACCACCGACGCGCCGGCGTGGTCGATGGCGGTCTCGGCGTGCACCCGCTTGCCGGCCCGCAGCGCCTGCTGCGTGACCTCGTGCAGGGTCTTGCCGACGGTGCCGGCGTCATCCGCGTCGGCGTACGCGCCGCGCAGCTGGCCGAGGATCTGGGCCTCGCCGACGACCATCGAGTCCAGGCCCGCGGCCACCGAGAACAGGTGCTCGACCGCGGCCGCGGCGTAGTGCACGTAGAAGTGCTCGCACAGCTCGTTGACCTCGATGCCGGAGTGCCGCGAGAGCACGGAGGTGACGTCGGCCAGACCGCCGTGGAAGGCGTCGACGACCGCGTACACCTCGATCCGGTTGCACGTCGACAGCAGCAGCGCCTCGGTGACGTTGTCCTGGTTCAGCAGCTCGTCGAGCAGCTTGGGCATACCGTCCGAGGACACCGCCAGCTTCTCCAGCAGGCGCACCTCGGCCGTGCGGTGGGACACACCGACCGCGAGCAGGCTCATTCCGACCACCCCCCAGCTAGAACGGTCGAGCCGGCCTTCGAGTTCACCCGGGCACCACCATTCCGCTCTCGTCCGCGTTCGCAGCCTCGTCCGCACGCCGAGCCACGTGGAACGACAGGATCTGCATCTCCACCGCCAAGTCAACCTTGCGCACCTCGACGTGGTCTGGAACCTGGATCACGACGGGTGCGAAGTTCAGGATGCATTGCACGCCCGCGGATACCAAACGGTCGCAGACCCCCTGGGCGGCGGGTGGCGGGGTGGCGATGACCCCGATCGAGATCTCCCGCTCGGCGCACACCCTGGGGATGTCGTCGACGTGGCTGACCAGTATTCCTCCGACCGGCACGCCGATCAGGTCCTCGTCGACGTCGAACAGCGCGGAGACCGGAAAACCGCGTCCCGGGAAGCCCGCGTAGTTGGCCAGCGCGTGACCAAGGTTACCGATGCCGACCACGCAGACGGAGTGCTTGCGGGTCAGTCCGAGGATGCGCTCGATCTGGTCGACCAGCACCTCGACCTCGTAGCCGACGCCACGGGTGCCGTACGAGCCGATGTAGGACAGGTCCTTGCGCAGTTTGGCCGAGTTGACGCCGGCGGCGGCCGACAGCTCCTCGCTGGAGATGGTGGTCACGTCCTGCTCGGCCAGACCCGACAGCACCCGCAGGTAGACCGCGAGGCGGGCGACGGCGGCCTCGGGGATGGCCCGGGCCCGCTCGCGCGTGGCCGGTTCGTCCGGAAGCCGGCCAGGGGCAGTCACGACCTCGACGTCCTCACCCCGCCGTGCACCCACGCTGGTTGCTCCCTCGATTGGTGTGATGGGACAACCGTAGCGCTTGTGAACGTGTGCACAAAGTTGGCGGCTCGGGGCACGAAACCGGCCTCGCCCGTTCGGGCGACACCGGTGGGATTCACGCCGTGGTGAACGCCACCGAGTGCAGTCCGGTGGCCCCGTCCGGCACGGCGTCGGCCACATCCACGGTCTGCGTGTAGCCCGAGCTGTCGGTGGCCCGCACCACCACGGTGTGGCTGCCCGGCCGCAGGTCGAAGGTCCGCCGCCACATCCGCCAGGCCTCCTTGGTGGGCTGCACGGCCAGGTCGGCCTCCTGCCAGGGGCCGCCGTCCATCTGCACCTCGACCTTGGCGATGCCCTTGGTCTGGGCCCAGGCGATACCGGCCACCACGACCTTGCCGGCCGGTACCGAGCCCAGGCCGCGCGGGCTGTCGATGCGCGACTCGGTCTTGATCGGGGCCTTCTCCGAATAGCCCCGAGGCACCCAGTACTGGGTCTTGGCGGCGAACGTCGTGAGTTCGATGTCGGTGACCCACTTGGTGGCCGACACGTAGCCGTAGAGGCCGGGCACGACCAGCCGGGCCGGGAAGCCGTGCTCGGGCGGCAGTGCCTCGCCGTTCATGCCCACGGCCAGCATGGCGTTGCGCCCGGGATCCATGATCACGTCGAGCGGGCTGCCGGCGGTGTAGCCGTCGGAACTGGTGGAGAAGACCTGGTCGGCCCCGGCCTTCACGCCGACCTTGGCCAGCAGGTCGCGCATCAGCACGCCGGTGAACTGCGCGGTCGAGATGTACGGGCCGCCGACCGGATCGGACACGCAGGTCAGCGTCACGGTCCTGGTGATCAGGTCCATGTCCATCACGTCGTCGAAGGTCAGCGTGAGCTCCCGGTCGACCATGCCGTGGATGCGGAGCGACCAGTCCTCCGCGGTCAGCCGCGGCACCGACAGTGCGGTGTCGATCCGGTAGAAGTTCTCGTTCCTGGTCAGGTACGTCGGCGTGCCGTCCTGGGCGAAGTCCGAGCCGGCGACCGTGGTCTGGTCGCGGTACCTGGCCAGCCGACGGGGCACCGTCGCCCGGGAGCCCTCCACGTCCACCCGGGTGCCGATGAACTGCCCGGCGAGGCCGGCGATCCCGGCCCCGACGGCCACCCCGACGGTCCCCTGGAGGAACTTGCGCCGCTCGATGCCCTCCGGGCTGCCTGGTTCCTGCACTCGCAGCGCGGCGGCGTGCAGGCGACGGAAGACCGTCACCCCGGCGCCCAGGCTGGCCGCCGGCGCGAGGATGGCCAGCTGGCCGAGGTCGCTACGGCTGAACACCGCCGCGACCGCAGCGCCGCCCAACAGCACCGCCAGCACCGTGCCCGGCACCGGGCTGCGCCGTGACAGCAGCCCGGCCGCAGCCGCCACGACCAGCAGGAACACCGCCATGCCGGACAGCAGCACCAGCTTGTCGGCGGTGCCGAAGGACGTGACGGCGAACTCCTTGAGCGGCGCCGGCGTCAGGTCGATCGCCGCGTTGCCGACGGCCAGGAACGGCGAGGCGTTCGGGTCGATGAAGGCCGCGACGAGGTGGCCGGCGGCCAGCGCCGCCGCCACCCCGAGCAGGCCGATCAGCATCGCCGGGCCGACCGGGATCCGGGTCTCGGTCGGCTGCGGCGGCGCTACGGCGGTCGTTGGTGCACCCACACTTCAAGTTCGTGCCAGGACCGCCGAAGGTTCAAGCGGACGGGCCTTACGAATTCGTGACGACCGCCCGTGCCCCCAGGACAACCGGCATTTCCGAATAACCGTTCATGATCGTCGCGTGCCGGAACGGCAGCTCGTCGGCCGGCACCGCCACCTTGGCGTCCGGGAACTGGCGCACGAACGCCGTCAGCGCGACCTCGGCCTCCAGCCGAGCCAGCGGGGCCCCGAGGCAGTGGTGCAGGCCGTGACCGAAGGCGACGTGCCCACGCGCGCCGCGGTCAAGGTCGATCTGCTCGGGATGCGAGAAGCGGTCCGCGTCGCGGTTGGCCGAGCCCAGCGCGAGCGCCACCATCTCGTTGGCCGGAATGGTCACGCCGCCGACCTCGACCGGCTCGGTGGTGTACCGGGCGGTCCCCAGCATCACCGGCGAGTCCACGCGCAGCAGCTCGTCGATCACCGGCATGGGGTCGGCCAGCAGCCGCTCGGCCAGCGCCGGCTCGGCCGTCAGCCGCAGGATGGCCGAGCTGATCAGGTTGGTCGTGGTCTCGTGGCCGGCGATCAGGATCAGCAGCGCCATCGCCAGCACCTCGTGCGGCGAGAGCCGGTCGCCCTCCTCGGCCCTGGTCATCGCCGACAGCAGGTCCTCACCCGGGTCGGCCTGCTTGGCCTCGATCAGCTTGCCCAGGTAGGCCACCACGGCGTCGTTGGCCGGCATGTACACGGCCGGGTCGCCGGCCAGCAGGTCGCCGGTCCAGGCGTTGAACTCGTGCCGGTCCTCGGCCGGCACGCCCAGCATCTCGCTGATCACCATCGCCGGCAGCGCCATCGCGAAGCCGTCGACCACGTCGACCGGCCCCGGCTCGGTGGCCAGCGCGGCCAGCAGGTTGTCGGTGAGCTGCTCGACGAACGGCCGCAGCTTGGCGATCCGCCGCGCGGTGAAGTCCTTGGCCAGCAGCAGCCGCAGCCGGCTGTGGTCGGGCGGGTCGGCCATCAGCATGCTCTTGCCGAAGCCGGCGTGCAGCTCCGGCTCGCGGCCGGCGGCGATCATCTTGGTGTGCAGCAGGGCGATGATGCGCTCGGAGTCCTTGCTCAGCCGGTCGTCGGTGAGCAGCGCCTTGACGTCGTCGTAGCGCGTGACGACCCAGGTCGGAACGCCGTTGAGCGCGGTGGTCTGGAACACCGGCTCCTCGGCACGCGCGGTGGCCATGAACTCGTGCACGTGCGCGAAGTAGTGGTCGGTGTACATCTCGCGGGTCATGCCTCTACGAAAGCACTGAACGCCCTTGCCGTGCTTGGACTTTTGTACGGAAGGGCAGCGCTGCCCCTCACACCCACCCGTGATGGTGTGAAAGGGAATCCCCCAACCGGTCCACGGTCGGGTCCTGACGGCCGCTGTGGACGGTGTCCAGCACGCTGGCCCACTCCAGGATGATGGTGGCGATCAGCTCGGCCTCGCGCTCGTGGGCCGAGTCGTAGCAGGTGCGCCGGGCCACGAACGCGGTCGACTCGTCGTCGCTGGGATGCTCGGCGATCATGTGCCCGAGCTCGTGCAGGATGATGTGGTTCTGGTGCGGCCTGGTCGTTTCCTGCTGGTAGACGATGAAGTCCGCGCTGTCGGTCGCGAACCACAGCCCGAACGGGCCGGGAATCTCGATCGGATAGGGCACCAGCCGGATCGGCTTGCCGCGGCGGGCGGCCAGCCGGTCGCACAGGTCGCGCACGTCCAGCGGCGGCCGCACGTCCAGCTCCCGCAGCAGCCGCCGGCAGCGCCGCCGCAGCGCGCCCTCCCCGCGCGTCAACGGGCCAGCGCCGCCCGCAGGCGGGGCTCCTCGACCGTCCAGTACCCGTGCTCACGGCCGTCGACCAGGATCACCGGCACCCGGTCGCCGTACTCCTCGCGCAGCTCGGTGTCGGCGTCCACGTCCCGCGCCGACCAGGCCACGCCCAGCTCGTCGCAGATGCGCTTGACGTCGGCCTCGGCCTGCACGCAGTGGTCGCAGCCGACCCTGGTCATCACGGTGACGGTGTGGCTCACGTGGATCAACCTACGCCTGGGGCAGGCGCAGCCGGCTGCGCACCAGCTTGCCGGTCGGCGAGTGCGGCAGCACGTCGGCGAACTCCACCGTCACCGGCACCTTGAACTTGGCCAGCCGCTCGGCACAGTGTTCGGTCACGGCGTCCGCCGTGAGCTCCTCGTCCTGGCCCAGCACGATCACGGCCTTCACCGCCTCGCCCGTGGTCTCGCTGGGCACGCCGACCACCGCCGCCTCGGCGACCTGCGGCAGCTCGACGATGACCTGCTCGACCTCGTGCGGGTACACGTTGAAGCCGTTCACGATGATCAGGTCGCCGGCCCGGTCGACCAGGTGCAGGTCGCCGTCGTCGTCCAGGTAGCCGACGTCGCCGGTGCGGAACCAGCCCTCGGCGTCGGGGCCGTGCGCCCCGTCCGGCCAGTAGCCGCTGAACAGGTTCTCGCCGCGCACCGACACCAGGCCGGCGTCGTCGTCCGGCAGCACGAACTCCTCGTCCTCGGCGAACGGCTGGCCGTCGGTGTCGACGAGGCGCAGCTCGATGCCGGGCAGCGGACGGCCGACCGAGCCCGGCTTGACCTGGCCGCCGACCAGCGTGGAGGTCAGCACCGGGGCCGTCTCGGTGAGGCCGTAGCCCTCGAAGACCGGCAGGCTGGTCGCCTTCTGCACGGCCTCCAGCAGCGACGGGCTCAGCGGCGCCGCGCCCGAGGTGAGCAGACGGACGGTGATCAGGGCGTCACGCAGGCGTGCGGCGTCGACGTGCAGCAGCGCCTGGTACATCGGGGGCACGCCGACCAACGTCGTCACCCGGTGCTGCTCGATGGCGTCAACTGCTGCCTCCGCGTCGAAACGTTGCAGCAGAACAGCGGTCGCGCCGGCGGCCGCGACCTGGAACAGTCCTGGTCCAAGCCCGTAGGAGTGGAACAGCGGCAAGGCGAGCAGGACGCGGTCGGCGGCGGTCACCGGCGCCGGACGCAGCGCCGCGCACTGCGCCACGTTCGCCAGCAACGCGCGGTGCGACAGCATCGCGCCGCGCGGCACACCGGAGGTACCCGACGTGTACGCGAGCACCGCCACGTCCTCGCCGCCGCGCACCGACTCGCCGGTGAGGCCGCCGTCGACGCGCAGCCTCGGCGCGGGCAGCACCCTGGTCGAGGCGTCGCCGCCGTCGCCGATCAGCAGCGAGGCGCCGCTGTCGTCGAGCACGCGGGTCAGCTCACGGCCGGGGCCGCCGGTGCCGACCGGCACCACCACGCCGCCGGCCCGCAGCGTGCCGAACACGGCCACCGCGAACTCCATGGAGGTGGGCAGGCGGACCGCCACCCGGTCGCCGGGCTGGAGACCGGCCTCACGCAGGCGGTGGGCCTCGACATCGGTCGCGGCGTCCACCTCGGCCCAGGTCAGGGTGTCCCCGGTGGCCGCGTCGATGAACGCGGGGTGATCGGGACCACGGACCGCGGCGGTCCGGACCAGATCCGCCACGTTGCTGACACCGGTCATGCGAGACCTCCCCATCGAGCCGATCGCAGGATTTTGTCACGCTGCCCCGGCGTCATGCAGGAGCTGGGCCCGACGTCTCACCAGGGTCCGCCCGTGAGCGCTACCTACTTGCAAGTAACAACACGTATGCTGCCGCTACGCCGACCAAGGGAGGTGCTGCTGGACCTATGAGCAGCCCTGCCCGCTCCAAACAGCCCAGTGGCCCGCCCCCGACCGCCGACGAGCACGCCGAGGCGTGGCAGCTGGTGGACAAGGCTCAGCGTGGCGACGTCGAGGCGTTCGGCCTGCTCTACGACCGCTACGTGGACCAGGTGTTCCGGTACGTGCTGTTCCGGGTCGGCGACCGCACGCTGGCCGAGGACGTCACCTCGGAGACGTTCCTGCGGGCCCTGCGCCGCATCACCACGGTCAGTTACCAGGGCCGTGACGTCGGCGCCTGGTTCGTCACCATCGCCCGCAACCTCGTGCTCGACCACGTCAAGTCGAGCCGGTACCGGCTGGAGGTCACCACCGCCGAGCTGGACGACAATCGCCAGGTCACGGCCGGTCCCGAGCAGGCAGTGCTGGACGAGGCGACGACAAGCGAGCTGTTGCGCTGCGTGAGCGAGCTCAACGACGACCAGCGGGAGTGCATCGTGTTGCGCTTCCTGCAGGGCCTGTCCGTGGCCGAGACGGCCGAGCAGATGGGCCGGAACGAGGGCGCGATCAAGGCTTTGCAGCATCGCGCGGTACGCCGGCTGGCCCAACTGCTGCCGGCCGAACTGCGCTAGCTGTGCTCACGCGCTGACGTAATGCTCTTACGCGTAACCGATGCAGTGCCGCCGTCGTTTCCTGGATTGGAAGCGAACAGGTGGTGAGGTGGAGACCCGGATGGAGCACGAACGCGTCGCGGATCTGCTGCGGCGCTCGGCCGACGCGGTGGGGCCGACCCCACGCGAGCGGGAACGCATGCGGCTGCGGGTGCTCGCCGAGTTCAAGGCCATGGACTTCGAGTCCCCGCCGGCCCCGGTCCGCGACTTACCCGTGCGGTCGACCGCGCCCGGACGGCTGATGGTGGCCATGGCCGCCGCGCTGTGCCTGATCCTGGCGCTGGGCGCGATGAGCCTGCTGCTCAGCCGGGACGCGCTGCCCGGCGACCCGCTGTACGCGATCAAGCGCACCGCCGAGTCCGCCTCGTTCGGGTTGGCCTTCGACGACGCGGCCAAGGCCCGCAAGCACCTCGAGTTCGCCACCGCGCGGATCGACGAGATGGAGGGCATGGCCGCCCGCGGCAACACGCCCATCGGCTCGTACCTGACCGCGCTCACCGACTTCGACACCGACGCCGCTGCCGGATCGCGGCTGCTCACCGTGCTGAGCACCAACGGCGACGGCTCCGGCCTGACCTACCTGCGCGACTGGGCCAAGCAGCAGTCGCAGCGGCTCAAGACCCTGCGGCCCTCGCTGCCCGAGCGCGCCGACACCAGCGCCGACCTGCTCAACGCCATCACCGAGCGCGCCGACGCCCTGATCGCGCGGCTGAACTGCTACACGATCACCACCGGCGCCACCGACGATGTCGGCGCGCTGCCGGCCACCGGTGCGTGCGCCACGCGGCCGCCGGTCCAGCAGAGCTACGGCACCACGCCGACCACGACCTCGCATCCGGGCGGTGGCGCGCCGGGCAACGGGGTCGGCGGCGGGTCGACGACGACGGCCACCACCACGCCGACCGTCACCTTCACCACACCGACGGTCGCCTCGCCCGTGACGACCGGGTCCAAGGGACCGGGACCGACCACTACCAGCAGCAAGCCGACCGACATCTCCGTGCCGCTGCCGTTGCCCGGGATCACCCTGCCGCCGCTGCTGCCCGGACTACCGGGCATTGTGCTCGGACACTGATCGCTACCCTTGCACGATGAGGAACCGGCAGGAGCGGGGGAGGCGCGGCGGTGCCACGCTGGCGTGACGGGGCGGACGCGGAGCTCGAGCGGATGGCCGAGCTGGCCGGCGAGGCATCGGCCGAGGCGGCGGTGGCGGCCGCGGCCGATCTCGAGGCCGCGCTCGCGGTGCCGCCGGACCTGACCGCCGCCGCGTTCTTCGACGTCGACAACACGATGATGATGGGCGCCTCGATCTTCCACTTCGCCCGCGGCCTGGCCAGCCGGAAGTACTTCACCACCGCCGACCTGGCCAGTTTCGCCTGGCGGCAGCTGCGGTTCCGGCTGGGCGGCAAGGAGAACCCGGACAGCGTGCGGGCCAGCCGCGAGCAGGCGCTGGGCTTCGTGGCCGGGCGCAGCGTGCAGGAGCTCGTCGACCTCGGCGAGGAGATCTACGACGAGCTGATGGCGGCCAAGATCTGGTCCGGCACCCGGGCGCTGGCCCAGATGCACCAGGACGCCGGGCAGCGGGTGTGGCTGGTCACCGCGACTCCGGTCGAGCTGGCCTCGATCATCGCGCGGCGGCTCGGCCTGACCGGGGCGTTGGGCACCGTCGCCGAGTCCCGTGACGGCGTCTACACCGGCCGGCTCGTCGGCGACCTGCTGCACGGCAAGGCCAAGGCCCACGCCGTCCGGGCGCTCGCCGCCCGTGAGGGCCTCGACCTGCGGCGCTGCACCGCGTACTCGGACTCCATCAACGACGTGCCCATGCTGTCCACCGCCGGCACCGCCGTGGCCGTCAACCCCGACCCCGGTCTGCGGGAGCTGGCCCGCCGCCGCGGCTGGGAGATCCGCGACTTCCGCACCGGCCGCAAGGCCGCCCGCATCGGCGTGCCCACCGTCCTGGGCGCCGGCGCCCTGGCCGGCGCCGTCGCCGCCGGCATCGCCTACCGCCGCCGCTCCTCCTAGTCAAGCCTTGAAGTTCGGAACGGACCATTCCTCTACTCGGAGTTTGGGAATGGTCCGTTCACAACTTCGGCATCAGCGCTGGGGCTGCTGCTGGGGCTGCTGCATCTGCTGCGGCGGGGCCTGCTGGTACTGCTGCTGTTGCTGGGCCTGCGGCTGGTGCTGCTGCGCGGCGTGCTGCTGGGCCGGCTGGTCGTTGGGCACGATGTAGACGGCAGTGCCGTAGGCAGCGACCTCGCTCATCGTCTGGGCGATCTCGTTGCAGTCGAACCGCATGGCCAGCACGGCGTTCGCGCCGTAGCCCATGGCCTGCTGGCAGAGCCGGCCCAGCGCCTCGTTGCGGGAGTCGCTGAGCATCTGGGTGTACTGGGTCACCTCGCCGCCGCCGAGGGACTTGAGACCGGCCACGAAGTTCACGCCGATGGCGCGGCTGCGCACGGTGAGGCCGAACACCTCGCCGAACACGTGGGTGACCCGGCAGCCGGGCACGTCGTTCATGGTCGAGATCAGGATGGGGAACTGCGGGGGCGCGCTTGGCTGGGACATGTTCCCGGATCGTAGACGGGCACTGTCCCTTTCGGACTCGGTATTCGGTGCCCGATGCCCTACCGTGACGAGCGTGAGTGACGACGTGCTCGTCATCGGGGCCGGTGTGATCGGCCTGACCACCGCGGTGTGCCTGGCCGAGGCGGGCGTGCGGACCAGGGTGATGAGCACCGACCTGCCGCGGCAGACCACGTCGGCGATGGCCGGCGCGATGTGGGGCCCGGCCTTCGCCGAACCAGCCGATCGGGCCCTGGACTGGAGCCGGGTCGGCCTCGACGAGTTCACCCGGCTGGCCCGCGATCCGGCCACCGGCGTCCGCCTCACCCGCGGCCGGATGGCCAGCCGCGGTGCGCTGCCGCTGGACGACCCGCCGCCGCAGGTCACGATGGTCCCGGACCGGGTTGACCTGCGTCGCGCCGAGCTGCCGGCCGGCTTCACCAGCGGGCAGTGGGCCCGCGTTCCGCTGATCGACATGCCGCGCTATCTGGGCTACCTCACCGGCCGGCTGACCGCGGCCGGCGGCCGGCTGGACATCCGCACGGTCGGTCGGCTCAGCGAGGTCGTCGACGAGGCGCCGGTGCTGGTCAACTGCAGCGGCGTCGGGGCCCGGCGACTGGTGCCGGACCTGACCGTGCGAGCGTGTCGCGGGCAGCTCGTGGTGGTGGCCAATCCGGGCATCGAGGAGTTCTTCCTGGAGATCTCCACCGAGCCGGAGTTCACCCACTATTTCCCGCACGGGGACCAGGTTGTGCTCGGCGGCGTGTCCACCGTCGGCGACTGGCGGCTGGAGCCCGACGCGGCCATCGCCTCGGCCATCCTCGAGCGCTGCGCCGCCGTGGAGCCGCTGCTGGCCGGCGCCCCGATCCTGGAGCACCGCGTCGGCCTACGCCCCGAGCGCGCGGCCATCCGGCTCGAAGCCCGCGCGCTCGCCGGCCGGCCCATCGTGCACTGCTACGGCCACGGCAGCCTGGGCGTCACCCTGTCCTGGGGCTCCGCCCGCGAGGCCGCCGACCTGGCCAAGGCACTGATCCAGGGCTAGACCGGCCGGCCCGTCGAGTTGCGGGCGACCAGCGTCGGCTGGAACAGGATCTGCTGGTGGGCGTGCTGTTCCGGCTGCTCGCACTCGGAGATCATCAGCTCCGCGGCCATCCGGCCCATCTGGTACGTGGGCTGCCGGATCGTGGTCAGTGGCACGGCCGCCGACTCGGCCGCGTAGATGTCGTCGTAGCCGACCACCATGACGTCCTCGGGCACCCGCACCCCGGCCCGCAGCAGCACGTGCATGACACCGACGGCCAGCAGGTCGTTGGCGCAGAACACGGCCCGCGGCTTTCGCTTGCCCTGCAACAACTTCTCCCCGGCGGCCCGGCCGGACGCCACGTTCATCGCCGGCACGACCACCTCCTGCAGGCCACCGCCCAGCGCGATGCCGGCGTTGCGCAGCGCGGCCTTGACGCCGGCCCGGCGGTCGGCGCACTGCCGGATGGCCGACGGCCCGGTGACGAAGGTGATCTCCTTGTGGCCCAAGCTCAACAGGTGCTCGGCGGCCAGCCGTCCGCCGGCCACGTTGTCCACCGACACGGAACACTGGTCGGTGCCCAGCGCCGCCCGGTCGACCAGGACCACCGAGGTGCCGACGTCGCGCAGCTGCCGCAGCCGCGTCGAGTCGTCGTGCACGGGCGTGATGAGCACGCCGGCGACCTGCTGCTCCTGGAGCACGCGCAGGTAGTTGCGCTCCTTGTCGTCGGACTCGTCGGAGTTGCCGAGGATGACCACGTACCCGTTGCCGTTGGCCACGTCCTCGGCCCCACGGGCGATGTCGGTGAAGAACGGGTTGGTCACGTCCATCACCACCAGCCCGAGCACCTGACTGCGGCCGGCCCGCAGGGTGCCGGCCGCGCCGTTGCGCACGAAGCCGAGCTCGCCGATGGCCTGCTCGACCCGCAGCCGGGTGGCGTCGGCGACGACCTCGGGCCGGTTGAGCACGTGCGAGACCGTGCCGACGGACACGCCGGCCAGCGCGGCGACGTCCTTGATGCCCACGCGTCGCATGGCGGTCCTCCTCCGATTGAAACGTGTAACAACTCAAGTAGGGCCAGCTTAGGGTACTCCGCGCACGAAATTCCCAGCTACAGGGGTTGTCAACGGCATCTCGGTTTCAAACTGCGCCGTTCGGCCCAACCTTCTTGACGGCCCTGCCGGCCCGCTGTTTGAATCATTTCAATGAACACGGCAGACAGCGGGGGGCTGTGATGCTGACATTGACCACCGACGGCGCCATGAACCGGAACGACGTGACCCTGCTCGGCCTGCTGGCCACCGGGTTGCCCGCGGATTCCGTGGCCAAGCGGCTGAATCTGAGCCCGCGCACGCTGCGCCGACGGCTGCGCGAGGTGTGCGACAAGGTCGGGGCCGGCACCCCGATCGAGGCCGTCGCCTGGGCGGCCCGCCGCAATCTCATCTGAGCTGACCATCACTCATCTTCAGGAGCATTCCGTGACCGATGACGCACGCCTCGGTACGACCATGAGCCGCCGCTGGCTGTTCCGTGCCGCCGGTGTCGGCGCCGCCGCGCTGGCCGCCCCGGCCGTGGCCTCGGCGACGCCGCGGCCGGCCGTCACGCCCGCCGCCACCCCGTTGCAGCTGGGCAATGTGTGCAGCTCGACGCCGCTGTTCACCGACACACGCTTCCCGATCGGCGCGTTCTGGCCACCGCCGCCGTCCGCGTCGACCGCCGCCAACTACGCCGACATGGCGGGCGCCGGCTTCACCTTCTTCGTCACCGGCAACTACCAGCTCGACCCGCAGAGCATCGACTACGCGCTCGGTTTCGCCGACCAGAACAACCTCAAGGCGCTGGTGGCCACGGATCCGTCGGTCAAGGCGGTCGGCGAGATGTTCACCATCGACGACAGCCACTCCGGCCCGCTGACCATCAGCACCGCCGACGCCCGTGCGCTGGTCCAGCAGGCGACCGCGCGCTACGCCCGGCACACCTCCTTCGCCGGCTTCAGCCTCTACGACGAGCCGGACCTGTTGGGTTCCCGCAACGCCTCGCTGGGCAAGGCCACCCAGATCGTGCACGAGATGGCGCCGAGCGCGATGGCGTACACCAACCTCTCGTACGCGCTGGAAGTCGACTACGCCAAGACGCTGAGCAACTTCGTCAGCCAGGTCGCGCCGCCGCTGATCTCCTTCGACTACTACCCGCTGCGCCGCGACGGCGAGGCGACGAACTTCTTCCAGTGCTGGGCCCAGGTCCGGCAGGCCGGTCTGGCCAGCGGGCTGCCGACCTGGACCTACATCCAGACGCTGTCCAGCGGCCTGCTCAAGGAGCCGACCGCGGCCGACCTGGCCTGGCAGGTCAACGTCAGCCTGGCCTACGGCTGCAAGGGCATCCAGTACTTCACCTACTGGACGCCGGATCCGGGCCGCGGCGAGGGCTTCGGCCCGGCGCTGATCGACCTGAACGGCACCAAGACCGTCCGCTACGGCTACGCCCAGACGCTGAACAACACGTGGCTGGCCCCGGTGGGCAAGGAGCTGCTGCCGCTGGTGTCGGAGTCGGTGGTGCACGCCAACGAGAGCACCCAGACGCCCGGCACCACGCCGTTCAGCCCGGACGGTTATCTCACGTCGGTGTCGGGAACCGTTGTGGTGGGCCGATTCCGCAGCCCGAACAGCGCGGTCAAGGACCGTTGGGTGTTCGTGGCCAACCGGTCCAACACCGCCGCGGCCAACGTCACCTTGAACACCAACACCTCGACCGTGCACGGCATCGGCAAGTTCGACCCGAGCAAGGGCTCGTACACCGCGCAGTCCGGTTCGCAGATCACCGTGTCGCTGCCGGCCGGCGGCGCCGCCCTGTACCAGCTGAGCGCGTCATGACCGGGGGGAACACCATGAATCGTCGCAAAACCCTTGCGCCACTGGCGGTTCTGGTCGCGGTCATGGCCGTGGTCGTCGGCGCCGCCTTCTCCTTCGGCGCACGCCAGGACACCAGCCGACCGGTCGCCGTGACCGCGGCCGCCGGCAGCGCGTCCGACGCGCAGCTGGTGTTGCGCACCACGGGCAACGACCTGCTGCACACCATCCGGTCCACCGCCAACCGGACCTGGACGGCCGCCGGCAGCCTGCTCGACCAGACCAGCCGGCCGTCGAGCACGATCACCCACATCGCCAGCACCTACGTCAACGGCGACCTGGACATCGTGCTCAGCGACGCGACCGGCGTCTACCTGGCGGTACGGCACTCCGACGGCCGCTGGGAAGGCATACAGCGGATTGCCACCTGCGCCAACGTCACCTCGTTGGCCGCGGCCGCGGTCGGCACGGATCTCCAGGTCGTGATCGCGACCGACAGCGGCGCCAACCTCTTCCACGCCGTTCGCCACAGCGACGGCACATGGACCTCGCTCGGCGACGTGAAGAGCGTGGCCGGCGGGTTGACCGGGGCGATCACCCAGGTCGCTGCGGCCGGCGTGAACGGGCAGCTCCAGGTGGTGGCGCTGGCCGGGGGCAAGGTCATGCACGCCGTGCGGGACGCCGGCGGGACCTGGTCGAGCTTCGGCGACGTGCTCGCCGCGTACGACACCGGCCACGTGGTCGGTACGCCATCGGGGATCGCGGTGGGTGCGGTCGGCACCGGGCTGCAACTCCTGGTGCAGGGCGGTAACGGAACATCGTTGTGGCACATGGTCCGCGGCTCGGACGGCAACTTCAGTGCGCCCGGTGACGCGCTGAACGCCATGCACCATCCGGGGACCTTCGTTTCCGTCGCGGCCGCGGGCGTCAACGGCGATCTCCAGATTGCCTTGGTGGACAACGCCGGCGCCGTGTGGCACACGATCCGGCACAGCGGCGACGGATCATGGGACGCGGCCGCACAGCTGACGTCATCCGTCGTGCCGGGTATGCCGCCGTCGGGCGTGGTGGAGGCGGCGATCGCCGGCAGCTGATCCGTACGTAGTCCACTGAGGACGCTCGTCGGGCTGAAAAGGCCTGGCGGGCGTCCTTTTTCGTGAGCGGTGCGTGGCCGGATCCGGCCACACCAAAGCCTTTCCCGGTGTGCTCTTCGCTTGTAGCGTTGTTCTTGGTTGAAGCGATTCAAACGCTTCCCGCCCCTGACGTTCATCGCTCCCTGACACATCAAGGTGAAGGTGGCATTCCCATGTTCTCGTCCGCTGTTCGGACCGGCTCGACCACGTCCGGCCTGCGCCGGCTGATGACGGCCGGCCTGCTCACCGCCGTGGCCGCGAACGGCCTGACCACGTTCGCGGCCCCGCAGGCCGGCGCCGCGTCCTCGGTCGACGGCCCGATCACCCGCAGCGAGGTGCTGGCCAGAGCGCAGTACTGGGTCGACAAGCATGTGCCCTACAGCCAGTCGGTGTACGCCCCCGATCCGCAGGGCCGCGGCTACCGCTCCGACTGCTCGGGCTACGTCTCGATGGCCTGGCACCTTGGCACCAGCCTGGTCACCCAGACCCTGCCGCAGGTCTCCACCCAGATCTCCTACGACGACCTGCTGCCGGGCGACGCGCTGGACAAGGAGTCGGAGCACGTCGTGCTGTTCGACCACTGGGTGGACGGCGCGCACACGCTGGCCCAGGTCTACACCGAGCCGGACTTCGGCCAGTTCGCCAAGCACGAGAACTGGACCAGGTCGACGCTGCTGTCCGAGGGCTACCACGCCTACCGCTACAAGAAGATCGTCAACGACGTGGCCCAACCGCAGCCGCTGCAGATCGGCGCGATCACCGGCAATGGCGGCCTTTTCCACACCATCCGCAACACCGACGGCACCTGGGCCGGCGGCTTCGGCGACGTTGACACGCAGGCCGGCCCCCTCGACATCGTCGCCGCCGACGGCGCGCTGACCGGCGGCGACATGCAGATCGTGGCGATCTCCCGTGACGGCAAGCTGCACCACACGGCCCGCCTGGCCAACGGGAACTGGCTGCCCTGGGGCGATGTGAACGCCCAGACCGGCGCGAGCTTCACCGCCGCCGATGTGGCCGTGGCCTCGGTGGACAACGAGCTCAACATCGTCGTCACGGACACCGACGGCACTGTGTGGCACGCCATCCGCCACCTCGACGAGAGCTGGACCGCGTTCGGCAACGTCAACGTCGAGGCCGGCAGCGCCGACGGCAAGGCCGTCAAGGTCTCCGCCACCGCCGTGCACTCGCCGTCCGGCTCCGACACCGACCTGCACGTGGCCGTCACCAACGCCGACGGCAAGATCTGGCACACCGGCCGCAAGCACGAGGACGGCACCTGGCTGCCCTTCGGCGACGTCGAGGTGCAGGCCGGCCCGCTGGCCAAGGTGGCCGACATCGCCATCGCCGGCACCGGCGTCGATCTGCAGATGCTGGCCGTGACGGCCGACGGCAAGATCTTCCACACCGGCCGCAAGTCCGACGGCACCTGGCTGCCCTTCGGCGACGTGATCGCCGCGACCGGCACCCCGTTGGCCAGCAACGCCGTCACGATCGACGCCGCCGGCGAGCCCAACGGCGATCTGCACGTGGTCATCGGCACCGCCGACGGCAAGGTCGTGCACACCGCCCGCAAGACCGACGCCACCTGGCTGCCCTTCGGCGACGTCGAGTCGCAGACCAGCAACCCCGGCACCGTCGTCAACGTCACCGCGGCCTGAGAGGCGAACTTCCATGCCTAGCAACGTTTTACGCGCCGCCGTCGCGGGCGCCGGCGTAGTCGCCGCACTGGCCACCGGCCCGCTCGCCTCGGCCGACACCGCGTCCACCGGCAGCCCGACCCTGTCCAACGCCGCGCTGGCCACGGCGTCGACCGCACCGTGCGAGGCCGGCGGCGTCACCGCCGCCGACAACGCACTGGCCCACCAGCTCTCGCCGACCCTGAACGGCCCGCGGCTCGGCCCGAGCGTCAACGGCTACCAGGTCTCCTGCGCCCGGGTGATCATCGAGACGGTCCAGGGCCGTGGCTTCACCAACTCGCGGGCCGCCGTGATCGCGGTGACCACCGCCATCACCGAGAGCAACCTCCAGAACCTCACCCAGGCCCTTGACCACGACAGCCTCGGCCTGTTCCAGCAGCGGGCGTCGTGGGGCACGGTGGAGCAGCGAGAGAACCCGACCTTCGCCACCAACAGCTTCCTCAACCACATGGTCAACCTGCCGCCGCAGTACCCGCGCTGGGACGTCGACCCGGACATCGGCGACGTGTGCCAGCACGTGCAGATCTCGGCCGACCAGGCCGCGTACGACCCCGAGGTGCACGACGCGACGGCCCTGGTCAACGCGCTGTGGAACAACACGTCCACGTCGCCGCAGCCGCTCCAGGTGCTGGCCGCGACCAGCAACGGCGGTCTGTTCCACACCATCCGCAACACCGATGGCACGTGGGCCGGTGCCTTCGGCGATGTCGAGGCGCAGATCAGCAAGCTCGACGTCGTCGCCGTCGATGCCGCCCGCACCGGCGGCGACACCCAGATCGTCGCGGTGACCCGGGACGGCCGCCTGTTCCACACCGCGCGGCTGGCCAACGGCAGCTGGCTGCCGTGGGGCGACGTGCTGGCCGTCACCGGCGCCGGCTTCAAGGTCGCCGATGTCGGTGTGACGTCGGTGAACAACGAGCTCAACGTGGTCGTCAGCGACACCGACGGCAACGTGTGGCACGCCATCCGCCACACCACGGAGGACTGGACCGCCTTCGGCAACATCAAGGTCGAGGCCGGCGACTACATCGGCAAGGCGGTCAAGGTCTCGGCCGCGGCGGTCAAGTCGCCCAACGGCGCCATCTCCGACCTGCACGTGGCCGTGGTCAACGACGCCGGCAAGATCTGGCACACGGCCCGCAAGTCCGAGGACGGCACGTGGCTGCCCTTCGGCGACGTCGAGACGCAGGCCGGCCCGCTGGCCCCGGTGGCCGACATCGCCATCGCCGGCACCGGCGTCGACCTGCAACTGGTCGCCGTCACGACCGACGGCAAGATCTGGCACACCGGCCGCAAGTCCGACGGCACCTGGCTGCCTTTCGGCGACGTCATCGCCGCCACCGGCACTCCCCTTTCCGGCGCCGCCACCATCGACGCCGCCGGCGAGCCCAACGGTGATCTGCACGTGGTCATCGGCACCGCCGACGGCAAGATCTGGCACACCGCCCGCAAGACCGACGGCACCTGGCTGGGCATCGGCGATGTCGAGTCCCAGACCAGCAACCCCGGGGCGATCGTCAACCTGACGGCCGCCTGAGCCCCCTCCCCGGGGAAAGGCCGCTCGGCCGTCACCAGTGGACGGCCGAGCGGCCGCTCGAGCCACCTTCCCTCCCCGAAAATGCCGCCCGGGACGTCCACTGTGGACATCCCGGGCGGCTGCCTCGCGGTCAGGTGGTGACGGTCAGCGCGAAGTTGATCCGGTCCGGCGTCGGATAGGTGATCGTTCCTTCGCCTTTGGCGTTGGCGTACTGGCCGGTGCCGCCGACCACGGCCAGCGGGTTCTGCACCGGCGACGGCAAAACCATGGGGTGCATGGAGCTCAGGTGCAGCTCGCCCTTGCCGCCGGCGGTCAGCCGCAGCACGATCTTCATCTGCACGATCAACTTCGCCGGGTTGTCGGCGGTCACGTTGACCACGGTGCCGATCATCGAGCCGTCGCCGGCCGTGGCCCCGGACGAGTCGAAGACGGCCAGCAGCATGGCGAAAGTCGTGCCGACCACGGCCTTGTCCAGCGGGGAACTGGCAGTCCTGCTGGCGACGAAGGTCGACTGGTCGTTCGTCGTCGCCGACGCGGTGCGGGCGCCGGCGACGACCAGCCCACCGGCGGCCATCGCCGGCGCCGCGAGCAAAGCGGATCTCCGCGACCACAGCGCCATCGGATCACGGTACGCACCGGCAGCCCGTTTGCGCTGGTCAGTGCCCCGATCGAGTGACCATGTCGGTGACTCAGCCGAGCCAGACGTTGCGACGCTGGGTGAGCAGCCGGTAGAGGGTCTGCTGGATGGTCTCCCGGACCTGGTCGGTCAGGTTGAACACCAGCATCGGGTCCTCGGCCGCGCCCGGCTCGTACTGGTCGGTCCTGATCGGCTCGCCGAACTCGATGTACCACTTGGACGGCAGCGGCACCGCGCCCAGCGGCCCCAGCAGCGGGAAGGTCGGCGTGACCGGGAAGTACGGCAGCCCGAACAGCCGGGCGATCAGCTTGATCTCGCCGATCTTCGGGTAGATCTCCTCGGCGCCGACGATGGACACCGGGATGATCGGCGTACGGGTCCGCAGCGCCGCCGACACGAAGCCGCCGCGGCCGAAGCGCTGGAGCTTGTACCGGTCCTTGTAGGGCTTGCCGACGCCCTTGAAGCCCTCCGGCCACACGCCGACCAGCTCGCCGCCGCGCAGCAGCCGCTCCGCGTCCGGGTTGCAGGCCAGGGTCTGGCCGGTCTTGCGGGCGATGGAGCTGATCATCGGCAGCCGGAACACCAGGTCGGCGCCGAGCATGCGCAGGTGCCGGTTGGCCGGGTGGTGCTCGTGCACCGCGACCGCGGTCATCACCGAGTCCATCGGCAGCGTGCCCGAGTGGTTGGCCACCAGCAGCGCGCCGCTGTCGGCCGGCACGTTGTGCAGGCCGATGGTCTCCACCCGGAACCACTTCTCGTACAGCGGCCGCAGCAGCGGCATCATCACGTTGTCGGTCAGCTCGCGGTCGAAGCCGAACTCGTCGACCTGGTAGTCGCCGGTGATCCGGCGGCGCAGGAAGGCCAGCGTGTCGGCCAGCCGGCGCTCCCACTCGGGACCGGTCTCGGCCGCCTTGGCGGCGGTGTCCGCGGGCGGCGGCACCTGCTCCATCCGGGGCCGGGCGGGCGGCGCCGTGCGGGGCGCGGGCCGGTCGGTCGTGTTGTGCAACGGGATCACACGTGCGTCGGGCATGGGTTCCACCTCCTCACTCACCTGATCGGGATGCGGGCGGCGAGGTCGAGAATGCCCCGCTCCGCCGCCGTCAGGGTGTCCACGTCGATCGCCGGGCGCAGCGCCCGGCCGCTCACGTAGTCGTCGAACGCCTGTGTTGTCGTCCAGCGCGGCGTGAAGCCGAAGTCACGCTGGAGCAGGGTCGTGTCCACGACGCGGCCGAAGTTCAGGAACCGCATCTGGTCGGGCGAGAAGTCGACCAGCCGCGCGCTGCGCACCAGCCGGCCGACGGTGGGCACCGCCATGCTCGGCACCGGCAGCGCGACCCGGCCGGCGCGGCGGATCGCCTGGGAGAGCATCAGCACGCCGTCGCCGCCGACGTTGAACACGCCGGGCAGGTCGTGCTGGGTGGCCCGCTCCATCACGGCCAGCGCGTCCTCGGAGTGCAGCAGCTGCATCCGGGCGTCGTAGCCGAACACCGTCGGCACGACCGGCAGGGCGAAATACCTGGTCAGCACGGTGTCGATGCGTGGGCCGATGAAGTTGGTGAAGCGCAGCGTGGTCACCGCGACGTCCGGACGGCGCCGGGAGAAGCCGCGGACGTAGCCCTCGACCTCGACCGCGTCCTTGGCGTAGCCGCTGGACGGCAGCGCCTTGGGGGCCATGTCCTCGGTGAACATCGCCGGGTCGCGGGAGCTGGCGCCGTAGACCGCGCTGGTCGACTTGACCACCAGGCGGCGCACCACCGGCGAGCGCTGGCAGGCGGCCAGCAGCTGCATGGTGCCGATGACGTTCATCTCCTTCATCGCCGTGCGGCCGGTTGGTCCGGCCGGGTTGGCGGTGACGGAGGCGTGCACCACGGTGTCGACCCGGGCGCTGGCGATGACCTTGGTGATGAGCGGGTTGCGGATGTCGGCGCGGACGAACTCCGCCCGGCCCATCCGGCGGAGCAGGTCGCGGGGCGGTGGCACGGTGTCCACGCCGAGGACCCGTTCGATGGACGGGTCGGCGGCCAGGCGCGCGGCGAGGTGGCCGCCGAGGAAGCGGCTCACTCCGGTGACGAGTACGACATTGGGCGCCATGCGACTCCCTGCAAAGGCGGCGACGCGAGCGATGCTACTCGTCGTGACGGGCCGAAACAGGGGCCAGGTACACAGCATTGACGCAGGTCACGCCGGTTTTACCCCGGTCTCACCCGATCGGCGGGATCTGGTCGCGCACCCGTAACGAAGCACGGCACCCGCGCGATCGCGCGGGTGCCGACAGGCTTCAGGCCGAGCGCGTCACTTGCCGCGCTTGCGCCGCTGCACGCGAGTCTTGCGGAGCAGCTTGCGGTGCTTCTTCTTCGACATGCGCTTGCGACGCTTCTTGATGACCGAGCCCATACGGGATCCTTAGGTGTAGACGGTGTGGTCTTGGTGGTGCCCTCGTGCTGCACAGGGCTGCCGAGCCCCTGCCGCCGCGGGTAGCGGCCATGGCACCGAGCACGAACGACCTATCACTTTACCCGCATGACCGAGCCCGGCTGGCACAGGTACCAGCCGGGCGGTCACTCGGTCGATTCAGCCCGCGTCGTAGTACGCGTTCTCCAGGTAGTCCTGCACCGCGCTTTCCGTCACGCGGAACGACTTGCCCACCCTCACGGCAGGCAGTTCGCCCGAGTGCACCAGGCGGTACACGGTCATCTTCGAGACCCGCATCACCTTCGCCACCTCGGCGATGGTCAGGAACTGCACCTGTGCGAGCCCGGGATGTGCTGTCTCCTTCTGCTGCGCCGGCATGTGTCACCGCGTCCTTAAACACGTGTCGCGCCGTCGGCTTCCCCACCGGCGGTACCGACACGCACGTGCTCATCCGAGCGTAGCGGGACGCATGGGGCTGCTGCGACGTTCGCGCCGCGCTGTGCGCCCAGTGGTGTCGGGATCCACCCGTACGCACCACCCTGGCCGCTCGGTTCGACCATTCGGCAGCCCCACCACGTCGCTCGCCGATCCCCGCTCACTTTCGAATGTCACATGCGGCGCATACTTGCCTCCCTGAGGCACCTGCGGACCGCATGTGACATCGCTTCGGGGCCGCGGGGTTAAACGTCGTGGGCGCGGCCGAGCTCGGCGGAGCGGTCGCGGGCCGCTTCGATCGCCGCCAGCAGCGCCGCCCGGACCCCGTGCTTCTCCAGCTCGCGGATCGCCATGATCGTGGTGCCCGCCGGGGACGTGACGGCCTCACGCAGCGTGACCGGATGCTCCCCGGAGTCGGCCAGCATCGCCGCCGCCCCCACCGCCGACTGGATGATCAGCTGCGCCGCCGTCGCCCTGGGCAGCCCCAGCAGGATCCCCGCGTCGATCATCGCTTCGACCAGGAAGAAGAAGTAGGCCGGCCCCGATCCCGACAAGGCGGTCACCGCGTCCTGCTGGGCTTCCGGGACCCGCAGCACCTTGCCCACGCTGCCCAGCAGCTTGTCCACCAGGTCCAGGTGTTCCGGCGTCGCGTGCGCCCCGGCCGAGATCGCGCTCATCGCCTGCCCCACCAACATGGGCGTATTCGGCATGACCCTTACCACCGGCGTCCCCTCCGGCAGCTCCCGCTCGTACAGCGCCGTCGGCAGGCCCGCGCACAGCGACACCACCAGCGTGCCCGGCTTCAGCAGCGCGTTCAGCTCCGTGAGCAGCGGGTCGATGTCTTGCGGCTTCACCGCCACCACCAGCACCTCGGCCGCCGCCGCCGCCCCCGCCACCGTGACCGCCCGCACCCCGTACCGCTCCGTCAGCTCCCGGCAGCGCTCCTCGTAACGCTCCGTGAACATCAGGTCGCCCGGCCCCCACCCGGCGTCCAGCAGCCCGGACAGCAGCGCCTCACCGATCTTGCCTGCCCCCAGCACCGCGATCGTCGTCATACCGAACAGCCTGCCAGCCACCGCCAGCCGGTTTCACGACCGGGGTCACGCCCCTCGGCGAAGTCTCCGAGATTTTTCCGGCGGGTTGTCGAGAATGGGGCGGCGGCTCCGTCCCAGGGGCATCAGAGGGGTCCGAACGAAGGAGAACGGCCATGAAGTACCTGCTGCTCAAGCACTACCGCGGCGCGCCGGAGCCGGTGAACTGCGAGCCGATGGACAAGTGGACGCCGGCCGAGGTGGACGCGCATATCCAATACATGCGGGACTTCGCGGCCAAGCTGGAGCAGACCGGCGAGTTCGTGGACGCGCAGGCGCTGGCGCCGGAAGGGGCCTGGGTGCAGTACGGCGGCGAGGGCAAGCCGGCGGTGACGGACGGGCCGTTCGCGGAGACGAAGGACCTGATCGCGGGCTGGATGATCATCGACGTCGAGTCCTGGGAGCGCGCGGTTGAGCTGGCCGGGGAGCTGTCGGCGGCGCCGGGCAAGGACGGGCTGCCGATCCACGAGTGGCTGGAGGTCCGCCCCTTCATGAACGAGCCGCCTACTGTGACGGAGTGAACGAATCCCTGCTGCGGGAACTGGTCCCCGCAGTGATCGGCGTCCTCGTCCGGCGCGGTGCGGACTTCGCCTCGGCCGAGGACGCGGTGCAGGAAGCCCTGATCAAGGCCCTGGAAACGTGGCCGGACGACCCGCCGCGGGATCCGAAGGCGTGGCTGGTGGCGGCGTCGTGGCGCAAGTTCCTCGACGCCGTCCGGTCGGAGTCGTCACGGCGCGGTCGTGAGCTGGCCACCGAGGTGGAGCCCGCGGCCGGCCCGGTGCCGGACACCGACGACACGCTGCGGCTGTTCTTCCTGTGCGCCAACCCCGACCTGCCCCCGGCCGCCGCCGTCGCCCTCACGCTCCGTGCCGTCGGCGGCCTCACCACCCGGCAGATCGCCGACGCCTACCTGGTGCCCGAGGCGACCATGGCCCAGCGGATCAGCCGGGCCAAGAAGAAGATCGAGGGGCAGCGCCTTGACCGTCCCGGTGATCTCGGGACCGTGCTTCGGGTGCTCTACCTGGTGTTCAACGAGGGCTACAGCGGCGACATCGACCTCGCCGCCGAGGCCATCCGCCTCACCCGTCAGCTCGCCGACCTCACCAACGAGGAGCCCGAGGTCGCCGGCCTGCTCGCCCTCATGCTCCTGCACCACGCCCGGCGCCCCTCCCGCACCGGTCCCGGCGGCCGCCTGATCCCGTTGGCCCAGCAGGACCGTTCCCGTTGGGACACCAATTTGATCGCCGAGGGTGTCGTCATCCTCCAGGTGGCGCTGCTTCGCGACCGCCTCGGCGAGTACCAGGCCCAGGCCGCCATCGCCGCCCTGCACGCCGACGCCCCCAGCGCCGAGGAGACCGACTGGGTGCAGATCGTCGAGTGGTACGACGAGCTCTTGCTCATCACCGACAGTCCCGTCGTCCGCCTCAACCGCGCCGTCGCCGTCGGCCAGGCCGACGGTCCAGCAGCCGGCCTCAAGGCCCTCGCCGACCTCGACCCCGGCCTGCCCCGCTACGCCGCCGTCACCGCCTACCTGCACGAGCGCGCCGGCGACCTCGCCCAGGCCGCCGACCTCTACGCCCAGGCCGCCCAGTCCGCCTCCAGCCTCGCCGAACGCGACCACCTCACCCGGGAGGCAGCCCGCGTGCGGCAGTTGCTCTGAGCTCACGCTTTGCCGCCATGCTGACCTGGATCGCGGACTTCCTGATCGGGGCGTACGTCTGTGCCGAGCTGCACCACGATCCTGCCGCGTGGGAGACCCTGACAGGCACACGCCATCGACGTGCTGAGGTGCTCTGGATAGCGCGAAGCCCGGGGTCCCACGACAACGCGGGCACGATCCCGGGCTCACTTCCGAGCGCGTCCGCGAACCGCTCAGCCTGTGCTGAAGGTAGCAGGTTGTGGCAGCCATGTGGCGGCTGCATTGCGGCTCAGCTGCTGTTGGTCTCCTGGGGGCTCAGGGCCAGCTGGCGGGACTGGCAGACGAGGCGGCCGGAGGAGTCGAGGATGGTGGCGTCCTGGTCGAACCACTGGCCGTGGACGGCGCGGCATTCGACCTGGGCGCGGAGCCAACCGGGCTCGGGACGGGCGCGGACGAGGCCGGTGAGCTGGACGGTGGGGGACCAGCCGAAGCGGCCGAGGTTGAAGGTCAAGGGCATGGCGATGTCACCGGCGACCAGGGCGAAGAAGGGGTCGGGCTGCTCGCCGCCGCGGGGGCGGACCCACATGCGCAGACGGAGGGGATCGCCGGTGCGGCGTTCGAGGAAGCCGGCGCCGATGGGGTCCACCAGGACCTCGCACGCCCGGGCGAGCTTGAAGACGCCGACGGCGTTGGGGAGGGAGCCGAGGTCGATGGCGTTGGCCGGGGGCAGGACGGGGAGCTCGGGAAGGTCCCGCCACGCCGGACGTTCCTCAGGCAGCCGGCCGACGGTGACCATGGCCTCGACGCACGCGGAGCCCCGCTGCTCGAGGGACACCCGGACGACCACCACCGTCCGGCCGGTCTTGCGGACCTCGGTCTTGAGCATCACCGGCCCGACCGAAGGCGCACGCAGGAACTGGGCGCTGACGGCGAGGGGATCGACGAGCTCGCTGCCGGAGCCCTCGACGACCTGCACGCCGGCCCGCGCCAACAACGCGAGCAAGAAGCCGCCATGGGGCTTGGTGCCGACGGTCCAGTCCGGCGGCAGGTCCGCGATGGCGGTGCCGTCACCGAGTGGGCGCACGGCGGACGCGGCCGAGAACGGCCGGATCGCCGGCGCCTGACCGGCGCTCATGACCGCCCGACCAGGGACCGGAGGAAGAACGCCGTGTTCGCGGGGCGTTCGGCCAGCCGCCGCATCAGGTAGCCGTACCACTGTTCGCCGTAGGGCACGTAGACACGCACCGCCTCACCTGAGTTGACGAGCCGGAGCTGCTCGTCGGGTCGGATTCCGTACAGCATCTGATATTCGTAGCTACCTGGTTTACGGCCGTACCACAGCGCGCGTTCGGCGATCACCGAGACAAGTCTCGGATCGTGGGTGGCGAACATGGGGTAGCCACGCCCGGCCAGCAGCGCGTTTGCGCAGCGTACGTAGCTCAGATCGACCTCGTGCGGGTGCGAAAAAGCCACCGAGGGCGGCTCCGCATATGCCCCTTTGCACAGCCGAACGCGCGATCCGGTGCCGGCCAGGGCCACGCAGTCGTCGAGGGTGCGGCGCAGGTACGCCTGCACCACGGCCCCGACCCACGGCCAGGTCCGCCGGAGCTCGGCCAACACCCGCAGGGTGGAGTCGGTGGTCGTGTGGTCTTCCATGTCCAACGTGATCGTGGTGCCGCACTGCTCGGCCGCGGCGGCGATGCGCGAGGCGTTGTCCAGGGCAAGCCGCTCGTCCAGCGCCTGCCCGACGGCCGAGAGCTTCACGCTGACCTCGGCGTGCCGGGCCAGCCCGTCGGCGTGCAGCCGGTCGAGCAGCCGCAGGTAGGCCTGCACGGTCTGTTCGGCCTGCACCTCGTCGGTGGTGTCCTCGCCGAGGTAGTCCAGTGACACCGACAGCCCGTCGGCCACCAGCCGCGAGGTGACGGCGACGACGTCGTCGGTGCTCTCACCCGCGACGAACCGGCGCACGACGTCCCGGCTCACCGGCGCGGTCGCCACGAGCCTGCGGACGGCGTCGTTGGCGCCGGCCGCGAGGATCAGGGTTCGCAGCGGATGCACGGCGCGACTCTACGTCCCAACCGACGATCACGGTTAGCGAAGTTACCGATCAGTTCTGCCCAAGGTTGAGCCGTGCGAACAGCAAGGCCTCGGCCAGTTCCGCGGCCCGCTCGCCCGGACCACGGGCCTTGCGGGTGTTGACCTCCAGCACGACCTGCCCGGCGAAGTCGGAGGCGGCCAGCTGCTCGCAGAACGTCGCGCAGGGCGCCGTGCCCCGCCCGGGCACGAGGTGCTCGTCGCGCGGCGCGCCACTGCCGTCGGCCAGGTGGACGTGCACCAGGCCGGCCCCCATGCGCTGGGCCATGGCCAACGGATCCATCTGCGCGGCGGCGGTGTGCGAAAGATCCAGCGTGTAGTGCTTGTGCCCAACGTCGGTCGGGTCGACGGACGGCTTGAACGCCGACAGCTCGGTGCCCCGCAGCCGCACCGGGAACATGTTCTCCACGGCGATCGCGACGCCGCTGGACTCGCTGAGCTCCTCGACCAGCTCCGGGAAGCGCTCGGCGTAGCGGCGCTGCCAGCGGAACGGCGGGTGCACGACCACGGTCGGGGCGTCCAGCACCTGCGCGGCGGTCACCGCGCGGCGCAAGCGGATCACCGGATCCGACGACCACACCCGCTGGCTGATCAGCAGGCACGGCGCGTGCACGGCCAGCACCGGCACGCCGTGCCGGTCGGACAGCTCCAGCAGGGCGTCCATGTCCTGGCTGACCGGGTCGGCCCAGACCATCACCTCGACGCCGTCGTAGCCGAGCTCGCCGGCCAGCTCGAAGGCGGCGCCGGCCGACTCCGGGTACACCGACGCGGTCGACAGCCCGATCGGGATGGGTCGCGGGGCCAACTAGTGGCCGATCAGCCGCAGCGCGGCCGGCGACACCGTGACGATCAGCCCGACCAGCACGGCGAGCACCATGGTCTGTAGGTCGTCGGCCTTGCGGATGCGCCGCACGACGATCACCAGCGCGACGATCACCGCGACCGCGGCGGCCAGGGCGGCCGCCGGCAGCGCGTTCCACAGCCACTGGAAGCCCAGCCACAGCGCGGCGCCGCCGACGACGCCGATGGCCAGCTGGGCGATCATCATCAGCCACTGCTTGGCCGGGGAGCCCTCGGCCTGCCCGTCGTCCTCGGCCTCGTCCGTGTCCAGCGCGCCGTCCACGCCCGCCGGCGCGGCATCGTGGTCAACGGCGTACTGCTGGTAGTCGTACTCGTAGTCGTCGTCATCGTCGTCCACGAGCGGGCCGGGGTGGGCCTGGGTGCCGGGACCGGTGAACGGGCCGCTGTCGTCGAGCAGCGGCCCGGGGTGCGCCTGGGTGCTCTCGCCGATCGCCGGGATGCGCGGCATCACGTCGGTGACGCCTTCCTGCGGCGGCGCGCCGTTCAGCCGGTTGGCCAACGGGTTCGGCGGCGGCATGTCGCCGGTGATCGGCGGCAGGTACGTGGTCTCCGCGGCCGGGTCCACCGGCGGGGCGCCGGGCGGCGTCGGCCGGAAATAGCCGGTCGGCTGCGCCTGCTGGGACGGCTGCTGCGGCGACTGGCCCGGCTGCGGAGGCTGGCCGGCGGCCGGCGGCTGCCGCATGAGGTCGTTGCGCGACAGGTTGGTCCGCGACGACTCGATACGCGGCGGAGGCGGCGGGGCCGTGCGGCCGGCCGGCGGCGTACCGGGGCCGGGGCGTACCGGCGGGCGCATGCCGGTGGCAGTGGCCTGCGAGGCGGCGGCGGGCGGCGGGGGCCGGCCGGCGGCATGGGGGGCGGAGTCTGCTGCTGCGGGCCGGGCGTCGGCGGCTGCTGGATCGGACGCTTCGGCAACTGCGGCGACGAGGTCGCGGCGGGCGGCGTCGGCGGCTGCTGTTGCGGCTGCTGCGGACGCACCGGCGGCTGGGTGCCGACCGTCGTCTCCGCGACGTCGTCGCGGATGGCCATCATCTCGCCGCTGTCCGACAGGACCCGGTCGATGATCGTCTGGGGGGACGTGTCGGACGGCTCGTCGGCCCGGCGGCGACGACGTCTTGGCGCACTGTCCTCGGAGTTGGCCCCGTACTGGGCAAGCAACTCCGCGACCGTGCGCTGACTGCGCTCGGAACCGCTTTCTCGACTCATTGATTCCACCGTGCCCCGAAGTGCGCCGTCCGTCCAGTGTCACCGGGCGGCGCAGCGCCGTCCGTGTGGTCCAGTCGCCGAAGAATGACACCTTCGCGCAGCGCCCATGGGCAGATCTCGAGTTCTGTGAGTGACAACGCTCGCATGGTGGCCTCCGCCACGAGTGCGCCGGCGACCAGCTGGGCCGAACGGCCGGCGCTGACGCCCTCCAGTTCGCCCAGGTCCGCGGCGGACATCCGGGAGATGAACGCGATCAGCTGGCGCAGGCCGGCGTGGGTGAGCACGCGGCGCACCCGCGGCCCCTGGCCGGACGGGGCGGCGCCGGTCAGCCGGGCCAGCGTGCGGAACGTCTTCGAGGTGGCGGCGACCAGGTCCGGCTCGCCCAGCCGCAGCACCCGCTTGGCCACCGGGGCGATCTGCTCGTCCAGCCAGTCGACGGTGTCGCGCAGCTCGTGTCGGCTCGGCGGATCGTGCTTGAAGCGGGTCCTGGTGACCCGGCCGGCGCCGAGCGGGATCGAGCAGGCCAGGTCCGGGCTCTCGTCCCGGCCGACGGCGATCTCCAGCGAGCCGCCGCCGATGTCCAGGTTGAGCAGCCGGCCGGCCGACCAGCCGTGCCAGCGGCGCACCGCGAGAAAGGTCAGGCGGGCTTCGTCCTCGCCGGAGAGCACCTGGAGGTCGATGCCGGTCTCCTTGCGGACCCGGTCGAGCACGGCCGCCGAGTTGCCGGCCTCGCGCACCGCGGAGGTGGCGAAGGCCATCAGGTCCTCGCAGCCGAACTGGGTCGCCGACGCCTTGCCGTCGGCCACCGCCTTGACCAGCGAGTCGGCCCCGTGCTTGGACAGCGTGCCGCCGCCGGTGAGCTGCTCGGCCAGCCGCAGCACCGACTTCTCCGACGACATCGGCGTCGGGTGGGCACCACGATGCGCGTCCACCACCAACAGGTGGACAGTGTTCGACCCGACGTCAAGCACCCCTAGGCGCACGCGAAGCACCGTACCTGGCGGGCGTGACAATCCCGTAATCCCCCATCCGGTGAAGCGCTTCCACCGGCTGGGGGACGTCGCGGGATCAGGACTCGAACTTGTAGCCGAGCCCGCGCACGGTGACCAGGTGCTGCGGGGCCGACGGATCCGGTTCGATCTTGGACCGCAGCCGCTTGACGTGCACGTCCAGCGTCTTGGTGTCGCCGACGTAGTCCGCGCCCCACACCCGGTCGATGAGCTGGCCCCTGGTCAGTACCCGGCCGACGTTGCGCAGCAGGTACTCCAGCAGGTCGAACTCCTTGAGCGGCAGCGAGACCTCGGCGCCGTCGACGGTCACCACGTGCCGCTCGACGTCCATCCGCACCGGCCCGGCCTCCAGGACCTGCGGCAGCAGCTCCTCGGACTCGCCGCCGCGGCGCAGCACGGCCCGGATGCGGGCGATCAGCTCACGGGCCGAGTACGGCTTGGTGACGTAGTCGTCGGCGCCGAGCTCGAGGCCGACGACCTTGTCGATCTCGCTGTCCCGGGCCGTGACCATGATCACCGGCACGGCCGAGCGCTGGCGCAGCGCCTTGCACACGTCGGTGCCGCTCATGCCGGGCAGCATCAGGTCGAGCAGCACGATGTCGGCGCCGTTGCGGTCGAACTCCTCGAGCGCCTCCTGGCCGGTGCCGGCCAGTGCGGCGGTGAAGCCCTCCTTGCGCAGCAGGAAGGCCAGCGGGTCGGCGAAGGATTCCTCGTCCTCGACGATCAACACCCTGGTCATGCTTTTCCTCCATGATCGCCGTCAACGGCATCGGCACCGTCGGCCCCGGTCGGGACGAGCCTGGTGTCTCCGGTCGGGACGTGCCCGTTGTTCCTGTCCACGGCCGGTTCGGGCCGCGTTGCATCCGGTTCATCGCCGTCCCGCGGCGCGGGCGCGCCGTGGGCCGGGATCCGCAGCGTGAAGGTCGACCCGGTGCCGGGCAGACTCCACAGCTTCACCTCGCCGCCGTGGTTCACGGCGATGTGCTTGACGATGGCCAGCCCGAGACCCGTGCCGCCGGTCATGCGTGATCGGGCCGGGTCGGCCCGGTAGAACCGCTCGAACACGCGGTGCTGCTGGTCGGGGGCGATGCCCATGCCGCGGTCGGTGACCGCGATCTCCACGAAGCCGTCCTCGGTGCGGCGGCTGACCGACACCGGGCTGCCCGGCTGCGAGTAGGCGATGGCGTTGTCCAGCAGGTTGCTCAGGGCCGTGACCAGCAGCGTCCGGTCGCCGTCGACGACGAGGTCGCTGGTGTCGTCCACGGTGATCTCGATGCCGGCCGACTCGGCGGCCAGCCGACTGCGGCCCAGCGCCTCGCGGACGACCTCGTCCACGCCGATCGGCGTCAGCTCCGGCAGCTGCTCGGCCCCCTGGAGCCGGGACAGCGCGATCAGCTCCGTGACCAGCCGGCCCAGCCGGGTCGCCTCGTGCAGGATCTTGCTGCTGAACCGGCGCACCTCGACCTGGTCGTCGGCCGCATCCAGGACGGCTTCGGCCAGCAGCGCCAGCGCGCCGACCGGGGTCTTGAGCTCGTGGCTGACGTTGGCCACGAAGTCGCGGCGGATCGCCTCCAGCCGGACGGCCTCGGATTCGTCGCTGGCGTCGACCACGGTGAAGCCGTCGCCCAGCGGCCGGACCTCGCCGCGCACCGCCTCGGGCTGCCGGCCGCCGCGCGACTGCAACGGCGACAGGTCGACCTCCATCACCTCGCCTGACGCGGCGACCAGCTCGGCCGCCTTGCGGGCCCGGTCGTCGACCTGGCTGCCCCGGACCACGCCAAGGGCCGCGGCGCGCGGGTTGTGCAGCACGACGTCGCCGAAGTGGTTGAGGACGACCACGCCGTTGTGCGCGGAGTGCACGACGCGTTGGACGAGGTCGGAAACGGTCAGCACGACCGGCTGCGACGCGGCCCGTCTGGCCGACGCGCGGCCGATGAGGGAACCAACCAGCAAGCCGATCACCAGTAGGCCGATCGACAGGGCGAGATAGCCCGATGCGGTCACGAGACGCATCGTAAGCAGGTCAGGGGCCTGCCGGCCTACCCCTCGACCAGCAACCGTGACACCGGTGACACCTCCGAACGGCACTGTTCCACGGGCCGTCAGCTCCCGTTCACCCACTCGTGTCCTAGCGATGACACATGCGCTTCCTACGTGGCATTGGACGCCACATAGGAAGCGCATGTGACAACTGGGCCACTCGGGTGGATGAACGTCAGGCGATGGCGTCGAGGGTGGCGACGTCGTCGGCCGACAGGCGCAGCGACGCGCCGGCGACGTTCTCCTCCAGGTGGGCCAGCGACGACGTGCCCGGGATGGCCAGCAGGTTCGGCGAACGCTGGAGCAGCCAGGCCAGCGCGACCTGCGGCACCGTGGCGTTGTACTGCTCGGCGATGGCCTTCAGGCGGGGGTCGTCGACCAGCTCGAAGCCGCCGAGCGGGAAGAACGGCACGTAGGCGATGCCCTGCTCGGCGCAGATGCGGACGAGCGCCTCGTCGCCCCGGTTGGCGATGTTGTAGAGGTTCTGCACGCAGACAACCGGCGCGATCTTCTGGGCCTCAGCCAGCATGTCGGCAGTGACGTTGCTCACACCGAGCTCGCCGATCAGGCCCTGCTCCCGCAGCTGGGCCAGCACCGTGAACGGCTCCTCGACGGAACGGTCCTCGGGCTGGGCGAAGCCCGGCATGCGGAGGTTGACCACGCCGATCTGGTCGACGCCGAGCCGCTTGAGGTTGTCGTGCACGGCCTCGCGCAGCTCGTCCGGCGTCAGCGCCTCCGGCCAGCCGCCGTCCGGCGTGCGGCGGGCGCCGACCTTCGTGACCAGCACGATGTCGTCGTTGTACGGGTGCAGGGCCTCGCGGAGCAGCTCGTTGGCCACGTACGGGCCGTAGTAGTCGCTGGTGTCGATGTGGTTGACGCCCAGCTCGACGGCCCGCCGCAGCACGGCGATCGCCTCGTCGTGATCACGGGGCGGGCCCATGATGTTCGGGCCGGTCAGCCGCATCGTGCCGTAGCCGAGCCGCGCAATCGACCGTCCGCCGAGCTCCCAGTGCCCTGCCTTGGTGGCGGAGATGTTCGAAGTCATGACCCAAGCCTGGCCTTCGCGGCGGGCGAACGCCCATGGTTGGCCAGAAGTGTCCACGATGGCGGAGACTGACATCGTGGAGCACGTCGTCGTCCTGCACGGGGAGCAGGAGCTGCTGGCCCGGGCTCAGCACCTGTTCATGGCCAAGAGCGAGTTCACCTGCGCCGCACAGGACATGTCCACCTGGGGCGTGTTGGAGTCGCGGGCCGGGCTCATCGACCGGATGCGCCGGCGCCTGGCGACCGGCGTGCGGGTGCGCAAGGTCTACAACGCCGAAGTGCTGGTGGAGGCCGAGGAATTGACCCGGCTGGCCGAGATCGGCGTGGGGATCCGGATCTCCCGCACCCCGATGTCCCACGAGACGATCATCATCGACCGGCGCATCGCGATCACCGCCGGTCCGCCGGTCGACGGCGTGCGCAACTACGCCATCGTGCAGGCGCCGGACGTGGTCGCCGGGCTGGCCATGCTTTTCGAGGCAACCTGGGACTCCGGCGTCGACCTGGCCGAGTTCGACGGGCCGGCCCTGGACGAGCGCAACCGCGAGGTTGCCCAGATGCTCGGCAGCGGGCTGACCGACGAGGCGTCGGCGCGCAAGCTCGGGCTGTCGCTGCGGACGTACCGGCGGCGGGTGGCCGAGCTGATGGAGCTGCTCGAGGCCGACTCCCGGTTCCAGGCCGGGCTGCGGGCCCGTGACCTGGGCGTGCGTTAGGGCCGACGCCGTTGGCGGCCCCGCGTTTGATCAGCTCTGGGCTCAGCGTCCCTGGTTGGCGACGGCCTTGATGGCGTCGGCGGCCGCGTCCGGGTCGAGGTAGGTGCCGCCCGGCGTGACCGGCCGCAGGTTCTCGTCCAGGTCGTAGCGCAGCGGGATGCCGGTCGGGATGTTCAGCTTGGCGATCGCGTCGTCGGAGACGCCGTCCAGGTGCTTGACCAGGGCCCGCAGCGAGTTGCCGTGCGCCGCGACCAGCACCGTCTTGCCGGCCTTGAGGTCCGGCACGATCGCCGACTCCCAGTACGGCAGCAGGCGGGTGACGACGTCCTTCAGGCACTCCGTGCGCGGGGCCGTGGGGCCGAGGTCGGCGTAGCGCGGGTCGGCGTCCTGGCTGAACTCGCTGCCCAGCTCGATCTCCGGCGGCGGGGTGTCGTACGAGCGGCGCCAGAGCATGAACTGCTCCTCGCCGTACTCGTCCAGGGTCTGCTTCTTGTTCTTGCCCTGGAGGGCGCCGTAGTGCCGCTCGTTGAGGCGCCAGTCGCGGCGGACCGGGATCCAGTGCCGGTCGGCGGCGTCCAGCGCGATGTTGGCCGTCGAGATGGCACGGCGCAGCAGCGAGGTGTGCAGCACGTCGGGCAGCAGGCCGGCGGACTTCAGCAGCTCACCGCCGCGCTTGGCCTCCGCGAGCCCCTTCTCGGACAGGGGCACGTCCACCCAACCGGTGAACAGGTTCTCGGCGTTCCAGACGCTCTCACCGTGACGAAGCAGGACAAGGCTCATGGCCGCAAGCCTGCCAGACGGGCGGTGGTGATCCACTACGGTCATCACCTGTGAAGCTCCTGTCGGCGGTCGCCGCCCTGCTGCTGGTCACCTCCGGTGTCGCCCAGGCCGCTCCCGTGTGCGATGAGCACGTGCTCGGCACCGCCGAGCACTACGAGGTCGGCGGCACCACGCTCCGTGTCTACGGCAGCGACGGCAGCGTGGCCGTCGAGGACAACCGCGTGCCGCGGAATTTGCGCTTCGGAACGGCCGTCAGCACCTCGACCTTCGTCAGCGGGGCCTCGCGGGCCGGGTCGCGGTTCCTGTTCGACGGGCTCGACCTGGACGTCGACAATGCCGACGGCACAAGGACTCTCACCCTCGGCATCGGTTCCGCGCAGGCCAAGTGGGTCGCGCCGCTGCGGATCACCGTGCACGCCGCCGAGGTGCCCATCGATCTTTCGCCGGCCGGCACCGAGATCATCACCATGGAGCCGGTCGACGGCGGCTACGTGCTTCGTGGTTACCCAGCGTTGCCGTTCACGCGACCGCACGTGTTGGCCACCTACCCCGCCGCGCTCGGCGGGCTCGGTTTCATGTCCGCGCAGTACGAGGGCGCCCTGCGCTTCGGCGTTTCCGACATCCGCTTCCCGCTGGCCTACGGGGACGACCGGATCTACTCCGTCACCGAGTCCGGCACCGTCGTCTCCGCTGCTCGGGGCGGCCAGTTCGCGCCGTTGCAGGCCCCCGACGGCAGCATCGCCGACGGTTTCCAGCTCAGCGCCGACGGCGTCGCCCTCGTGCACACCTTCGCCGGCTACTGGCTGCTCAAGCACGGCCAGTTCAAAGCGTTGCCCGACGCCTGGTTCACCGGTGTCGACTTCGCCTCCGGCGTGCTGTCCCCCGGCGGCCGGTCCTTCGCCTTCGGCATCTCCGCGCCGTCGCCGACCGTGCCGACGCAGGTGGTCACCGTCGACCTGTCTTCCGGCGCTCGGCGGACGTACTCCCTGCTCGACGTGTCGTTGCCGTCCGTCGCCGGGCTCGCCTACTCCGTGCGGCAGCCCGGGCGGCTCTACCTGTTGCGGCACAGCCACCCCATCAGCATCCACCAGCCCGTCACGACCCAGTTGGAGTCGTTGGACCTTAGTTCCGGTGTGGCCACCGCAATCGGTTCCGCGATCCCCGAGTTCGCGCCCCGGCTGTTCCCGGCCGACGTCGCCTAGAGCGGCGGGCACAGTCCCGGCAGCGCCGAGTCCCCTTCGCACAGGAAGCAGACGCGGCCCGCGTTCACCGTCCTCGGCACTCCGCCGAGCACGCCCAGCACCGGGTGCGCGATCTCGCCGACGCCGCCGCACAGGTGACACACCGTGCGGGGTTCGCGGTAGTCCGGGAGCAGCTCTTCGTCTTCCTCGTCGCCGCCCATGTCAGGTCCTCGACCCATGCACGGCACGGTACAACGCGTTGATCAGCAGCGATACCGGCAATTGAGCGCCGATCCGGTGAAACTCGCCCGGTGGTCGTACCCTGGTAGCCGCGCGCCCCGTCCCTCCCCCCATGACGGAGGCGAGCACGACTGCCCCGGCACCTACCCCCTGGTCCGGGGCAGTCCCATATCCGTACGGCTACCGTCGGTCCCGTGCAACTGCCTCGCGGCGCCACCGGCTTCTGGTCCGCCTCCGCCACGCCGCCCGTCAACGTTCGCACCTTCAAGTCGCTCGGGTATTCGGTCGGTCCTGTCGTGTCTTTCCAATCGGCAGGCGTCACCCCCAACTTCCACCTGCTCACCCTCCGGCTCCCCGCCGGTGATCTCGGCGTCATCTGCCATGAGCTGCTGCCGTTGATCGCCTTCGTCACCGTTCCCCTCATCGACTGCTCATTGACCTTCGTCTCCCGCCCCGAACTGGTCCCGTCCTTCCCCGGCTTCGAGGCCCTCACCGCCGAGGACTTGCACACCCCCGTCAGCCGCGCCGACCTCTCCCTGCTGGACGCGGCCGAACACCGCCAGATCCGCCACTGGCGTCCCGCCACCGTCGGCGAGATCCTGTTCAACCACTGGGACTGATGCCGTTGTCCCACCGGGAAAACGGCTTGGCGCCCGGTGAGACGATCCGGTGATGAGCAGGTTGACCTTGCGCCCGGTGACGCCGAACGACTGGCCCGCAGTGCACTCTTGGGGCAGCCTGCCGCAGTTCTGCCGTTTCCAGCCGTGGGGGCCGAACACCGAGGAGGAATCGCGGGCGCACGTGCGGGCCGCGATCGACGCCTGGTCCCGTACTCCGCGGGAGCGCTGGGTGTTCCTCTCGTGCGTGGACGGGCAGCCGATCGGCTCCGGCGAGGTGAAGATCCACAGCGTTGGCCACCGACAGGGCGAGATCGCGTATGGCGTGCATCCTGACCTCTGGGGTCGCGGTCTCGGCACCAGCATCGGCAATGCGTTGCTGGCCGTCGGCTTCGGGCAACTGAACCTGCACCGAATCCACGCCACCTGCGATCCCCGCAACCTCGGCTCCGCCCGCCTTCTCCGCCGCCTCGGCATGACCTACGAAGGCCGGCTGCGGCACACCCTCCTGCTCCGCGACGGCTGGCGCGACTCTGACGTGTTCAGCATCCTCGACAACGAATGGCCCACCTGAAATCGTCCATTGTGGACGTTACCACCCCGCTAACCGAGACCTGCCCGGCGGACAAGGCCGAAGTGCGTTCCGCCGGACTGGAATTCGTCCAGCCGGAAGATCCGCTGCGGCGACCGGTCGTGCATTTCGTGCAGACCTCGAAGCTCGCCCAACAGCTCGGCCCGTATGTCCGCCGCGGCCGGATCGATCGCGCCGCTGGCGAAACCAGCGTCCACCACACCGGGGCATCGGAGGGCCGCGGCTTGATAGCGGAGTTCCTCGAACAAACGGCGACTGCGCTGCGTCGGTGCGAGCCCTGCGACTCGATCGCCGTCGCCCACCAAATGTTTCTCGGCGGCCAGGGTTAGGGATCGGACGGCGTTCTCCCGGCCATTGCAGGCGGATTCCTCCAGCGTCACGGCCGTCGGCGGCAGGCCGTCAGCGATGGCCACGGAGGCGAGGAACGCGGCCTCGGAGATCCCCAACCCGGCGAGACCGCCAGAGTCTTTGCCGATACCGCCGGAGAATACGATGTGCCGGACCAAGCCCTCGGCGTACAGTTGCGCCGCGGCCCGGCCGACCTCGGCATCGGCACAGGAGAAGACGACGAGCAGCCGCGCCGGGTCACCGGGCGAGACCGGGCGGCCGTGCGGGCCGGCCATCAGGCCGGCGAGTACACGGAAGTCACTATCGGACAGGCTCGCGGTCACCACGTGTCGGATCCGTTCGAGGCCGGGGGGATCGGACCGGAACCCCGCACGACGTCCAGGCGCTGCCGGACGACCGCGGCTTCCGGTGAACTCTTGTCGCGAAGAATCTCATAGCTGCGTTCCAACGCGTCCGCAGCACCCCGCTGATCGCCGGTCGACACACACAGGTCAGCAGCGAGCGCCAACGCCCTGGCCTCAGGGATGGCCATGCCATGGTCACGAAAGACTTCGATCGCACTGCCGATGGCGTCCAGCGCAGCCTTGACGTCGCGCTGGGCGATGTACAACTCAGTCTGTCGTACGAGGGCATAACCGCACGTGCCAGCGTGCCTGACCGTTCTCGTCCCGTTTTCGCCGATCGGCCAGGCGTAGGACAGCGCGGTGTCCAGCCGTTTCTGCGCTTCGTCGAAGCGCCCTTGGCAGCGGTGCACTTCGCTGAGCGGCACGCTGAGCGAAGCGATCGGGTTCTCGTTGTCCGGCAGGGCGCAAAGCTTTTTCTCGACCGCACGGTAGGCCTTCTCCGCGCGGCGTAACGAGGTTGTCGACTGGTCGAGTCTGGCCAACAACAGTTTCGTGTCCGCGATCTCACGGGCGAGAGTGAGCGCAAGTTCCGGCCCCAGATGGGCCGCCATCCGACGACTACGCTTGAACGCCCGCGTGACGCCGATGCAATCACTACGGGCCCGAGCTCGCACGGCCTCGTCGCTCACCTCCGTTCGAATGCTGTCGGCCAGGTTTCGCAGGCGAACCATGCCGATCCGAGCCTGATTACGCAGCAGCAGAGCATAGGTACGGCGGTCACCGGTCGCCTTCGCGACTTGCAGTCCGCGAGCCGTGATCTCCGACCAGGAAGTCCAATAACCACCTCGTTCGAGGAGATAGAAGAGAGAGAACGCCAGGCGCGCAGCACCCGCGTGCGGCGGCGAGGCGGCACAGCCCGCACGGACCAGCGCCACCAGGTTGAGGTACTGACTTTCCAGCCATTGACTGACTTCGGCATCGTTACGACCAATGTGCCAGGATGTCTCATCTCTGGCCGGCCAAGCGTCCAAGGCCCGCGTGTCGGCCATGGGGTTCCTCTTGTTGACCACATCAAATGCGTGGTTCACGGCCAGGTAGTACCCGTCCAGCAACCGATTGACGGTCGCTCGGTGGACACCAGCGTCGTCGGCCTTGGCCAGCGCCCGCCCGTAATCACGGGCAAGATCCAGCATCGCGAAGCTCGGCGCGTCCGTCTCAAGGAGACCGACGTTGACAAGCTTCAACAGCAGCCGAGCCGCCTCCAGCAAGTCTGTGCCCGCGACCAGTGCGGCGCTGTACACGGTCACCGGGCGTCCGACATGCTCGGCCAGCAGCCGGAAGAGCCTCCTGGCATCGTCGTCCAACTTCTCGTAGGACGTCTCGAAGATCCTCTCCAGCCTGCCCTCGCTCGACACCCAGGCGTCGAAGACCTTCAACGCCGTCTGTCGACCGCTGAGTTCGCGCTCCAGCGAGGCCAGCGTCATTCCGAGTTCATCGTTCGACACCAGAGAGGCCACGATGCACAACGCGATCGGCAGCCCACACGCGTAGTCGAGCACAGCGCGCGCGGATTCCTCGTCGAAGTCACGGGGATCACCGATGGCCGCCTTCAGCAGGTTCATGGCATCCGGTGGCTGCATCCTGGTGAGCCTCAGCGTATGCACCTGCCGAACACCAGGCGTGGTGAACTGGCCCGGTGGGCCACCCCGCCGGGTGATGATGATCAGCGCGCCACCACGAGCCGGCAGCAGTTCCCGGATGAGGTCGGCGTCGGCAACATCGTCGAGGACGATGATCACTTTGCGGTCGGCGAGGATGCTCTTGAACTCCAACGCCGCTTCTGGCCCATCGCCTCGTTCGGGCCCATCAGATCCCAGCTGCGCTCGGAGCTGCTTGAGTGCACCCAGCTCGCGGATCGGCTGTTCTCCCGAGTACCCGCGCATCTCGAGCACGATCACACCGTCCGGGTAACGCTCAGTTCGTGCCGGATCGCAGGCCCACCGCAAGGCCAGCGCCGTCTTTCCCACGCCCGGTGGTCCGCACACGAAGACCACATCCGGCGGAGTGTTGTCATCCTGGGCCACACCGATAGTGTCGAGCAACGCCAGTTCTTTCGTGCGGGCGACGAACAAGTCCGGCGCGTGGAAAGCCCGGCCATCGACAGGCCAGTGTTCACCCGCGGGGCGCTGCGAATTGATGGTCACCGGCCCCTGGATGGTGCCGGCCTGCACGACGGGGCCGTTGACCTCACCGTTCTGGTTGTTGTTCGTGTCGCCGTCGCGCGCAACCATGGCCCCTCCTCGGCCGCCAAGCTCCCGGCGAGATACATCGGCCGCGGCGTCGAGATGTGACGGGCGCTTGCCGGGGTTCGGCCTATCGAGTGAGCGTCACGCTCTGCCGGCGGATACCGATCGATCCGTGCTGCCGACGGCTCGGTGCAAGGTCCAACCGACGCGCAGTGCGTCGACCTGCGGAATGGCGCTTCCGCAGGTCGACGCGGCGGTCAGACGGCGATCCGGTGCCGGTGCAGCAGGTAGCGGTTGACCAGCTCGACCTGCGCGTCGGTCAGCGCGACGTCGAAGAACACGGCGGTGGACAGCTCGCCGGTGAACTCCAGGCCGCCGCCGCTGCCCAGGGAGAACGCGGTCCAGTTGACGTCCTGCATGCCGTCGAAGCGCTTGGTGTCGTACGGCTGGCCGTTGGCCCAGGTCTGCAAGACCCGGGCGGTCGGGTTGGCACGGACGGTGTACCGCAAGGCATGCACGATCCACGCGGTGTCGGATCCGGCGGCGTTGACGGCGGTGCCGTAGCCGCCGACGTTCGCCACGCCCCAGTAGTGGCCGGACATCCAGAGGTTGCCGGTTTGGAGGAAAGGCTGGCCACGGCTGACCAAGAACACGGTGGCCTCGCCGGACGTGGTCGTGGGCATCGGGAGGGTGTAGTTGCCGGCGGTGAAGGACAACGCGGGCAAGCCGTTGATCACATTGGCCCGGTAGACGGCGGGGGTGGTTCCCGTGGCCAGCTTGGCCACCCGCTGGGGCGAAGCGTGGTCGGCGAGCTCGACGAAGGTCATGCCGTCCTGAGCCGCCAAGGGATGCGGCGGGTCGGCGGGGTTCGGGTTCTGTGCCCCGTCCGCCCGGAAGTAGGCGACGAGCCCGGGCAAGGTGAGCAACGGATCGCCGGCGACCGGGGCGGGCACGGTCAAGGCGGGCGGGACGATCCCGCCGACCCCGATCCGCGCCGACGCGCCGACCCGGGCGGTGGTGGTGACGAGCTCCGGCCGGTCGGGCGGCAGGCCGGTGAAGGTGCCCTGCCACAACGGGCCGTCGACCGCGACCAAGGCCTGGACGTCCGGCACGACGTACTCCGTGAACGACCGCTCGATGCTGCACCACCCGCCGGGCCGACCGGACGTGGCGATGCCGGCGTTGCGGTCCTGGGAGATCAACCGCACGTAGGCCGCGCCGGGTTCGATGAGGCCACCCTGGCAGTCCCGGATGGTCAACTGCGGCAGCCCGACGTCCGAAGCCAGCGTGATCCGGAAGTAGCTGTCACGGACCGACGTGGTCTCCAGATCGAAGGCGAAGTTGTCGAACTGTACGACGTTCGGCTCGTAGAGCCGCACCGGCGCCTCGCAGTCCGGCGAATTGCTCGGGCTGACGAAGACGTCGCGGACCGTCAGCCCGCTGCGGACGGCGGTGATCGCCGACCGGCCGTAACTGCTGAACCCGAGGTTGTCGCCGCGGAACATCCAGCCGTAGCCGTAGATGCCGGTGTCGCTCTGGCCGTTGAACTCGCAGTCCCGCACGTTGATCGTGTAGGCGACGCCGAGGTGGTAGGCGCTCAGACCCTGCGCGTAATCCTCGACGACCACGTCCTTCATGCTGAAGTAGTAGACCAACCCGAGCGCGACGGCCTGGCCGTACGGCTTGAAGGTGACGTTGACCGGAACCCGCTTCCCGGTGCTGTCCTTGCCGATGTTGACCCGATCGGCCTGGATGGTCAGGTGTTCGATGGCGTTGTACGAGATGTTGTCCCCGTATGCGCCTTCGACATCGTTGAGGTTCGACACCAGCAGGCCGTAGCCACGGTCGATGAGGTCGGAGCACCAGGGGATGGTGAAGTCCGGCCGCAGCGCGGTTTTGTCCGCCCCGCCGCTGGTCGGGTTCATCCGCACGGCCTCGTCCATGGGCAGGGTGGCGAATCCGCCGTCCTGCGGGACGAGCAGGTCGAGGTCGGTCTGCTGCCGGCCCGACAGCGTCTTCTGCGGCGGATTCGCGCCCGGTGTCAGGGTTTCCACGACGTACCGCGGCGCCGCGGTGAGCCGGAGCGCGGCAAAGGTGAGGTCCTGCCCGGGATTCGGTGAATTGATCGCACCGGCCGGCCGCCAACTGCCCTGCGCCGGGCTCAGGACACCGAGTTGGAACGGCGAGGCGTCGTTGGCCACGAAGCTCAGCGGCGTGCCCGGCATGAAGTCGTTGAGCTGACTGGTGTCGACAGGAACCTGCACCAGCGCCGCCGAACGAGCCGTGTGACCGACCCACGCCGCGGCGCCGGCCGGATCGGCCAGGTCCAGCTGAAGGGAACAACGCAGCAGCGGCTCGCTGCCGTCGAACGGAATGCCCAGTTCCCGGTACAGGCCATCGGTCGTCCGGAAGCAGAACCGCACGTACGTCTGTGTGCCGGCCACCCGCACCTGGGCGTACCAGGGCGCCGGTCGCCCGTCGAAATCGACCATGCCGAACAACGGCTGGAAATCCACCCAGGGGCCGGGACTGTTGTTCTGCACCACGAAGTCCAGCGTCAGCTGCGACACCGACGCCCAGTTGTCCACGGCGATCCGCGAACCGCCGATCGTCGGCCCGAGCGCGAACGGCGACGCCGGCAGCGAAACCGTGACCCGTTCACCGTCCGCGGCCAGGCGATATCCCCACCGCTGCCCCACCGAGTCGTCCAGGATCCCCGAGAGATCGGCCCAGTGGCCCGTGCTCATCGGCGTCGTCCGGGTGCCCCGGTAGAGGCCGAAGATGAACGCCGGGGTCATCGCGCTGGTCGAGATCACCGACCGCCTCGCGTCGTCGCCGACGATCCGGACCCGGCTCTTGTCGACGATCACCGAGCGGTCGAGCCGGTATCGGCCCTGCCCGACGACCTTCCCGTCCTTGTCGATCACGTTCGGCGCCGCCGGCACATAGACGATGCCGCCGCCGTAGTTGACGTCGTTGTCGATCGCGTCCACCGCCGCCTGGAACGCCGCGGTGCAGTCCGTCACCCCGTCCGGGACAGCGCCGTGGTCGAGCACGTTGACCCGGACCGGAGCCGGGCCTGTCGAAGTAGTCATGGTCCCCGACGGTGAACCCCGTCGCCGCCGGCGGCTGCGCTTCACCGCGACCTAGCACTGAAGGGCAGCCGGTCGGGAATGCGTTGGTCCGCTTTGCCGGCGTTGCCGTTTCCTTTGTGTCACGGGCACTTCACTCGAGTTGGCGAACGCGGGCGCGGACCTCGTCCACAACGCTGGGGGCCACCGAGAGGATGTCGCAGCCGACGGCGACCAGCAGCGGGATCACGTCGGCGTGGGCGGCGGCGTCCCCGCAGACCGAGACCAACAACCCGTGCTGGTGGGCGGCGGCAACGACCGCCGCGATGGCCTGCTGCACGTCGGGATGGGCGGCCATAGCCGGTGTGGCGGCGGGATCGCGCCGGTCCAGTCCGAGGATCTGGCACGTGAGATCGTTGCTGCCGATGGACAGGAAGTCCGCCGCCGCGGCGATGGCCTCGATGTCGGCGACCGCCTCCGGTAGCTCGATCATGGCGCCGAGCGGTGGCGGCGTGACACCGACGTCGGCGGCGGCCTTGGTCAGCAGGTCACGGCAGACCGCCAGTTCGACGGCGGAGGCGATCATCGGGATCATGATCTTCAGATCGGTGGCGGCGCCGGCGGTCAGGATCGCGCGGAACTGGTCGGCGAAGGCGTCCGGCTCGGCGAGCATGAGGAAGACCTCGGCCGAGTCGTTGGTCCGAACGGCCATTGGTCAGGAACGGCGGCAGCTTGTCGTCGGCGTAGTCGAGGGTGCGCACGGTGACCGACTGGCCCGCCAGACACCGGAAGATCGGCACGAGGGCAGCGGTGTGCTGGGCGTAGCTGGGCCAACTGCGCGCGTCGAGGAACGGGAGTTCGGTCCGCAACAGGCCGACGCCATCGGCACCGGCGGTCAGCGCGGCCTGCGCGTCACTCGGCGTCGCGATGTTGGCCCGCAACACGATTCGACGTCCACTTCGGGTCACGCTGGGCAAGCCGCGCTCGGCGACGAGCGTCGCCTTGCGGGCACGGGCGCCGTCCATCGCTGTCACCGCGGCCTGGCGCTCGGCCGGCTCGGGCGTGAAGACGAGGGCCGCCGCATCGACCAGCACTTCGACGCCATCAGGGCAACGCAGAGCCGCCTCGTCGATCCCCAGCAGCAGGGGAATTCCCAGCGAGCGGGCGACGATCGCGGCGTGCGAGTTGGGACCGCCGACCACGGACGCGGCCGCGACCACCGGGGCGTGCGGTTCGAGTAGGTCAGCGGCACCGATCTCGTGCGCGAGAAGCACAAGTGGCCCATCGATGTCGTCGTCGCTGTCCCCGTGCAGCCAGGCCAGCGCACGGCGACCGATCTGGCGCACGTCGGTGGCGCGTTCGGCGAGCACCGGGTCGTCCAGTGTCGCCAGCGTGGTGGCGTAGCTGTCCACGGCGCGTTTGATGGCGACCGTGGTGGGGCTGCCCCGCTCGGCGTGGTCGATCGCGAGCGTGCGCAGGTCGTTGTCGGCGGCGATGTAGCCGGCGACCTCCATGATGTCGGCCTGCTCGGCTTGTCCTTGTGCGCGAAGGGATTCCGCGAGGTCGTGCATGCGCCGGGCGACGGCCTCGAAGGCTTCGGTGATCTGACCGACCGGATCGTCGGTCCGCCGGTGCGGCAGCGTCTCGGTCTGGGCGCGGTCAGCCCGGAAAGCGATCCCCAAGGCCGTGCCGGGCGAAGCCGAGATTCCGCTGTAGACGGTTCGGTTCATCGAGCCGTCACCTCGGCGAGGGCACGGAAGACCAACGCCGTCGAGGTGGCGCCCGGATCCTGGTGGCCGACGCTGCGTGACCCCAGATAGGAGGCCCGGCCCTTGCGAGCCTGCAATGCGCTCGTCGCACGCATGCCCTCCTCGGCGGCGTCCGCGGCACGGGCCGCGGCTGCGCGGAGGTCGCCGCCGTCCCACAGTTCCTGCTCGAAGGCCGCGACTGCCGGGGTGTAAGCGTCCACAATGGTCTTGTCGCCGGGCACCGCGGCGCCGAGCCGCTGCACGGCCGCCAGTCCATCGGTCAGCCCGGACAGAACCTGTCCGGCATCGGCGACCGGCCCGGTCAGCACCTTGCCGATCGCGCGGAATGCGCTGCCGTACAAGGGACCGGAGGCGCCGCCGACGCTCGACACGAGGGTGCTGCCGGTTCGGACCAGGACATCGCCCGGTGTCTCGGCCGGGAACTCGGCGAGGGCGGCCCGCACGGCGGTGAACCCACGGCGCATGTTCGCGCCGTGATCGGCGTCGCCGACGGCCGAGTCCAGCTGGGTCAGCTGGTCGGTGTGCTGATCGATGGCCTCGGCGATGGCCTCGACCCAGGCTCGGGCGAGTGCGACGTCCACCAGGTACTCCTTCGAACCGGTGCTGGCAGGTGGTGTGGGTGGGCGTGCCCGCGCGCGCCTGTGGCCGACGCGCGGGCACGCCCGGTCGAGTGGTGTCAGCAGCCCCAACGCAGGGCCGCGGTGCGCACCGGGGCGTCCCAGAGCGCGAGCATCTGCTCGTCGGCGCGGCAGACCGTGATGGACACGCCGGCCATGTCCAGGCTGGTGACGTAGTTGCCGACCAGCGTGCGGGCGACGGTGATTCCCTTGTCCGACAACGCTGTGGCCACCTCGCCGAACACGAGGTACAGCTCCAGCAGTGGGGTGCCGCCCAATCCGTTGACCAGGACAATGGTCTGGTCGGTCGGCGCAAGCGGATGGTCGGACAGGATGGCGTCCAGTGCGGTGGCCACGATTTCCTTGGCACTGGCCAGTTTCTCGCGCCGGCGGCCGGGTTCGCCGTGGATGCCGACGCCGATCTCCATCTCGTCGTCGGGCAGGTCGAAGCCGGGGCGACCGGCCGCCGGCGTGGTGCAGGCGGTGAGCGCGACGGCGAACGACCGCGAGGCCGCGTTGACGCGACGGGCGATCTCGGCGACGCCATCGAGGTCACTGCCGGCCTCGGCGTGAGCACCGGCAATCTTCTCCACGAACACCGTGGCCCCGGTGCCGCGGCGTCCCGCGGTCCAGGTGGAGTCCTCCACGGCCACGTCGTCGTCGACCAGCACCGTGCGCACGGCGATGCCCTCGTCGGCGGCGAGTTCGGCCGCCATTTGGAAGTTCATCACGTCGCCGGTGTAGTTCTTGACCACGTGCACGACACCGGCGCCGCGGTTCGCCGCCTTGGTGGCGGCCAGGATCTGGTCGGGCACCGGCGAGGTGAACACCTCGCCCGGGCAGGCGGCGTCGAGCATGCCGGCGCCGACGAACCCACCGTGCAGGGGCTCGTGGCCCGACCCGCCGCCGGACACCAGTCCGACCTTGGCGCGGTGCGGGGCAGTGGCCCGGGTGATGATCTTCTGGTCGACGTCCACGCGCAGTTCGGGGTGGGCGGCGGCCAGTCCGGCCAACGCGTCGGAGAGCACGGATTCCGCGCTGTTGATGAACTTCTTCATGACACCGGCACCTCGTTTCCGACCGGGACCTCGGCCATCGGCACGGTGGCCCGGCGGCGCAGGTTGAGGGCTGTGTAGGCGAGACCGGCGGCGATCGCCCCGGCGACCTCGGCGAGCACGTACACCGGCAACTGCTCCCAGTGGACGGTGCCGCCGAACAGCTGGCCGATGAGCATCGGACCGAGGGTGCGGGCCGGGTTGATCGACGCGCCGGTGGCCGGCGCGACCGGGATGATGATGGCGAACACCGCCAGCCCGATGGCCAGGCCGGCGAAGCCGCCCGGCGCGCGGCGGTCGATCGCGCCGAACACCACGAACGCCAGCAGGAACGTGCCGATCGCCTCGGCCAGGAATGCCTGCCCCACACCGACCGTTGGCCCGTAGTTGGCGATGCCGAGGCCGACGTCGACGGCTTTGCCGCCGAGCACGCCGACGATGGCCAGTGCGCCCACGGCGGCACCAATCGCTTGTGCCGCAATGTATCCGGGAACCTGACGCCACGGCATGCGGCCGGTGACGGCGAACGCGATGGTGATCGCCGGGTTGATCTGGCAGCCGGAGATGTGTCCGACCGCGTACACCATCGCGACGACGGCCATCGCGAAGGCGAAGGAGATGATGCCCAGCTGGGCCATGGTGAACGGCGCGGAGCCGCCCAGGATCAGCGTCGCCGGCACCGATCCGACGCCGATGAACACCAGCGTCGCGGTGCCGACCACTTCGGCCAGCAGTTTCTGTAAGTAGGAGTTCTCGTCCAAAGCTCGCGCCTGCCGGCTTCGTCGCCGACAGGCGTCTCACCTCCTCCGCACGAGGGGCGGGATGTGACGATCAACGGCGTACCGTGTTCGTCATCGCTGAACAGGATTCCGAAAAGCTAAGCTCGTGACCGGACCCTGTCAAGCAGGAGTTTCAGGCGCCGCGGCGAGACGGCGTGCGGGCCGCCCCCAGGTCGCGGGACAGCATCCGGGCGGTCTCGCGGACCATCACCGCGATCTCCTGGCGGGTCGGCTCGACCAGCACCCGTTCCACCGGGCCGACGACGCCGATCGCGCCGACGACGTGGCCGGACCGGTCGTACACCGGGGCCGCGACACCGGCGTCGCCGATCGTGGACTCCTGGTCCTCCACCGCGTAGCCGGTGGCCGCGACCTGGTCCAACTGGGTGGCCAGCTCGACCGGATCGGTGATGCTGGTGCCGGTCAGCACCGGCAGTTCGCCGGCGAGCAGCCGCTCACGGTCGGCGGTCGGCCCGAACGCCACGATCGCCTTGCCCAGGGCACACGTGCTCCACGGGATGCTGGCCCCGACCTCCAGGATCTGCACCGCGCCCTCCGGCCGGAACGCGTGGTGCACGACCAGCACGTGATCACCGTTGAGCACCGCGACCCACACCGCCTCGGCGCTGCGCTTGGCCAGCGAATCGGCCCAGGTCAGGGCCCGGGCCCGCAGTTCGTGGGTGTCCAGGTAGGCGTTGCCCAGCATGAGCAGGCCGGCGCCGAGCCGGTACTTGCCGGTCTCGCTGTCCTGCTCGACCAGGCCCTCGGCTTCCAGCGTCCGCAGCAGCGCGTGCACCGTCGGCTTGGCCGCCCCGACCTGCTCGGCCAGCTCCGTCACACCCAACCGGGGGCCGCCGTGCGCCAGCGTCCGGAGAATGGCCGACGCCCGGCGTACCGACTGAACCAACATCCTGCACCCCGATTCGGTATTGCTGAACAGCGTTCCGATATCTAGCATCCGTGTTCATGAACGGACCAGTGGGGATCGTACTCGTTTCACACAGCGCCGGGCTCGCCGCCGGGCTGCGTGAGCTGCTGGCGCAGATCGGCTCGGCCGCCGTCCCGGTGGTGGCTGCAGGCGGTAGCGCCGACGGCGGGATCGGAACCAGCTACGACCTCGTCGCCGAGGCCATCGACAAGGCCGACCAGGGTGCCGGTGTGGCGGTGTTGCCCGACTTGGGCAGCTCCGTGCTCACCACGCGGACCGTGCTCGAGGACCATCCTCGCGCCGACGTCGCCATCATCGACGCCCCCTTCGTCGAGGGCGCTGTCGCCGCCGCCGTCACCGCCGCCGCCGGCGGTGACCTTCATGCCGTCATTTCCGCCGCCGAGGAGGCCCGCGATGTCCGCAAGTTCTGACACCCACGCCCAGACCACCGTCACCTTGCCCGCCAACCTGCACGCCCGCCCCGCCGGCAGGATCGCCCAGGCCGCCGCCCGTTTCACCAGCACCATCCGCATCGAGCACGCCGGCCGCGCCATCAACCCCACCGGCGTCCTGTCGGTGATGAGCCTCGGCGCCACCGCCGGCTCCACCGTCACGATCTCCGCCGAGGGCCCCGACGCCGACACCGCCGTCTCCTCCTTGGCCGACATCCTCGCCACCGCCGAATAGGTTCCCGCCCAGGATCAGAGGCCTTGCGGATGGCTAGAGAGCCAGTCGGAATGCCGGCGCTCCAAGGCATCGCGCTCATCCGAGGTCGGCAACAGCACATCGGCGCCGCCGTCGTACGGGTGGTGGATCCGGTCGAAGGACGGACTGGTGATCATCACCGTGTTGACGGCGTAGTCGGCGTCGGGTGGTGCGGCCGGCGGCGGGCAGTGGGGCCACTGCTGCCGCCACAGCATTGACAGCTGACCGTCAGGCACGCGATCCCGCTCAGTCGTCCGCGGCTTGGACCGCGGCGGCGATCGGCTCGAGTCCCGCAATCAGCTCGTCGAGCTCGTCCGCGTTGAGCACGTCGTACGCCGGGGCCGCGAGGTCGTCGGTGAGAGCCTCGATCCGTTCCTTGATGTCCCGGCCGGCGTCGGTGAACCCGCCGGCGTCGTTCACGAGACCGCGGGCGCGCAAGCCGTCAACTACGGCGGCTAGCTGCGCCTTCGGCAGGTGGTGGATGCGGCCGAACTTCTCCGGCTTCATGCCGAGGGAGCAGGCGAGCAGGACGTGGGCCTCGGTGCCGCCGATGCCGTGGGCGAGGAGTGCGGCATTGTGGCCGTCTCCGCGGTGCTCCCGCAGCAGCGTCGCCGCGTGCCACAGCTTGGCCACCGGTTCCTCAGGCACGTCGAGCGCGCGCAGTCCGGCGTACAAGGCTCGGCCCTCGGTCGGCGCGCTGACCGCTGCCAGGGTGGCGAGGTCACCGGCACGTCCCAGACCATCGGAGTCCGCGAGCTCCCCGATCCTGCCCCGCAGCGCCGTGACGCTTCCCCGCTCCCGCACGGCGATCGCCTCCTGCGGCGTGATCTTCCCCCACACCCAGGGGATGTGCCGCGCCACCTCGCCGTCCGCGAAGTTGTAGAACACCGCGTGCACCACCTCTGCCGGCACCAGCCCCAGCGGCGCCGCCCGGCCGGCGAAGTACCCGTCCCAGAAGTTCCGCATGCCAAGCGCCATGAACGGCTCGTTCGTCGCCTCGGAGTACGTGACGGCCGCGATCGGCTCGAGGAGCTCGAACATGCGGTGCACCTTGGCCCGTGAGTGCGACATCGGTCGGCCTCCTGTGGTCGTGACGGGCACTGTCTCACTCAAACGACGAACGAGCCGACCCGGATTCGACAACCTCCGGCAGATTCTTTCGGACGGGCCCGCGTGTGGCGTTCGTGCGCCAGTATCTGGCCTGGAAATTCCCGGGAACTCGATCTCGGGCATCGGGCAAAGACAGACAGAGCCCATCACCGAGAGGGAGAACCGATGCGAGGTTCCGGATGACAGCACTGCCGGCACGACCGGCCACCGAGGCCGACGAGGCGACCGACGCCGCTGTCTTCGAACGGTCCTGGGCGGACGCGGACGCCTTCGCGGTCATCTTCGACCGACACGCCGTGGCCGTGTACCGCTTCCTGGCCCGCCGGGTCGGCGGCCAGCTCGCCGACGATCTCACCGGCCAGACCATGCTGGTGGCGTTCGACCAGCGGCGGCGCTTCGATCTCAGCCAGCCCAGCGCGTTGCCGTGGCTGTACGGCATCGCCACGAATTTGCTGCACAGACACACCAGAACCGAGGTGCGACAGCACCGGGCGCTGGCCAAGTCCACGGCCGAGACCGCGCTGCAGAGCCACGACGAGCTGGTCACCGACCGGGTGGCCGCAGCGGCCCAGCCCCTGGGCAGCGCGCTCGCGAAGCTGCCCGCGGCCGAGCGCGACATCGTGCTGCTCGTCGCGTGGGAGGGCCTTTCCTACGAAGAGATCGCGCTGGCGCTGGACATTCCGATCGGCACAGTCCGCTCTCGCCTGCATCGCGCCCGCACGAAGCTGCGTCGCGCGCTTCCCAAGGAGGACCGCTGACATGGATGAACTCGACCTGCTTTCCCGGCTGCGCCCGTCGGACGAGAACCCCGATCCGGTGGCGCTGGCCAAGCACCGGATCGCGCTGCTGAACCACGCCGCCAATCCCGCAGCGCGTATCGCGACGCGGCGTTGGGCGATGCCACGCCTGGCGATCGGCGCCGCCGTGCTGGCGGTGATCACCGCGGTCGGTTTGGTGATCGCCCTGCCCGGTGGCCACCAGGCGCCAAGCGGGGCGTTTCCGTCCGGTCCCGGCACTGCGGCACATCCGGATGGGCCACCGGCGATCGTGCTGCTCGCCAACGCGGCGAACGCCGCGGCCAACACTCCCGCCGGCAAGGGCGACTGGGCCTACACCAGCACTGTGAGCGTCTTCCACGACGTCCGCACCCACACCCTCCGCATGCAGACCTGGGAGAAGGTCGACGGCACGGAGGGCCTGGTCCGCGAAGATCGCGACGGCAAGATCACCGAGTTCAAGCCCGGCATCATCGATGCCAAGTCTCCGCCCTCGCTGAGTCATCCGACCTATCGTTACCTGACCACCCTGCCGACGGATCCCACCGCGCTGCGCAAGGAGATCTACGCGCAGGCGCAGAAAGCGATTGACCAGTTCGGGCCGAACGGTCGGCAGCTCTACACCGTCGACCAGTGGGCGTTCCAGATGATCGGGGGCCTTGTGGAGAGCGCCGCGCCACCCGCGTTGAAGGCCGCGCTCTACCGGGTCGCCGCGACCGTTCCCGGCGTGGAGTACGTCAACGACACGACAGACGCCGCCGGCCGGCACGGGATCGGTGTCGCGCATTCGGTCAACAACTCCGGTGACCGCACCATTCTGATCTTCGACCGGACCACCTACCAGGTCATGGGCCGGGCCACTGATGTCCACGACGGCCGTACGGACTCCGAGGCCGTGCTCGCTACCGGGCTCGTGGAGAAGGCCGGCCAGACGCCGTGACCCACCGGCGGGACGGACGCCGCTCAGGCGGCCCGTCCCGCCGTCGACGACGAGATCGTGTTGGCAGACAGCCGCCCTCGGTGCTGGACCGAGGGCGGCTGCGGACGAGAGACGTACTACCGGCTTGCCTCCCGGGCGCGGAGGTCCTTGCGGAGTAACTTCGATTCGCAATGCAGTAGCCCGGGTGACCAGGTTCGATGCCTGGATCTTCGCGCTGCGTAGGCTCCGGCGTTCCGCCGCGCTCATCATGTCGTCCATGACGACACCCGAGCCTCCGGCAGAAGCAACTGACGCGCCAGAGCAGCCACGGATCAAGGTCTGGTACCGGTTCGCCCCGCGCGAAGGTTGGCTGCCATACGACCAGGAGGGCGTGTGGGCAACGCAGGTAGGACCGGACCGCGTGCGGGTGGACAACATCCCGTTCCTGGTCACCGGAGCTGCTGAGGGTGACCTTGTACGGTTCACCGTTGACGATGACGGCCTCCGCTGGGTTGTCGAGCGAGTCGAGTGGTCCGGCAACTGCACGATCCGGATTCTGCCGGTCCCGACCGGACCATTGGGCCCCAGCGTCAAGGCTGTACGTCAACGGTTCGCACCCTTCGGCCTCCACGCCGAGGGATTCAGCGCCGAGCTGCCTCTGGTCGCTTTGAATGTGCCGGGAGACGCCGACCTGGCAGCTATCAAGGGCCTCCTCCGCCAGGGCAAAGCCGACGGTTGGTGGGAGTACGAGGAAGCATGTGTAGGCGACGCCTGGCTGGAGGCATAGGCGTCAACCAATCCGCTCGCCACCCTGGCAGACGCACGACCGTTGAGGGGCAAGCCTGTTGGTTGGTCGACGCCGTCAAGGCGTTGAGCTGTCCATGGGCGCGGCAGGCGATCGCCGGAAGCAGCTGCGGAGTCCGCGCCCCGGCGATCGTGCCGGCTTGGCGCTACCGGTAGAGAAGGTGCGCGCCGCCGCGCGGCGTACCCACGCCCCCGTGGCCGCTAGTCGCGGGGGGCTAGTCGCGGGGGGCTAGTCGCGGGGGCGGGGGGCGGGGGCGGGGGGCGGGGGGCGGGGGGCGGGGGGCGGGGGAAAACTATCAATCCCATTGGGCTGCACAAGATCTGTGCAGCTCACACGCACGAAACAGCCCCCGGCGGGGAGGCCGGGGGCTGTGCGACGGAGGTGACTACCGCGCAGCCTCCCGGGCGCGGAGGTCCTTGCGGAGGATCTTGCCGGAGGCGGACTTGGGGATGGCGTCGAGGAACTCGACGACGCGGATCTTCTTGTGGGGGGCGACGCGCTCGGCGACGAAGGTCATGACCTCGTCGGCGGTGAGGGTGGCGGCGGCCTGGGGAACGACGAAGGCCTTGGGGACCTCCTCGCCCTCGGCGTCGTGCACGCCGATGACGGCGGCGTCGGCGATGGCGGGGTGGGTGAGCAGCAAGGCCTCGAGCTCGGCGGGAGGAACCTGGTAGCCCTTGTACTTGATGAGTTCCTTGACCCGGTCGACGATGCTGACGATGCCGTTCTCGTCGATGACGGCAACATCACCGGTGTGCAGGAAGCCGTCGGAGTCGAGGGTGGCGGCGGTGGCCTCGGGATTGTTGAGGTAGCCGGTCATGAGGTTGGGCCCCTTGCACCACAGCTCACCACGCTCGCCGACGCCGAGTTCCTCGCCGGTGGCGAGGTCGACGACCTTGTTGACCATGTTGGGGACGATGAGACCGACCGTCCCGATGGCGATGTCGTCACGGCTGTCGGGGATGGTGTGGCTGACCGGCGCCATCTCGGTCATGCCGTAGCCCTGCTTGATCTTGCAGCCGAGACGCTTGTGCACGGCCTCGGCGAGCTCCTCGTCAAGGGGGCGGCGCCGGAGAAGAGGACCTTCAACGCCGACAGGTCGTAGGAGTCGACGATGGGGTGCTTGGCCAACGCCACGGCGACGGGAGGGGCGATGTAGACCCGGTCGGTCCGATACTCGGCGATCACCCGGAGGAACTCGGGCAGGTCGAACTTGGGCATGGTGACGACGGTGGCCCCGATGGCCAACGCGTGGTTGAGGGTGACCTGCATGCCGTAGATGTGGAAGAACGGCAGCACGGCAAGGACCCGCTCGATGTTGGTGGTGTCCATCATCGCGTCGGTCTGCACGATGTTGGCGACGAGCGCCCGGTGCGTGAGCATGACGCCCTTGGCCCGGCCGGTGGTGCCCGAGGAGTACGGCAGCACGGCGAGGTCCTCGGCGGTGTCGAAGGAGATCGACGGCGCGGGGGCGGTGCAGGCCAACAGGTCGGACAGGCTGGTGTGCCCATCGGCCTTGTCGAGCACGAAGACGTCGGTGATGCCGGCGAGCTTGGCGGCGGCGTCGGCCCGGTCGAGGAACGCGGAGACGGTGAACAGCGCCTTGGCCCCGGCGTCGGTGAGCTGCCCGGCGACCTCCTCGGCGGTGTAGAGCGCGTTGGCGGTGGTGGCCACGGCGCCGGCCCGCAGGATGCCGTGCAAGGTGATGGCGTACGCGGGCGTGTTGGGCGCGAAGACGCCGATGACGTCGCCCTTGACGAACCCCCGCTCGGCCAACGCGGCGGCCAGGCGGTCGACGGCGGCGGCGAACTCGCCGTAGGTGACGGTGAGGCCGCTGATGCCGTCGATCAACGCGGGTCGGTCGGCCTTCTCGGACAGCCCCCGGAAGATCAGCTCGTGCACCGGCTGAGTGGGGATGTCGACATCGGGGTAGGAACTGCGAAAGACCATGGCGACCCTGCCTTGCTCGCTTCGACACCTGCGACCCTGTGGACCCTGCCACGACGTAGGGGTGGTGAGCGAGCCCACACGCGAGTCGACCCTGATGTTGTTCCGGCAAGCACCGTCGTTACGACACACCATCGTGATTCACACTGATGGAGTAGCGAATCTACTTGTGGTGGGCATTATCGGTCTGCGAAGTTGTCCTGGCCCACCGGATCGGCTCTCACACACTCCCCGATCCGGCGAGTGCGGCGCGGTTCGTCCCCCCGTCGAACCGCCGACCCGCTACGGCCCCCTGCGGCACCCCCTCGCCCAGGACCGCCGCCGCGGCGGGTGAATTGACGTGGGACGGCCCGGGGCCTCGACTCCCCTTCGACCCGGGACCGTCCCACGGTTCATGTTCAGCTCACGGTGCGAGCCTTGCGCCGCCGCAGGTAGTAGTACACGCCGCCGGCGGGAATGCCGATGACCAGCAGGAACGGCAACAGGGCGCCGAGACCGACGCCGATGCCGTTGAGGGTGGCGAGCAACGCCTGCCAACCACCGCCCAATGCGCTGAGGAAGCTGGCCTGGTCGGCGGGTGGCGGCGGGGGCGCGTCGGTGCGGTTCACCTCGACGCTCACGGTGGACATGGCGACCTGGGCGGTCAGCGCGTCGTGGCGCTGCTCGAGGGACTCCAGATCGGCCTCGCGCTTGGTCAGCTCGCTCTCGAGCTGGGTGATGTCGCTCAGTGACGTCGCCTTGTCCATCAACGCCCGAACGCGGTCGACGCTGGCACGCTGCGTAGCCAACCGGCTGGTCACGTCGACCATCTGATCGGTGACGTCCTCGGCGTGCTCGCTGCGCGCGGTGGTGGTGCCGAACGAGCCGATCTTGTCGAGCACGGACTCCAGCTTGTCGGCCGGCACCTTCAGCGTAAGGGTGCCGTGGTCGCCACCGGAGTTCTCGTCGCTGGAGTAGCCGCCGACGTCGGTGGCGGCCCGCCGGATGCTGGTGACGGCGTCCCCGACCTTCTCGGCCTTGATGCTGATCGACGCGGTGCGCACGATCTGCCGGCCGTTGGCGGCGGGCAGCGCGGTGGAGTTGGCCCCGCTGGAGTTGGCCCCGGTGGCCTGCGGGGCCTTGGCGGAGTCGCCGGCGAGGGCCTTGCCGCTGCCCGAGCCGCCGGGCGGGGCGACGGCGGCGACATCGGCGGAATTGCTGCCGCTGCTCGCGCCGGACGAGCAACCGGCGAGCAGAGCGGCGCTCGCGACGGCAACCAGAGCCAGTGTTCTTCGGGTGCGGGACATCCTGCGCCTCCCCTTCTCGGATTCGACCGGAGGACGAAGCCGAGCGGGCGGGAGGTTGCGGTCAGAACGTCACGATCAGGACTCGCCGTCGACCGGGCTGAGCAGGACGATCGGGATCTCCCGTTCGGTCTTCCGCGCGTACTCGTCGTAGAGCGGGAAGATGCCGGCCATCTGGGGCCACAGCGCGGCCCGCTCGGCCGGAGACGCGACGCGGGCACGGCCGGTGAACCGGCGGGTGCCGACCTGCACCCCGACGCTGGGATCGGCCACGAGGTTCACGAACCAGGACGGGTCCTCGTCGGCGCCGCCCTTCGAGGCGACGACGACGTACTCGTCCCCCGAGGTGCCGTAGATCAAGCAGGTGCGGCGGGGCGTGCCGGTCCGGCGGCCCGTGGTGGCGAGCACGAGGGTGTGCAGGCCGTCCCGCTCGTGGCCTTCGGTGCCGCCGGAGGCGATGTACGTACGGGCGTGCTCGGCGACCCAGTCCCACTGCGAGTCGGTGGCGCGGTCGAGGTCCTCGGCGATGGCCATGGCGGCTGTCCTTTCGGTTCGTGGTGCGTCTGCCCCTGGGACGAAGCCGCTACGCCGTTCTCGACAACACCACGGAGGAAAATTCAGGATTCGTCGGCGACGGCCGGTTCCGTGCCGGCGGAGCCGACGAGGTGCTGGAAGGCGCTGAGGTTGGCCAGGGACTCGCCGCGGGAGACCCGCCAGTCCCACTCCCGCCGGATGGCGCCGGCGAAGCCGATCTCCAGCAACGGGTTGAAGTCGCCGTCGGCGGCTTCGAGGACCTGGCCGAGGAGACGGTCGAGCTCGTCGGGGGTGACGGCGTGCAGGCCGATGCGGCCGACGAGGTAGATGTCGCCACGGTCGTCGAGCGTGTAGTGCACGCCGTAGAGACGGGCGTTGCGGCGCAACAGGAACCGGTAGACGTCCTCGAAGGCCTCGTCGGGTTTGCGGCAGACGAAGGCCTCGACGAGCAGGGCGTGGTCGGTGACGATCAGCCAGCAGTTGGTCTGGAGCTTCTTGGTGCCGGGCAACGACAAGAAGTAGCGCCCAGGGCCTCGCCGGTCGTAGGAGATGCCGCTGTCCCGCAGCGCACCGGCGATCACACCGTCCAGCTCGTCCAGTGTGGCGGTCACACCGTCACCTCCCGTCCTCGCACCTCCGAAAGGAAATCACGCCGAGCATGGGCGTACCCGGCCAGGAGGGCGTCAGTCGTCCGATCCCACGAGAATCGACGGGCGTGGCCGACGGCGGAAGAAGCGAAGTCCTCACGTAAGGAGGGGTGCAGGGCGACGTCGCCGAGGACGCGGGCCCAGTCCAACGGATCATGGGAGCCGACGAGACGGCCGGTGACGCCGTCCACGACGGCGATCGGCAGACCGCCGACGGCGGCGGCGACAACAGGGGTGCCGCAGGCCTGAGCCTCAAGGGCCACCAGGCCGAAGGACTCGTTGTGACTGGGCACGGCGACGACATCGGAAGCCCGGTAGACCTGGGCCAACGACTCGCCCTGCTGCGGCGGCATGAACCGGACGACGTCGAGGATGCCGAGCTCGACGGCCAGCTCCTGCAAGGCCTTGGGCTGTTCGAGGCCGGAACCGGAAGGGCCGCCGACCACCAGAACCACCAAACGCGAACGCAACGAAGGATCGTTGACGAGCATCGCGGCGGCGGCCCGAAGCAGCACGTCAGGGGCCTTCAGGGGCTGAATGCGACCGACGAAGGTCAGCACGACGGCGTCCAGCGGCAGGTCGAGGGCCACCCGCGCGGCGGCCTGGCTGCCGGGGATGAACCGCCCCAGGTCGACGCCCGGCGGCACGGTGAGCACCTTGGACGGCTCGGCCTCGTACAAGGACTCGAGCTCGCCGGCCTCGACGTCGGTGTTGGCGACCAGGCGGTCGGCCTCGGCAACGACCTGCTCCTCCCCGATGACCCGCATCCGCGGCTCGGGGGTGTCGCCGACGGCCAGCGCGGCGTTCTTGACCTTGGCCAGGGTGTGCGCGGTGTGCACCAGAGGCACGCCCCAGCGCTCCCGCGCGAGCCAGCCGACCTGCCCGGACAGCCAGTAGTGGGAGTGCACGACGTCGTAGTAGCCGGGCTCGTGCCGGGCCTCGGCCCGCAGCACGCCGGCGGTGAAGGCGCACAGCTGCCCGGGCAGCTCGTCCTTGGCCAGCCCCTCGAACGGGCCGGCGACGATGTGCCGGACGGTGACGCCGGGGGCCAGCGAGGCCACCGGCGGCAGGTCGGAGGAGGTGGCGCGGGTGAAGACCTCGACCTCGATGCCCCGCTCGGCCATCCGCCGCGCGGTCTGGGCGATGTAGACGTTCATGCCGCCGGCGTCGCCGGTGCCGGGCTGTTCCAGCGGCGAGGTGTGCACGGAGAGCACGGCCACCCGGCGCAGGGGTCGCTGGGAAGTCACGTCAGGGATCCTGCCTTCGTCGAGGCCACGAACGCGGCCAGGTCGGCCCGGAACTGCTCGGCACGTTCCGCGAACGGCATGTGCCCGACACCGGGGTAGATCCGGGTCGTGGAGTCCGAGATGAGGGCGGCGGCGTACTCGGTTGCACGCGGATCCACGACGGCGTCGTCGGCACCGTGGACGAGCAGAACGGGGACGTCCAGCGAACGCAGCAGGTCCTCGCTGGAGACGTCACGCTGGAACAGGGCGGCCCGCACGAACGGGGGCACGCTCAGAGGTACGGCCAAAGCGGCCTGCAGGGCCGCGCCGGCCAGCGGAACAGCGGTCATGCGGCGGGTGAGCTCCAGCAGGGCGGGCACGGCGATGTCGGCGTCGTCGGACAGCGCGGCCGGTAGGGCGGCGCGCATGGCCGGTCCGACGTGGCCGCCGGGGCGCCCGCGCCCGATCTCGGTGATGCCACCGACCAGCACGATGCCGGCGACCCGGGACGTGCCGAAGGTGCGCAGGTAGTCGGTGATGACCAGGCCGCCGTAGGACCAGCCGACCAGCACGGCCGGCCGATCGACAGCGTCCAGCACGGCGGCGATATCACCGGCCCACACGGCCGAGTCCTGGTAGCCCGAGGAAGGCCGGTCCGACTCCCCGTGCCCACGGAGATCAACAGCAAACGTTCGCAACGACCCGGAGCCGACATCGCCCCAGCTGCTCGCCGCCGCCGACCAGCCGTGGACCAGCACCACTGCTGGTGCGTCCACCGGACCGGACACGTGGCAGGCGAGCTCCGTCCCGTCCGCAGCCGTCACCCTCACAACGTCTGCAACGTCCGGAGTACGCCCGGTTCTTCCCGAACGGTCAACGCTGGGCCGACAGGCCCTGCCACGCCTCCCAGCTCATGGCCCAGTCGTAGAGGTCGCCGTCGGCGGCCGACAGGGCCACGTCGGACCCCGTGACCTCGACGGGATCGCCGAAGATGGCGGTGCCGAAGTAGGCCTGGGCGTCCTCGGTGGACAGGTTGATGCAGCCGTGGGTGACATTGCTGTTGCCTTGCTCACCCACGGTGTTGGGGTTGGCGTGGATGAACTCGCCGTTGTTGGAGATCCGCACCGCCCAGCGCTCGTGCGCGTGCTCGTAGTACGGCGGGTTGGACATGTCCTTGTCCTGCCACTTCTCGGTCACGATGTGCGTGCCGGAGCGGGTCACCCGGTCCTGGCTGGCGCCGGAGCCCATGCTGGCCTGGTAGGTCGCCACGGTGGCGCCGTCCCGGATCACGGTCATCTGGTGCGAGTTCACGTCGGCCCGCACGATCTGCGACCGGCCGACGGTGAAGTCCAGCGTCACATCGGACTTGCCGTAGTTGTTGTTGCCGAGAGGCACGCCGTACAGGTTGGCGGCCACGTTGATCTTGCTGCCGGCCTTCCAGTACTCCTTGGTCCGGTAGTGCACGCGGGAGCCGCCGGGACCGTCCGGCAGCCAGCCCCACGCGCCGGTGTTGGGCTGGTCGGAGTGCACGGTCAGGGCCTTCTCCACGGCGGCCCTGGCCTTCTCGTCGACGTGCCCGGCGAAGTTCACGATGATCGGCGCGGCGACGCCGACGGTGGCGCCGTCGTTGAGGTCGAACGAGCCGCGCACCAGGTTTCCCGGCGCGACGGTGGTGAAGCTGCCGTGCAGCGGCGTGGCCTTGCCGTCGGCGTTCACGGCATTGCCGTCGTAGGTGTAGGTCTGCCCGAAGTCGAGCTTCCCGGTGTTGGTCCAGGTCTTGCCGTCGGCCGCCGGCTTGCCTTCGACGGCCTTGCCGGTGGCGTCGACCAGCTTGACGTCCTTGATCGTGCCGCCGTCGGCGGTGAGCGTGACCGGCGTGTTGACGGTGACGTCCTTGGCCCCGTTGGCCGGGGCGGCGGCCAGCTTGGCCGCCGGGGCCGGCGGCGTGGCGGAGATCGACAAGCCGCCACCGCCGGAACAGCCGGCCACCACCAACGCCGCCGCGACCACCAACCCCGCTCGGACCGCTCCCACCATCGCCTCCTACGTTGCTCCCCACCTGGACGACGTCCGACCCCGTGAATCGGTACCGGAAACCGCCTGTGAGGTTGCTCACCAGCCATCGGTGGCGGGCACGCGGGAGCAGGCGAGAGGATCGGGGACGTGAGCACTCAAGCCCCCATCGCAGTCGTCACCGGAGCCAGCTCGGGCATCGGCGAGGCCACCGCCCGCCGACTGGCCGCCGAGGGCTTCCACGTCGTGCTCGGCGCGCGCCGCTTCGACCGGATCAAGGCGATCGCCGCCGAGGTCGACGGCACGCCGCTGGCGCTGGACGTCACCGACACCGAGTCGGTGAAGGCGTTCACCGACCAGATCGCGTCGGCCAACGTCCTGGTGAACAACGCGGGCGGGGCGTTCGGCCTGGAACGCGTGGACGCGGCCGACGAGGACAACTGGCGCCGGATGTGGGAGACCAACGTCATCGGCACGCTGCGGCTGACCAAGGCGCTGCTGCCGAAGCTGATCGCCTCGGGCAACGGCCACGTCGTCACGGTCACGTCCATCGCCGCGCAGGAGATCTACGACGGCGGCGCCGGCTACACCGCGGCCAAGCACGCGCAGTCGGCGCTGCACCGCACGCTGCGCGGCGAGGAACTGGGCCAGCCGGTCCGGTTCACCGAAATCCTGCCGGGCATGGTGGAGACGGAGTTCTCGGTCGTGCGCTTCGACGGCGACGCGGACCGCGCGGCCGGCGTTTACCAGGGCCTGACGCCACTGGTGGCCGACGACGTTGCCGACGTCATCGCCTTCGCGGTGACCAGGCCGCCGCACGTGAACCTGGACCAGATCGTCCTGAAGCCGCGGGCGCAGGCGTCGGCGACGCGGGCCCACCGGGACTAGTCGGTGATCAGGTCGACGTCCAGCTCGTCGAGGACTTTCCCGATGGGGCTGGCGAAAGCGACCGTGCCCGAGCTGTTGCCGGCCACGTAGAGGCCGACGACCCGGTTGTCCGGGTCGACCACGGCGGAGCCGGAATCCCCGTAGTCGCCGATGATGCCGCCGACGGCCTCGATACGGATCTGGTCGCGCAGGACCCGAACGCCGAGGCCGTCGCGGTAGTCCATCAGCACGGTGGCGTCGACCGAGGCGATACGACCGGTCGTCAACCCGGTGGTACGACCACGTTTGCGGACCACGGTTCCCCTTGCCGCGGCGGCGGTTCCGATCACCGGCCCTATGTCCACAATGGATGGACGGTACGAACGGCCCGGCGCGAGCAACACCGCCGCACCGTCGACGGAGCCGGAAAGCGCCGCGCGGCAGAGGGTCCCGACAACATCGCCGGCGCGAGTGCCACCGTCCACACGGGACGGATGCACCATCTCGTCGCCGACCGCCCAGTTGTCGTCCACGCACGCGGCATGAAACGTCGTCAGCCCCATAATTTGTGTCACATGCGGTCCGGAGGTGCCGGATAGAGGCAAGTATGACGCGCATGTGACATTGGGGCGGCGTGTGCGGGCGGTGGCAAGCACGCCCAAGGTGCCGACAATCGCGTATTCGCCGGGGCGCGGCGCATCCGGCGGCGAGAGCAGGACCGTCCGCCAGGGACCGAGGCTGATGCCGCCGAGCACTTGACGATGTCGCTCCGCACCACGAGCCGGCGGGAACTCCGCATCCAGCAAAGCCCGGTGCAGCACGACATCGTCGGCGACGACGTCCGTCGCGATGCCCTCGATCTCGGACGGCACCAGGTCCGAAGCCAGCAGTCGGGCGGCCGGTAGTTTGCGCCGCACGTAGACCACGATGCCGACCTGCCCGGTCCGGCGGCCGGCGGTCACCTTCTCACCGATGTCGACGCCGACCACGCCCCGCCGGGACAGCAGGCCGACCTCGACACGTCGCTTGACCGGCCGGATCCCGGCCCGCACCAACTCGTCGGCGGTGGTCATGGCGACCTCCTCCCCAGCATGTTCCCCTCAAGACATGAAAACACGCGGGGTGAGTGTCATATGACTCACTGTCACCCTTTCAGCGGCGGCCGAACGGGTTGTTCCTGGTCAGAGCCGGCAGCCGACCATCACGGGCTCGGCCTGCAACCGCACCCCGAAGGCCGTCAGCACGCCGTCCCGCACCTCGCGGGCCAGCTCCAACAGGTCCGCCGTCGACGCGTCGCCACGGTTGGTCAGGGCCAGCGTGTGCTTGCCGGACAACGACACCCGGCCGTCGGCAGCGGCATGTCCCTTGCCGAAACCAGCCCGCTCGATCAGCCACGCCGCCGAAAGCTTGGTCCGCTCCGGACCGCCCGGGTACTGCGGCACCGTCGCATCGGGACCGACCCGCTCGATGATCTTGGCCAGCACGGCCGGCAGCTCGGCGTTCTCGACGATCGGGTTGGTGAAGAACGACCCCGCGCTCCACGTGTCGTGGTCGTCCACCTCCAGCACCATGCCCTTGCCCCGGCGCAGCTCCAGCACCGCCGCGCGGGCGTCGGCCACCGGCACCCGCGCGCCCAGCTCGACGCCCAGGACGCGGGCCAGCTCGGCGTACCGGATCGGGGCCGACTGGCCACCGTCCTGCAACGCGAACCGGGCCCGCAGCACCACGGCGGAGTCGGTGCCCTTGAGCACGCTGGACCGGTAGGTCAGTCCCAGGTCCTCGGCCTGCACCTGGTGCACCCGGCCGTTGCGACGGTCCAGCAGGTCCACCGAGGTCAGCATGTCGGCGATCTCCACGCCGTACGCGCCGACGTTCTGCACCGGCGTCGCGCCGACCTGGCCGGGGATGCCGGACAGGCACTCCAGCCCGCCGAGGCCCTGCTCCACGGAGAACGCGACCGTGCGGTCCCAGTCCTCGCCGGCCTCGATGGTCAGCTCGACCCGCCCGTCGGCCAGCCGGTCGAAGGACCGCCCCTTGGTCGCGATGTGCACGACCAGTCCGGCGAAGCCGTCGTCCGCGATCACCAGGTTGGACCCGCCGCCCAGCACCAGCAGCGGCTCGCCGGCCTGGTCGGCGGCCCGCACCGCGTCGACGACGTCGGCGGCGCTGGTGGCCGGCAGGAAACGGGCGGCCGGACCGCCCAGCCGCAGCGTCGTGTGCCGGTTCAGCGGTACGGACGTGCGCACTTCGGTGCTGGACAGGGGGTGGTCACAGACGTCAACGGTAGCCTCCGCGACATGGCACGCCGCATTGAGCACCGGGCGACTACCCGCTGGACCGCCGACGAGGTCCATGCCGCCCTGGTCGACCCGACCTACCTGCGCGACCGCTTGAGCACGCTCGGCGGCACCGACGCCACCCTGCTGGAGCACCAGGTCGACGGGGAGAAAGTGAGCCTGCGGCTGCGCCACGGCGTGCCGTCGAGCGAGCTGCCGTCGGCGGTCCGGGCGTTCCTCAAGGGCGACCTGGTGATCGAGCGCACAGAGGAGTGGGACCGCAACGGCGACGGCGGCTGGCTGGGGAAGGTGCAGGCCGGCATCCCGGGTGTCCCCGGTCACATCCGGGGCGCGATGCGGCTGTCCGACAACGGCGCCGGCTCGACCATGGAGATGCGCGGCGAGGTGGCGGTGAACATCCCGTTCGTCGGCGGCAAGGTCGAGGAGGTCGTGTCCGGCCAGATCGTCAAGCTGCTGACCAAGGAGTTCGAGCACACCGAGCAGTGGCTGGACGCGCACCAGAGCTGATGGCCAAGCAACCACGGCTGGCCGCCGGCCGCGCCCGCGCGCTGGGGCTGCCGACCCGCGGCACCACCAACCCGAACCGGCTGCGGCGCGTCGACCGCTGGATGGTCGGCAGCACCGCCGTAAGAGATGCCCTCGGGCCTGGCGCGCTCGTCGTCGACCTCGGTTACGGGGCAACGCCCGTGACGACCGTCGAGATGGCCTCACGGCTCCGGATTGTGCGCCCTGACCTGCGGATGGTCGGGCTGGAGCTCGATCAGGAGCGGGTCGATGCCGCTGCCGACGCCGCCGATCCGCCGCTGCTGACGTTCCGGCGCGGCGGCTTCGAGCTCGCCGGTCTGCGGCCTTCGTTGGTGCGGGCGTTCAACGTGCTGCGGCAGTACTCCGAGGACGACGCCTTGCAGGCATGGGACGGCCTCCGCGGCCGGCTCGCGCCCGGTGGGCTGCTGGTCGAGGGCACGTGCGACGAGATCGGTCGGCGCTGCTGCTGGGTGCTGCTCGACGCCACCGGCCCGTTGACGTTCACCATCGCGTGCAGGCCGTCGGACATCGAGACTCCCTCGGATGTCGCCGAACGCCTGCCCAAGGCCCTGATTCACCGCAACGTGCCCGGCGAGCGGGTACATGAGCTGCTGGCGGCTTTGGACGACTGCTGGGCCACCGCCGCCCCGTACGCGCCGTTCGGACCTCGGGCCCGGTGGGTCGAGACGTGCCGGCTGGTGTCGAAGCGCTGGCCCGTGCTGGACGACCGCCGGCGCTGGCGACTCGGCGAAATCACGATTCCGTGGTCCACGGTGGCACCGGCCTGATTGTCAGGAAGGGCCCCTTACTGACGTCTTGGGTTCTAGTGGTGGTTGCAACACCTGACCCGTTCAGGGGTTGCCGTGTTCGAGATCCGCAAAGACCGCTCACCACAGGGCCGTAAGAAACTCCACGCTGAACGCCAGCACTATCTTGATCTTGTGAAGCAGGGCGTGGGCACGACCGAAGCATGTCGGATCGTGGGGATCAACCGCCGCACCGGCCACCGGTGGCGGCACGGACGAGCACCCAGCCCGGGGCGGACGACCAGCCAGTCGTCCGCCCCGCCCGCGTGTCTGCCGGCCGCGCGGCCGGCGATCTCGTCCCGGTTCCTGTCCGTCGAGGAACGGATCGCGATCGCCGACCTGCACCGGGCCGGGACCGGCGTACGGGCCATCGCGACCGCACTGGGACGCACCCCGTCCACGATCAGCCGGGAACTGGCCCGCAACCGCCACCCCGCCAGCGGCGACTACCGGCCCCACGCCGCCCAGGCCCGGGCCGAGGCCCGCCGACCACGCCCGAAAACCGGCAAGATCGCCGCCCGCCCCGAACTGCGCGATCTGGTGCAGGGCATGCTCGACGATCGGCACAGCCCCGAGCAGATCGCCTGTCGGCTACGCCGTGACCACCCCGACCGGCCGGAGCTGCACGTGACCCACGAGACCATCTACCAGGCCCTCTACGTCCAAACACGCGGCGCGCTGCGCCGCGAGCTGACCGGCGCCCTGCGCACCGGACGCACCGCCCGCACACCCCGACGCCGGCCCGACCAACGCCGCCCCCGGTTCACCGAACCGATGGTCATGATCAGCGACCGCCCGGCCGAGGTGGAAGACCGCGCCTACCCCGGGAACTGGGAAGGCGACCTGATCATGGGCCTGGGCAACGCCTCCGCGATCGGCACCCTGGTCGAACGCAGCACCCGCTACGTGATGCTGGTCCACCTACCCGGCCGCCACGACGCCGAGACCGTCCGCGACGGCCTGATCACCACCATCACCGCCCTACCCGCCCACCTCACACGGTCGCTGACCTGGGACCAGGGCGTGGAGATGGCCCGCCACCACGAGTTCAGCGCGGCCACCGGCATCCAGGTCTACTTCTGCGACCCGCACTCTCCCTGGCAACGCGGCTCCAACGAGAACACCAACGGCCTGCTACGCCAGTACTTCCCCAAAGGCACCGACCTGTCCGTCCACACCCCCGCCGACCTGGCCGCGGTCGCCGCCCAACTCAACGGCCGACCACGCAAAACGCTCGGCTGGGACACCCCAGCCGAGCGTCTGACTATGCTCCTGGCCAACACCAGTTGATCACCAGTGTTGCAACGACCCCTGGAATCCGCCCGTTGAACGTCAGTAAGGGGCCCTTCCTGACGTTCAACGCGAGGATCGGTCCCTTGATCTTGGGGGCGGCGGCCGGTCGTCCCGGTGGTTTTCGGTCAGCGTCGCCGGCGGGTGATCTCTGTCAGAATCTTCGGCTGTGTCCTCCACCGAACGCCGCTACGTGATCAGCCTCGGCTGCCCCGACCGCACCGGCATCGTCGCCAAGATCGCCGGCTTCGTGGCCGAGTTCGGCGGCTGGATCGTGGAGGCCGCCTACCACACGGATCCGACCACGAACTGGTTCTTCACACGGCAGGAGGTGCTGGCCTCGTCGCTGCCGTTCGACGTGCGGGAGCTGTCGGCCCGGTTCGCCGGCGTGGCCAGGGAGCTGGGCCCGCTGGCCGACTGGCGCGTCACCGACACGGGTGAACGCAAGCGGGCGGTGATCCTGGTGTCCCGGGAGGGCCACTGCCTGTACGACCTGCTGGGCCGGGTGTCCTCGGGCGAGCTGGACGTGGAGATCACGTCGGTCATCGGCAACCACCGTGACCTGGCCGGCATCACCGAGGCGCACGGCATCCCGTTCCACCACGTGCCGTTCCCGGTGGGCGACCCGGAGGCCAAGTCGGCCTCCTTCGCCCAGCTGCGGCAGCTGGTGGACAGCCACCAGCCGCACGCGATCGTGCTGGCCCGGTTCATGCAGGTGCTGCCGAACGAGCTGTGCATGGCCTGGTCGGGCCGGGCGGTGAACATCCACCACAGCTTCCTGCCGTCCTTCATCGGCGCGCGGCCGTACCACCAGGCCCACACCCGCGGCGTGAAGCTGGTCGGCGCGACCTGCCACTACGTGACGGCCGAGCTGGACGCGGGCCCGATCATCGAGCAGGACGTGATCCGGGTCAGCCACAGCGACTCGGACCGGGACATGGTCCGCAAGGGCCGGGACATCGAGAAGATCGTGCTGTCCAGGGGCCTGCGCTGGCACCTGGAGGACCGGGTCCTGGTGCACGGCAACCGCACGGTGGTGTTCTAGCCGGCCAGCCCCTCGATGACCTCGGCGCCGGCCAGCTTGGCCAGCAGGTCGCCGGGCACGAGCAGCTTGCCGCCGCGGGTGCCGCTGCCGATCACCAGCTCGGGCGCGGCGGCGACGCGGGCGTCCAGCAGCAGCGGCCAGTCGGCGGGCAGGCCGACGGGCGTGATGCCGCCGTACTCCATGCCGGTGATGCCGACGGCGTCGTCCATCGGCGCGAACGAGGCCTTGCGCACGTCCAGGCGGCGCTTGACCACGCCGTTCACGTCGGCCCGGGTCGTCGCCAAGATCATGCAGGCGGCATAGCGCAGCTCACCGGCCCGCTTGCCGGCGACGACCACGCAGTTGGCCGATGCCTCCAGCGGCGAGCCGTAGTGCTCGCAGAACGCGGCCGTGTCGGCCAGCGTCGGGTCGATCTCGGTGACGCCGATGCGCTCGATGTCGGCGGCGTCCATCGCCCGCACCGCGGCGAGCACCGGCTCGGCCAATAGCTCGGGACGGGTCAGGACGGGTTCCACGTGCAAGGTGCCAGCAATGCTCCACGCCATGGCGGTCACATTAGCCAGCGAAGAAGTCGACGAGTATCGACCGGACCTCACGCCGGTGCGTGAGCAGCGGCGCGGCCGAGTCGATCAACTCCAGCCGGCCGTCGGGCAGCGCCGCCGCGACGTCACGGGCGACCTGCTCGGGATGCAGCGGATCGCCGACCGCGCCGATGACCAACACCTTGGCCGTCACGGCTTGCAGCGCCGAGGCATCATCGGTCGGCACCTGCTCGGGCAGCAGCCGCAAGGCATCACCGAGCCGCAGCAACGCATTCACACGGCTGGAAACGTGCTCTCCCACAGCGATTCCGGCCGGCATCTCGGCGGCGACGAGTTCCCGCAGCGCTTCGCGATCACCGGCCTCGACGGCGTCGGCAAGCTGCTCGAATGCCCACATGGCCGGAGTGGCCCGCGGCTTGTCCAGCGCCGCCGGCAGCAGCAGGGCGACGCGGTCGAAACGATCGGGCCGTCGGGTCAGCAGCTCGGTGAGCCCACCGGCCCCCATGGACACGCCAACCGCACGGGTGGCGTCGACCTCGTCGGCCACGCGTTCAAGATCCCCACCGATCGTGGGATAAGTCCAATAGCCGACGGAGGCGTCACCAGCGTCCCCGTGCGAAGGAAAAGTGACGACAACCCCGGTTCCGGACAAACCGGAGGCGGGTATCCGGGCTTCGCCCGGCGTCGCGCCCAGACCGGGGGCGACCAGCGTCACCGGGGCGCCGCTGCCGTGGCCCTGCCAGCGCAGGCCGCTCGGCAGCGAGCCGGTCACCACCGATTGCCGCCGCGCTGCACCTCGTTCAGCTTCGGCCGCACGTCGACGATGTACACCAGCACCGCGACCAGCGCCGCCATCCACAGGATGAAGGTGCTGCCGTACGGCGCGAACAGGTAGAGCGCGGCCAGGCTGCCGCCGGTGATCAGCGACCAGGCCAGCTTGGTCATCCGCTCCGCGACCGTGAACGCGTCCGCGCGCTGCACCAGCGCATGCAGGAAGGCGAAGGCGCCAACCGGCATGCCTGCGCACCAGATCGCGAACAGGGTCCAGTAGTCGAGCCCGTACATCACAGCCCCACCCTACGTCCCGGAGCCGCCGGTCGGAAACGGCGATGCCGGGGCCCGGCCGTCACGGCTGGGCCCCGGCACACGGTCCGGCTCAGGCCTCGGGGGTCTCGTCGGCCGGCGTCTCGGTCTTGGCGGCCGGCTTCTTCGGCGCGGACGCCTTGTTGGCGGCCTTGCGGGTGACGCTGCGGGTCTCGGCGGCGGCCTCGCCACCGACCTCGACGACCTTCTCGGCCAGGTCCTCGGCCGCGTCCTCGATGTCCTCGGCCACCTTCTCGCCGGTCGAGCGGGTACGGCGGGCGAGCTGGCCCAGCACGTCGTCGGCCCGGCTCTGCAGGTCGCCGACCTGCTCCAGCACGACCTTGACCTGCGGCTGCTCGCGCAGCTTCTCCAGCGTCTCCTCGCCGTGCTCGGCCAGGTAGCTGTACAGGTTGGCGGCGGCCGAGGTGTAGGTGTCGACCAGCTTGCGCAGCTCGGCCCCGTCCAGCTTGGGCAGCTCGCGGGCCTCGGTGACCTGGGTGCGGGCCTTGGTCAGCGCGTCGGTCAGGGCCTTGCCGGCCAAGTCGCCGGCGCCGAGCGCGGCCAGCAACGGGGTCTTGGCCTGCTCCAGGACCGCGACGACGGCGGCGGAAACCTGCTCGCCCGCCTTGCGGACGTCCTCGGTGGTGGGAAGGGTCGGCATCTGGATCACTCCTCGGTGTCCTCGGTTGCGTCGGCGGGGCGCTTGCTGGCGTTCTCCCGCCGGAAGGTCTCGTAGACGTCGAGCAGCACCTGCTTCTGCCGCTCGGTAAGCTCGGCGTCGGCCAGCACGGCGTCCACCACCGCGCCGCCGACCCGCTGCTCCAGGATTCCGGCCTGCACGTACAGCGCCTCGGCCGAGATCCGCAGCCCCTTGGCTATGTTCTGCAGGATCTCCGCGCTGGGCTTGCGCAGGCCCCGTTCGATCTGGCTCAGGTACGGGTTGGACACGCCGGCCAGCTTGGCCAGCTGCCGCAGCGAGATCTGCGCGTTGTTGCGCTGCTCGCGGATGTAGTCACCGATGTCTCGCCCCAGGTCGGCGACCGCTTCCACGGCCTGATCGGCGACGCTCTTCTTGTCCATCCCGCCTCCTTCCGCCATCCACACTACGTCCGAGTGCTAGCTCCTGCAAGCGCAGTGCTAACACCAGTGGCGTGCTTGCTGTCACACTGGAGACCATGCGCGCGGACCAGGAGAACCAGGCGCAACGGCGGCGCGGCCGCATGGTGGACGAGATGGTCGCCGACGGCCTGCTGCTGGATCCGGCCTGGCGGGCGGCCTTCGAGGCGGTGCCGCGGCACGCGTTCCTGCCGTGGCTGTTCGAGCAGCAACGAGACGGCTCCTGGCGGCTGGTCACCGAGGCCGACGAGTCCTGGCTGCCGGCCGTGTACCGCAACCGGGTCGCGATCACCCAGCTGAACGGGGACGAGTCGCTGCGCCGGCTGGCCGTGGACGGCCCGGTGCGCGGCACGCCGACCTGCTCCTCCAGCGAGCCGGCGATCATGGCGATCATGTTGGCGGCACTGGATGTTCGCGACGGCGACACCGTGCTGGAGATCGGCGCCGGCACCGGCTACAACGCCGCCCTGCTGTGCCACCGGCTCGGCGATTCCGCTGTCACGACTGTCGACGTCGACCCGGCCATCGCCGTGCGCGCGGCGGAACACCTTGCGGCAGTTGGCTTTCACCCCACCTGCGTGGCCACCGACGGCGCTCTCGGGTACCCGCTGAACGCCCCGTACGACCGGGTGCTCGGCACCTGCTCGGTGTCGACGATTCCCTTGGCGTGGCTGGCACAAACCGCTCCCGGCGGGCACATCGTGACGACACTGAACCGGCAGATCGGTGCCGGGCTGGTCAAGCTCACGCCGGACGGGAACGGCCGTGCCATCGGCCGGGTGTTGCCCGAGGACGGGCGTTTCATGCCGCTGCGGGCCCATCGCGGTCCGCGCGTGAGCGAGCTCGTCGACCAAGTGCGCGGCAGCCAGGCGGTCGATCGGCTCACCGACCTGACCGCGACACAGCTGCTGCGGCCGGCGGAACGGTTCGAGTTCTTCGCCGGGCTGTCGCTGCCGCACGTAGTGGCTTGGCGCGACACGCACGGCGACACGTGGCTGGCCCATCCAGACGGCTCGTGGGCCCGCTACTCCCGACACAGCGTGTCCCAGGGCGGCCCGCGCCGGCTGTGGAACATCGCCGAAGACGCGCACACCGAATGGCACACGCTCGGACGGCCGCCGCGGGAGCGGTTCGGGCTGACCGTCGGGCCGGACAGGCAGGAGTTCTGGCTGGACAGCCCGGATTCGCCGGACCGCTGGCCGCTCGACTAGGACATGTGCGTGTCCGCTGACGGATCGAATCGGTAGCGTGTGCGCGGTGAAGATTTCGGTTTCCGCGGACATGCTCGACGGGATCGGCGCCGACATCGCCGAGGAGCTGCGCAAGCGTGGCCACGACGTGCTCGTGCACGGCGCGCTGAGCGACGACGAGTCCAACGACTGGGCCCGGGCCAGCGAGGCCGCGGCCCGTGACGTCGCCGAAGGCCGCGCCGAGCAGGGTGTGGTGTGCTGCTGGACCGGCACCGGGGCGTCCATCGCGGCCAACAAGGTGGCCGGCGTGCGGGCGGCGCTGTGCACCGACGCGTACACCGCGCAGGGCGCGCGCCGCTGGAACGACGCCAACGTGCTGGCGCTGAGCCTGCGGACGACCTCGCTGCCGCTGCTGGACGAGATCCTGGACGCCTGGTTCGCCGCCGACGTCACCGACGACGAGGACGACCTGGCCAGCATCGACCACGTGGCCAAGATCCGTTAACGATTCGGCATGCGGAGTGACGACGCGCCACCGGTTCCGGACGCGCCGTGACAGCGGGTCGGCCATGATGCAGGCGTGTCCATCTACCGGCAGCGTGCCGTCGTCGTCGCCTGTGTGCTGATCGCCGTGCTGGCGACGGTCGGCCTGGTGTGGACCCAGGACGGCGTCAACCCCACCACCTGGCTGGGCGCGGTGGTGGTGCTGTTCATCGTGTTGATCGGACTGCTCGACCCGTGGCTGCGGCGTACCGGCGCGACCGCGCCGAGCACCGCCGTCCAGCTGACCGCGGCCACCCGCGCTTTGGCCGCCGCCACCACGACCCAGCTACGGGCCGAGGCTGAGGGACGGGAACTGCTGCGGCCGTGTCAGCTGAACGTGACATGGGCGTCGGTGGAGCCGGGGCTGGCCGATCCCAAGTGCCAGCCGGCGGAGCTGTCCGGCTCGGTCGAGGAGCTCGTGCCGTGGTACCGGCGGCTGCCCGGCCGGCGGCTGGTCGTGCTGGGCCCGGCCGGCTCGGGAAAGTCGTCCCTGGCAACGCTGTTGGCGTTGGGACTGCTGGAAGACGCCGCGTTGAACGACCCGCTGCCGCTGGTCCTTCCGTTGGGGGCCTGGAATCCGCGGGTCGATCTCCGTACGTGGATGACGCAGCGGCTGCGGGACGACTATCCGGCGCTGCGCAACATCGAGCTGTACGGCAGCTACGCCGCCGATCTGCTCATCGAGCAGCGCCGCGTGCTGCCCATCCTGGACGCGTTCGACGAGGTGCCGGCCAACCTGCGAATCTCGGCGCTGCAAGGCATCGACCGCGCGATGCCGCCGGCCACGCCGGTCGTGCTGACGTCTCGCCGCCGCGCCTACACGTCGACCGTGGCCAAGACCGGGCCGCTGCGCAACGCGCACGTCGTCGAGCTGGCCCCCGTGACCGAAGACGCGCTGGCCGAGGTGCTGCGCGGCAGTTCGAGTCGGGTCGGGGCGTCACGCTGGGAACCACTGCTGATGCAGCTCCGGCACGACCCGGCCGGGCCGCTGGCCGCCGCGTTGAGCAGCCCGCTGATGGTGTGGCTGACCCGCACCAAGTACGCCGACGTGGCCACCAACCCGACGGAGTTGTTGGACCCCAACCGTTTCCCCGATCGCACGACCATCGAGGAGTTCCTGCTCGCCGAGCTCGTGCCGACGCTGTTCGCCGACGAGGACAGCGATTACCTGCCGATGACCTCCGACCACTGGCCGCCGGACCAGGCCAAGCTGTGGCTGGAGTTCCTGGCCGCGCGCATGCAGCAGCGGGAGCTGGCGTGGTGGGAGCTGCGGCGGCTGGTGCACCGGTACTGGCTGACCGTGCTCGGGGCCATCTCGCTGGGTCTGCTCACGGCGTTGAGCGTGGGCATGATGGTGGCACTGGTGAACAAGCTGACCGTGCTGGACGTGGCCTCGTGGACCGGGGCCAGCGCCGGGTGTCTGGTCAGCGTCGGGACGCTGGTCAACGCGACGTCCAAGGGGCGCAACGCTTCCGCGTCGATGCGGTTCGGTGCGGCCCGCAGCATGCTGGTGGTGAGCCTGGTCGCCGGCACGGCCGTGGGGCTGGTGTTCGGGGCGATGTTCGGCGCCGACACGGGGCTGATCTCCGGGCTGAGCGTGGCCATCGCGACTGCGCTGCGATTCTCGCTCGGCAGCCCGGTCGAGCTGAGCCGACCGCCGAGCCCGGAGGCGACCATGGCCCGTGATCGGGCGTTGGTCGGCCTGGTCTGCCTGGTGTTCGGGGTCGGCGTCGGCTCCGCGGCGGCGCTGCTGTTCGGCGCCGGCCGTACCGGAATGGTGTGGCTGGGCTTCAGTTCCGGCGCGCTGCTCGGGTTCGTGCTGGCCGTGATGTCCCGCAACTGGTGGTGGTTCACGGTCGCGCGGACGTGGCTGGCGATGCGCGGGCGGGTGCCGTACCGGCTGCTGGAATTCCTTGAGGACGCCCACAAGCTGGGCATCCTGCGCCAGGTCGGCGCGCGCTACCAGTTCCGGCACGCCCGGGTGCAGGACCACCTGGCCAAGGACTCCGTGCACAAGGCCTGAAAGGGGGTCTCCCGACCCCCTTTCAGGCCCTCACTCGTCGCGCAGGCCCTCGGCGTTGGCCGCCCGCCACAGCGCCGGCAGCGTGCACACCGTGCTGGCCAGCACCGCGATCACCGCGGTGGCCACGAACAGCGCGATGGTGGCCCAGTCGAAGACGATCGGCTGGTTCGAGACCGTCAGCACCATGCCACCCAGGACCAGGCCCGCCACCAGGGCGACGGCCACGGCCATGGCGATCGGCACGGCCGTCTGCCACAGCAGCGACCGGGCCAGCACCGACCGCCGAACGCCGTTGGCCGCCAACACGGCCAGTGCCCGCCGCCGCTCGCGGATCTGCTCCAACGCCACCACCAACAGGCTCGCCGCCGCGAGCAGCAGGGTGATCACCGAGCCGATCAGCAGCACCCGGGCGATCAGCTCGAAGGTGCTGGAGATCGCGTTGATCGGCGTGAACGCGTTGGCACTCCAGCCGAACGGCTCCAGCGCGTTGCGCACGTACTCGACGTAGTTGGCGTCGTTGGCCTTCGGCTGGACGGACGCGTTCGCGTCGGCCACCGCCGCGGTGACGCCGGCGAGGGCGCCCGGCGTGGCGTACACGAGACCCATGTCCGTGGTGAGCGCCGTCGTCGCCTTGACCTCGGCCGGCATCGTCCAGTCCACGGACACCGGTTGCCTCGGATCGTCGGCGAAGAACGAGACCCGCTCGCCGGCGGCCGGGACGAACGCGCTGGTATAGGGCTTGGCCGAGACGAACACGTCGCCGTCGCGGCACTGGTCGATCGAGGTCAGCTGCCGCACGTCCGCGCAGGTGCCGACGTGCAGGGCGGTCACCTCACTACCGCCGACCTTCTTCATCAGCATGGTGATCGACGGGGTGACCGACTCCGTCCCGGGCACCTTGCGCAGCGCGCTGTCCAGCGCCAGCGCCTGGCTGAGGGCGACAGCGGGCATGTTCACCGACACCGGCGGCGGCTTCTCGCCGGGCGGCTCGTACCGCGTGTTGGCCTGGACCAGCAGTGTCTGCAGGGCAATCCCGCCGACCAGCACCACCGCGACGCCGCCGACCACGCGGGCCGGCGTGCCGCTGTCCAGCTGGAGCCGGCGTACCGCCAGCTGCCAGGCCGGGGACCCGCCGCCCAGCTTGGCCACCACCCGCTCCACCAGCCACGGCAGCACCAGCGGCACCGAGGACAGCAGCAGCACGATGCCGGCCATCACCGGCAGCTGCGAGCCCTGGTTGAGCCCGTCGCCGAGGGTGCCGCGCTGGCTGGCCAGCAACGCGATGCCGCCCGTCGGCGGCAGCAGCCGCCACCACAGGCGGCGGCGCTGGTTGCGGGCCCGCCGCACCACGCCGAGCGGCTCGATCATGACGCGCCGCAACGAGAACATTGCGATCAGCACGGCCAGCAACGGGACAACGACCACGATCAGCGCCGCGAGTGTCCAATCAGGACGGATGTCCGCGGCGAAGATACCACCGCGCAAGGAGTTCGTGTCGACCATCGGCACGATCGAGCGGCCGACGGCGAACAGTGCCACGCCGACCGCCAGTCCGACCAGGGCACCGACAAAGGCCTCGCCGGCGGCGATCCGCCGCACCTGCTTGCCGTCCGCGCCGACCAGCCGTAGCGCCGCCAGCCGCCGATCCCTTGCCGCGGCGGCAAGTCTGGTGCTGGTGGCGACGAAAACCACCACCGGCATGAGCAGTGCCGCCGAGCCGAGGGCGATCAGCAGCCACAGCAACCCGTCCAGCTTCCGTGGCTCGCTCGGCCGGCCGAATTCGTACACCTCGGCCGCGCCGGACTGGCCGGCCACCTTGGCCACGCCGACGTAGAAGAACAGCTCGTGCGGACCGGTCAGCCCGGTCTCGTTCACCGTGCCGATCACCCGTTCCGGGAACCGCGGTCGCAGCAGCGCGCCGTCCGGCGAGTTCAGGAGTTGTTGCAACGCCGGGGAAAGCAGGATCTCGCCGACGTTCGGCAGGCGGTCGACGCCCGGCGGCAGCGGCGCGTTCGGGCCCGTCTTCTGGACGATGACGCCGTCCATGTCGCTGCCGTTGAACTCGCTGCTGCGCATGGCCGCGTAGACCGGGTCCACGCCCGCCACCTTCGCCTGACCAGCGAGGGGAACCGCCCGCCCGTAGCCGTGGTCGTCACGGGCCTGGAGCATGTGGCTCACCGAGGTCGCCGTGAGCAGCACCGCCACGCCAAGGCCGACGCCGATCGCCGTCAGCGCCAGTCGTCCCCAGCCCGCGCGGCCGCCGCCCACCGCGAGGCGCACGCCCAGCGTCAGGTCGATCCACCACTGCCAGGTCCTTCGTCGCGGCCGCAGTCGCAACACAGTCACCGAACCAACTCCACCTGCGTGGATTTCCCGTCCCGGACCACGACTTCGCGATCCGAGTAGGCCGCGACGCGCACCTCGTGCGTCACCAGCACCACCGCCGCGCCCGCGTCCTTGGCCGCGGCGACCAGCAGCCGCATCACGCGTTCGCCGTTGAGGGAGTCGAGGGCGCCCGTCGGCTCGTCCGCGAAGACCACCTTCGGGCTCGTGACCAGCGCCCGAGCCACCGCCACCCGCTGCCCCTGACCGCCCGAGGTCTCCCCCGGCCGCTTGTCCGCCACGTCCGCGACTTCCAGGCGGGCCAACCATTCCATCGCGCGGCTCTCCGCCTCACGCCGGCGCATTCCGCCCAGCCGCAACGGCAGCGCCACGTTCTCCAGTGCCGTCAGCTCCGGCACCAACTGGCCGAACTGGAACACGAAGCCGAACTCCGTGCGCCGCAGTTCACTTCGGTCCACATCGGACAGTGTGCTCAGCGGTGTTCCTCGGTAGGACACGGTTCCGCTGTCCGGGCGGATGATGCCGGCCAGGCAGTGCAGCAGCGTCGACTTGCCCGAGCCCGACGGGCCCATCACCGCGACCACCTCGCCCGGCCAGATCCGCAGGCCCGCACCGTCCAGCGCCGGCGTCGGGCCGAAGGCCTTGTGCAGGTCGACCGCTTCCAGCAACGGCTCCGTCATCGCCGTACCTCCTCGGACAGCTGGTCGAGGCGGGCCGCCGTCAGTTCCAGCCAGCGCAGGTCCGCCTCGAGATGGAACAACGCGTGGTCGCAGATCAGCTGGTCGGCCAGGTCGCCGGTGAGCTTGCGGCGGGTCAGCGCCCGCATCGTCTCCAGGTGCGCGCCGCGTTGGACGTCCAGCACCTCTTGCGCGCTGCGGCCCGACATGAGCGCCAGCACCACCTTCGTGTACAGCGTGCTGTGCAGGTACGGTTCCGGGCGCTCCGGCGTCACCAGCCAGTCGCGGACGTCCGTGACGCCCGAGGCCGTGATCGCGTAGCGCTTGCGTTCCGGGCCTTCGCCCGCCTCCACCCCGTCCACCTCGACCAGGCCGTCCCTGAGCAGGCGGGACAGCGTCGAGTAGACCTGGCCGTAGTGCAGCGGCCGGTCCTGGCCGAAGTGCTCGTCGTAGGCCCGCTTCAGGTCGTAGCCGTGGCGCGGCCCCGTCTCCAGCAGGCCGAGCAGGGTGAGTCCGATCGACATGGCCGCCACTCTACATCGGGTGTATACCTTCCGGCTATACCTTCGGTGTACATCCCGTGACCTGCGCCGACCTTGCCCCTTGGATTCTCCGCCTACAGTGGAGAGGTGACTGGTACGGCCGCCGGCGCCCGCGCCGTGCAGGAAACCGGTTGGGACGCCGAGCGCGATGTCGAGTTGCTGCTCGCCTTCCTGAACACCGTGGACCCCGCCTCCGACGCCCTCTCGTCCGAGCACACCTGGCACCAGTGGGCCGCCTCGCTCGATCTCGGCACCCCCGGCTCCCTCGCCAGAGCCCGCTCCAGCCGCGACGCCCTCCGCGCCGTCGCCTCGGCCCACCATGGCTCGCCCCTACCCACCGCCCCCGCCATGCCCCACGGCTCTTTGCGCATCGAGCTCTCGTCCGGCGTCCCCGTCCTCACCGCCGGCGACGCCCTCGGCTCCGTCCTCGCCGCCGCCGCCCGCTTGGCCGTGCTCGGCTACTGGGACCGCATCAAGATCTGTTCCGCCCACGACTGCCGTCTGGCCTTCTACGACCGCTCCCGCAACCGTTCCCGCACTTGGTGCTCCATGCGCGTCTGCGGCAACCGCGAGAAGGCCCGCGCCTGGCGGGAAAGGGCTCGCACCAGCTGAGCGGTCCAGTCGGATGCCAACCGCGCGGTAGCCCGAATCCCGTCCGGCACGCAGAACTTCCTTCTGCCCCAACGCTTTCTTCCGCGCGCGCAAAAATGAGGGTGCTGGCCGATGTCGACCAGCACCCTCTGTTGGCCATCGCCCCGGCTCTGCCCCTCGTAGTGCCGGAGAAGGATGATCATCGATGGCCAAGTTGGTGGAGCCCCGGCGCCACGGGGGCAACGCGACGCCGGGGCCAGCCCCCGACCTGACCGGGCGCGGTCGGCAGGTCGGGAAGATCCGGAACGTCGGGGGAGGGTCGTCGACCGCGGCACTACAACCGGGAGGACGTGCTCGACACGATCGCCATGCGCGGCGGAGACCCACTGTCTTGGGGGCATCCCCGGGCCCGGATCAGCTCGGCGACGGTCGCGAAAAGGGCACACGGGTGCCCCGCGACCGTGGGCGTCGTCAGTCGGGCGAGGTGCTGGGCAGCCCGGGAACGCCATCGCTGACGCGCTTGGCGCCGGGCTCGTCGGAACTGGAGCCGGGGCTGGGCCGGAAGCCGGTGCCCGGCGTCACGATGCCGGCCAGGCCGTTGGCGCTGCCCAGGTCGTGACTCGCGCTGCCGCCGGTGGACGGAGCGGAGATCGGCTGCGCGGCCGGCTGCTGGAGCGGCAGGTCGACCGGCTGTTGTGGCACGTCAGGGACGGTGCCGGAGGGTGTGCCCATGGACGGCTCGTTGGTCCGCGCGACCGGCTCGACGGCATGCTTCACCGGCGCCGCGGTCGGCTGGACCGGGGCCGGCGGGGCCGGGGGTGCGGGCGGCTGCGGAGGCGTGGGCTTGGTCGGCACGGTGACGGTCGTCGTGCCGGTCCACGTGTCGCCGGAGTCGGAGCCGCCGCCCCAGCCGCTGCCGGACGAACCCTGAGCACCGGTGTCGCCGCCCGAGGACGGCCCGCCCGAGGTCACGGTCGTGGAACCGGTTCCGCCGCTGCCGTCGGCCGGCGGCGCGATGGCCGACACGGCGCCGAGGCCGGCATGGTGACGATGGCCGCCGAAGCTCTTGAGCAAGCCGTTGACCAGGTCGGACAGGTCCGAACGGAGCGAGTCGGCGGTGTCGCCGGGCTGGGCGGTGTTCGGCTGGGAGACGTCCGAGGAAGTGGTCGCGTTGGCCACGGCCGCGCCGAACACGCAGGCCAGCAGGGTCAGGCCGGCGGTGACGGCGATCCGGATGACGGCAGCGCGCAGGGCGGCGCCGGCGCACCGCACCACCTTCGCGCTGGCCACTGTCACCACCACCGTCCGCCTTGCCGGTCGTAAAACGTGACGTTGTTCGGATCCGGCGTCAAGACATGTTTAGCACCGCGATGTCGATTTGCACCATGCGCTCGTCGCCGACCGCCCGGATAGCGGCACGTTCGAGATCAGTCTCGCACAAGGTGGCAACTGTGCGTGGCGATCCGCGGGCCGCCACTCGTTAGAGGGTTTTCCGCTCGGCCGCGGATCCGACTCGGCCGGCGGGCCTTCTAACCGGACATCAACTCGCCTGCGGGGAGGAACGAGTGGAAGTCGAGACAAGACCGGGCGCGGCCGAACTGCTCAGGGCCGCGGAACTCGGCGATCGGGCGGCCTGGCGCGAACTCGTGGTGCGGCACACGCCAACCGTCTGGGCTGTTGCCCGATCCCATCGGCTGGATCGCCACGATGCCGCCGATGTCGTGCAGAGCACCTGGCTGTCATTGCTAGAAAATATGAATCGAATTCATGATCCGACCAGGCTGGCCGCCTGGCTGGCCGTCACCACGCGGCGGCATGCGCTGCGTCTGATCGCGGCCCGTCGCCGGGAGAGCCCGGTTGACGAGGCACGATTGGACGTCACGCCGACCGAGGCGGCCGATGCCGTCGTCCTGCGGTCGGCGCCGAACGCGGCGCTGTGGCGGGCGTTCACCCAGTTGTCCGAACAGTGCCAGCGGGTGTTGCGAGTACTCGTGCACGCGCCGGAACTGTCCTACCGGCAGGTCGCCGCGGCACTCGGCATCCCGATCGGCGCCATTGGTCCGACAAGGGGAAGATGCCTGGCCCAACTCCGGAGAAAGGCATCGTTGTCGGGCCTGTTCCGAGAGGATGCGCGATGACGCATGCGTCGGTCTTGGCCGGGCTCGACCGCGCCGATCGCGCTCTTCTCAACCAACTCAGGGTGCTGCTGTGGGGAATCGACCCCGTGCCACCCGCGGTCCTGATGGCCGCCGCTTCACTCGGTCAGCGTATTGCACCGCACCGGAGGGTAATGACGAACGCGGGGTTGATCGGCTAACGCCGACAATGGGGTCTCGAAATCGAGACCCCATTGTCACCCGGTCAGCCGAGCTTGCGCAGTCGCGCGATCGCCTCGTCGATTACCTCGTCCCGCTTGCAGAAGGCAAAACGCACCAGGTGCTGCCACTGCTCGGGGTGGTCGGTGAACACCTGCACCGGCACGCCGGCCACGCCGATCCGCTCCGGCAGCTGTCGGCACAGCTCCGCGCCGTCGGCGAAGCCCAGCGGCCGCACGTCCGCGCACACGAAGTACGTGCCGGCGGCCTGACGCACGGCGAAGCCGGCGTCGGCCAGGCCCGCGGACAGCCGGTCGCGCTTGCGCTGGAGACCGTCGCGCAGCTGGTCCACCCAGGCCAGCTCGTTGCGCAGGGCGTAGGCCACCGCCGGCTGGAACGGGGCGCCGCCGACGAACGTGATGAACTGCTTGGCCGCCCGCACCGCCGCGACCAGCTCGGCCGACCCGCACACCCAGCCGATCTTCCAGCCGGTGGCGTTGAACGTCTTGCCCGAGCTGGAGATGACCACCGTGCGCTCGTACATGCCGGGCAGCGCCGACAGCGTCACGTGCTCGCGGCCGTCGTAGATCAGGTGCTCGTACACCTCGTCGGTGATCGCGATCAGGTCGTGCTCCTGGCACAGCTTCGCGACCTCTTCGAGCTCCTGGCGGGTGTAGACCGTGCCCGTCGGGTTGTGCGGCGAGTTCAGCAGCAGCGCCTTCGTCCGCGGCGTCACCGCCGCCCGGAGCGCGTCCACGTCCAGCGCGAAGCGATCACCGTCCTCGACCAGCGACACCACCTTGCGGGTGGCACCGGCCATCGCCACCGAGGCCGCGTACGAGTCGTAGTACGGCTCGATCAGCAGCACCTCGTCACCCGGTTCGACCAGCGCCATCAGCGTCGCCGCGATCGCCTCGGTCGCGCCGACCGTGACCAGGACCTGGGTGTCCGGGTCGTACTCCGTGCCGTAGCGCGTCCGGTGCTCGGCGATCGCCTGCCGCAGCTCCGGCCGACCCGGGCCCGGCGGGTACTGGTTGACGCCCTCGGCGATGGCCCGTTGGGCCGTCGCGAGCATCTCGGCCGGCCCGTCGGTGTCCGGGAAGCCCTGGCCTAGGTTGACCGCGCCGGTCCGGGTGGCCAGCGCGGTCATCTCCGCGAAGATCGTCGAGGTGAACGGCCGCAGCCGCTGGACGAGAGCAGGTGTGCGCACCTGGAGGATCCTCGCTGATCCGTCCCTGAAATGTCACCCGGTGCAACCCTGGTCTGCGTCACTGGTCACGGCGGATCGCCGCCCGCGCGGGGAGAATGGCCGGTGTGGAGCGACTAACCGCGGCCGAGACCGGCAAGCGGCGCGCGCTGCGCCGGATGAAGGCCGTCGCCGCCGGGCTGCTCGTGCTGGCCGCCATCGTCTACGTGCTGTCCGGCGTCTTCGCCGGTCCGGTGTGGTTGGGCTACGTCCATGCGGCCGCCGAGGCCAGCATGGTCGGCGCGCTGGCCGACTGGTTCGCCGTCACCGCGCTGTTCCGGCGGCCGCTCGGGCTGCCCATCCCGCACACCGCGCTCATTCCCACCCGCAAGAACCTGCTCGGGGCCAGCCTCGGCGACTTCGTCGGCAGCAACTTCATGTCCGAGCAGGTCGTGCGGGACCGGTTGCACCGGGCCGAGATCAGCAAGCGGGTCGGCGTGTGGCTGTCCGACCGGGAGAACGCCCGGCGCATCACCTCCGAGTTCGCCAACGTCGCCCGTGGTCTGGTCACCGTGCTCCGCGACGAGGACGTCCAGGCCGTCGTCGAGCACGCCGTCGTGCAGCGGCTCATGGCCATCCCTTGGGGGCCTCCCTTGGGCAAGCTGCTCGGCCAGGTCCTTGAGGACGGTTCCCACCACAAGCTCGTCGACCTCATGGCCGATCGGGCCTACGAGTGGGTTCGCGACAATCACGAGGCCGTCAAACGCGTCGTGTCCGACCGTTCGCCGTCGTGGTCGCCCAAGTTCGTCGACTCCATCCTGGGCGAGCGGGTCTACAACGAGATCCTCGGCTTCGCGTGGGCCATGAAGACCGACCTCAACCACCCCATGCGGGCCGCTGTCGATCGTTTTCTCATCGACTTCGCCGGGGATCTGCAGACCGATCCCCTCACCATGGAGCGGGCCGAGCAGGTCAAGCACCAGGTACTCACCCATCCCGAGGTGCAGCACGTCATCGGCACCACGTGGGCCAACGCCAAGCGCATGCTGCTGGACGCCGCCGAGGACCCGTCCAGCGAGCTCCGCCGCCGGGTGCTCGACGGCCTCATCTCCCTCGGCGTCCGCCTCGAGACCGATGACGCCACCCGGGCCAAGGTCGAGGGCTGGATCGAGGGCGGCGCGGCCTACGTCGTCACCCACTACCGCGACGAGATCCTCACGCTCATCACCGACACCATCGAGCGTTGGGACGCCGAGGAGACCTCCCGCAAGATCGAGCTCCAGGTCGGGCGGGACCTCCAGTTCATCCGCATCAACGGCACCGTCGTCGGCGCCCTGGCCGGCTTGGTCATCTACGCCGCTTCGCAGCTCTTCTTCTGACTCCTACCGACAGTCACCGCCATGTACCCCACAAGCGTGATGCGCGGTGGAGTCGCGGCGTGGCGGTTGCGCGGGGTCAGAGCTGGCGTGGGGAGGCGAGTGAACGCAAGGCGGGGGCGACGGGGCGGCCGTCCAAGAAGCGGTCTACGCCACCGTCTTCCAACGCCCGGCGGTAGATCTTCAACGCCTCGCGGGTGGCGGCGACGGTGTGTTCGACATCGGCGACGGTGTGGGCGGCGGAGATGACGAAAGACTGGCCCAGCACGCCGCGGCGGAGGAGCTCCTGCATGAAGAGAGTGCGGAAGGGCTGGGAAGGGCGGCCGTCGGGGTCGCGGGTGGTGAAGACCATGCACGAAGGACGGCCGATGGCGGCGACGAACTCCTCGACGCCGAGCTCACGGGCGGCGGTGTTGACGCCGTCGGCCAGAAGGGTGCCGCGGCGTTCCATGATGCCGACGGGGTCGCCGTCGGCGTAAGCCCGGACGACGGCCCGAAAAGCGGCCAAGGAAACGGTTTCGGGACCGTGGGTGGTGGACAACAGGAACACCCGGGGCGACTCGGTGTTGAGGCCGCCGAGCTCCATGAGTTCACGGCGGCCGGCCAGGGCGGAGATGGGGAACCCGTTGCCCATGGCCTTGCCCCAGCACGACAGGTCGGGCCGAACGCCGTAGACGGTCTGGGCACCGCTGGCCGACCAACGGAAGCCGGTGATCATCTCGTCGAACACCAACAGCGACCCATGCGCATCGCAGAGGGCGCGAACCCCTTCCAGGAAGCCAGGTTCGGGCTCGGCGAGGGCGGTGGCGGCCTCCATCACGACGCAGGCGATCTGGCCGCCGCTCTCGGCGAAGCGAAGCCGAAGCGAGTCGAGGTCGTTGAACTGGAAGCGAACGGTCTGGTTGCGGGTGGCCTCGGGCACACCGGAATTCATCTCCACGGCCCCGATGAACCAGTCGTCGGCCGAGAAGAACGGCTGATCGCACACGGCGACCATGTCCCGTCCGGTGACGGCCCGGGCCAACCGGATGGCGGCGGTGGTGGCGTCAGAGCCGTTCTTGGCGAACTTGACCATGTCCGCACCGGGCACCAGGCTCAGGAAGTCCTCGGCGGCGGCCACTTCCAAGCCGGTGGGACGGGAGAAGTTCACGCCGTCGGCCAACGCCTTGTGCACGGCGTCGAGCACCGGCCGGTAGCCGTGCCCGAGGGTGACCGAACGCAGCCCCATGCCGTACTCGATGAAGCAGTTGCCGTCGGCGTCCCAAACCCGGCACCCGTCGCCACGCACCAGGATGGGCGCCATGCCCTCCGGGTACTGGTCGGAGCCACGGGCATAGGTGTGCGCGCCACCGGGCACCAGCTCGTGCAGCCGACGCTGCAACGCGCTGGATCGCTCGAAACCCCTACCACTGCCCGGAACGTCCACCGTCGACACTATAGGTAGATCAGAGGCGGCCTCGGCAGGCCAGTCGGCGGCCAGCAGCGACCACAGCTCGTAATCGGTGTCCGGCCGACACCCGCGCAGTATTCCTTCACGCCGGAAACCCGCACGCCCGAACAAGGTTGCGGCGGCGTGGTCGCCGGCCGGGATGGGCGCGACGAGCCGGTGCAGCTCGTACTCGCCGAAGGCATGGTGCACCAGGAGACGCAGTGCGGCGGCGGTGATCGAGGCACCCTCGCGTGCTCGCGAGATCCACACCTGCACGTCGGCCGAGCCACGCTCGCGATCGACGCGATCCAGCCGGAGCTCGCCGGCAATGAGACCGTCGACGATGATCAGGAACGCCAGACCCGAGCCGTCACGGGCCAGCCGGCGGAAGTCGGCGCAGCGGTCCCGCCACGCGGCCTCGCTGGTCCGCTCGGCCCAGTCGAGCTCGCTCACCGGCCACAGCGGCTCCAGCCGGTCACGCTCGGGCCGCACCAGCCGCGACCACTCGGCGGCATCGGCGGTAACGGGCGGCCGCAGCTCGACGACCTTGCCCCTGGTCACCACCGGACCGAGCGTGACGCCCGAAACCGGCAGCCCCACCCGAAAACGCAACGTCTGACGGATCAGTCCGGGCACCTGACCTCCTCAGCGTGGACACGACCGGCACAGCAGCTATATGTACCTTTTGGGCGATTTCGTTACAGGCCGACCGCAGCCCCCAGCACGGCAGCCGTACGCGCGACGTCCTGCTTGCGCGCCCACTCCATGGCCTCAGGAGACCGCTCGCCGCCGTGCCAACGCCGGATCGCCTCGGCCATCTCGTCGACGGTCTCGGCCACCAACCACGGCCCGTCCGGATCAATCGCCTCGGCCAGCGACCGCGGCAACACCGACGGGACGCCGAACTCGGCCGCCTCCAGCACCTTCACGCTCACGCCGGTGCTGGCCCCGAACCGGGGCACCACGGCCAAGCCGACCCTGGCGTAGAAGTCGGCGACATCGGCCACCGGCCCGGCGGCGACGACCCGCGGGTGCTCGGCGAACTGCTCGGTGCCCTTGCCGGCCAGCACGAAGTCCACGTCGACGCCCATGGCCGACAGCTGCTCGTGCACCGGCCCCAGCAGCACCTCCAGCGCCCGCGCGTTGGGCGGCCAACTCGCCTTGCCGATGAAGCCGACGGCACGGCCACCGGACGCGTCGATCGCCGACAGCGGCACCGGCAGCGCGATGGCCGACAGCTCGGCGGCGTCGGTGCGGGACAAGGCAAATACGTGCGAGGGAAGCCCGAGTAGCCGCCGTTCCATCCGCCGCAGGCGCGGGATCTCGCCCAACATCCGCAACGGCCGCGGCGAATGCTCCACGGCGATGGTCGACTCCACGTTGTGCGCCACGTGTGCCGCCACCGGCACACCAGCAGCGGCCGCGAGCACCAACCCGGGCCAGCCGCTGGTCACGACCTGTCGGCCGGCGGCGCGCGAACGCAACAGCGCGACGGCCTTGCGCCAACCGGGAAACACCGAGAACTTCCGGGCCAGGTAGGGCTCCGGGCTGACCAGCATGCCGGCGGCGATCCGAGCCAGCGCCAGCCGATCACCCCTCAGCTCCAGCGGCACATCGCCGGCCGCACGGGCGGTCACGTCGACATCGTCGAAACGCTCGGTCCACTCACCATCGGGACCGGTCACGCAGACCACTTCCACGTCGGCCGAACCGGCGAAAACGGGCAACAGCCGCCGATCCACCCAACCGCTGCCGCCAAGGTCCTGGCGGGACAACGGATACGTCGTCACGAAGCAGACAGCGGACATGCGGGTTCCTAACGTGTGTTGGCCAGGACGCGGTCGAACAGCACCCGCGCGACGAACAACGGATTTCCGACCACATAGCGGGTGAACAGGCGCAACGGCTCGCGGCCGAGCCGGTACAGCCACTCGATCCCCAGGCTGCGCATCCACTGGGGCGCACGGGGAACCCGGTCGGCGGCGAAGTCGAGGAACGCCCCGACGGCCACGCCGAGCTCGGCCCCGGTGGCCGGCAGGTGCTCGGCCAGCCACAGCTCCTGACGCGGGTTGCCCATGGCCACCAGCACGATGTCGGCCCCGGTCGCACGGATCTGGGCGGTGACGGCGTGATGGTCGGCGATGTAACCGTGGTGGTGGCCGACCACGCGAAGCCCCGGCATACGGGCGCGCAGCCGTTCCGCCGCCCGCGCGGCCACGCCGGGGCGGCCGCCGAGCAGGTAGACGCCGAGGCCGTCACGGGCGGCCAGCCGCAGCACCTCGGGCGTGAAGTCGGTGCCGTTGAGATTGGCCGGGAACCGCCGGCCGCGCATCCGGGCGGCCAGCGCCATGCCCGAGCCGTCGTTGAGCACGAGGTCGGCGTCCGCGAGGCACGCTCGGTAACGGTTGTGCAACCGGGCCAGGTTCACCGAGTGCGCGTTGACGTAGACCAGGGTCTGCGGCCCGGGCTCGGCCAGCAGGCCGGACACCTCGGCGATGGCCTGCGGCGCGGTCAGCGCGGCGACCGGCACCCCGAGAACGTTGATGGTGGGAACACCCGCACGCATGGCCCGAGACCTTATCCCTTGCTCCGAATCGACCTTGCACCGGCAGGAAAGTAGCCACGCTCCGTCCACTTGGGACCAGCGCGGCTACACCTGTCTAGGCGCGTCCAGCGCGGCCGACAGCCGATCGCGCAGCCCGAACCAGCCGACGGCCACCGCGGCGGCGGTGATCAGCAGACCGGTGACCAGATAGAGCAACGAGTGGTGCAGCACCAGGGCCGTCGCCAACAGTGCGGCGACGACCACCAGGGTGGCCAGCAGCGGCATGGCCAGGCCGCGCAGCAGGGCCGGCACGTGCACGCCGGCCCGCCACAAACCCCAGGCGTGCACGGGAAGTGCGACAAAACAGGACACCGCCGCGACCGCCCACCCCATGCCGGCCAGGCCCCACCGAGCCGTGGCGAAGATCGCCGTCGGCACCAGCGCCGCCAGCCAGATCACCTGCACCAGCACCGAGGACAGCGTGGCACCGGCCGTGATCATCAGGTTGAAGAGCAGATCGGCCAGCACCCGGGCGACGGTCGCGACGGCCAGACCGGCCAACACCGGCGCGGCCGGGGCCCACTTGTCCCCGTACACGAGCTCGACGATCTGCGGGGCCAGTAAAGCCAGCGCGGCCCCGCCGGGCAGCACGGCCATCGCGACCATGCCGATCACCGCCGAGGAGGCACGGTCGAGGTCCACGCCGGCGTCGCGGGCGCGGGAGAACGTGGCCAGGCCAACGCGTTCCACCGTCGTGGTGACCACCGAGGCCGGCCAGCTCGACACGTTCGAAGCCAGGTAGAAGAAACCCAGCGCGGTGGCGCCGAGCATGCGGCCGGTGATCGTCTGCGGTGCGTACTGGAGCAGAACCATCACGACCGATGACACCACAACCGCGCCGCCGTACTTGGCGACCTCGTTGACATGCCGGCGTTTGATGCCAAAACGCGGAATCTGCTTTGTCACGATCAGCAGCACCAGCGTCACCACGGCGGTGCCGCTGACGTGGCCGATCACCAGCGCCCACGCGCCGAAACCGGTCAGCGCCAAGGCAGCCGTCAGCCCGAGGTTGACCAACAGCCCGACGACATCGGCGATCAGCCGCCGGGCCTGGCGCAGATTTCGGGTCAGCAGCGCGCCCGGCACGGCGGCGAAACCGTCGAACAACACGTTGAGTGACAACACCCGCACCAGGTCGGCGGCCTGCGGCGAGCCGAGGCCGGACGCCAGATAGGGCGCGCCGAACAGGCACAGCAGGTAGACGACGGTCGCGCCGCCGACGGAGATCGTCCACACCGTCGGCAGCATCGGCCGCACGTCGCCCTTGTGCCGGACGAGCGCGGTCGCGGTGCCGAAGTCGTTGAACGTCAACAGCAACGTCTGCACGACCAGCGCCGTCGTGTACAGGCCGAACTGCTCGGGCAGCAGCAGCCGGGCCAGCAGCACGCCGACGGCGAAGGTCGCCAGCCGCGAGAACACCGTGTTGATCAAGCTGAACCGCAGGCCCAGCTTGAACTGCCCGGAGAGAGCGTCCGGCGAGTCCTCGACGACCTCGCTCACGTGCTGACTCCGATCGCCGTCGCGTCCCAGTCGGTGAAGTAGCTGCCACTGTGCACCGAATAGTCCACAGTGGCCACCGGAACGTGGCGAACCCGTAACTTGGCGGAGACGCGGTGCACGAATTCCCAGTCCTCACGGGGATGCACCCATCGCGGCCGGGCCCACGGGTCGAATCGAACGCCGGCGAAACGCCGCAGCACCACGGCATTGATGTCGACCCACTCGCCGTCCCGGTGCTGGGCCCGGGAGAACGGGCGGCTCAGCACGTCGAGCTCCGTGCCGTCCTCACGCAGCCGGCGCAACGCCGTGTAGACCATGCCGGCGCCGGATTCCAGCGCCGCCAGCGACCGCTCGAGGTGATCCGGCCGCCACGTGTTGTCGTCATCCAGAAAGGCCAAATAGGGCGAACGGCTCAGCCGGATCGCCACATTGCGGGCCAGTCCCGGGCTGCCGTAGTTGCGCGACAGCTTCAACACCACCAGCCGCGGATCCTCGGGCAGACCGTCGACCTGCCCACCACCGTCGTCCACCACCAACACAACGGTGTCCCGCACGGTCTGGTTCAAGGCACTTTTCACCGCGTTGGCAAGGCGTTCCGGCCGGCGGTAGGTCGGCATGACCACGGCGACCCTGGCCGACGCGGCCTGCCCCAGCTGGGCGGCCAGCGCGAGGGCCTCGGTGTGCTCGGCCCGGTCGGCCTCGAACCGCTCGGCCGCGAACCGCAGGCGCCACCAGTTCTCGCCGACCACGTTCTTGCCGACCGACTGCCGGAGCAGGTCCTTCACCGGTCTCGGCAGCAGGGCGTAGTCCTTCAAGCACGGCCTCCTATCGCCCCGGTCACCGGGATGCGGCGGCGGAACTCCGGCGGCGCGGCCGGATTGGTCGGCACGCCGGCAAGCAGTGCCCGCCGCCCGCGCAGAAGTTCGAGCAGCGCCCGGCGATGGGTGCCGCGGCGCAACGGTAGCCGGACGAGTTGCGCCAGCAACAAGGTGGTCCACACCAGCTCGGCGGCGGCGCGGCCTTCCCAGCGGGCCACGTGCACGACCTTGTTGGTGATCAGCTGCGCCCACAGCGGCGCGGAGCTGGTGACGTCGCCGCCACGGTGCGTGGCGCGGGCGGCCGGCACCTGGCGCACCCGCCAACCAGCGTCCACGACCCGCCGGCAGTAGTCGACTTCCTCGGAGTACAGGAACAAATCCTCCTGCCACCGGCCGATCCGCCGCCGGACCTCGGCCGGGATCAGCAGCACCGCGCCGTTGGCCCAGTCGACGTCGATCGGCCGCGGCGGGGCCGGCACGTCGACCCGTTCGCCCAGCGGACCGGAGCGCGCCCCGAGCACCGCTTCGGCCAGCACGCGCGACGCCGTGGGACGGCGCCGCAGGGTCGGCTCGACAACTCCATCCGATCGAGTGACAAGCGGGACAGCCACGCCGACCGAGCCGTTTGTGCAGGCGCGCAACAATTCCCGCACACAGCCGCGATCCAGCACGACGTCGGCGTTGAGCACCAGCAGCGCCTCGTCGGGTTCGGCCAGCTCCACGCAGGCGTTGATGCCGGCCGCGTAGCCCAGGTTCGCGCCGGTCTCGACCACTGTCGCGGCCGGGGCCAGCCGCCGGGCCACCGCGACGCTGTCGTCGCTGGAGTTGTTGTCCGCCAGGACAAGCCGCCAGTCCACACCGTCAAGACCGGCCGGCAGGCTGGCCAGCAGCGTCGGCAGGTCGGCGGCGGAGTTGTAGGTCACGACGGCGACCAGCACCCGGGTCATGCGGCCACCTCGGTTCGGCGGGCGATGCGGTACAGCGCGCCGGCGCAACCCACCAGCAGCAACGAGATGCCGGCCATCTGCGGGAAGGCCAGCCCGTCGTAGGTGCCGAAGCTGAGCGTGCACACCAGCAGCGCCACACCGACGGCCCAGGCCGCGTCGCGCACCTGCGGCGGCGACTCGATCGTCCTGGAGCGCCACAGCCGGAACGCCCACCACAGCGGCACAGCCAGCAGCGCGACAAAGCCGATCAGGCCCGGCAGACCCGACTCGACCGTGGTCAGCAGGTACTGGTTGTCCAGGTACGGCTGGACCGGCGCGACGTAGGTGCCGAGCCCCTGCCCGCCGAGCGGCTTGGCCAGGAAATGGCTCCACACGTAGTCGTACTTGGTCAGCCGGGACCAGATGCTGGAGTCCTTGCTGGACCCGGCGACCGTGTTGATCAGAACGTCCAGCAGCCGCGGCCAGATGACGCCGGCCGCGAACACGGCGCTGCTGAGCAGGCCGGCGACCAGCAGCCAGCGCACCAGCCCGTACCGCGGCAGCAGGAAGACGCCGATCACGACCAGGCCGAGCAGGCCGGTACGGGAGATCGACACCAGCGGACCGCCGATCAGCAGCACGGCGCAGGTCCACCACAGCGGCTTGAATCGCCCGTACCGCGCCAGATGCAGGGCCAGCGGCAGCATCGCCACCGTGGTGGCGGCCAGCTCGATGGGATGGCCGGCGAAGCCGATGGACCGCTCCAGACCACCGCGGCCCAGCGCGAGGTCGCCGAGCGGCTGCGCGGCCAGTCCCGGGAAGACGGTCAGTTTGCGCAGGTCGAGGCCGGTGCCGAACTGGGCGATCGCGGCAACGGCCGAGAAGGTGAAGCCGACGACGGCACCGGCGAACACCGCGCGCAGGGCCCGGGTGCTGCTCAGCCCGTCACAGACCAGCAGCGCGGCGCCGACGGCCAGCACGAACAGCATCGCGCCACGGTCGGCGTTGGAGATCCGTGAATCCTGCACGCCGCCGATGAAGGCGATCGCGTCGGCCGCGGCGAACAGGCCCAGCGCCAGCAGCAGCACCCGGCGGACCGGGTTCGACCCGACCGCGAGCTTGAAACCGCCGGCGAAGCGCGCGACCAGCCACCACAACAGGGCGCCGCCGGCCACCACACGGGCCGGGGTGATGCCGCCACCGCCGCCGACGAGCACGTTGTTCTGCGGCAACGCCAACAGCAGCGCGTAGCCGCCGAGGATGACGTGCGGGGAGACCCGGAACAGCGCTTGGGCCGCGACGGTGCTGGCCGGCGTGCGTCTGCCGGCCGCGGCCACCGTCATCGGCGGCTCCCTCCGCCTTGCTTCTCGTCGCTGCGCACCGGCGAGAACTTGATCGTGGGCGGCTCACTGGCCGGGAGCTTCGTCGGCGCACGGAACTCGGGCAGCACCCCTTGCCGGTGCTCGTCCTTGGCCTTGCCGTTGACCGGCTCCGCCGCCTTGGCCGGCACCGGCTTTTCCTCGGCCTCGGCCGTCTCCTGCTTGGCCCGGCGGGCGATCACCCGGTCGGCGATGACCACGCCGAGCACGCCCAGCACCAGGCCGAGGGCGGCGACCAGGCCGATGGCCCGGTACTGCGAGGCCCGGGTGGTGGTCGGGTTGGCCGCCGGCAGCACGTCGGTGAGGATCAGCCGCTGCGCGTCGGTGACCTTGGCCGCGTCCTGGCGGTTCTTGAGCTCGTCGAGGGCGCGCTGGCGGACCAGCTGCGCGCCCTGCACCGCGCCGTTGGCCGACTTGTCGGTGACGGTGATCGTGATGAACGGGCTGTCGGTGGTGGCGCTGTCGGAGGAGCCGTTGGCGTTGGTGACCTCGATGGTGCCGGTGGCGCCCTTGTCGGCGTACCCCTCGGTGACGGCCGGCGAGGTCAGCACGGTGACCAGCAGCGCCGCCATCTGGGACTGGGCCTGGCCGGCCACGCTGTACGGGTTCTGCACGTCCTGGCTGCTGGCCGGCGTGACCAGGCTGATCGCCGTCACCTTGTACTGCTGGGGCACCAGGAACACCACGGCGCCGACCAGGACGACGAGCACGGCGCCGGCCAGCGCGGTGAACTTCCACCGCCGTCGCAGCACCCGCAGGATGTCCAACGCGTCCACGTGTTCCCTTTCGCCTGACTCGGTCTCACTTGCGCGGCAGTGCCGCCGACGCCGCCATCCGGGCTCCGTCGACCGCCGCCCGCGCCACGTTGCGCGCCATCGGGACCGCGTTGTCCCGCATCCACGGCCGCAGCGCCAACAGTGCCAGCACCCGCTGCTGCCGGTTGAGGGAGCCCCCGCGATGGCCTTCAGGTACCAGCCCGCCTCCTCCACGTTGGGCAGGACGAAGCGCTTGCCGTCGCTGCGCTGGGTGCGGTACCACTCCCGCTGCGAGACCGACTGGGTCAGGCGGCGGTCGTGCTGGCGGTGCAGCAGCAGCGCCTCGCGGACCTCGGCGAACCGGCCGTACAGGGAGAGCTCGGCGATCAGTATCCGGTCGTTGTTCTTCACCGGCGGCAGCAGGTGGGTCCTGGTCAGGATGTCCCGCCGGTACAGGCCGTAGCAGTGGTAGTTCTCGTGCTCGCGGCCGATCAGGTCACGCAGCCGGACCACCGGGTCGTAGTGCTCGGTCCGGCACGGGTTGTCCCAGTGCCCGACGGTCGCGCCGGTGGCGTCGATCTCCCGGGCCGAGGTGAACGACATCGCCGCGTCGGGCCGGTCGGTGAGCGCGTCGAGCATCTTGCGCAGCCGGTCCGGCTCGTAGGCGTCGTCCGACGCCGCCCACGTGAAGTAGCGGGTCTTCGTCTCGTGAATGAGGCGGTTGTGGTTCTCGCTGGAGCCGACGTTGCGCTCGCGCCGGAAGTACCGGATGCGATCGTCCTGTTTGGCCGCTTCGCGGCAGAGCTCCTCGGTGCCGTCGGTCGAGCAGTTGTCGGCGATCCACAGCTCGAAGTCCACGTCCCGCTGCGCCCGCAGGCTGGCCAGCGAGGTGGCCAGGTAGGGCTCGCCGTTGTACACCGGCAGCCCGACCGCGATCGGCGCGCTCGCGACACCGATCAGCGGCGCGACCTTCTTGTTCACCTGGTCTCCTTGGGTGGCGGCGGAATCACCGGTACAGCCTCGGCCACCACTTACGTCGAGGCAAGGTCCGGTGTCCTCGGTCCGTTCACGTGTGGACAAGATTCAGTACGCCCCTTGACCTCGGACGACCGCGCGCACGGTCTTCCAGAGGATCAGCGCGTCGAGGGCGAGCGACCAGTCCTCGACGTAGCGCAGGTCCAGCCGCACGGCCTCGTCCCACGGCAGGTCGCTGCGCCCGCTGACCTGCCACAGACCGGTCAGGCCCGGCTTCACCAGCAGCCGCCGCAGCATGTCCGGCCCGTAGGCCTCGACCTCCTGCGGCAGCGGCGGCCGCGGCCCGACGAGCGACATGGTGCCGCGCAGCACGTTCACCAGCTGGGGCAGCTCGTCGATGGAGAACCGGCGCAGCACCGCGCCGATCGGCGTCACCCGCGGGTCGCGGCGCATCTTGAACAGTGGACCGGCTGCCTCGTTGCCGGCCAGCAGCGTGTCACGGCGGCGATCGGCGTCGACCACCATGGTCCGGAATTTCAGTATGGTGAACGGCTTTCCGTCCTTGCCGACGCGCTGCTGGCGGTACAGGGCAGGGCCGCGGTCGCCGAGCCGGATCGCGGCGGCGATGGTGATCAGGACCGGCGCGAGCACGGTCAGCAGCAGCAGCGCGCCGATCTTGTCGACGATCTCCTTGACCACGCGGCGGGCACCGGTGAAGGTCGGCGAGCTCACGCGGAGCAGCGGCAGGCCGAGCACGCCCGTGACGTGCACGCGGGGGCCGGCCACTTCCATCAGCACCGGGGCGACGACCATCTCGGCCGAGGTTCCCTCCAGTTGCCAGGCCAGGCGCTGCAACCGAAGCGGGGTCCAGTACGGGTCCGGTGTGATCGCGACGACGCGGTAGCCGCCGCGGCGCACGTGGTCGGCGAGCTCGTCGAGTTGGCCGACCACCGGCACGCCGTCGATGCTGCCGCAGGGGCCGCCGACGCACACCGCTTCGACGCGCCAGCCGTTGTGCGGCTCGCGGCGGGTGCGGGCGATCAGGTCCGTCGCCGTGTCGACGCTGCCGGCGACCAGCACCGGCAGCAGGCAGCGGCCGGCGCGACGGCGTCGGTGCAGCAGTTGGCGCAGGATGTAGCGGAGCGGGAAGGCCACCACCGCGATCGCCGGCACCACCAGGAAGATCCAGCCGCGCACGCCCGGCAGGCCCAGGCCGAGGCTCACCACCGCCAGCACAACCGCCGCCGCGACAATGGCTTTGCCCAGCCGCCGGAACTCTTCGGCTTCCTGGCCGAGCACCGCCGTGCTCCAGGCCCGGCAGGCGGTGAGCGAGGCCAGCACCGTGACGATGGTGGCAATGGCCAGCAGCACCGGCGGAAAGTCCCCCGCGGTGGCCGAGTTCGCGACGAACGCGCCGAGCAGAGCGACAACCGTGAGGATGGAGCCGAGGTCGCTGGCGATGACCACCCGGCGGTACTTGAGCTCCCAGGTGGCCACCGGTCGCGCCGGCCGACGGCCGATGGAACGGTCGCCGGCCAGCAGGTCATCGATCGACGCACCCTCGCTCGGCCGGTTCGCGGACCGTCGCCCTTCGATCGGCCGGTCTTCGACCAGTTGCCCCTTGAACGCCCGGTCCTCGATCGATCGGCTCTGCACCGGGAGGCCGCCGGCCGAGTGGCTCTTGAACGGCCGGTCCTCGACCGCCCGGTCTTCGATTGACCGGCTCTGCGGCGGGAGGCCGTCGGCCGCGCGCCCGTTGAACGGCCGGTCTTCGATCGATCGGTCTTCGGTGAGTCGGCTGTCGGTCGGGCGGTCCTTGGTCGACGGGTCCTCGGTCGGGCGGTTGTCGGTCAGCGGGGTGTCGGTCAGCGGGCGCAGCGGGACGCCGAGCGGCGCCGGGATGGACACCGCGTCCGCGCCCCGTCTGAGCTGTCTCACCCGAACCCGCATCCCGTCTCCCAAGATCAACTGATTCGGGGCGTGTTGAGCCACCGATGGGCCCACAGCCGGGCTTGAAGGGCGGCCGCGGGGACGGCGTGGACAATATCCGACTCGCGACCACGACGATTAGGCAGACAGGTTATTCCGTGTGCACCCGAACGGTTCCACCGCCATGACCGAATATCCCCCAGTTGAGTGACACGTAACTCGATAGGGGTGGCGATACGGGAAAGTTACGGCGTTTGTTGAACCGAACGTGACCCCGCCCCGTGGGCCCGCCCGCAGCCCCGCCACGACCAGGTGGCGGGTCACAACTACGCCAAGAAACCCCCGCCCCCGCAAAGCACAAAAGGCGCGGAACATCACCGATGTTCCGCGCCCGAAGGACAAGTTGCCAGCCGAGGCTGTCGGACGAAGCCCGACTCCAGGGTCCGAGAGGTCGCCCCCAGTCCAAAGACCGAGCGACGGGCCTACGTTTTTCCACTGGCACGCGTCACGCCCGTGCCCACCCCAGGTCGTCGGGCGAAGCCCGACGCCGGGGGTCTGGGGGTCGCCCCCCAGAACAAAAAACGAGCGACGCAGTCTGCGCTTTCCGCAGACACGCGTCGCTCATCGCTCGTGGCCAGGGGCGGGGTCGAACCGCCGACCTACCGCTTTTCAGGCGGTCGCTCGTACCAACTGAGCTACCTGGCCAGAGATGACCGGAAGCCCGATCGAACTCCTGCGACCCAGACGGGACTTGAACCCGCGACCTTCGCCGTGACAGGGCGACGCGCTAACCAACTGCGCCACTGGGCCTTGCTTGTTGCCACTGTACTGCAGTGTCACTGTACTACCTGTACTGCCGTGCCCCCAACGGGATTCGAACCCGTGCTACCGCCTTGAAAGGGCGGGGTCCTAGGCCGCTAGACGATGAGGACTCCGTCTTCCGTGGACCTCGCTACGAGGGACCTTGGCATCCGGGCCCTCCAACGGCTGTCCGCTGGAAGCACGAGTAGCATAGAACGGGTCGGGGACAAGTTCCAAATCCGGGGCCCTGAAACCCTCTCACCTGCGCTTTCACCGCGCGCGGCGGCCCGGCACAGTCGATCAAGCCCTGTTCAGGGCCTGGTCGGGGGCTCCAACCGGGTCGGACCAGTTGACGTGGCCTGCGCCACACTCTTGATCAGCCGGTGTGCCGGTCCGTTCGACGAATTCGCGAATTCTTCTCGGTGGCCGCCGTCACAAATTCACGGCCGGTCAGAGTGGATCGGACAGGTGCCGGACAATTCGCCGTCCACAAGGGGCCGAATGGACCAGCCGCGCATCCGGTTGTCGCCAGGGCGCATTTGGCCGGCGTCGCCCGATCCTGTTCTCGAAGATCGGCTTGCCGAGGACACCTCACGACTTCGGAGGTGACGAAGTCTCACCTATCGGGAAGTGGAGTAGGACCGACCGTCGGGCGGCGCCCCGAACGCCGTTGCCCCGACGACCGGTCCTGGTCGATCGGCCGGCCTCAGCGGCGGACCGGCGGCACGCCGTCGTCGCCCGGCGACAGGCCGAGCATGTCCAGCAGCTGGCGGCAGTCGTCGACGTCGAGCGCGCCACGGGCCACCGCGAGACGGGCGCGGTGCACCTGGTCGGCCGAGATCTTGGACGGTTCGTCGCTGCGCTGCGCCGGCACGCCGTTGGCCGTGCCGCGCGGCATCGAGTCGTCGTGCTGCCAGAGGAACTTTCGGACTTCAAGGGACCCGCTCATGTGGTGCCTCCCCGACTCAGCTCGTGGCGGCGAGGCTAAGCGAGCCGCGCCACGCCTTGCAGCCCCCGGAGAGTGATTCCCCTCAGACGCAGAGTAACCGTGAGTTATGCACCAGACCGGGTACTGATCAACTGCACCAACGCCTGTATCGGTCCAGTCCCCTGCTCGCCCCTGAGGTCCTGACCTCATACGACTACCCCGCAGGGGTATTTGATCTTGGCCTCGTCCGGCGGCCGCCGCCACGACCGTTGCCCGTTGGTGCGGGCGGAGAGCCGACGATCGGTCAGTTTTGCCCCTCGCCCGCCGCCCGTGCCCGCGCGGCGAGCCCCGGGTACTACGTGCAGTGAGGGAGCGGTCGCGCACCGCCGACGCCCTGTATATGGAGGGCCCCGCCGGGCACCACCCCTCCCGCGCCATACGGGCGGCGCGAAACAACGTTGAATTGGCGCAGTCGCGGGAGCCCGAACGCCCGATCGGGAACGTGGCCACGGCGGGGGTTTACCCCGGCCGTTCTCGCATTGCGGAAACAGGGAACACGCCAGGCTTCCGCCGGCCACGCGTATCCCTCCGCGGACTCGACGATCTTTCGAGCCGAGACCGAGCGGGCCACCAGGTGGCGTGGGCCGGTAGGCCGCTAGTCCTTCGTCAACTAATACCAATGGCGGCGACTTCGGCAACGCTCACCGAGGGCGACCGGCGCGCTGTTCGGTTCGTCAGATGACTGAACGCGGTTCAGCGGGCCGGCCGCGAAGTGGGCATCCCGCTGCCCGATCGCGCACGTCCACGCAGGCCAGGCGGGGTCGCCGACCGCCGGAACCGGTTCCAGGACCAATGCACATCGTTTGCCGCCGCGGCGCCGACCAATCCAGTTACCGATAGTCGCACTACCACGCGAAAGCGACGAAGAGTAACGAGTCACGGTTCCGGTCACACTCCGTGCACTCAAGACGGTTTCACAGTTTCACCGTTTCCCGGCGTACCGGTCGAACGCTGTCGAACGCAAGCGCTGTCCGGAGCAGCCGCGCTCAGCCGTGCCGAGCAATGATCATCCCGGGTCGATCGGGGCTACCTGGTTTTCAAGCGAGAAATTCGGGCACGAATCCCGACCGAAACCCTCGCGGGCGGCTACGAGCCATGTCACAATCGTCTTAGCTGACATACCCCCGGTCAGCGCCTGTGGAGATCCCCTCCGGCCCCCGCGTTCCTCCCCCTGGCGCGGGGGCCTCTCCATGCCCGGCCCCTGTGGCGGGGGACACACCTGTCACCCGCCCGCAACCGAACCGTTATCCTCTTCGGCGTGCCTCTTCCCTCGCTTGGACGGAAAAAAGACGGTAGACACCGCGAACCGGCCCGTGAGCAGCAGGAAGCCGCTCCGGACCACGAGCTGGAGAACTACCTGGCCGCGCTGTCGCCCGAGGGCGACGTCGAGACCACCGGGTCCGGCCGCCGCTTCGGCAACGCGCAGGTCTACCAGCTGCGGCTGTCGCTGACCGCGAACGAGCAGCTGCGCGAGCTGGCCGCCATGCACCAGACCTCCCCACTGGCCCTGGCCCAGGAGTGGATCACCCAGCGCCTGGCCTGGGAGTCCCAGAACAACCAGCAGAACCACTACTGAGTGGTCTCCGTCGGCCGGCGCTGCCGGCCGACGCCCCCGGACCCCGCTGATCAGCCTCCCGCGGCCACTCGGCCCAGCTGACCCGCCGGTCCCCCCACCACTGACCAGCCCGGTCCGGCCCACCGGCCGCGCCACGGCCGACCCGGCCCCCGCTGGTCGGTCGATGGACCTCACGCACACGACCTTCCCGTGGGCCGAACGGGTGTGCCCGGCCGGCGGCCTGTTCTTGCCCGCCAACCGGCCCCCGGCCCGTCGTCGCTCGCATACGATCAAGATGTGCCGACGCTCCAGCTCCGTAGGAACGACCGGCGTCGGCATCTGGTGGTGTGCGGGGACAACCCGCTGACCTTCCGCCTGGTCGACGAGCTGATCAATCGGTACGACGAGGACGTCACCGTCATCCTGCCGTCCAAGCAGGCCAACTACGGGCCGCGGATCGCGCAGCTCAGCCGGGTCAAGGTGATCGAGGCCGCGACCCCGGACAGCGCGGCGTTCCACGCGGCCAAGCTGTCGACGGCCCGGGCGCTGGCGCTGCTCGGCTCGGACGACGCCGGCAACATCCACGCCGCGCTGCTGGCCCAGGACATCAATCCGGACCTGCGGCTGGTGCTGCGCCAGTTCAACATGAGCCTGGGCCACCGGGTCCGCACGCTGTTCGCGGACTGCGCGGTGCTGTCGGACGCGGCGATGGCCGCCCCGTCGTTCGTGGCGGCGGCGCTGGGCCGGGAGGGCCCGACGCACATCCGGGTGTCCGGCCGCACCTTGTACGTGGTGCGCCGCGACGAGGTGGACGCGTCGCGGATCATCTGCGGCCTGGCCGACACGACCGATCAGACCAACGCCGACCTGCTACCGGTCGACGAGCACGACAGCGACCTGGTGCTGGCCTTCACCAACGGCTCGAGTGTCGAGAAGACGGTGAGCCGGCGGCGGGGGCGGCTGCTGGCCGCGGTCCGCCGCAACTTCGGCTCGGTGTTCAACCGCAAGGTCGGGGTGGCGGCGCTGTCGCTGTTCGTGCTGCTGGCCATCGGCACCACCATGTTCGCCATGTTCGGCGGCTACACCTGGTGGAACGCCGTCTACGAGACCGCGCTGGACGTGGCCGGCGCGGCCCAGCCGCTGGACAGCCTGCCGGTGATCAACAAGATCACCCAGGTGATGGTGACGATCGTCGGCATCTCGATCATCCCGATCATCACCGCGGTGGCGCTGGACGCCGTGGTCAGCGCCCGCCTGGCCGCCGCCGGCGGTCCGCAGGGGCCGTTCCGCGACCACGTCGTCGTCATCGGGCTGGGCCAGGTCGGCGTCCGGGTCATCGCCCAGCTGCACGACCTTGGTGTGCCGGTGGTGGGCATCGACCGCAACGAGAACGCTCGCGGCATTCCGCTGGCCAAGCGGCTGGGCCTGCCGGTGATCATCGGCGACGCCAGCCGGGACGACACGCTGCGGGCCGCCTACATCGGCACCAGCCGGGCCCTGGTCACGTTGAGCTCGCACGACGTGGTCAACCTGGAGGCGGCGCTGACCGCCAAGGCCATCCGGGACGACCTGCTGGTCGTGCTGCGGCTGTTCGACAACGACTTCGCGCGGCTGGTCGAGCGCCGCTTCGACATCAACGTCTCCCGCAGCGTGTCCTTCCTCGCCGCGCCGGCCTTCGCCGCCGCGATGGTGGAACGGCAGGTCATCGGCACCATCCCGGTCGGCCGCCGGGTGCTGCTGATCGCCGAGGTGCCGGTCGGCGACGGCACCGGGCTCAACCGGCTGACCGTGCACCAGGTCGAGCAGCGTTTCGAGGTCCGGGTGATCGGCCTGCAACGCCGCACCGAGCAGCGACTGGACTGGCAGCCCTCGCCCGATCACCAGCTGGTGCCACGGGACCGGTTGATGGTGGTGGCCACCCGCGGCGGCCTCGGCCAGATCCTGGCCGGCAGCATCTCGTCGGGTCAGTAGTCCCGGCCGGCGTTCCCCTTCGCGGCCAATACTTGATCGAATCGAGAGCGTTCTCGGACGGGCCCGGCGGTACCGTTCAAGGACCCCTTCGACAAGATCACCCGATTGTGTGATGCGTATCACGTTTGCGGCGGTCAACGTGGGTAGTACCTGCGGCGTCGATGGGGGTGCAGGGAAATACAGAGGGGCTTTCGGGGGAAGGGGTGGCCGTGCGTCGGACCGTTGGAGGAACTCGCTGGGCTTTGACGTTAGGCGTGTTCGCCACCGTCCTCGGCCTGACCGCGTGCGGCTCGACCACCGCGCCGGAGACCAGGACGACGCCGACCGAGCAGAAGGTGTCGCCGGCCGCGGTGTCCAAGCCGGCCAAGGTCACCCAGATTCCCGGTGACACCGCGCAGAACGTCTCGCCGGCCGACCCGGTGCAGGTGGTGGTGGCCGACGGCGGGATCACCGAGGTGCACCTGGTCAACGACCAGGGCCGCGAGGTGAACGGCCTGGTGTCGCCGGACAAGCACAGCTGGACGGCCACCGAATCGCTCGGCTACGACCGCAGCTACACCTGGTCCGGCTCGGCCCTCGGCGCCGACGGCAAGAAGGTGGCGCTGGCCGGCAGCTTCCACACGCTGCGCCCGGGCCGCACGATCAGCGCGTCGATCAACGTGGCCGACGGCGCCACCGTCGGCATCGGCGAGCCGATCGTGCTGAACTTCAGCTCGCCGGTGCAGGACAAGGCGGCCGTCGAGCGGGCGCTGACCGTGCAGACCTCGAACCAGACCACCGGCGGCTCGTGGGCCTGGCTGGACGACGAGACCGTGCACTACCGCCCCAAGGACTACTGGCCGGCCAACACCAAGGTCACGCTGCTGGCCAAGCTGTACGGCACCCCGTTCGGCAACGGCGCGTACGGCGCCGAGGACATGTCGGTGTCCTTCACCGTCGGCCGCAGCCTGATCATCCGCGGCAACACCCAGACCCACCGGCTTCAGGTGTTCCAGGACGGCAAGCAGATCGCCGACTACCCGGCCAGCTACGGCCTGGACTCCGACCCGGGCCGCGTCACCAACAGCGGCACGCACCTGGTGATGTCCAAGAGCGCCACCTTCGCCATGACCAACCCGAAGTACCACTACGAGAACGTGGTGGTGCCGTGGGCGGTGCGGATCTCCAACAACGGAGAGTTCATGCACGGCTACGCGCCCAGCATCTGGGCCCAGGGCAACACCAACGTCTCGCACGGCTGCGCCAACCTGGCCCCGGACAACGCCAAGGCCGTCTACGACGAGGTGCTGCCGGGCGACCCGGTGGAGATCACGGGTTCGACCCAGCAGCTCGGCCCGAAGGACGGCGACTACTACGACTGGGCCGTCAGCTGGGACCAGTGGCTGGCCAAGTCCGCCCTGCACGGCTGAGTTCCCACCGACCACGCTGCCCCGAAGCCACGGCTCCGGGGCAGCGCCTTTGTGGCACATGCGGTCCGGACGTGCCCCAGGGAGGCAAGTCCGCGCCGCATGTGACTTTTGATGGGGCGGGTGGGGCGGGTGGGGCGGGTGGGGCGCGGCGGGTGGGGGTTGCTGTCGGTGGGCTACATCACTCGGGCCGCTCAGTGCAGTTCAGCCGCGCCGCGCACCAACCGTTGCGTCAACTTCGCTGTCATCGTCGACCGCGCCGGTTACCGTCTGTCTGCCAATCAGAGGGGCGAGGATGACCGATTCGGAGCAGATGGCGGAGCTGCTGGCGCGCAACGCCGCGATGTTGGACTCGATGAGCCAGCTGCTGACCAGCGCGCGGGAGCAGCTGGCCGACGCCCAGCGGCTCAACCGCGATCTGCGGAACCGCACCGGACTGGCCCAGTCGCCGGACCGGATGGTGACGGTTGTCGTCGACGGCGTGGGCGGACTGCGCCAACTCTCGTTCGACCGCGACGCGTTCGAACACCACACGCCGGCCAGCCTGGCCGACGCCGTGACGGCGGCGGTGCGGGAGGCGATGGGGCAGGCGGCCGAGGAGGACGTCGTCGCGCCGGTCCTGGAGTCGGACCTGCTGCCCGAGCTCGACGAGCCGCCGGCGGCCGAGGTCGTGCCGGACGAGATCCCGATGGACCTGTCCGTCGGCTCACCCGAGCCACAACTCGAGTCACAACTCGAGCCGCCGCTGGAACCAGCCCTGGAACCGGACCCGGTGCCGATCCCCGTGGCGATCCAGGACCCGGTGCCGCCGGCCGCCGGCCAGACGTCCGACAACGGCAGCCAGATCGAGCACGTGGTGAGCGCGCTGAGCAAGCTGCCGTCCTACACCGGCGTGGTGACCCGGGTGCTGGGCGTGCGCGATCCCGAGCGGGCGGCCGCCATCGCGGCCGAGTACCAGCTCGGCGACACCATCGTGGAGCGGACCTTCCTGAGCACCTCGGCCAATCCGGCGTACACCGGCGACGGCCTTGTCCGCTACACCATCGACGCCCGCAGCGGCGGCAAGCTGATCGGGGCCATCTCCGAGGACGGCGAGCAGTTCGGCGAGGTCGTCTTCGGGCCGGGCGCGGCCTTCCGGGTCACCGGGAAGCGGTACTACCCGAGCATCAAGGGCTGGGACATCGCGCTGGAGGAACTGGGCTGACATGGCGATGAGCGAGTGGGAGTGGGCGACTGGCACCGGCCAGGAGCACATCGAGCGAATCACCCGGTTCCATCTGGACAGCCTGGCCGTGCCGGTCGAGCAGCGGCTGCGGCCGTCCGACCCGGGCCGGCACGACTTCCCGATCGGCCTCGACGAGAACGGCCGCAAGTTCCCGGTGCCGGCGGCCCCGCTGACCTGGGCCGACCGGGTGCTGGGCTGCGTGCTGGCCGGCGCGGTCGGGGACGCGCTGGGCGCGTCGATCGAGTTCCTGCCGATCGACATGATCCGCCGCCAGCACGGCGAGCGGGGCGTGACCGGCTTCGGGCCGGGCGGCCCGGACGGCACGATCACCGACGACACCCAGATGACCCTGTTCACGCTGGAGGGCCTGATCCGGGCACACGTGCGGGACCGCGTGTCGACCTCCGGCGACCCGGTGCCGATCGTGCAGCACGCGCTCCAGCGCTGGCTGCACACCCAGGGCTTCGACTGGACGCAGGCCGGCGGTCCGTTCGCCGAGGGCCGGTCGCAGCCCGACGGCTGGCTGGTCACCGAGCGGGCGCTGTTCGCGCGCCGGTCGCCGGGCAACACCTGCGTGACGGCGCTGCGGGTGTTCGCCGCCGGCAATCCGGCCGGCTCGATGGGCAATCCGCCCAACGACTCGAAGGGCTGTGGCGGCGTCATGCGGGCCGCACCGGTGGCGCTGTGGTCGAGCGATCCCGAGGTGGTCTTCGCGCTCGGGGCCGCCACCGCCGCGCTCACGCACGGCCATCCCAGCGGCTACCTGTCGGCGGCGGCGTTGGCGTTCCTGGTGCACGGCCTGCTCCGCGGCACGTCGCTGCCGGACTGCATCGCCGCGCTGACGCCCGTGCTGACGAGATGGCCGGGGCACGAAGAGCAGCTGGCCCGGCTGACCTCCGCCGTGCGGCTGGCCGACGAGGGCCTGGTCAGCGCCGAGCGGATGTCCGACGAGCTGGGTGGCGGCTGGGTCGGCGAGGAGGCGCTGGCCATCGCGGTCTACGCGATGCTGGTGACCGACGAGCTGCCGGAGGCGCTGCGGATCGCGGTCAACCACTCCGGCGACAGCGACTCCACCGGCTCGGTCTGCGGCAACCTGGTCGGGGCGTGGCACGGCGTGGCCGCGATCCCGGCCGACTGGCTGGAGCGGCTGGAGCTGCGCGCGGCGATCACCGCGCTGACCGGCGACGCGCTGGCCGAGTTCGGGCCGAACCCGCCGACCGACGACGCCTGGCTGCTGCGCTATCCGGGCTGGTGAGGAAAGAGTCCGACCCGGCGCGACTGTCGCACCGGGTCGGACTGACTCGATATCGGTCAACCGGACCTTTATCGGTCGTCGAGCACATGGCCGTGCTCAGCCGATCGCGTCGAGCAGCGCCTGGCGCTGCCGGTCGCCGAGGCCGGCGGCGCGGCGGTCGGCGTCGATGCCGGTCTCCTCGAGCAGCTTGGCGACCTTGACGGCGCCGAGCCCGGGCACGGCCTTCAGCAGCTGGGCGACCTTGGTCTTGCCGACGGTCTTGTCGTCCTTGGCCCGCTTGAGCACCTCACCGAAGGTCGTCTCACCGGACTTGATCGAAGCAAGCAGCGCGGTGCGGGCCTTGCGGGCTTCCGCAGCCTTCGCCAGCGCTTCCGCACGCTGCTCAGGGGTCAGTGTGGGCAGAGCCAACTTCATGGTCCTTTCTAGCGACGAGAGGGTGTTGCTCGACCGCCATCATGCACGCTGACCACGACTTTCGTCAGCGTTCGCGCCTGTTGGCGCGTCGTGGCAACCCCGTGGGTGACGCTACGCCAGCCTTAGGAGTGACACCGGGCGAGCGAGATAAGTTCATCCAGGTGAACCGGGGCTCACGCGGAGTTCACGTCGGACAGACCCGCAGGTCGGAGCCGGTTCGCGTGGCAAGCACCCCGTCTGTACTGCGAAAACGCCCCGACACGGGGCATTCGACCTGGTCAGCGGCATCGTCCGGAACCGATCCAGCCCAGCAGCCCGCGGTGACCGGGGCGGCCCCGGCGCCGCCGGCCGGGACCACCCCATCCGGCGACCACGGGAGTGTCGTACGCCACCTGATCGAGATGTCCCGGACGTTCTGGGCGTGTCGCCGGCCGCCACTGATCCACATCTCCGTCCGAAATGACCGGTTCCGCCGGCCGTGACAGCAATCTCTGAGCCAACTGTCAGCAAGTACGCCGTAGGCACGCTCGGTGATCACCCATACGGCCCAATACCGCCCGTTCCGGGGATAGCGGGCGGGGTGGAACGGGTCGGTCGGGTGCGCTGCGCGGATCAAACCTCACCGAATCGCGGGTCGCTCCAAGGAACGAGGCAACGCCGAGGCCCCCACCACGTCTTATCCGTTGTGAGGCCGCCGCCTACCCTTCTGGAGGCGAGGTCGGCCACGAATGGGTCTGGGCTGATCCGGGACACGGGCCGTGAGTGAAGAGGGTTGCATGCTGGTCGCAGGAAGCACGGGGCGCCGTCGGCGCCTGGGGTCCGCCGGGGTCATCGGACTCGCCGTGGCGGCGCTGGCGCTGAGCGCCTGCTCGTCAAGCACGGACGGCTCGGCGGTGGCGACGACCTCGGTCAAACCCCCGCGCCGGCGGCGCAGGTGTCGTTCTCGCCCGGCGACCAGGTCAGCCCGGTCACGCCGATCACGGTCAAGGTCGCCAACGGCAAGCTGACCACGGTCACGGTGACCAACGCGGCCAAGGGCAACACCGTCAAGGGTGACGTCTCGGCCGACGGCCTGACCTGGACCTCGAGCGAGCCGCTCGGTTACGGCGCCACCTACAACGTGGTGGCCGACGCGACCAACGCGGACGGCAAGAAGACCGAGCAGAAGAGCACGGTCACCACGATCACGCCGCAGGCCCAGGCCTACCCGGCGCTCACCCCGGCGCCGCCCGGCCAGGGCCAGACCTTCGGCGTCGGCCAGATCTTCGGCGTGTCCTTCGACGTGGCGATCACCGACAAGTCCGCGGCCGAGAAGGCGCTGACCGTGACCTCGACCCCGCCCCAGGCCGGCGCCTGGTACTGGCTGGACGCCAAGACCGTGCACTACCGGCCGGAGAAGTACTGGCAGGCCGGCACCACGGTGAAGCTGGACGCCAACCTGTACGGGGTCAACCTGGGCGGCGGCGTGTACGGCAAGACCGACCGGTCGGTCACGTACACCATCCACGACTCCTGGGTGGCCCAGGCCGACGGCAACACCAAGCAGATGGCCATCCTGCACAACGGCGCCGTGGTCAACACCATGCCGATCAGCCTCGGCAAGGACCAGACGCCGACCCACGACGGCCCGCACGTCATCTCGGACAAGCAGCAGCAGGTCGTGATGGACTCGTGCACCTACGGCGTGTGCCAGGGCCAGCCCGGCTACTACAAGTCGACCGAGTACTGGGACCTGCGCATCTCCAACGACGGCGAGTTCGTGCACGAGAACCCGAACACCGTCAACCAGCAGGGCAGCTCCAACGTCTCGCACGGCTGCGTCAACCTCAGCCCGGACAACGCCAAGTGGTTCTTCGACCACTTCAACCTGGGCGACGTGGTCGAGGTGACCAACGCCGGCGGCGGCAAGCTGCCGCTGTGGGACACCTTCGGCGACTGGGAGCTGAGCTGGGCCGAGTGGCAGAAGGGCAGCGCCATCAAGGGCTGAGCCACCACCGACATCGAGGGCCGCGCTCCGCTGGGGCGCGGCCCTCGCATTTCTCCGAGGCCAGTCACGCGATCCTGCCCGATTTCGGGCAGGATCGTTGTCTTTCCTCGTCAAGAGGGGCAGAGTCGCTGCTCGTGTCCGCCGCCAATCACCCGTTCGGGGAGCTCGTCTCGCACCTGATGCGCACCACCGCGCTCGGTCCGGGCGAGGCCACGAGGGTGGTCGCCGACGTGCTGGCCTACTTCGACGAGCCGGTGGAGGCCGTGGTGCGCCGCCGCCACGCCGAGCTCAAGTCGGCCGGGCTGACCAACGACCAGATCTTCGAGCGCATCGCGGCCGAGCTGCCGCAGCGCCGCGTCGCGGCGCCGGAGCTGTCGGTTCGACAGCTGCGCCGCATCGTCTACACGTGAGGGAACGACCATGTGCGGAATCGTCGGATACGTGGGGCCCCGGGACTGCGTCCCGATCCTGCTGGAGGGCCTGGCCCGGCTGGAGTACCGCGGCTACGACTCGGCCGGCGTGGCCGTCGTCGGCAAGGGCAAGCTGCGGGTGCGCAAGGTCAAGGGCCGCGTCGGGCAGCTGACCCAGGACGTGCCGGCCCGGCTGTCCGGCCCGGTCGGCATCGGCCACACCCGGTGGGCAACGCACGGCGTGCCGAGCGAGCAGAACGCCCACCCGCACGTCGACGGCTCGGGCCGGGTCGCGGTGGTGCACAACGGCGTGATCGAGAACGCCGAGGAGCTGCGGGCCAAGCTGATCGCCAACGGCGTCGAGTTCGTCTCCGAGACCGACACCGAGGTGCTGGCCCACCTGATCGCCGCGGTCGATGTCGACGACATCGAGGAGGCGGTCCGGCGGGTGCTGCCGGAGATCGTCGGCACCTACGGCATCGCCGTGGTCGACACCCGCCAGCCCGACCGGATCATCGCCGCCCGCAACGGCAGCCCGGTGATCCTCGGCGTCGGCGACAAGGAGCTGTTCGTCGCCTCCGACGTGATGGCCCTGGTCCGGCACACCTCGCAGGTCGTGCACCTGGAGGACGGCGAGGTCGCGGTGCTCACCGCCGACGGCTTCAGCACCAGGACACTGGACGCTACGGTCACCACCAGGCCGCCGACGACGGTGGACGTCGAGGACGACGACTACCAGGCCGAGGGCTACGGCCACTTCATGCGCAAGGAGATCCACGACCAGCCGACGGCGGTGGAGCGGACCCTGCGCGGCCGGCTGGACGACCGGTTCGGCACCGCGCACCTGGGCGGGCTCAACCTCACGCCGCGCGAATCCCGTGAGTTCAAGCGGGTCAAGATCCTCGGCTGCGGCTCGGCCCACTACGCCGGGCAGATCGGCGCCCAGCTGATCGAGGAGCTGGCCCGGGTGCCGGCGGACTCCGAGCCGGCGTCGGAGTTCCGCTACCGCAACCCGCTCATCGACCCCGACACGCTGTACGTGGCGGTGAGCCAGTCCGGCGAGACCTACGACACGCTGGCCACGGTGCAGGAGATCCAGCGCAAGGGCGGCCGGGTGCTCGGCGTCGTCAACGCCGTCGGCAGCTCCATCGCGCGGCAGTGCGACGGCGGCATCTACCTGCACGCCGGCCCGGAGATCTCGGTGACGTCGACCAAGGCGTTCACCGTGACCACGGTGGACTTCGCGCTGCTGGCCCTGCATCTGGCCCGGGTGCGCGACCTGTCGCCGGCCGACGGCCAGCGGCTGGTCCGCGGACTGCGTGCGCTGCCGTCCCAGATCGGGGAAATCCTCAAACTCGAGGACCAGATCGCCGGGCTGGCCCAGGAATACGGCACCTGCCCGAACGTGATGTTCATCGGCCGGGTGCGGGGCTGGCCGGTGGCGCGCGAGGGGGCGTTGAAGCTCAAGGAGGTCTCGTACGTGCACGCCGAGGCCTACCCGGCCTCGGAGCTCAAGCACGGGCCGCTGGCGCTGATCAGCCCGGAGACGCCGACGGTGGCGATCGTGCCGGACGACGAGCTGTACGACAAGAATTTGACCACGCTGGGCGAGATCAAGGCCCGCGGCGGGCGCATCCTGGCGCTGGCCCACCGCGAGCTGCCGAGCGCGCTGGCCGATCACACGATCGTCGTGCCGCGGGCCGAGCCGGAGCTGGACCCGATCCTGCTGGGCATTCCGCTGCAGATGCTGGCCTACCACGCGGCGGTCCTGCTGGGACACGACGTGGACCACCCCAGGAACCTGGCGAAGAGCGTGACCGTGGAGTGAAAGGACGCCGGGCTCGGTCGCTACCCTCATGCGGTGGGAAGTTCCGACCGGGCCCGGCGGGCCGCGAAGCAGCACGCGCGCGCCCGACACGCGCAGCGGATGGCTGCTGGGGTCGACGCACGGTCGCTCGACGCCAACGGCATCGCGGCGCGATTGTGGGCCACGGCCAACGATTACTCGTACGGACAGAAGCAGACAGCCGCGGCCGAGGCGACGTTTCTGGCCGACGCCGACGACCTACACCTCGGCATCGCGGTGGCCGGGGTGTTCGCCCGGGCGCTGAACTTCCTGTGGCCCAACGGCTGGCTGCCCTACGACCTAGTGCAGGTGACCAGCCGGGAGTGCGACGAGTTCGCCACCGGCCTGGTCGTGGACGTGATCGCGGTCGACATGGCGCAGTACGCCGAGGCGACGATGCACGAGCGCTGGCGTGACCAGCTGCGGCAGATCGAGGCGAAGCCGTGGTGGCGGCACGACCGGCAGCACTTCGAGCAGTGGCTGGCCCGGCACATTCTCACCAAGGAGGAGGGGCTGGAGGTCGTCATCGTCGCGCTGGCGACGTTGATGGCCCTGCCCAAGCTGCCGCGGATCCTGCCGCTGCCCGGCAATGCGACGAAGGCCGACGTGTTGCTCGGGCACGGCGTCGACCAGAAGGTGCTGGCCCGGGTGCGAGGATTGCTCGCAAAAGCCGAGTCGACCGACTTCCCTGACGAGGCCGAGGCATTGTCGGCCAAGGCCCAGGAGCTGATGAGCCGGCACGCCTTCGAGCGGGCGCTGCTCGACGCCGACGAGCACGTGCCGCAGACCGCCGGTTCGCGGCGGGTGTGGCTGGACACACCGTATGTCGGTGCGAAGGCGCAGCTGGTGGCCGCGGTCGCGGCGGCCAACCGGTCGAAAGGCGTGGTGTACGAGAAGCTCGGCTTCATCGCGCTGATCGGGGCCGACCTCGACCTGGAGATCACCGAGCTGCTGTCCACTTCGCTGCTGTTGCAGGCGACGCGGGCGATGGTCGCGGCCGGCGCGGGCCTCGACACCCGTAGCCGCACCTATCGGCAGTCGTTCCTGTTGGCCTATGCCACCAGGATCGGGCAGCGGCTGCGGGCCGCGACCGAGCAGAGCGACGACCACACCGCCGACGACCGGCTGCTGCCGGTGCTGGCCGATCGGGAGAAGGCCGTGTCGGAGCTGTTCGAGGAGCTCTATCCCAGCACTGTCAAGAAGTCCTACACAGTGGGCAGCGCGGCCGGGTGGGAAGCCGGCACCGCGGCCGCGGATCAGGCCGACATCGGGTTGAATCGGCCGAACTTGACGCCCACTCGGTAATACCGGCGACTACGACAGGCAACGCGTGACCGACATCGAGGACCTCACCGCCCGGATTCGCGAGTTCGCGGCGGCCCGGGCCTGGCAACGATTCCACACCCCCAAGAACCTGGCGATGGCGCTGGCCGGCGAGGCCGGCGAGCTGCTGGCCGAGCTCCAGTGGCTGTCCGACGAGGAGATCACCGCCGCGCTGTCCGAACAGGACGCTCGGGACCGGGTCAGCATGGAAGTGGCCGACGTGTTCATGTATCTGCTCCGTTTCGCCGATGTGACCGGCATCGATCTGGCGCAGGCGACGTTGGACAAGATGGCTCGCAACGAATTGAGGTACCCGGCGGACAAGTCACGGGGAAAATCGACGAAGCATGACCGGCTATAAGTATCTGACCAGCCAATTCATCTCTCGGCTACACATGAGTAACGTCGAAATCATCCGTCGACCCCGGTGCCGGCCACCTCGATCGGTCGCGACCCGATCGGAGCAGCTCGGCAGGTCAGCACGGTTGTCACCGGGGTTCAAGTCCCACGCGGGCGCTTGAGCCGCGCTGAACTTCCACGCAAACTTTCCTGAACTCACCAGTTCCTCAATTGACGAAAAGGCAGCTTCGGCCATAGCCTTTCCGCTCGGATCCACCCAATTAGGGTGTGGCTACACCGATGTGCGCACCCATAGGTCCCGTACTCATACGGAGGCTCGATGGCTGCCCACACCTCCGGCTCTGGATTCACACGGAATCTCGTGCTCGGAGTCAGTCCCTTCGCGGTGCCGGATGCCCGATTGGTTTCCGCGGTCGGTCGCGCCGGCGGCGTCGGCATCCTCGATCTCGGCGTCGGCGACCGACACAGCCGCGAGGCCCTCGACCTGCTGCTGAGCTGGGCCGGCGGGCCGTTCGGCGTGCGCGTGACCGGATCCTGCGCCCTCCAACCAGAGGATCTTCCTCGGGGTCACGTCGACACCGTCCTGCTCGGACACGACGCGAAGTGGTCTATTCCAGATCTGGCCGCGCAGTACCGGGTTCTGGTCGAGGTGTCGAGCAAGGCCGAGGCTGTGCAAGCCGCCGAGCAGGGCGCACACGGCATCGTCGCCCGTGGTCACGAGGCCGGCGGTCCGGTCGGCGAGTTGAGCACGTTTGTCCTGCTACAGCAGTTGATTGACGTCATCGAGCTGCCGATATGGGCCTGGGGCGGCATTGGTGTTCACACGGCTGCCGCAGCGGTGGTCGGTGGCGCGGCCGGTGTTGTCCTCGACACACAATTGGCCCTGCTCTCGGAGTCCGATGTGGACGACGAGATCGCCGCGGCAATCCGCCCAATGGATGGTTCCGAGACGACCGTTGTGGACGGACAGCGACTGCTGATCCGCCGCGGGGCCGGCCAGGCCCGGATTCCCGTTGGGCAGGACGGTTTTCTCGCCACTCGCTTCGCGGACCGCTACGGACGTGTCGACCGTGTGGTGCGGGCGGTCAAGGACAGCGTGGTCACGGCGTTGCGGCAGCAGCCGGTCGCGCCGAGCGTGATCGCCCAGGGGCCGATGACCCGGGTCAGCGACCGCGCCGGTTTTGCCGCCTCTGTCGCGGAAAACGGCGGCCTGCCGTTCGTCGCGTTGGCGTTGGCGACCAAGGAGCAGACCCGGGCTTTGCTGCGGGAGACAATGGACCGGCTGGGCGATCGTCCTTGGGGCGCGGGCATTCTCGGCTTCGCCGCCGAGGAGGTCCGCACCGGGCAGCTCGAGGTCATCGAGGAGCTGCGCCCGCGGTACGCGATCATCGCCGGCGGCCGGCCGGCCCAGGCCGCCGCGCTGGAGGCGCTGGGCATCACCACCTTCCTGCACGTGCCGTCGCCCGGGCTGCTCAAGCAGTTCCTGGACGCGGGCGCGCGGCGGTTCATCTTCGAGGGCTCGGAATGCGGCGGCCACGTCGGTCCCCGGTCCAGTTTCCCGTTGTGGGAGGCGCAGCTCGGCGTGCTGCTGGACTGGCTCACCGGCAACGCCGAGGCCGAAGTGGACGTGTTGTTCGCCGGCGGCATCCACGACGAGCGGTCAGCGGCGATGGTCGGCGCGATGGCGACTCCGCTGCGTGAGTACCGGTGCAACGTCGGCGTGCTGATGGGCACCGCGTACCTGTTCACGGAGGAGGCCGTCCGTGACGGGGCGGTGCAGCCGTTGTTCCAACGGCAGGTGATCGACGCCTCGGCGACGGCACTGCTGGAGACCGCCCCCGGGCATTCGACCCGCTGCGTGACGAGCCCGTTCGCGTCGGAGTTCCTGGCGTTGCGGGACTCGTTGCGCGAGCAGGGCGTGCCGGACCGCGAGGTGTGGGAGCAGCTGGAGCAGCTCAACATCGGGCGGCTGCGGATCGCCAGCAAGGGCGTGGAGCGCGAGGGCGCGGCGCTGCTGGACGTGAACGAGGATCGGCAGCTGGCCGAGGGCATGTTCATGGCCGGGCAGGTCGCGGTGCTGCGCGATGCCGTGACCACCGTGTCGGCTCTGCACGAGAGCGTGACCGCCGGGGCCGTCGAGTATCACGCTGCGCGGGCGGTGGAGCTCGGTGTCGCGGAGCCGGTGGCGGAACCGGAGCCTCAGCCGCTGGATGTGGCGATCATCGGTATGGCCTGCATGTTCCCGCAGGCCCCCGACCTGCCGACGTTCTGGGCCAACGTGCTGGCCGGCATCGACGCCGTGACCGAGGTGCCGCCGGAGCGCTGGGACGCGGACGTCTACTACAACGCGGATGGCGGCACCGACCTGACGCCGTCGAAGTGGGGCGGTTTCCTGCCGGAAATCCCGTTCGACCCGCTGCGCTACGGCATTCCGCCGGCCTCGCTGGCCAGCATCGAGCCGGTGCAGCTGCTGGCGTTGGAAGCCGCTTACCGCTCGCTCGTGCATGCGGGTTACGGCGACCGGGCGTTCGACCGGGCCAAGACCAGCGTGGTGTTCGGCGCGGAGTCGGGCAGCGACATGGCCAGCGCGACCACCCTGCGCACGGTGCTGCCGTCGTACCTGGGCACGTTGCCCGAGGAGCTGGACCGCCAGTTACCGCGGCTGACCGAGGACACGTTCCCGGGCGTGCTGGCCAACGTGATCGCCGGGCGGATCGCCAACCGCCTCGATCTGGGCGGCGCCAACTACACGGTCGACGCCGCGTGTGCCTCGTCGATGGCCGCGGTGGACGTGGCGTGCAAGGAACTCGTGCTCGGCACCAGCGACATGGTGCTGTGCGGCGCGGCCGACCTGCACAACGGGATCAACGACTACCTGATGTTCAGCTCGGTCGGCGCGCTGTCGCCGTCCGGCCGCTGCAAGACGTTCGACAGCAACGCCGACGGCACCACATTGGGCGAGGGCGTCGCCTGCGTCGTGTTGAAGCGGCTGGCCGACGCCGAGCGGGACGGCGACAAGATCTACGCGGTGATCAAGGGCATCGGCAGCGCCAGCGACGGCAAGTCGTTGGGGCTCACCGCACCGCGGCCGGAGGGCCAGCGCAGCGCGGTGGAACGGGCCTACCGCAACGCCGGCGTGTCGCCGGCGCAGGTCGGGCTGGTCGAGGCGCACGGCACCGGCACGGTCGTCGGCGACCGGACCGAGCTCGGCACGCTGGCCCAGGTGTTCGCCGAGCACGGGGCCGCGCCGGGCAGCTGCGCCATCGGGTCGGTGAAGTCGCAGATCGGGCACACCAAGTGCGCGGCCGGGCTGGCCGGGTTGATCAAGACGACCTTGGCTCTGCACAACGGAATCAAGCCTCCGACGCTGCACGTTTCGCGGCCGAACGCGGCCTGGGACGCTTCGGACAATCCCTTTGCGCTGCACGCCGAGGCCGCCCCGTGGGCGGCACCGGCCGCGGAGCGAATCGCCGCGGTCAGCGCTTTCGGCTTCGGCGGCACCAACTTCCACCTCGTGTTGTCGGCGTACGACAAGGCCCCGGTTCCTCGGCACAGCAACGACGAGTGGGCCGCCGAGCTGTTCACGTTCCGCGGTGCCGACCATGCGTCGGCGGCTCGGTCGGTGGAGTGGCTGCTCGGGCTGGCCGCCCAGGACGGCTGGCGGCTGCGGGACCTGGCCAAGACCGCGTCGCGGCGGGCTGAGCAGCGTCGCGAACCCGTGCAGATCGCTGTCGTGGCACGGAATTTGACCGAGCTTCCGGGGTTGTTACGGGCCGGCGTTGCCGGCGAGCACGATCCCAAGCGCGGTGTCTTCGTTGCACAGCCGGCTGATGGTAAGGTCGCGTTCCTGTTCCCGGGTCAGGGCAGCCAGCGGCCGGGCATGCTGGCCGAACTTTTCGTGGCGTTCCCGGAGATCCAGCACCTGCTGCATCTCGGGCGGGACTGGGCCGACACACTGTTCCCGCCGGCCGCGTTCGACGCCGATGGCGTGCAGCGGAGCAAGGACCGGATCACCGACACGCGGGCCGCGCAGCCGACACTCGGCATCGCGGGGCTGGCCGTCAACCAGCTGCTGACGCGATTGGGTGTGCGACCGGATCTGTTGGCCGGCCACAGCTACGGTGAGCTCGTCGCACTGAGTGCCGCCGGATCTTTCGGCCCCGCAACGCTTTTAGCCCTCAGCAGGGCCCGTGCCGAGAGCATTCTCGGCGCTGCCGGCGATGATCCCGGGACCATGGCAGCCTTCACCGCCGGGCTGCCGGAGGTCGCCTCCGTGCTGACCGACGAGCTGGTGGTGGCGAACCACAACGGCCCCAAGCAGGTTGTGCTCTCCGGGCCGACGCCGGCCGTGCGGGCGGCGGTCGAGACACTGCGGGCGGCCGGCGTCTCCGGCAAGCAGATCCCAGTGGCATGCGCGTTCCACAGCCCGGTGGTGGCCGCCGCGAGCACGGCGTTCGGCGAGGCGTTGTCCACACAGGACATTCGCGATCCGGAGCTTCCGGTGTGGTCCAACCGAACCGCCGCGCCGTACGACGGGAACGTACGGGCCGAGCTGGCCGCTCAGATCGGGTCGCCGGTGCGGTTCGTCGACCAGATCGAGTCCATGTACACCGCCGGCGCGCGGGTGTTCGTCGAGGTCGGTCCGGGCAAGGTGTTGTCCCGCTTGGTCGAGGCCATTCTCGGCGACCGGCCGCACGTTCGCGTGACCACCGACGGCGGCGTCTCCGGCTTCTTGGCCGCTGTCGCCCAACTCGCCGTTTCCGGCGTCAACGTCCGCACCAGCTGGCTCTTCCACGGCCGGGACGCCGTGGACGTCAGCACCGCCACCCCGCCGAAGCGTCCCGGGTGGACGATCGACGGTCAGCTCGTTCGCACCGCCGACGGGCAGTACCTGGCCGGCGGGCTGACGCCCGCCCGACGAGTGGAGTTGTCGATGACGTCCCAGCCGAGCGTCGGTCAGGACGCGCTGATCAGCGAGTACCTGCGCACCAGCCGCGAGATGGTCGCCGCTCAGCGGGATGTCCTGCTCGCCTACTTCGGCGGCTCCGCCAACGCCCGCGTCATCGAGCACGTCGCCGCCCCGATCCCCGAGCCCCTCAGGCCGGTCGAGGTAGTCGCCGTGGCACCGGAACCCGAGCCCGTCACCGACGTGCTGACGACCGTGCTGGACGTCATCAGCCAGCAGACCGGCTACCCGACCGACATGATCGACCCGACCTTGGACCTGGAGGCCGACCTCTCCATCGACTCCATCAAGCGCACCGAGATCGCCGGCACCCTGGTCACCAGGCTCGGGGCCGCCGCCACCTCGGACGTGGAGGAGCTGACCAAGGCCAGGACCGCCCAGCAGATCGCCGACCTGTTCGGAGCCACCCCGGTCGAGCCGATCGTGGTCGAGCCCGTAGCGGTCGAGCCGGTGGCCAGTGAAGCTGTGGCCGTGGCGGCCGGCCGGCCGCCACGGCGGTTCGAGATGGTGCCGACCGAGGTCGGTGCGGCCCGAGTTCTTGATTTCACCACCCTGTCCGGCAAGGGGTTCCGCATCATCGGGGGCCACCCCGAGCTGGTGACCGAGGTGACGGCGGCGCTGGCCTATCACCAGGCGTCGGTCAGCGACAATGCCGACAACCTGCTCTACCTGGGGGCGCTCTCCCCCGGTGACGACCCGGTGCTGCCCGGGGCCTTCACGGAGTTCAAGGTGGCGCTGGCGCGAAAGCCCCGGTGGGTGGTCGCGGTGTCGCCGATCGCCGAGCACGCGGACGACCGGGTGGTTGGCCTGCGCGGCTTCTTCCGGACGATCTCCCGTGAGTACCCGGAGACCGTGGCCAAGCTGATCGAGGTGGACGCGGCGGCGGTCACCGAAGGGCTGATGGCCGAGCTGCTGGCGGACGACCGGCACCCGGTGGTTGTGCGGCAGAGCGACAGCCGCAAGACGATCGACATGGTGCCGGTGGAGCTGGGGTCGCTGGGCACGACGGGGGCCGGACCGGCGGGTGATGGAACGGCGGAGGCGCAAGCGATCGGGCTGGACCGGGACTCGGTGGTGCTGCTGGTCGGCGGGGCGCGCGGGATCACCGCGCAGTTCGCGACGAAGCTGGCGGCGACGAGTGGCTGCCGCATCGAGCTGATCGGGCGCACGCAACTGCCGGCGGAGCCGGAAGACGCGGCGACGGCGTCGGCCAAGGACAAGACGGCGCTGCGGGCGGCGCTGATCGCGCAAGGGCAGCGCAACCCGGCGGAGATCGAGCGGATGTCGGCGAAGATCCTGGCGGCGCGGGAGGTCCGGGCGACGCTGGACGAGCTGCGGGCGCTGGGCAGCACGGTCGGCTACCACTCGGCGGACGTCCGCGACCAGGAAGCGTTGCACCGCATCGTCAAGGAGATCTACACGGATCACGGCCGCATCGACGGTGTCTGCTACGCGGCCGGCGTGATCGAGGACAAGCTGATCGCCGACAAGGACTCGGACTCGTTCCGGCGGGTCTTCGACACCAAGGTGGACGGGGCCAGGGCGTTGCTGTCAGCGGTCGAGGAACTGCCGAACCCGCCGCGTTTCGTGACGTTGTTCGGCAGCATCGCGGCGGCGCTGGGCAACCGGGGGCAGATCGACTACTCGGCGGCCAACGATGCCTTGCAGACGCTGGGATCGCTGTGGGCCAAGAAGACCGGCACGCGGGCGCTGACCGTCCACTGGGGACCGTGGGCGCCGGACGCCCGCCACGGCGGCATGGTGACGCCGGAACTCCAGCAGGAGTACGGCCGCCGTGGCATCGAGCTGATCGACCCGGAGGAGGGCACGATGGCCCTGCTGCGGGAGCTGGCCTTCGGCGACCACGGCGTGCGGGCCGTGGTCTACACCGCCTCCGGTTGGTGACGGCGGATGCCCGATGTCGCCATCGTCGGTATGTCGGTCCTGCTGCCCGGTGCCCCGGATCTCCAGTCGTACTGGCGAAATCTCGTCACGGGCGTGGACGCGATCACCGATGTGCCCGAGCACCGCTGGGATCCGGCGTATTACGACCCGGCCGGTGATGCGCGGGCCGATCGGCTGTACTGCCGGCGCGGCGGCTTCGTCGACGAGTTCGCCGACGTGGATCCGACCCGGTTCGGCATCATGCCGAACTCGGTGGCCGGGGCCGAGCCGGACCAGCTGATCGCGATGCGCGTCGCGGCGGCGGCGATTGCCGATGCGGGCGGCGATGATCGGCTGCCGGAGCGCGACCGGATCGGCGTGATTCTGGGCCGTGGCGGCTATCTCACGCCGGGCGTGGTGCGGCTTGATCAGCGCGTGCGGACGGCCGTGCAGTTGGTGCGGACGTTGGGCGAGCTGGTGCCGGGCCTCGGCGCGGCCGAGCTGGAGCGGGTACGGGCGGCGTTCACCGAGCAGCTCGGGCCGGAGCAGCCCGAGTCGGCGATCGGCCTGGTGCCCAACCTGGCCGCGTCCCGGGTGGCCAACCGGCTCGATCTTCGCGGCCCGGCGTACACGGTGGACGCGGCCTGCGCGTCGTCGCTGATCGCGGTCGACCATGCCGTGCACGAACTGAGCAGTGGGCGTTGCGACGTGGTGTTGGCCGGCGGCGTGCACCACTGCCACGACATCACGTTCTGGAGCGTGTTCACGCAGCTCAAGGCCTTGTCGACGAGCCAGCAGATCCGGCCGTTCCACCGTAATGCGGACGGGATCCTGATCGGCGAGGGCACTGGGGTCGTGGTGCTCAAGCGGCTCGCCGACGCCGAGCGCGACGGCGACCGGATCTACGCGGTGGTGCGCGGCACCGGCGTGGCCAGCGACGGCCGCAGCGCCAGCCTGTTCAACCCCGATCCCGGCGGCCAGGTGCTGGCCGTGCGAAAGGCCTGGGCCGCAGCGGGATTGGATCCCGCTGCGCAGGGATCTGTCGGCCTGCTCGAAGCGCACGGCACGGCGACACCGGCCGGCGACTCGGCCGAGCTGTCTACGCTGGCCACGGTGTTCGGCGGGCCCTCGGACAAGCCGGCGGTGATCGGGTCGGTGAAGTCGATGATCGGCCACACCATGCCGGCCGCCGGTATCGCCGGCCTGATCAAGGCGGCTCTGGCCGTGCACCACGGCGTGCTGCTGCCGACGCTGCACTGCGACGACCCGAACCCGGCGTTGAACGCGACCCGGTTCCGGCCGATCTCACAGGCCGAGGTGTGGACCGACGAGGTGCGGCGGGCCGGCGTCAATGCCTTCGGGTTCGGCGGCATCAACGCGCACGTGGTGTTGGAGCAGGCCCCTTCGGCCAAGCCGGCCCCGACAACAGTTGTTGTCAACGAGCCGGTGAAGGTCCTGCGCATCGCGGCCAACAGCGGCAACGAGCTGCTGGAACGTCTGCACAGGGGCGAGAACCACGAGACCGGCCGGCTGCGACTGGCCATTGTGGACCCCAACGCCAAGCGCATCGCCCTGGCGGAGAAGGTGATCGCCAAAGGCACGGCCTGGCGTGGTCGGAGCAACGTCTGGTTCAGCCCGGAGCCGCTGCTCCCCCAGGGCGGCATAGCCTTCGTCTTCCCCGGGCTGGAAGCGGATTTCGAACCGCGTGTTGACGACGTGGCCGATCATTTCGGCCTGCTGCGGCGATCCGTCGGCAACGGCGACCTCGGTCGGCACGGCATGAGCGTGCTCGGCGTCGGCCGGCTGCTGGACACCGCGTTGCGGCGCATCGGCATCGCACCGACCGCCCTGGCCGGGCACAGCATCGGCGAGTGGACGGCCATGTCGGTCAGCGGCATGTTCTCCGACCGGGCTGTGGAGGACTCGCTGGCCCGGTTCGATCCGACCGGCGTCGAGGTGCCGGGCGTCGAGTTCGCCACCCTGGGCTGTGGCGTCGAGCGGGTGGCCGATGCCATCGCCGATCGGCCGAACATCGTGCTGTCACACGACAATTCGCCGAACTCGACGATCGTCTGCGGGCCGCCGGGCGAGATCGCCGAGCTGGTCGCCGAGTTCCGCGGGAAGGCCGTGGTCAGCACGGTGCTGCCGTTCCGCTCCGGCTTCCACACGCCGATGCTCCGGCCGTACCTGCAACCGTTCGTGGACCTGGCCGACCGCCTGGAGATGGGCCGGGCCACGCTGCCGATCTGGTCGGCGACAACGGCTTCGCCCTACCCGACCGACCCGGACGGGGTGCGGGAGCTCTACATCCGGCACCTGATCGAGCCGGTGCGATTCCGTACGACCGTGCAGGCCATGTTCGACGCCGGCATCAAGGTGTTCGTCCAGGTCGGCGCCGGACAGCTCGGATCGTTGATCGACGACACGCTCAAGGGTGCCGAACACCTGACCGTGGCGGCGAATTCGACCCAACGCGGCGGCGTGGACCAGCTGCGCCTGGTCGCTGCGGCACTGTGGGTCGAGGGCGCGTCGCCGGACTTCTCGCTGCTGGAGCCGACCCGCCAACCCGTCGCTCTGCAACTGGGCTCGCCGTTGGTCAAGGTGAGCACGACGATCAGCACCGCCGGTCCGTCCCGTTTGGACGCTCTCACGGCCGACTTCCCCATCGCGGCGGAACTCGAAGCGCTGCTACGGGAAACCGCGGAGTCGGCGGCCCAGGTGATCGCCGCCCGGAGTGGGCCGAAGATCCGGCCGTTGACCAAGCGGCTGACCATCTCCACCGACGCGATGCCGTTCCTGCTGGACCATTGCTTTGCCCCGCAACGGGATGGCTGGCCCGATCTGGCCGACCGCCGCCCGGTGGTGCCGGGCACGACGCTCATCCAGCTGATGATGGACGCCGCCGAGGACGCGACCGACGGGCTCACCGCCGTGCGCGTGCACGATGTCCGGTTGCAGCGCTGGCTGATCGGCGCACCGGCCGTGGACGTGATCATCACGGCCGAGCCCATCGGGCCGGACCGGGTGAGGGTCACGGTCGGTGATCACTCGCAGGCCGTGGTCGAGCTGGCCCCGCAGTGGGCCCTCGGCCGCATCGCCCCTGGTCCGTGGCCCAACGCAACCAGCCGGACATGACCGCGCGGGAGTTCTATCAGCGCAGGGTGATGTTTCACGGCCCGGCGCTGCAAGGCATCACCGCGCTGACCAGCGTCGGGGCCGACCACGTCGAAGGCGTGATCACCACCCCGGACGTGCCCGGCGGCCTGCTCGACAACGTCGGCCAGCTGCTGGGCTACTGGATCTGGAAGACCCAGGTGACCAAGCGCATCGCCTTCCCGGTGCAGATGGGGCGGATCGAGTTCTTCGGCCCGCACCCCGCCCCCGGCACACCGGTCGACTGCGTGATCAGGGTGGTCGATGTGAGCGACCGGATCTACCAGGTCGACGCCCAGCTGACGGTGAACGGCGTGGTGTGGGCGGAGATCGGCGACTGGCGGGACCGCCGCTTCGACAGCCACATGGACCTGGACGAAGCGTGGCGGTTCCCGGAGCGGAATGCCTTGTCACAGCAGCAATCCGGCGGCTGGGTGGCCGTCGCCGAGCGCTGGCCGGACCTGGCATCACGGGAGCTGTACCTGAGCAAGTACCTCAGCGGCCGCGAACGCGCCTGCTACGACAGTCTGCCGCCGCGCAACCGGCGACACTGGCTGCTCGGTCGCATCGCGGTCAAGGATGCCGTACGAACCCTGTTGTGGGACAACGGCTCCGGACCGGTGTTCCCGGCGGAGATCCTCGTCGAGGACACCGCCGACGGGGTGAAGGTGTCGGGGCACAACGGTTTTCCGCTACCGGCGGTCTCCGTCTCCATGGCGCACTCCCACGAGCTCGGCGTCTCCATCGCACGGTTCGGCCACCACCCGGTGAGCATCGCCATCGGGGAGCCGGACAGCGCGCCGGACGGCCGCAATCGGGCCGTCATCAGCAATCCGGCCGATCTGCCGGCCCGGCAGTACGTCGTCGCGTGGACCGCCGGTCCCGCCGATCAGGAGGAAGAATGACCACCACCGAGGCGTCCCGCGACGTCGTGTTCACCGAGATCGACGGCATGCTGCGCCAGGTGCTGGCCGAGCTCGGCGTCGACGACGTGGAGATCACCGAGCAGACCTCGTTCAACGAGGACCTCGAGCTGGAGAGCATCGACCTGGTCACGCTGACCGCGTTGATCTCCGAGCGCTGGGGTGAGCCGGTGAACCTGGCCGAGTTCCTGGCCGACAAGGAACTGGACGAGGTCATCGCGCTCAAGGTCGGCGACCTGGTCGACTTCGTGTGCGGGGCGCTGGCCCGCGCGGGAGGCTGACATGGGCAAGATCCTGGCCAACGGCATCGACACGCACTTCCAGCGCATGCCGGCCAAGGGCGTCGACCCGGCGACGGCGCCGACGGTGGTGTTCATCCACGGTCTCGGCACCGACAGCCTGGCCAGCTTCTACCTGACGCTGGCCGCGCCGGTGGCCGCGGCCGGGATCAACGTGCTGGCCTACGACCTGCGCGGGCACGGCCGCAGCGGCTGTCCCGACACCGGCTACACGTTCCAGCATTTCGTCGACGATCTCGGTGCGCTGCTGGACGTGTTGGAGCATCAGGGTCCGGTTCACCTGGTGGGCAACAGCTTTGGCGGCACTGTCGCGTTCGGACACGCCTTCGCCCGGCCGGAGCAGGTGGCCAGCATCGTGTCGATCGAGTCCGAGCCGCCGACGCAGCCGTGGTCGGACCGCATGGTGCAGGCCATGGACTACATGGCCGTGCAGCTGTCCAGCGAGCAGACTTTCCTCGATCTGGAGGCGCAGAACGGGGCCCATCACGCCAAGCTGGCCCGCAAGGCCGCGGCCAAGCTGTTCGCCACGACCATGATCAAGGAGGTGTGGCACGGCCGGCTGATGTCGGCCGATGAGCTGCGGGCGCTGCCGACGCCCGTGCTGCACATCCTTGGCGGGGAAGGACTTCAGGGCGAGGACCCGCGAGCGTTGGAACGGGCGCTGTCGCACTGCCGCACGGTGGTGATTCCTGGGCAGGACCACTCCGTGTTGGTCGACGCGCACCGGAAGGTACGGGAGCTGCTCATCCCGTGGGTGCGCGGGATCCACACCAGCGTGCCGTGGATCAACGCGGCGGCGCAGGCCCGCGAGCTGATCGCGTGAGCCGATTCCTGTTCGTGGTTCCCCCGCTGGTCGGCCACATCAACCCGACCGTAGGGGTGGCCGCGCGGTTGACCGCGGACGGCCATGAGGTCGGTTGGGTCGGCCCCACCGCCGGCTTGGCAGCGCTGGTGGGCGAAGGCGCGCGGTTCTACCCGTCGGACCGGTCGCTGAGCGAAGTGGTGGTGGCGGGCCGGCCGCCGGAGCTGCGGGGGTTCGCCTCCCTCAAGTTCCTCTGGGAGGAATTCCTCATCCCCCTCGCGGACGGCATGACGCCCCTGGTCGACGCGGCCGTGGCGGAGTTCCGGCCGGACGCGATGCTGGTCGACCAGCAGGCACTGGCCGGCGCGCTGGTCGCCGAGCGGCGAGGCCTTGCCTGGGCCACCTCAGCCACGACGTCAGCGGAGTTGCTGGAGCCGTTGGCCGAGCTGCCGAAAGTCGTGGCCTGGCTGGACGATCTGCTCAACGGGCTTCGGCAGCGACACGGCTCGCCGCAGGCTTCCCACGATCTCCGGTTCTCTCCACACGGTGTGCTGGCGTTCAGCACGGAGGAGTTGGTGGGGCCGGTCAAAGCGAAGACCATCTATGTCGGTCCGTCGATCACCGCACGTCCCGACGACACGCCGCTGCCCGAGCTGGACGGCCGGCCGGTCGTCCTGGTCTCGCTCGGCACGGCCAATGCCGATGCCGGCGGCCGGTTCCTCGGCGCGGCCGTCGAGGCGCTGGCCGGAATGCCGGACTATCAGGGAATAGTGGTGGATCCGACTGGCGTCCATGGCCCGCGCCGGGTGCCGCAGCTGGCGTTGCTGCCGAAATGCGCGGTGGTGGTCTGCCACGCCGGCCACAACACGGTCTGCGAGACGTTGAGTCACGGCGTGCCGCTGGTCGTGGCCCCGATCCGCGACGACCAGCCCATCGTGGCCCAGCAGGTCGTCGATGCCGGCGCGGGCGTGCGGGTGCGCTTCGGCCGCGTAACGGCGGAGCAGCTGAAGCAGGCCATTACCGAGGCCCTCGGTCACGCCGAGGGCGCGCGGCGGATCCAGAGGTCGTTCGCCTCGGCCGGTGGTGCCGAGGCGGCGGCGAACTGGCTGAGCGAGCTCGCCGCGACCCGAACGAGCGAGCTGAAGCGGTAGTGGAAATGACCGCCGAAGGTCTCGACCGTGGCCAGCTGGTGCTCGACCAGCGACTCGAGAATGGCCTCGGCGGTCCGCTGGTCGCAGCCCAGCAACGCCGCCGCACCCCGGCTGGTCAACGGCTCGTCCGTGGCCGTGGCGAGCCGGAAGAAGGCGTCACGGTGGGCCGGGGACAGCGCCCGGCAGCTCAGCTCGATGCTGCCCTGTAGGTCGACGCGGGCGTTGACCAGCTCGTCCAGCCAGTCGCCACGATGCCGCAGCCGTTCCAGCAGCACCGCGATCGTCCAATGTGGACGAATCGCCAGCCGGTTGGCCGCGGCCACCAGGGCCATCGGGGACGCCTCGAACAGCCGGATCAGCTTGCGGGCCTGGGGCAACTCCGCCCGCAGCCGACGCCAGCCGATCACCGAGCCGAGCAGCTCCAACGCCTCATCCTCGGCCGGCGGCCCAAGGTCCACGGCCAGACTCGTGCCACGCAGCGGCAGCCGCGTCCGGCAGCCGACGATCACCGCGCAGCCGCCACCGCTGGGCAGCAACGGCGCCAGTTCGACCGTGCTCACGGCATTGTCGATCAAGATCAGCACCCGACGCTCCGCGGTCCAGCCTCGCAGCAGCTGGCTGCGCTCCTCGATGCTGTCCGGCAGCTGCGCGACCGTGCCGCGGATGGCCCGCAGGAAGCCGGTGAGCGCCTCGACCGGAGTCTGTTCGGCCAGGTCGGCGTGCAGCTGACCGTGTGGGAAGCGGGCACGGACCCGGTGCGCGAGATGCGTGGCGAAGGCGGTCTTGCCCGAGCCCGGCGGCCCTACCACCGACACCACGGCCGGCGCGGAGCGGGCCGGCTGTTGCAGCTGGCTCTCGGCGGCGGCCAGCTCGACCGTCCGACCGACGAAGACCGGCAGGTCGGCCGGCAGCTGCGCCGGCGGATCGACCCAGCCGCCGGTACGGACCGCGCCGCTGGGCGTCAGCGCGTCCAGCTGGGGATTGCCGACCAGCAGGCCCCGGTGGACCTGCTGGAGCTGCTGCCCCGGCTCCAGGCCTAGGTCGTCGACGAGCGTGGACCGGATGCGCTGGAAGACGTGCAGCGCCTCGGAGCGACGGCCCAGCAGGTGCAGCGCCATCATCAGCTTGACGTGCAGGCCTTCGTGCGCCGGATAGTCCCGGACCAGGGTGCTCAGGTCGTTGATGACCTCGTGGTGGTGGCCGAGCATCAGCTCGACCTCCATCCGCTGGTCGATCACGCCGACCTTGGTCTCCTCCAAGCTCCGGATGTGGTGCGCCAGCACCGGCCCGGCGTCCACGTCGCTCAGCGCCGAGCCACGCCACACCGCCAGCGCCGCGCGCAGCGTCTCCGCCGCCGACTCGATGTGGCCGCTGTCCAGCTCGGACCGGCCACGCGCGACCAGCACGCCGAACCGGCCGGCGTCCACGTCCTGGTCCGGCAGCGTGAGGGCATAGCCGACGTGCCTGGTGTGCAGCACCGACACCGTGGAGTCGTGGGAGGCCAGCAACCGGCGCAGATGTGACATATAGGTCTGGAGCGTGCCCATCGCCTTGGTCGGCGGCTCCGGGCCCCACACCTCCTCGATGAGGTGCTCGACGCGGACCACGGTGTTGGCGTTGAGGGCGAGCAGGGCGAACAGCTGCCGAAGTTTCGGCTGCGAGGGGGTGATGCGCTCGTCGCCGCGCGTCACCTCGAACTGGCCGAGCACCCGCACCTGCATCTGCACACCTCCCGCCAGAGGTTGTCGTCCGGTCCGCAGTTCCTATCGCGCCGTGGCGGTCCCGTCCAGCATGAGTAAACGGACGGTCACGCGCTGTGCCCCAATGGTGCCCCTCGGTCGGGTTCATTGTCGTCGCTGCGACAATCGGGGTCATGGCAGAGGTGAAGGCAACCGCCGAGCGGGTCATCGACAAGCCCTCGGACGCGGTCTACGCGGCGCTGGCGGACTACGCCGGCACCCGGGCGGGGATCCTGCCCGAGAACTACAGCGAGTACGAGGTGCTGGCCGGCGGGACCGGCGCCGGCACCAAGGTGCACTGGAAGCTCCAGGCCACCAAGAAGCGGGTGCGGGACTGCGTGCTGGAGGTCAGCGAGCCGACGCCGGGCACGCTGGTGGAGACCGACGCCAACTCGACCATGGTGACGACCTGGACGGTCACGCCGCAGGGCGAGGGGTCCAGCGCCGTGCACGTGCAGACGACCTGGCAGGGCGCCGGCGGCGTGGCCGGCTTCTTCGAGGGCACGTTCGCGCCGCTGGGACTGCGCCGGATCCACACGGCGACGCTGGACAAGCTGGCTGCAACCGTTCGCAGCTAGTTTCGGTATGAATTCCCGGGGCCACCCTCGGCCTTGTTCGCTCGTTCGAGTGAACAAGGCCGAGAGATCATGGACGGCCACACCCAGCCGGTACGCTTCCGCCACCGCGGGGCATGGCAACGGCGAGGTGAACCCGAGTGTCGGTAGTCCATCACGGTGACGGTGACATCGATGGGGACAGCGCGGGCGCGGGCCGATCGGCATGAGCGTCCCGCAGCCGCGTCAACCGAGCGGTTCGCGCGAACGGACCAGGCTCACCAAGAAGTGGGCCTACCTGGTCGCGCAGTCCAACTACCTGCCGCTGGCCACCGGTGAGGTCGAGGAGCGGTTCGCCACCATGCTGGACCAGCTGATCCGGGCCACCGAGGCCGAGCCGATGGACACCGCGGCGGCCGCACGGGTCGGCCGGCAGCTGGTGGCGCTGAACTGCGTCAGCGAGGACAGCCTGGCCAGCACCGTCGAGGTGCTCGGTGGCGGGCTGATGATGCAGCCCGAGCTCCAGGGCCGCCGCAAGATCGCCGAACGCGTGGTGACGATCCTGGGCGCGCTGGCCGCCGGCTACGCCGACGCGACCAAGCATTCGATCTTCGAGCAGCAGCAGAACCTGACCAAGTCGCTGTTCACCGCGGCCAACGAGACCCAGCAGAGCCTGACCGCAGCGCTGGCCCGCTTCGACGAGGTCTGCGCCGCATCGGCCAGCGGTATCGGCATCATCCCACGCCGGGCGGTTCCTGCGCAGCAACGAGGCGCTGAGGCGGATCCTGGACATCAGCGAGAACGATCTGGCCAAGCGCACGCTGTTCGAGCTCATGCCGCCGCCCGAGGCGACCCGGATCCGCACCGCGTGCACCGAGCTCACCGACGGCCGGGTGGACCGGATCCGGCACCGCCGCACCGTGCTGTACGCCGGCGAGGAGGCCGTGCGGCCGCTGCTGTCGGTCGCGCCGGTCCGTGATGGCAAGGAACTCGTGGTCGTGCTGGACGACGACTCCGAGCTGTCCCTGCTGCGCAACCAGCTCAAGCACCAGTCGCTGCACGACGTGCTGACCGGCCTGCCCAACCGGCAGTTCCTCAGCACCCGGCTGGAGGCACTGCTCAACCAGGCCGACCGCGGCACCGGAACCACGCTGTACCAACTCGACCTCGACGCCTTCTCGGTGATCACCGACGGGCTCGGCCGGCAGGCCGGCGAGCAGGTGCTGTGCACGGTCGCCGACCGGCTGCGCGCGGTGTTCCTCGGCGAGCGGGCGATGATCGCGCGTATCGGCCATGACGAGTTCGCGGTGCTGGTGGAGAACACGGCGGCCACGCCCGGCGTCGTGGCCACCATCGAGCGCATCAACGAGGAACTGTCCGAGCCGGTCTACCTGCCCGGTGGTCAGGGCGTCACGGCGTCGGCGACCATCGGCGTGGTGCACCGGCCGCCGTCCGGCCTGTCGATGGACGACGTGTTCCAGACCGCCGATCTCACGCTGCGGCGGGCCCGGCGCAAGGGCACCTCGTGGGAGCTGCACGACACCGTGCTGGACGCCGCCGACCAGGAGCTTGCCGCCATGGCTGCGGCGTTGCCCGGCGCGTGGGAGACCGGCGAGGTGCGGCTGGTCTTCGACCGTCAGGTGGAGCTGGCCACCGGCCGTCCGCACGGCGTGCAGGCGGTGCTGCGCTGGGATCGGCCGGGTCACGGCGTGGTCGATCACCGGCAGTGCGTGGAGTTGGCCGAGCAGACCGGGATGATGGTGCCGCTGGGCGGCTGGCTGTTGCGCAGTGCGTGCGAGCAGGGCGCGGGCTTGGACTCCGCGGTGGAGATCAGCCTGCCGACCTGTCTGGCCAACGACGAGGAGCTGGTCGCCCGGGTACTCGGCGAGCTGGGGCTGAGCGGGCTGCCGGCGTCACGGCTGCGGGTCGGCCTGCCGGCCGGCGCGCTCGGCGGCACCGCCGCGGACAACGTGGGCTTCCTGGCCGACAACGGCATCGACGTGATCGTCGACGAGTTCGGGCTCGGCGCACACGACCTCACGTACCTGGAGGACCTCAAGCTCCGCTCGGTGCGGATCGCCCGCTGGCTGGTGGCGCGGCAGGCCCGGCCCGAGGGACCCGGCCCGGTCGTGCAGCGGTCGCTGACGCAGCTGGTCGACCTGGCCCACGAGTCCGGGGTGACGGTCGCCGTGGACGGCATCGAGTCCGAGGAGCAGGCCGACTGGTGGCGTGAGCTGGGCTGCGACGTCGGCGCCGGACCGTACTTCGACTAGCAGCGCGGCGGGTTTCCCGTCGGCCCCAGCACACGGTTGGCCCAGGCCACGGCTTTGGCGAACCAGTCAGGGGCGTGCGGCGCGAGGTTGAGGTCGTGGCCGGCGTCAGGCAGCTCGTACGTGTCGACGCACTGGGCTTTCGGGTAGTGCGCGGCCTCGTGCTTGAGCGCGGCGGCGTAGGCCAGGTCCTGCTGACCCTCGGCAATCAGCACCGGCACGGCGATGTCGTTGGTGATCGGGGACGCCTGCGCGAGGAGCGTGTCGGCCAGTTCCGTCGTGGTGACGGTGTCCTTGACCTTCTCGTCGGCGGCGATGACCGCCGGATCGTCGTGCGGGCCGTGCCAGAAGACCTGGCGGGTACCGGGACGAGTGGTCAGGTAGGTCGGGTCCAACGACGCCGGTATCAGCGAGGTTGCGACGGGGACGGCCGCCGCCGGCTGGACCTCGTGGGCCATGCCGGTGATCAGCAGCGCGTCGACGTCGGCGTAGGTGGCGGCCTCGTACCAGGCGACGACGGAGCCGTAGGAATGGCCGGCCAGCAGGACTCTCGTGAAGGGGGCGCCGAGCTGGCCCAGCCTCGCGGCGTTGACGACCTGGTGCACGGCGCTGGCTTCGCTGGCGTTGGTCAGCAGCGGGCCGGCCGGGTGGGAGCTGGCCCCCGTACCAGGACGGTCGAGGGCCAGCGTGGTGTAGCCGGCGGCGGTTGCTCGCCGCACGTACGAGTAAGTGTCCGGCTGGTAAGGGAAATCCCAGTAGGCACGATTGTAGGTGGCCCCGGCCAACAGGATCTGCACGGTCGGGGCCGGCTTTGCCCCGGCCCAGCAGAGCTGTCCGGCCACGGTCTGCGTGCCGGCGAGCGGCATCGTCACCGGGACGGCGACGTCCCGGCAGGTGGGGGCATCGGCGACGGGCGTGAGCGTCGCCGCGGACATCAAGGCCACCAGTGCCGCTGTGAACACGGGCCGGAGTCTAGGGTCGTGGCTGCCTTTCCTCGGCTGGTTTCACCCCATCAGCTGACGGAAGGCGAGCGATCGTCGTAGCGGATGAAGCCCCGCAGCCCGGCCGAGCCCAGCACCGCGACCACACAGGCCAGGCCGCCGGTCCAGATCGCCGGCCGGACACCGACCAGGCTGGCCATACCGCCGGCGCGGATCTGCGACAGCTGCGGGCCGAGGGTGTAGCTGAGCAGCTCGATGCCGGCCAGCCGGCCGCGCAGGTGGTCGGGAATGGTCTGATTCCACATGGTGCTGCGGAAAAGCCCGCTCACCATGTCCGCGGCTCCTGCTACCGCAAGGAAAACCAGGACCAGCCAGACCGGTGTCGACCAGCCGGCGCCGGCCATGGCCAACCCCCACACGCCGGCGGCAATCGCGACCATCAGGCCATGCCGGTGCACCTTCGACGTCCAGCCGCTGGTGAGGGTCACGGCCAGGCCGCCGACGGATGTCGCCGCGTACATCAGGCCCAGGGCCCACGGCGCGCCGAGTTCGTCGGCCAGGAAGGGGAAAAGGGCGTTGGGCATGGCCAGGATCATCGCCGCCAGGTCCACCAGGTACGTGCCCAGCAGCTCCTGCCGACTTCCCGCGTAGCGCAAGCCTTCCAGGATGCCACGCAGCGACGGCTTGTCCGCATCGGACGGTGGCGGCACGGCTTTCAGTTGTGCCAGCAGGGAAAGCGCGATGGCGAACGAGACGATGTCGCACGTGTAGGCGGTGGAGACGCCGAAGGTGGCGGCGATCAGGCCGCCGATCGCCGGGCCGACGATCGCGCCGACGCTGAACCGCATGGAACTCAACGCGATCGCGGCCGTCAGCTGATCACGCGGCACGATCCGCGGCAGCAAGGCGTCCAGCGACGGCCGTTGCAGCCCGTCCAAAGCCGCGGCCACCGCGGCCACGGCGTAGATCAGCCACAGCATCGGGTGCGGCAGCAGGGAATTGGCCAGCAGCAGCGACGACATCAGCCCGAGACCGGCTTCCGCCAGCAGCACGATCTTGCCGCGGTCCACGGCATCGGCCAGCGCGCCGCCGTACAGGCCGAACACGATCATTGGCACCAGCTCGACCAGGCCCATGGCCCCGACCGCGAGGTACGAGCCGGTGAGTTCCTTGATCTGCAACGGCACCGTCACGTACGTGATGAAGCTGCCCAGCACCGAGACCGCGCCCGACGACCACAGCAGCCGGTAGTCGCGCGAGGTCCGCCACGGACGGAGGTCCAGAACAGTCACGAAGGGTCATGCTGACCGCAGTCAGCGGCCGAGCGCCACCGATTAAGGGATGCAGGTGACGCCGCTGGCGTCGATCTGGGGGCGGTCCGGGGTCACCGTGGTGGTGGCCGGCGGGGCCAGCTGGAGCTGCCCGGCGCCGGCCACGCCCTGGGCCTCACCGGAGCCGGGGCCGTGATAGGCGTTGCCCAGCAGTACCAGCACGTGCCCCGGGCTCAGCGAGGAGTTGACCGCCATCGGCAGGTCGCCGAGCGCGGTCGCCACCTGCTGGGCAGCGGCCTTGTCCGCGGCGGCGTACTGGACCAGCGAGGTGGGCCGCTTGGCCGGAGCCGTCAGGACATCGCCCTTGGTGTAGCCCTGGCCGACCATGTACGTCGACACGCGACCGGCCAGGCCGCTCATCGTGCTGGCGTTGCTCACGTCCACGGTGATCGCCGCGTTGGCGCCGGTCGCGGCGGAGGTCGTGGTCGGCGCGGCGCTGGTCGCCTGCTTGCCGACCTTGCTGAACAGCGCCTTCACCCACGCCTGCACGTCGCTCGGCGTCACGATCACCACGTCGGCCCCGCCGACCTTGCCGTCGACATTGGTCACCGGCATGGTGTTGAAGGTGATGCTGCCGCCGGACAGGCCCTGCATCTCGCCGGCGAACTCCAGCAGCTGCCAGCCGGAGTCCACCACAACGGCGTTCTGCACCGCCTTGACGATGGTGTCCAGCCGGCTCGGGTTGGTCAGCACGCCGGTGGACAGCATCTGGTGGGCCAGCGAGGCCAGGAAGGCCTGCTGCCGGTGCTCGCGGTCGAGCTCGTTGATCAGGCCGTGCCGCTGCCGCACGAACTGCAGCGCGGTCACGCCCTGCACGGTCTGCTGGCCGGCCTTGAACCGGGCGCCCGTCATGTCGTCGTAGGTGTCCTTGAGCAGGCACACCGGCACGCCGCCGACGGCGTCGCTGATCTGCGCGAAGCCGTACAGGTTGACCTCGGCGTAGTGGTCGATGGTCACGCCGGTGAGCTGCTCGACGGTCTGCACGGTCTTCTTGCGGCCGCCGTCCATGCCGGCCAGCGTCAGCTTCTTCTTGTCGCTCTCGCCGCGCCGCTGCGCGTCCTGCTTGGCCTCGTTGAAGCCGTAGCCGAAGGCCGCGTTGATCTTGTCCTTGCCGTTCTCGCCGACGATGCTGACCCACGAGTCACGGGGGATGGAGAAGGCCGAGGCGGCGGTGCCGTCGCCCGGCACGTGCACCACGATCAGGGTGTCCGACTCGATCTCGCCGTCGTCCGGACCGGCGTGCAGCGAGGCCAGCAGGTTCGGGTCGAGCGGGTCGCCGTGGGCGTCGGTCCGGCTGTCCATGCCGACCAGCAGGATGTTCATGTCCTGGCCCGGCGTCTTCGGCGTGGTCTTGCTGTCGATCACGTCCGCGTGCTGCACGCCCGCTTCCGCGTTGGTCACCGTCGACCAGCCGTAGTACGTGGTGCCCAGCACGAGCACCGACACCGCGGCCAGCACGCTCTTGCCGCCGATCAGGGCGATCCGCGCGCCTGTGCCCACCATGGAACAACCCACCCCTTCGCCGAACCCACGCCCGCACCACCGGAACTCTTCCGGTCCCCGAATGCTGTATCAGACGCCGTCCGGACCAGGCAGGTTGCAATGCGCCAGGCTACATGGCGGGCCGGACGCCCCCGGCCCGTTCGACGAACGGTTCTAGGCCGAGGGTACAGAGGTGTGCACGACGGCCGCGGTGGCGAGGTCGGCAATGGCCGTGCCGATCGACTTGAACACGGTGACCTCGCCCTGGTCCAGCCGCCCGGCGACGGTGCCGGCGCACAGGTCGAACAGGGTGCCGCGGACCTTCGGCGAGATGCCCGCCGCGGCCGGTTGGGCCAGGTCGCCGGACTCGCCCATGGCCGTGGACGTGTCGAGGAAAACCGACGCGTCGGCGATGAGAGCGTCGTCACCTTCCCTGGTGTACGGCGTGAAGCTCCCCGCGAGATGCACGAAAGTGCCGGGTTTCACCCACGCCCCGGGCAGCACCGGCTTCGAGGTGGCCACTGTGGCGCACACCACTGCGTCGGCGACGGCCAGCGCCGCCGGCAGATCTGTGACGGCCGCCACCATCACGCCGTCGCAGACGAAGCCCGGACCGTCCCCGAGCACCAGCAGCCGTTCGAGGTCGAACACTGCCTGATAGGCCTGTGCGGTTGCCCGGGCGTACCGGTCCTCGCCGATCACCAGCAGGGTCCTGATATCCGGACGGGCGAGGTAGCCGGCGGCGAGTGCGGAGACCCCGGCCGTGGCCCGGCGGGTCAGCTCGCCACCGTCCATGACGGCCAGCGGATGCCCGGTTCGTCCGTGCGACAGCAGGTACGTCGAGGAGAACGACTCCAGGTCGGCGAGCACGTTGCGAGGAAAGACCGTGCTCACCTTGACGCCGAGGTAGTTCCGGGTCCACGAGGCGCCGATCAGCATGGTGGCGTCGAGCTCGTTGTCCACCCGATGCCGGTGCCGCTGCGGCGCGACGGTGGCCCGCTGCCCGTGGGCGAACGCGGTGCGCAGGGTCGGCACGAGCACGTCGAACGACAGCAGCTCGCCGATCCTTGCCGCGTCAACGGTCAGCACCGCTCGGTGACCCCCGGTTTTCGGGTCTCCCTCAGTTCACCTGATGTGACCGCAGCGGCCCGATCTTCAGACCCCGATGGTCGCACTCGGCGAAGATGCGCGGCAATGCGCCCAAGGTCGCCGCCCACGAACCCGGCACGGAAGTGCAGTCCGAGTCGTGCAACAGGACGGTGCCGCCGCCGTGCAGGCTCTTGGCCACGTTCTCGTAGACGTAGTCAGGGGTGGCGCGTTTTTCCCAGTCCCGGCCCCAGGAAGTCCACAGCACGGTCTTCATGCCCAGGCGGCGGGCGGTGATCGCGGCGGCCGTGGACAGCACTCCGTACGGCGGCCGGTACCAGCGCGGGATCACGCCGGTCGTCTCGGCGATGTACTCGTAGGCGCGGGTGATGTCGTCGCGGGTGCTCAACGGCCCGCGCAGCACCAACATCCGATGTTCCCACCCGTGCACCGCGATCTCGTGTCCGGCGGCGACGATCTCCTTGCCCAGCTGGGGGTTTCGGACCAGTTCCTGGCCGAGCAGGAAGAACGTGGCATGCACGTTCTGCTTGGCCAGCACGTCGAGAAACCGTGGCGTGGCAACGGGATGCGGCCCGTCGTCGATGGTAAGCGCGACCCGCGTCTGCTCGCCGACGCCGCTGAGGCCGGGCGCGACACGACGCCGTAACGGGGCCGAGGCCAGCACCGACGGCAGCGCGTGGGCGACGACTGCGGCGCCTACGCCGGCCAGCAGGGGACGGATCATGCCGACAGCTCCTCGATCGACGCCTCCCGGACCGCGTGCCGGTGCGCCACCGCGGCCAGGGCATCCAGCGTGGCGTCGAGGTCGCAGTCCGGCGTCGACTCGACCAGGATCACGCCGCGCATCCCCCGCCGCATGGCCGCGCCGCAATGCACGGTCGCCGCCGGCACGATGATGTGTTCCCGGTGCAGCGCAACGATTCCCAGGTCGACCGGGTCCAGCTTGCCGCTGCTGACCATGAGCCGCGGCGACCGGCCGGTGACGGCGGCGACGCCGGCCGCGACCTGGCCGATGGCCGCCCGGCCGGTGAAAACGCCGGGCTCGTACAGGGTTCCGTCGGCCGCGTTGACGATTGTGATGTCCGCCTTGGCCAGTGCCCGCACGGTTTCCGGCTGGGCGTGCAGGACCGTCGTGCTCACCGCGGCGGCACCGTGCGCGGCGGCCAGTTTTTTGATGGTCCGCGGCGACATCGGCCGCGTGCTGTCCACGGCGACCAGGATGTAGACCGCGCCGCCGCGGCGGCTGGCCGGCCCGATCGAGCCGCCGGCCACCCCGAGGCTGATCGCCACCGTGGCCAGCCACAACACGACCACGGTGGCCGCGGCGGTCAGCGCCATCCGCCGGCGCGAGCGACGGGCCGGTTCCCGTTGGGGCAGCTCGGCATCCAGCGTGGCGGCCGGGCAGGTCGCTGACAGCTTCGCCTTGGTCGGCCGCGCGGTCAGTGCTTCGGCGAGGTCCCGTTCGTCACGGATCCACGGCACCAGGCCGGCTTCGTCGAGGGCGGCGGCGTTGGTGCGGCCGTGCCCGGCCAGGCAGCGGTAGGTGATCACCGGCAGCCCGGTGGCCAACGCCTCCAGCGAGCTCAGGCCGCCGGCGTTCTGCACGACGATGTCGCACGCGCGCATCAGCGTCGGCATGTCGTCGATCCAACCCAGCGCGATGCCGTGAGCAAGGTCCCGGCGCAGTGTCTCGTTCTGTCCGCACAGCACGACCGGCGTCGCCATCCCGGTCTCGGCGATTTCCCTTGCCGTGTCGGCAATGTCGCCGACGCCCCAGGAGCCGGCGGCGACCAGCGCGAGCCGGCCCTCGCTCGGCAGCCCGAACTTCTCCCGTGCCGCTTGACGTTCGGCGTCGTCGGCGGCCGGCCGGAACGCGGGACCGACGGCCGGGCCGGTCACGATGACGCGCTTCGCGCCCAGCCGGCGGGCCTGCTCGGCCGCGACTTCGTGCAATGCGATGTGCAGATCCACGTGCCGCGCGACCCAAAGCCGGTGCACGGACAGGTCGGTGAGGTACGTGACCACCGGAACGGTCACGCGACCCTTGCGCCGCATGCCACTCAACGTCTGACTGGGCAAGGGATGCGTGGAGACGACCAGATCGGCGCCGGCGACCACCCGGCGCAGCGGGCGACTGGTCACCGCGAACAGCAGGCAGATCAGCCGGGCGAACAGGCGTGACCGTTGCAGCAGGCCGAGCAGGACGTCCCAGCTGCGCGGCACGGACAGCAGTTGCCGCAGGTAGGCCGCGCCGAGCCGGCGTCCGAGCGAACCCGGCAGCATGTCCAGATAGTCGTGGATGTCCACGGTGTGACCGCGCTCGGTCAGCCGGCGCGCCAGCTCCCGGGCCGCGCCGTCATGACCGGCGCCGACGCCGGCGGACACGATGACGACCCGGTTCACCCATCTCCAGTCTCGCAAGGAATCCCGGTCACGACCGACCGTTGGCCAGGAGACTAGCGAATTCCGGATCTTGGCGTGAGTTGACCTCGGCTAGCCGGCGGCGGCGTGACTGTGGTCGACCGTGCGCCACCACATGTCCAGATGCCGCCGCAGCACCCCGTTGAACAGGCCCGTTCGGCGCTGCACCGCGTGACCGGCCGACTCCACCGGCACCAGCCAGCCGTCGGCCGCCTCGACCAGGACCTCAGCGGTACGCCACAACGCGCCGCCGAACACCGTGCGCTCGCCCGCGTCGTGCTCAGGGCCCTCCCGGCCGCCGATGACCACCGTCATCATCGTGGACAGCGCGGTGACCGCGGCCGCGTCCAGCGGGGCCAGGCAGGCCGGCGTCTCCTTGCGGGCCGCCTCCGCGCAGCGCTCCGGCACCTCCAGCCGTGGCGGCTCCAGATATCCCAAGGTGGTCTGGTACGCCCGGAGGAACTCGGGGCCGTCCAGCAGGCAGCTCTGGTCGTGCAGCTCGACGAACTTGCCGGCCAGGTCCTCGACCAGCGAGCTCCCTTCGACCAGTTGGAACAAGGGCGGCTCGACCAGCACGATCGAGGACACCAGGGCCGGCGCCAGCTGCGCGGCCAGCAGCGCGCCGGCGGCCGAGCAGCCGGCCGCGACCAGATGGGTGGGGCCGTTGCGGCCCAACACCTCCAGCAGCATCCGGGCGTCCGAGGTCCAGCCGGCGGTGGACGCCGGGTCGGTGATGGCGTAGCCGGGGCGGTCCACGATGCCGAGGCACATGTCGTCGGCCAGCTGCAACTGGCCCAGCCAGCTCGTCGACCCGGTCATCGCGATGTCGTGCAGCAGCAGCACGCGGGGTTGATCCGGTGAGCCCAGCCACAGCACGGCGCCCGGGTCGTCGGCCAACGAGCCGGGCTCGGGGTCGGCGTGGCGCACCGTCCACCTCCTGTTCGCTTTGTTGCTGGCGGTAGATACCGCTGCCGGCTGCGGACAGTTCAATCCTCGTTCTGGCTGGCCAGCACCCGGGCCACGCCGGCACGGTTGGTCACGCCGAGCTTGGCGAAGATGTGCGTCAGGTGCGTCTCCACCGTCCGCACGCTGAGCACGAGCTTCTCGGCGATCTGCTGGTTGGTGCTGCCGGCGCAGACCAGCTCGGCGACGTCCAGCTCGCGCGGGGACAGCGTGTTGGCCAGCGAGCCCGTGTGCGGCACGCGGACCCCGAGCCGGCGCTGCTCGCGCACCGCCGTGGCGTGCAGTTCCGCCGCCTCGCAGGCGTTGAACATGGCCGCCGCCGCTTGAAGTTCACGTAGCGCCTCGTCGCGACGGGCGACGCGGGCCAGGCAGGTGCCGGCCGTCAGCCGGGCCGTGGCCTCCCACAGCGGCATGCCGATCCGCTCCGCCGCCGCGGCCGCGCTCAGCGCCTTGTCGGCGTCGTTGTCCGCGTAGGCCGCGGCCAGGTCGCGGAAGACGACGTCGATGTCCAGCCGGCCGTCGGCCAGGTTGGCCGCCGCATCGGCCCAGTGGCGGGCCCGTTTCGGGTCGGCCTTGGCCAGCAGGCAGCAGCTGACCAGCCGGGTGTACGGGTCGATCTCGGCCAGCCGCGGCTGGATCTCCTCGACCGCCTTGGCGTGGTCGCCGGCGTGCACCTGGGCCAGCAGCAGCTGGTTGCGGGCCAGCGAGGCCAGCGCCGGGTGACCGTCGCCGATCGCCGCGACAGCCCGTCTGCCGGAGCGGATCGCCGTCGAGTGCTGGCCGCGCCAGCTCTGTAGCTGGCACCAGACGCCCAGCAGCGCGCCGCGGATGCTGGACTGCGGCTGCATCGACTCCAGCGCCTCCTCCACCGCGGCGAGGCCGTCGGTGATCCGGCCGGCGACCACGTAGGCGAAGGCCAGGCCGTGCAGCAGCTGCGGCAGGAAGTAGCGGTGGTCGTGATCCCGGGCCAGCTCAACGGCCTTGGTGAAGTGCCTCAGGGCCAGCGTCTGCTCGCCGATCAGCACCTCGGCCCAGCACAGCATGTGGATCGCCGGCAGCCAGGACAGGAACTCGTCGTCGTCGCTGGCGTCGACAAGCCGCGCGGCCGCCCTGACCGTCTCCGCCGCCTGGAAACGGTTGCCCTCCACCGTTTTCACGTACGCGTGCAGTGCGGCGAAGGGGACCGTCCAGCGGTTGCGGTCGTCCTCCGGGGCCGCGTCCAGGAATGGCTTCGCCGTGCGGGCCTCGCCCCGCATCGCCGCGTCCAGCACCAGTTGCAGGCGCAGCGCCGGGGCATCCGGCTGGCGGTTCAGTTCCGACGTCAGCAGCAGGCGGGCCCAGTCCTGCTCGCCGCGCAGTTGGGCCAGCAAGGCCGCGAAGGCCGCCACCGGCGCGCGTTTGGGGTGGTCCTCGGCCATCGTCTTCAGCACGGCCCCGAAGGTCTCCAGCGCCGGCATGATCCGGCCGCTGATGCCCTGGCAGAAGGCCAGTTCCGTGCGGATGTCGATGTCGTCCTCGGTGGCCAGGTGGCGCGCCGCCTCGTACCAGCTGGCCGCCGTCGTCGGCTGGTTGGTGGCGATGGACCGGGCCGCGGCGACGAGGGTTTTCACCGCCTCCTGATCACCGTACTTCGCCGAGCGGAGAACGTGTTCCGCCCTTCTGACCGCCGGCGCGCCGACCTTCGCCAAGTAGGCCGCGATGCGGGCGTGGGCACCATGGCGCCAGCCGGCGGCCGCCGAGTCGTAGGCCACTTGGCGCACCACGCAGTGCCGGAACCGGAACCGCCCCGAGCCCTCGACCTCCCTGAGCACGTCCCGCGCCACCAGGTCGTCAAATGCTTGCAGGACAACATGTTCAGGCACCTCGGCGACGTGCGCGATGACCGACGGCTCGAACGTGTCGCCGGCCACCGCGGCTGCTTTGGCCACCAGCGCTTCCATCGGGCCCAGGCCCGCCAGCTCCTCGGCCAGCGTCGCCTTCGCCGACTCCGGCAGCTCCGTTCGGTCCTTCGTCGGACGGGTTCGGGCCAGCGTGTCCAGGTAGAACGGGTTCCCGCCGCTCGCGTCGTACAGGCGTTGCCTCGTGTGCGGGCTCATCGCCGTGCCCAGCAGCTGGTCCGCGTCCGCCTTGGACAGCGGGCCCAGCTCGATCCTCGTCGCGTGGTCGGCCAGGGCCCTGGACAGGCGGAACGACACCTGGTTCGGCCGGTAGGCCAGGACCAGCAGCATCGGCGCCGGCAGCGGGTGGCGGACCAGGTAGTCCACCAGTTCGATCGTCGCGTCGTCCGCCCAGTGCACGTCGTCCAGCACCACCGTCGCCGGCGCCAGTTCCCTCAGCAGCGACCTCATCGCCCGGTACAGGCGGGGCTTCACCACCTCTTGCGCCGGCTTCTTCGACAGCACCGGGAAGGCCGTCGCCAGCAGTTGCGTCTCCGCTTCGCTCAGCTTGTCCGCCAGCGTCGCGTCCACCCGGTCCACCAGCGCGTCCACCAGCGGGGCGAACGGGACCTCCCGCTCCGACTCCACCGCTCGGCCTTTGAGCACCAGCCGCTTCCTGGTGAACTCCGCCAGCAGCCTCGTCTTGCCCGCCCCCGGCTCCCCCACCACTTCCACCAGCCGAAACGCCGTGCCGGCCTGCGCGGCGACGTCATCAAGCAGCACCAGCTCCGCCGCCCTACCCACCAGCGGGCGGCGTTGGTTGTCGAGGTGGTCCACGCCAACCTCCGTCCGCCGCCGATCCCTTCGCCAGTCAAGAGCCCGCCCCAGCCGGCTGGATACCCCCGGCCGCACCTGACCGTGCATATGCACGCCGCTGTCCAGGATGATCCGCCCAGGCCGTCAGGACAACGCCGCCCCGCCGGCCACTCCATGCAACCATTTGATCACCCTCGGTATCAACCGCCCCATCGCCGCTGATCACCCGATCGCGCACACGTTGTGGCGGGGGCGACACCCCGGTACTCCGGCAGACCCTCACGTCGAGGCGCTATCGTGTGGACCATGGGCCGTTAGCTCAATTGGTAGAGCTGCGGACTTTTAATCCGTAGGTTCTGGGTTCGAGCCCCAGGCGGCCCACTCGCGAGTGGGCGAGGCGTGCGGAGCGGCTTCGCCGCTCTCGCCGCCTCGCTCGTTGTGTTTTGTGGGGGCCCGGCCCCCACGCCCCACGACGGGGCTTCGCCCCGGACCCCAAGGCGGGGTGGCGGATGGGATCTTCGTCGCCCACCGTGCGCCCGACGCTTCAGCGGACCGCCGGTGGCTTCAGGACCACCACGTGCCCCAAAGCCCTTGGCCCGTCCCTTTGGGACAGTTTCGCCTAGGTGTACTGCCTTGGGAGGTTGCGAACGGGCAGACACGTGAACCGATGATCTTGAAATGAGGGAAGGCCTCCAGGTTCGGTGTGGATTGCGACGTCTACACCGAGCGCCCGGAGGCCCTCATGCCCCACCGTAACGCACCCTTGACCGAGCTGGGCAGGCTGCGGCTGGCCCGCTGCGTCGTGGACGACGGTTGGCCACTGCGACCAGCGGCCGACCGGTTCCAGGTCTCGGTCAGCACCGCTCAACGCTGGGCGCGGCGCTACCGCCAACTCGGTGCCGCTGGCATGGTCGACCGGTCCTCCCGTCCTCGCACCAGCCCTGGCCGTACCCCTACCCGCACCGAACGCCGCATCATCAAGGTCCGCGTACTACGCCGCTGGGGACCGGCCCGCATCGCCTACCTGCTCGGCCTGAACCCGGCTACGGTGCACCGGGTGCTGCGTCGCTACGGCCTGGCTCGCCTGACGCATCTGGACCGCGCCACCGCGCACCCCATCCGCCGCTACGAACGCGACGCTCCCGGCGACCTGATCCACGTCGACATCAAAAAGCTGGGCAACATCCCCGACGGCGGCGGTCACCGGGTGCACGGCCGTCAGATCGGCGGCCGCAACAGCCAACGCACCGCCACCGCGACCCGCAGCGCCTACCGCAACCCCTTGCTAGGCTACGGATTCCTGCACAACGCGATCGATGATCACTCCCGTCTGGCCTACACCGAGATCCTGCCCGACGAGACCAAGGAAACCGCCGCCGCGTTCTGGCAGAGGGCGCAGACCTTCTTCCACACCAACGGAATCACCGTCAAACGGGTACTCACTGACAACGGGTCCTGCTACCGCTCACGACTCCGGCGCGACACCCTGGCCGCCGCAGACATCACCCACAAACGCACCCGCCCCTACCGGCCCCAGACCAACGGCAAAGTGGAACGATTCAACCGCACCCTGCTCGACGAATGGGCCTACGCCCGCCCCTACCGGTCCGAGACCGAACGCCGCCAGGCCCTGCCGCAGTGGCTACACACCTACAATCACCACCGCGGCCACACCGCGCTCAAGGGCCTACCCCCAGCCAGCCGCGTTCCCAACCTCACGGGTCAGAACACCTAGGTCAGCCCCGCTCCGTCGGGAACGGCACCAGCCGTCCGCACACTGGAAGCAGCGGACAACCCGCACATGGGTCGGCAGGCTCGTGCCGGAAGCCGGCCCATCGCACCTGAAGCCACCGCGCGCCCGGCAAGCCGGCGACGAGTCCCAGCGCTGAACCGAGCAGGAAGCCGGTCACCGCTCCACTCTGTCGGCCCGCATCCAGGCCACGTGATCACCGAACTGCGTAACCAACCGCAGCGTCAGCAGCGCGGCGACCTCGGTGCTCAGCAGAAGGCGGAACTGCTCGTCCCCGTCCCGGAACAGCAGCGAGACGTGGTGCTCGCTCATCTCCTCGACAGTCAGCGACGCCTTCGGCGAGGCCACCTGAGCGACGAGCGGCGGGCCTCCGAAGTCGTCAATGAGAACCAGCATTGCCGCCCCCTTTGCTACGTCCCACCGCATCGAGCTCGGACCATCCCTGCTGGATCGCCCGCTCAAGGACGCCCAGCGCCGCGTAGTCGATGATCAGGGCGACCGGGAACGCGTTGCCAAGGCGGATCTCGATCCGATTCGCGTAGGACAGCGCCTGAGCGCGGATCGGCAGGTCGTCCGTGATGTGGACGTGCACCAGGTCCCGCTTGCCGCTGGTCACTGTGCCTCACGCACAGCCTCGGACATGTCGAACCCGCTTCGCTGTGTCTCTCGTGCCCATTGTGTCGCCTCCGGCTTTCAGGGTCGTTCTGACAACAACCACTTTCGACGGAAAGCGAGGACAGGAGCACCGCACAGCGGGACATCTACGGACGTCTCAGGTAGTTTGAAGTCGTCCCTACTCGTCCGAGAGGTCCGTTGTGGCGAAGGCGAACGACCGGCTACGAGACGCGCTGCTGCGCAACGGGCTGAATCTGGAGCACGTCTCGAACGCCATCGGCGTCGACCCGAAGACGGTGGAACGGTGGATCACCACCGGCCGCACGCCGTACCCGCGCCACCGTCACACCATCGCGTCGATGGTCCGCGAGACCGAGAACTACCTGTGGCCGGATGCCGTTGCGCCCGAACGGAAGTCCGAGATCGCCGAGTCCGAGGTCGTCCGGGTCTACCCGCATCGCAACTCGGTGCCGGCGGAGCTGTGGGACCGCCTGCTCAGCGACGCCAGCGAGCACATCGACATCCTTGTCCTCGCTGGACTGTTCCTCGTTGAGCGCCCGACCTTCGCCAAGGAGATCACGCGCAAGGCCAACGACGGAGCCAAGATCCGGTTCCTGTTCGGCGACCCAGCAGCGCGCGAAGTGGCCAAACGCAGCGAGGAGGAGCAGTTGGGCAAGGGCACTGTCGCCGCCCGTATCCGCAACGCGTTGGCCTTCGTCCGCCCGCTCTCCGCCGTCGCCGACGTCCAGATCAGGTTCCACAAGACCACGCTGTACAACTCCGTGTTCCGCTTCGACGACGAGATGGTCGTCAACACCCACGTGTACGGCTTCCCCGGAGCGCACGCGCCGGCCCTGCACCTACGGCGTCTGTCCTCGGGCGACTTGTTCGAGACCTATGCCGAGAGCTTCGAAACCGTCTGGGCCGCCGGCAAGCCCGCACCTTCTGAGGAGCCGAGTTGTCGCGCGTCGACCACTACAACGACCCGAACGCTCCCGAGGCCAACAGCATCCGCGTCGCCGTGAGCGCCTTCGTCCTGGACGACGCCGGTCGCCTCTTGATGATTCGCCGCACCGACAACGACCTGTACGCCATCCCCGGCGGCGGCCAGGAGGTAGGCGAGACGGTCGCTCAGGCCGTGGTCCGCGAGGTCGCCGAGGAGACCGGCATCGACGTCGAAGTGACCGACCTGATCGGCATCTACTCCAACCCCGCCCACGTGATCGCCTACGACGACGGCGAAGTCCGACAGGAGTTCTCCCTCTGCTTCCGCGCCACCCCCACCGGCGGGCAGCCGCGCACAAGCAGCGAGTCCAGCGAAGTCGAATGGGTCACCCGCGAGCGCCTGGACGAGCTCAACATCCACCCGTCGATCCGCTTGCGCATCGGCCACGGCTTCGAGGGGCGCCAGGCCCCCTACTTCACCTGATCAGCCAGTCGCTGTTCCGTCCGCTCGACCGCGCCCAGCAGCTCCGGCCACGCCCACCGCACGAAGCACGACACGATGTCTTCGGGTCCGTAGCGCTTCTGGATCTCCGCAACCCTGTCCGTGACCGTCGTCGGCTTCCCGTCCGGCGTCGTCGTCATGTCCGCCCACCACAGCGCATCCCGCAGCGCCGACTTCTCGTCCTCGAACTCCGCCAGCTCCGCCGACAGCCCCCGCAGCTCCGCCTCAAGCGGCGCACACGAGTGGTTCGCCACCAGCTTCACCAACCGCGCCGGCGCATCCGTGGTCCTCAGGTACCTCGCCCCGTCCAGCGGATGAAACCGTGTCGCCGCCAGCTCCGGGGCGTACCCGATGTCGTGCAGCACCGCCGCCGCCACCAGGAGGTCCCCCTCCTCGCCGAACAGCCCCCCGGCTTGCCGAGCCTTCTCCGCGACCCCCTGCACGTGAGCCCAGCGCCGAGGCAGTGACTCCGCCAGTCGATCACGCGCCACGTCCGTCGCCCACTCGCTCAGCAGCACGCGCCCAGCCTAGGGCCGCCCGTCTCCTCTCGTGCACCTGCGCCACAGCCCGCTGTGTTCACACTTTCTTCTCTTCATCAAGGCGGCCCCCTTGCGGGGGGCCGCTCGGCCGCTCGGTCGGGGCCCGGCTCCGCCACCCACCCGGCGTCCGCCGGCCCCCGCGAGCCGCATTGCAGAGAAAGACGTCCTCGCCGGACGGGCAGGCCAACAGGATGGCCGGGGAGCGTGAGCCAGCTGCGGTTCGGGAGGGGGCCTAGCTCCGCGCCATCCCGTCGACCTCCTCAAGGGCAATCACGCGCGTCAAGGGGGCCGTCCCAGCGCCCGCCGCCGGCTTGAACATAGGTGCCCCCTTGACACACGTGATCGGGCGAAGCCAGGTCGACGGGATGGCACGAGGCCCCTCACTTGCCTTTGAGGAGTAACGAGCCGCAGCACCGTCTCGATCTAACTTCGGAACATGTTTGTGGGCTGGGAGGAACGTATGTCGATCGATGATGGATACTGGCTGGAACGTTGGATGCGCGAGTTTGATATTAAATCCGTCGCCGACTACCGTCGAGCTACCCAGTCCCCGACAGTCGTGAAAGCTCTTTATCAAATCATTCCTTATCATGACGAGCAATGGAGTCAAGTTCCTAGCCTTGGCCCGTACGGCGTGATGGCAGGTCGCACTCTTGACCTGTCTGGCTCATTTCATCCACCCTGCCTCAATTGCTTTCGCAACGAATTGAAGCTACTCCTTAGTCGTACTGCTCATTATTTCCAGCACATTGCAGTCGGCGGCCCAATCGTCGACGCGGTGGCTCGAGGATTGGAAGCAAGGAGCCCCGACGTGCGCGCCCGCACGATTCGCGAGCTTCAGGACCACGTCGCCCTTTTGCTATATATCGACGAGATAGGCGCGCGCGATAAAATACGCTTCGTTACAAAACCAGCTACCTACTGCCAATCCTGTTATCGAAATTACGCACGCGAAGCCGGGATTACAATTTACGACGACGAACAGCAGTCGGCGGATGTAATAGCTAAGATTATAGAGACTTCGAAGTTTTCAACTGTACGCAACCGTGCCGGTAACTGGACGGCAAAGATTACCGGCCCAATGGTGACTGATCATGTTTTGGTTAGCGAGTACGGCCGCACTCGCCCAACCCGAGCTTACATGGCTCGCGAGGTCTTCGATTCAATCACCGTACCTGCCGTACAGGACTACATTACAGCTAAGCACTACACTCTACCTATCGTTGATATGTCCGAATTTGCATGGATGAAAACTATCCGAGGAGAGCGTTCTAGTAGCGCAGAGAGTGTGGCACTTGAAGTTGAACTTCCCGGGATTAACGGAATTGGTCTGCGGGAATTTTTGCAGATGCAACAAGAGGATGAAGCCAGCTACTTGAAGTTTCAGACGGCCGTTAGGACGGCCGTCCGCGAGGCGATAAAGCGTCACGAATCAAGATCGCCGAATGAGATTGCCCGAGCTGTTGTTGAGGAATATGTAAAACCAGAGATTGCCGATATCGAGCAAAAAATGCGGTCAGCTACCCGCAGCTTGTCCAAAAAGGTCGGCATTTCGGCAGTTGTAGGTACGACTGCCACTTCAATTGGCCTTATGGGGGCAATGCCTCTGGTGGTTACCGCCGGGGTAGGCGTCGTGGCCGCGTCGCTAACTCAAGTGTACAAGTATTTCGACGATAAGGCGACCGTCGAGTCGTCAGATATGTATTTTCTTTGGAAGGCAGGCAGGGTTAAGCATGACCCCACAGAGGTGTATCGTGATGAAATCTAACACGCCTCATCGTGAAAGGTCGATCTCACTTTACCCCTCATCTCAAAAATAGGGTAAACGATCACTTCGATCGCCTACTGTGGATATTTCGTTCGGAATCCTCGCAGGTTGCGGGATATGGCGACAGATACCAGGAGGCAGCAGATGCCACGAGGCAACGGCAAAGCAGACCTCGAACCTGTCAGGTCGTAGGTTGACCTTCAGTGGCACTCGCTCGGGCACCAGTTGGCCCCGCCGCCTGTGCAGAGCCGGCGCCCGATCGGCCGTCAGGGCTGTCCACAGGCCGTGGAGCTGGAGCCCTCGATGCATCCGAGGGCCCATGGAAAAGTCTGAGAGAGTGCTCGTTGCTTTGAGCTGGCGCTTGACGACCGACCTCGAGATACTGCATGTGCCACCGACTGGAGAAGGGACGCCGTGAACACCGACGTACGGTTCACCAGGCCGCTTCTGAGCATGGCCGACGCTGCGCGCCTTCTCGGCATCCCCCGGCAGACTTTCCATCGTTGGGCGCGAGGCTACGAGCGGGGTGGACCACTGCTCCACGTGGCAGATCCCGATAATCTGCGTCAAGCAAGCGTCCCGTTCATCGCACTCGCTGAGGCATGGGTACTAGAAGGGCTACGACAGGCCGGTGTACGACCACAGCGCATCCGGCCTGCGCTCGAGCGGCTACAGCGTGAGTTCGGCCGTGAGTACGTGCTCGTATCGCCCGCCCTAGGGACCGACGGGATCTCGGTTCTATGGGACTTCTCTAAGACAGAGGCTGGCGCAGGACTGATCGAGGGGGCGACCGGTCAGCAGGTGATACGCGAGATCGTCCAGGACTATCTGCGGTACGTCGGCTTCGGTGCCGACGGCTACCCGTCACATCTGGAACTGAAGGCGTTCGAGCCGACCAAGGTCGTGATCGACCCGCACCGTGCGTCAGGACAACCGGTGTTCACCGGTACAGGTGCGAAAGTCGCGAACGTGGCCGCGATGCTGAAGGCTGGTGAGGACCCTGCCATCGTTGCCGAGGAACACGGGGTCGGGATCGACGCCGTCCGGGCCGCCGCCCGCATCCTCCTTGGCCGCGCCGCCTGAGTTCTATCTTGACGAGAACGCCGTGACTCGGACGGTCCGACGCCTATTGGTGGAACTCGGATATCGAGTCCACACTCCAGGCGAGGTGTTCGGTACACGAGCTGAATCGCTTGGAGCCGACGACATCGAGTGGCTTGGCAAAATCGCACGAAGCGGTTGGGTGGTCCTCAACCGAGATTCAAAGATCATGGAGCGCCCGCACGAGCTCGCGGCGTATCGAGCAGCCAAGGTCCACATGTTCTACCTCCCAGGAGGGGCGACCCGTGATGCGCTCAAACACCTGGTCGAGGTGCATCTCCGCGATGTGATTGCGTATGCTTCGAACCGCACGCCTGAGGTCTGGCGTATCACCGAACGAGGCATCGCGCCGTTCGCACCAAGACAGCGGAGACCAAGACAGGCGTGAAAATCTTCCCGTGGCACATGACGCGGTGTACGCAGCCAGGGCAAGATTATCACCCGCTCTTACCCCGCGATTACAATGACAAAAGACCACTGACGACGGCCCATGACGGAGCCCGCACGCCAACGCTTTGTCAGCCGCCGCAAGGGAAATCGGCTCGATAGTAGACAACGGCAAGTGTGGATCATAAATCCGTAGGTTCTGGGTTCGAGCCCCAGGCGGCCCACTCGCGAGTGGGCGAGGCGTGCGGAGTGGCTTCGCCGCTCTCGCCGCCTCGCTCGTTGTGTTTTGTGGGGCCCGGCCCCCACGCCCCCACGCCGGGGCTTCGCCCCGAACTCCAAGTCGGGCCATCTGCACAGTGGAAGCAGTGGGGGTCACGGTCCGGTGCGGGTCAGGGTGTAGCCGAGCATCGGCCACACCTCACCCTTCGTCTCCTGTGACTTGTCGCGCTGCGGATCACGACGGTAGCCCGCGCGTAGTGCCACCTGCTGGGAGGCGACGTTGTCGCGGTGGGCACGCAGCCACACCTCGGTCAAGCCTACGTGCTGGAAGATCCAGGCGCTGAACAAGAACACGGCCCGCGTGGCCACGCCGTGGCCGCGTGCGTCGGCGGCCACCCAGTAGGAAATCTCCCCGGCGTGCCCGTCATGGTGCAGGGCAATGTTGCCAAGCCGGCGTGCGGTGGCCGAGTCGCAGATGAGGAAGCCCTCCTGGTCGCCGGCGGTGCGCAATCGAAGGATTGCGGCCAGGACCTGGGCGGCGTCCAGGGTCGGCGAGTCTGTGGTGAAACGCTGAATGAGCGGGTCACGCACACTCTCGGCGTACCAGCCCGCGTCCTCGTCGGCCCACTCACGAAGCCGAACCAGCCCGTCGTCGAGTCCGTGGTCACGCACCGAGAACCCCAATCGAGGGCGCGATCAGAAGCCGAAGGCGGAGGCGCTGACCGAGCGGGCGTAGTTGACCCGGGCGTTGTAGTCCGCCACCTGAGCGAGTGAGGAGACGGACAGCTGCGTGGTGTGCACGAACCCGGGCCCCTGCACGATCACCTGCACATATCCGGTCGTCTGAGTCTCCCTCGCCAGCAAGAAGAGAAGCCCTAGCAGGCAGAAGACCAAGAAGATGATCGTGCAGACGATGGCCCAAGGCGGGATCCGCTCGGTTGTCCGGGACATGTCGGTGAACATCCACTGCACGGTGCCTACCGGCCGGGCCCCGATCGGAGTCACCACCGTGGAGCCGGTGACTCCGATATCGCCGATCGTGACCAGCATCGGTTCCCCGGCAACGGGGTAGCCATAGCTCACAGTGGTGCCTCCAGATGACTCCGGTGTGTAGTCGAAGGGAACAGGGCGAGCGTTACAGGCTGTAGCACGGGGTCAGGAGACCTTCTTGGTCGCGGCGACCTGGTCGTGAAAGGTCACCTTGGCGTCGAACGGCGTCGGCGGTGGGCTGAGTACGGCCACCCCAGGGGAATCAGCCAACGGGGTGATGCCGGGCGGCAGGACGAGGCGATTGCCGTCGGCGGTGGGCCAGGTCAAGGCGATCACGCGGCCGGAAGGCAGGTCGAGGGAGAAGACGCCCAGGGTGTCGGAACTGGCCGCGGACGGGGTGGAGAACGTCGGGGCGGCGGCGCTGTCGGGCCGCCAGACCAGGCTGATCACGTTGTGCTGGTCGGCCGGGTCCCAGTTCAGCTCGATGAGCTTGCCTGGACCGGCGGCGGGGATGGTCAGGGGATGCGTTGCCTGGGTGGCGACACTGGTCACGCCGGCGGGCACGGCACCGGAGCAGGTGTTCAAGCCACGCAAGGCATCGAGCAGAGCGGCGTTGCTCGTGGGATCCATGCCGAAAGCCAACGACGAGCCGAGATCGACGTAGTCGCCGACCCGGGAGTCGGTGTGGGTCACCTCGAAGCCGCCGGCCGAGCACTTGGTGAAGGGCGCGCGGTCGGTGACGAAGTCCTTGACGGGCAAGGCGGATCCGCCGTTCAACGCGACGCTCTTGACCTCGGTCGACACCAGATACCGCCCGGCGCAACAAGGGGAGCGCACCGGGCGCACGTCCTCGGTGCTGGGCGGATAGTTGTAGCGGCTCGACGCGGTGACGGCGAGCTGATCGACCGCGGGACCGCTCAACTCGACCTGCCAAGACTGCGAAATGCTGACGGGCTGCACGGCGGCGACGGCCAGCACGGTGCCGTCCAGCCGGCCGGCCCACAGCAGCCAAGACTTGTCGATCTTGGATCCATCCGGCATCGACCAGGTCGCCAGCAGTGAGCTGACCTTCTCACGCAAGGCCTGGTCCTGAACAAGATCGCCTCGGCCGGGCCACTTCGCGGCTCTCGGGATCCCCACGGTGATCGCGGCCGGCTCGACCGGGGTCGAGGTGCAGCCGGAAGCCAACAGGACGACAACGCTGAGCAGAACCACCGCGCGGCGGAGCCGGGACAACATCGATCCTCCGGACTTTCGGTCAGTTGTGGCGCTTCCACGGCGGAACGTAGTAGTTGCCGGGGTCGGCCGGCACGCGCGACTCGAAGAGCCGGTCGACCTTGCCGTCCTTGGACACATTGTCGCCGTACAGCAGACTGCGCGCGCTGTTGTCGTCGTGCCATGGCGAGTCGTGCACCGGTTCGTAGTAGTAGGAGCCGTTGGCGATGCTGTCGCGGGCCTCGTTGTAGGCATCGAGCTGCACCGGAGCGTCGTGCCCCTTGGACCACTGCTGATAGCTCGCCACGGTGAGATTGTGTTGGGCCTCCAGCAGGTCGCTGCTCGGCGTGATGTCCTTGTACGGCTTGAGGATCTGATGGCCGCCACTGTCCAAAGTGAACAGATCTGTGGTGCCGCGGCCGGTGTTCGCGGGCAGCACGCCGGCCTCGCTCGCGGCGGACAGCAGGAAGTAGTCGCGCCGGGCGTCCTTGTCGATCTCGTGTTGGTTGAACAGGTCCTCGCGCTGCTTCGGCGTCTGGTCGGGATCCGGCGGCGGTGCGGTGAAGACCTTGTCGATCAACGGGTTGATGACCGCGCTGCCGACGGCGGTGAACGGCGACAGAGTGCCGCCGGAGGCGAGGTTCACGCCCTGGACCGCCCCGGTCACCACAACCTTGCTGGCCAGGTCCCACGCCCAGTCCCGACGTTTGGCGGCCTCGGCCGCCGCCACAGCCTGATCGTGTTTGGCGCCGGTCTGATCCAACGCGTACTGGTAGTCGGCGGTGGTCATGGCGCCGTCGATCCGGCCGGCGGCGTTGAGCGCGGAGTCCACGTCGACGCTGGTGCCGTGCTTCAGGGCGTCGACCACGAGGCCCTTGCCGTAGTCGATGGCCGCGGCATGGAAGCGGGTGGCGTCACGGTCGCCGGTGCCGGACACGAACTCCAAGTAGCGGGCGCGGTCCTCCGGAGAGAGCTGGACGCCAACCCCGGAGTCGTTGCCGAAGACGTCATGCATGTGCGCTTCGGCGTCGGACGGGGTGCCGGTCGTGACGTTGCGGCCGAAGGTGTCCATCCAGTTGATACCGGTGTCGACCACGGCATCCTTGACCCCCTGGGACATCCGGTGCAGGTAGTCGTCGCGGTCGGCGCCGACCTCCTTCATCACGGCAAGAGCGGCCTTGGCCTGGTCGATGGTGCCGCCACCGGTCTTGGGATCACGGTCGGTGCCACCGTGCACGACGTCGGCGGCGCCGTGGTCGTCCTGCCAGTTGAGGCCGAGCAGGGTCTGCCGGTCGTGGGTGTCGAGCAACAGCTGGGACGAAGCGGCGTCGTTGCGGCCGACGACGGAGAGCAGGTGGCTGGCGGCGGCGTCCGAGGTCTGGGCGCGTAGCGCGTCGTAGGCCTGCTGGCTGCTGGGGCCTCGGCTCAGCGCGTCGGAACCGTTGGCGGAGATGGCATTGAGGTCCTGCTTGACGCGGATGGCCTGCTCGCCGAGCTCCTTGGTGAACTCGGTGCCGCCGTGCACGGTCGACGCCTGCATGAGGTCGGAGAAGCCGTTGAACCGGCCGAGCCCGTCGACGGCCATGTGCTGAGGATCGCCGAAGTCGTTGAGATCCTTGTTGGGCCACAACAGACCCGTGTCGGGATCACGCCAGCCGACCGGGGTCTTGGCCAGGTCCTGGACCGCCTTGGGCATCTGACCGAGGCCGGTGTGTCCGCCCTTGTCCGGGTTGGACAGGTTCATGATGCCGTCGGCGATGGGGCTGACAACCTGCCGGCTCAGCCGCGCGGCGGCGTCGTCGTTGGTCTCCGTGGGCAGGCCGTCGGGGCCACGGCGGTGATCGGCCATGGACGGGGCGGCATCGCGTACGTACTGGGGAAGTTTGGCCAGGTTGTCGGCGCCGACCTCGTTGTACCAGGCGTCCAGGTACGCCCGTTCGGCGTCGGTCAGCCTGTAGCCGGCGGCCACCCGAGCGTTGAGCAACGCGACGGTGCGCTCGCCCTGCTCGATGGCCTCGATGCCGTCCTTGCCCGCCGGCCGGCCGAGCGCGCCGTTGACCAGGCCGGCGTCGGCCTTGGCCTGGTCCACGCTCAGCGCCGCGCCGCCGGGCCCCTCCTGCGCCCCGTCGGGCGGGATGTATCCCATGTCGGCCAACGACTTCAGGTGCCCGGCCAGCCCCTGCTCGTAATCGTCGACCATGCCCTTCACCGCGCCGCCGTGCGCCTTCACCTGGGCGACGGCCTTGGCGACGTACTCGTCCATCAGCGACTGCCGGTCGGACGGATCCATGGCCTGGTGGTACTGGCGCACGATGGACCGGTACTCCGATTCGATGCCGCCGATCTCGCCTTCCAACGCCGTGACCTCGGACTTCGCCGAGTTGGTCTTGGTCTCCAGATCGCCGGAGATGGCCCCGAGCAATTTGGCGATGTTGGACAGTTTCTCGCCGTTGTTGCCCAGCTCGGCCCGGGTCTGCGCGACGTTGGCGGTCATGTCGTAGGCCGGCGCGCCGTTGACCGTGTAGTGCTCGGCCTTCAGCCGGGACGCCTGGCCGGCCAGCTCACCGGCCTCGGCGGCGTCCCCTGACGCGCCGGCGAACGCCTGGGCCAGCTGGTTGATCTCGGCCGGGTCCCCCGCCGTCAACTTGTCTCGGAGGCCCCAGGGATCCACTCCGGCCCGCTGCGCGAGATCCTGGTAGCTGAAGGACATTCTCGTCAGCCCATCCCGTCGGCAACGCTGCGGACCACGGCCTCGTTGGCCACCGTGGTGGTCGTCGTGGTCAGTTCGTCGCCCAGCTGCGCGGTTTTGTCGGCTCGCTGCCCCTGGTCGTCACGGTCACGGGCGGCGGAGGTCGCGCCCTGGATGTGGTGCTCGTGGGCCGTGCCCAGCGCGGCCGCGAACGACCCGGCCGTGGCGACGTCGCCGAACGGGTGCGCGGTGACCGACTCGCCGCCGAGCTTGCGGGCCACGCCGTCGGCGGCGGCGCTGGACTTCCGGTCCCGGTCGGCCCCGTCCCGCAGGCCGTCGGAGTCGTACCTCAGGTCGGACATGGGAATCCTTGCTTCCTCGGCCGGGAAAGCGGTCAGGACATGCCGTCGGCGACACGGCGCACGGCGGCCTGGTCGGCAACTGTGGTGGTGGCGGAGGTCAGCTCGTCGCCGAGGGCGGCGGTCTTGTCGGCGCGGCCGCCCTCGATGTCGCGCTGAGTGGAAGCGTTGGTGGCCCCGGTGATGTGGTGCTGGTGGGCTTCACCGACAGCACCGGCGAAGGAACCGGCGTTGTTGACGTCGCCGAAGGGATGCGCGTCGACGGAGACGCCGCTCAGGGTGCGGGCCGCGCCGGCGGCGGCCTCCCCGGACTGGCGGTTCTTCGAAGCGCCGTCCCGGAGGCCGCCGGAGTCGTACTTCAGGTCGGACATCAGCGGTCCTCCCCCAGGACGCCGCGGGCGGCACGCTGGCCGCTGGACCACACGTCGTCCTCGACCAGCCAGTCGGGGTTCTCGCGGACCTTGGTCTTGTCCTTCTCGCCCTTGCCGGCCTGCATGCCGGGCACGTACCCGCGCTGGCCGGAGCCCTCGGATTCCGCGGCGCCGGCCGCGGCGGCACGGGCGCGAGCCCTGGCCGCGGCACCGGCACGACCGGTCCACGTGGACTCGGGTTCGGTCAACCCGCCACGACGAGCACGGGATCCGGAGCTGCCGACACCGCCGCCGACACCGGCCTGCATCGGTGGCACGTAAGGACGTCCCCCTGCTGCGCCTCCTGCATGGCCAGCGCGTTGGCGGCGTAGGCCTTGGCCGCCATGGAATTGCTCGCGGTCTGGGCCAGCTGTGAGTACGCCGGGTTGGCCGGGTTCAGACTCGGCGGCACCGCGCCGCCGAACAGCGGCTTGCCGCCCAGGGAGAACACCGGGTCCACGCCGACGCTGCCGCCGCCACCGCCCAAAGTCATCGAGCCGGGCGTGCCGCCGGACAGACCCTCAAGGCGGGACGAGTACTGCGTCACGTCGCCGAAAGGCTTGCCGGTGACCGGATCCACCCAACGCCCGCTGGTCGGGTCGTACTCCTGGCCGCTGCTCGGGTCGATCAGGTAGCCGGTCCGCGGATCCTTCACCCAGCCGGTGAAGTCCTTGCCGTCGGAGCCGACCACCGACGAGTGCGGGTAGTCCTGGTTGCCCGGCGGCACCGGCGGATTCTGCTGGTTCTCGTCGGTGAGGATCGGGCGCTGCTGCGTCTCGGTCGACGACGTCTGCTGCGTGGACGTCGTCGTGCCGGCGGTCCGACCGTTGGAGCCCGAACCGTCCGAAGTGGACGTCGTCGTGGGCGTGGTGGATCCGGTGCCGCCGTTGGTGACGGGCGCGGGCGCCACGGTGCCCGGGTTGAACGCGGTGTAGGCGGCGGACCACTTGTCGATCTGCGGATTGAGCACGGCCGCGCCCTCTGCCTCGGCCGCCTTCATGCCGTTGACCTTGCCCATGGACAACGCGTCGTCGGGGCCGACGATCTTGTCGATCTTCTGCGAGACCGTGGCGTACTGCTCGTGGGCCTCCATCTGGGCGCTGCTGCCCACGGCGCCGGCGTTGGCCAGCCCGGTGCCGACGGTGTTGGCCTGGTTGGAAACCTGGGTCATCCAGTTCGCGACCGGCGTGGCCCGGGCACCGAAGTTCTGGTACGGCGTGCCCTGCTGCGCGGTCACCATGTCGGAGGTGCCCTTGAGCTGGTCGGCGGCGCTCTGGCAGGCGGCGGCGAAGTTGCGCCACGTGTCGGCGACCTGCTTGAGGCTGTAGGGCTGGCCGCTCTGGATGATGTTGTAGGCGTCGTAGAAGTCGTAGTCGGCCATCAGCGCGGTCCGTTCGGGGCGCCGCTGTTGGCGGCGTGGGTGGTGTCGGCGTTGGCCTTGATCGCCATCTCCCGCGCGGCGAGGGTGCGCGCGGCCAGGTCTTCCATGTCCAGGCCGACCTTGGACAGCTCGGTCCGCAGCGACGCGAGGACGTGCGAGAGCCGCGTCTGTGCGCTCGCGCCGCCCTCGATCTGGCCGAAGGCACCGGGCGGTGCCAGCGCGTTCTGCAGCTGCTCGAACAGCTTGCTGCCCTCGTTCTGCTGCTTCAGGCGACTGGCCGCGTCGTTGAGCAGGTCAGGGTCGAGCACGACCTTCTTGTCGTCGGACCACCCGTACAGCTCGTTGCCCATGGATGCCTACCCCTCCCCGCGGGACGCCGACCAGACACCGGCGCCCCAGTGCCCGCGTCGGAACGTCCCGGTCAGCCTCGAATGACGTTGCTCATGTTCCGGTTGGTCTCGGTGGCGATGTCGCCGACCTTGCCCACCGCCAGCTGCTGCGAGTTGAGCTGCGCCGTGTACTGCTCGGTTTTGCGGTGGTACTCGTTGGTGCGGTCCTGCAGCGAGGAGCCGGTCAGCGCGTCGAGCGCCTCGGACACCGTGCTGGACAGCTTGCCGCGCACGCCCTCCCAGACACCGTCCCAGTCGGACTGGTGGCCCCGGGTCGCCGCGGCGACCTGGGCGATCTGCTCGGTGTTGAACTCGATGTAGTCGGTCATGTCCGAATCCCCCTCACATTCCCTGCGCGACGCTGGTGCTCAGGCCGCCGGGCGAGCCCTGCTTGGCCGCCTGGGTGGCCTGGTCCGATCCGGACAGCGCGGTCTCGCGCAGCCGGCCGAGATCGGTCTTGAGCTGGCCCAGCACCTCGGCCAGCGCACGGCCGCCGCCGCCGAGCTGGTCGAACGTGGACGCGGTGACCTGGCCCGCCGGCGCCTTCATCGCGGCCTGGCTCAGGCCGGCCTGGTCGAGAATCTTCTTCGTGATGCCCTCCATTTCGGACACCGCGTTGTTCACGACGTTCTCGGCCGCCTGCACGGTGGCCAGATCGATCTTCGGACCGCTCACGGAGACCCTCCCTGTACTGGTCTGACGTCGGTGAGACCGCCCCACTCCCCATTCATGACGGCAGTCGGTCAGACGAACCGAGCGCCGGGTGCGGTTCCCCTTGCCCGTGAAGTCACTGTAGAACGACTCGGCGAACGGCGGAGTCGTTTTCGTCAACTCAGGGGAGTGAACACTACTCTGAGTAGCCCTCAGAAGATCAATTATGGGTGATGGCGCCACACGAATCGATGAACAGACGATTGGCCGTGCGCAGCCGCTCGAAGGCCGGCACCAGCCCGGCAGCGTCCTTGGCCTTGGCCACCTCGCCCACCGCGGTCATCGCGGCCATCAACTCGTCGATGTCGTGGTAGACCGGGTGCGCGGTCGGCACGCCGGCCTGTTCGAGGGCGGCGCGCTGGCCCGACGAACTGGCGATGTTGTCGGGAATCGCGGCCTGCATGTCCTGCCAGCCCGCCTCGCTGACCGTGCGACCCTTTTTCACCTGGTCGTAGTATCCGGTCAGGCCGTTGACCAGGCCGTTGCTGTAGATGTTCGCGGTACAGATGCTGTTGGGGAACGGGCCGACGCCGGGCGGCAGGGCCAGGTTCCGGCTGGTCGTCGTGGTCGTGGCCGTGGTGGTGGTCGGCGCGGCCGAGGTCGTGGTCGACGTGCTGGTGGGGCCGGCCGTGCCGGGATCGCCGGTGCAGGCGGCGAGCAGGCCGCCGAGGACGAGTGCGGTGCCGACCACTGCCAGCTGCGCCGTCTTGACCATGAGGCCAGTGTGCCAGTGGGTGACGGTTGCGCCGATCGGCGGCCGGGTGACTCTTCCTCCCCTATCCTCGGACCAGCTTCGGGACGAGAGGCCGCGACCATGAGCCTGATTTCCAATGACGAACTCGCCCAGAAGGCCGGATTCGACCCGTGGAAAGAGCAGGCGCAGCTGGCCAAGGGCGATCCCGCTCAGGTAGAGGGGCTGGCGGCGGCGTTCTACAAGGCCGGCGGGGACATGACCACGTCGAACTCGTACCAGCAGAAGGCGCAGCACTACGTCGGCGAGGGATACCAGGTCAACGGGGCCTCGCCGGTGGATTTCGACGCACAGGCGGCCGGTACGAAGACCAGCCCGGAGCACCTTCAGCAGATCGGGAAGACGCTGGACAGCGTGGCCGGCGACCTGGACGGGGCCATCAGCAAGGCGACGTCCGAGGTCAACGGCCTGAACGGCGAGCTGGCGTCGATCGAGCAGCAGTGGGTCGGTTTCATGCAGCAGACCGGCCATCATCTGCCGCCGGAAGATCGCGAGGCGGCACGGAACGATTTCATCAATCAGGCCGTCGCCGCCGTGAAGGCGCATGGCGGCACCGTGCACGCCGTGCTCACCGGATACGAGGAAACGCTTTTCGGCGCGCAGAAGACGATGGCCGATCTTGGTTATGTGCCACCCAGCCAGCTCGAGGATCTCGGCGCCGACGCCGACGCTTACGTGAAGAATCTTCAGACGTTGGCCAAGAAGTACGCCGACGAGCTCAAGAACAACCACTCGCTCGACGAGAACTGGGCCAAGGACGCGCACAAGGTTGCCGGCGAGATCGCGCCGTACCTGGACGATCCCTATTTCTCGTCGGCTTTCTACGGTGAACTCGGGCCGCAACTGAGCCAGATCCTGCCAAACATGCTCTATGCCAGCGGCAGCCACACCGCCGCCGAAGATCTCAAAACCTTCAGCCACGCCTTCGGCACCGCAGTCTCCAATGCCAATGACGATCCCGGCATGAAAGCCGTCGCCGACCAGTTCCTCGTGCCGCCGCGCGAAGCCGCCACGTCCTGGAGCAGGGCCGCGATGGCCTCCAACGGCCACTTCCCGCCCGACTGGCTCGCCCAGGCCGCGCGGGCCAACGCCCTCGACGAGTTCGCCCACCATGGCGCCGAGGGCTTCGGGGGCATGGGCTTCCGCGGCGGTCCCGCCGGCTCTTTCCCTTACGACGTAGGCGTTCCCGACGACGTCGTGGCCGCGTGGACCCAGGACCTGGGCGGCAACCCCGTCGCCGCCCGCGAAGCCTTGGCCACCATGGGCCAGCCCGGCACCGACGTGCACATCCACGGCGATCCCACCGCCGCGTACCAGGACAACATCCACAAGCTCGTCCAGTACGGCAAGGACGACAGCACCGGCTCCATCGCCCACGGCTACGGCGCCGCCTTCGAGGCCGCGGCCGGCGCCGACAACGAGACCGACGGCAGCCACAGCCCCGAGGCCGTGACCTTCGCCAAGGCCCTGTTCAACGACATGGCCCACGACAGCAAGGACGTGCCGCCGATCGCCGCCCAGAACTTCGCCAAGATCGGCGGCTCCTACGTCCAGGAGATGGCCGCCGGCCGTCACTCCGAAGGCGATCAGGTCACCGATGTCGGTCAGTACGACCGCCTCGCCGGCGACAACGCGGCCTTCGACGTCCCGCCGGACGTCGCTCAGAGCTTCATGAAGACCTTCGCCGGCAACGAAGAAGCGACAAAAATCTTCGACTCGGCGGCTGGAGAGGCCGCGCACCACGCGATGCTGGCCGGCGCCCAGCTCGACGGAGACCTGCTCAAGCAGGGGAAATCGGCGATCGGGCTCAACCACGCGGCAGAGGCGTATGGATCGGTGTCCGGTTCGGAGAACAGCGCAGCGGTGGCAGTCGTCGGCAAGCAAGTCGAAGATGACGAGCACGCAAAGGAGATCATGAAGGGCATCCTGTCGGCCGGTGTCGACATGATCCCGGCCGGCAAGCTCGCCGAGGCGGCGGGCGGAGCGTTCCTCAAGGTCTCGGACTCGGTGTGGGACGCCATGAAGCACACCACGAACATGGGCCTGGAGCACGTCTACGGCGCTCCATCGGGTTCCGAGCAACAACTTCATGAGTTGAAGGACCAGGGTCACCAGGTCGCCATGGTCAGCGACTACGAGCGCACCGCCGTGCTGCAAGAGGCCGGCTATCCCGGCACCGACAAGATCCCGCCCGAACTGTTGGACGGCAAGGGGCACATGCTCAACGTCGCCCAGGTCATGAGCGACGAAAGCTTGAAGAAGGCGTACTACGACTACATGAACGGCGCGGCCCACCATGGACAGGGCACGCTCGGCGAAGGGGCATCGGTCTACGACATGACCGCGAACGCGGCCAACAGCTACGTCGGCGGCTACCAGAAGGCGGATAAGTCTGAATGACTTGGAGCACGAGGGCAATCGCGGCCACGCTGACCGTCGTATGCACCGCCTGCAACGCGCAGTCCACGCCGCGCGATGACACGACGACCGTGCGATCGGGCATCGAGGCGTTCGGCCGGGCGCTGGTGCAGATGGGCTATCTGGCGTTCTCGCCGGACGTCTATATCGGACAGTGCAAGGACACCCATTGGGCGGCGGTGAGGTGGTCGGCACCGGTGATCGCACAGCTGGCGAAGGAGAACCAGTCCAGCGCTGAAGAGAACGTGCTGTCCAGGGCCGATCAGACGATCAAGCTCGACGAGATCCGTTTCATCCAACGGGCGAACGACGAAGATCCGGCCCAGATGGCACAGACCAACGACCACGCGACGGTGCTGACCGTCACTGTGCCCAGGGCGGAGTACGTACGAGTGGGCGGATACGCCTCATGCTGATCCGACGAATTCTGGCACTGGCGGCGGTAGTTGCTGTGGCCGGGTGCTCCAGCCCGCCACCTCCGCCAAGGGATGACCGGGCGGCGGTGCGGGCGGCGATCGAAAGGTTCGGCAAAGAACTGTTGCTGCTGGGGGACATCAAGTCGGTCCCGGCGGTGCAGGTCAGCGACTACTGCCCGACGGCGCACTGGGTGTCGGTGCAGTGGTCGGCGGATCTGCCGAAGCAGCCGGGAGACCTGGCGCCGGTGGAGATCGAGAAGAACGTGATCGGACAGGCGCTGAGCTCGATCAGGCTGGACGGGGTGCGGGTGGTCAACGCCAAGGACTACCCGGAGGAAATGGCGGTCGCGCAGACCACGGACCATGCGACGATGCTGACTACGACAGTGCCACGGGCCGAATACGTGCGGGTGGACGGGTATGCCTCCTGCTAGTGGTAGGTGAAGGTGTAGGACAGCGAAGCGGCGAAGCTGCCGGGCTGGCCGAGGGTGGCGTCTACGGTGACGGAGACGTCGTAGAACTGGTTCTTCAAGCCGGGCAAGGTCTTCTTGACGTGACCGGTGCCGTCCCACACGGAACCGGGATCGACGCCGAGGGCGGGAGCGTCGGCGGCCAGAGCGGACTGGGCGTCGGCGATGCTGCTGGAGGCCAACGAGACGACGGTCTGGGTGGCGGTGGAGTCGACGCTGCGGACGGGGCGGGTGATGACGCCGGCGGGCAGGGTGAGGCGAACGGCCAGAGTGGTGTTCCACGCGGGCTGGACGCGGGCGGTGGGAAAGCCGTCGCGGAAGGCGAGTTCGGCGCGGGAAGGCCGATGGGTGAGGTCGATGGGGAAGACGCCGTCGTGCACAACGGCATCGATGGCGTCGTTGTGGAACTGGTCGATGGTGAAGGTGTAGTTGACGCCGACCGCCCCATCGTCGTAGCCGATGATCTCGACGTAAGCGGCGAGCCAACCGTGGACGAAGCCGTCGACGACGCCGGAGCCGATGGTGCCGGAAAGACGGGAAATCTGCTCCTCCATCTCGGCAGTGGGCAGACCGAGGGTGGGTGCGTCGCCGAGCAGGCTCTGGAGGGCCTGCTCGGAACGGTCGAACTTTCGTTGCACGACAATGTGTTGCGGCGGCAAAGGCGTGTTCCCGGTGAAGTCGCCGCCGTCGGCGGTGATGACAAAAGCGGGAATGTGCAGCGTCCCGGAAGGCAGCACGACGGTGGTGGCCAACGGATCCGCGCCCTGACGCTGGTAGGAGCGGTCGTTACGGCCGTCGGCGAAGGCGAAGTCGGCCCGGGTGGGCTTGCGGGTGAGATCGATGGTCGCCTTGTTGTCGTGCACCAGCGTCGGCGCGACGGGGGTTCCCACGGTGCAACCTCCAAGCAGGAGAAGGAGAAGAGCGGCCAGCCACCTCATGACCACGGCCAGTGGAAGCGAATGTCGGCATCGACGTCGACGTCCCAGTCCTCGAGCAGGTGCTCGGCCAACTGCGGCCATCGGTGCTCAAGACGCTGATCGGCCACCCGGTCGGGCACGGGCGACGCGACGATGGCCCGCGCCTGGTCGGGATGCTCGGCCAGCAGCTTCTGGTACGCCGGCAGGGTGTCATGGGTGACGTAGTCCCACCGATGGTCACGGTCGGCCACGTTGAACGAGGGCAGCGGCGTCTTCACGTGGGCGCCAACGGTTTCGTCGGCGAACAGCCCGGGAACGGTGACATCGCCGCCGATGGTCAGCGGCTTGTACTCCCCTGGGGTATGCGTTCCGGGAATGGACGCCTGCCCGGCGACGGTCATGCCGTAGGTCATGGCCCTGCCGACGACACCGTCATGGTTGTACATCTCGTCGTACTGCTTGGCGATGACCTGGTTCTGCTCGCGGTAGAGCAGATCGGTGTTGCCGTGCTGGATCCGCGCCGGGTCGCCGCTGCCGATGTCGCTCCACGCGTTGGCCGCGCGGTCGTCGATCAGCCCGGCCCGGCGCATCTCGTCGATCGCCCCGGTGCCGCCGTTGAGGTACGCCTCGTGCATCGAGCCCTGGTCGATGAAGATGTGCTTCTGCATGGCCAGGAACTTGTTCTCGAACCAGCCCAGCTCGTCGGCGCTGAGGTTGGCCCCGGCCGACGCCAGGTCCCGCAACTCCGGCGGCAGCGAGTTGATCTTGTCGGCCAGCCCGCGGGCGAAGTCCTTCATGCTGTCCAGGTCCATGAAGCCGCCGGCGAAGGACGGCCCGATCATGTTGGCCATGCCGGCCCACTGGAGCTCGGGATGGTCGAGGAACAGCTTTCCGTAGAACTTGTAGACGTTCATGATGTTGCCGAGATTGCCGTCGACGCCGGCCTTCGGATCCCACTTGCTCAGGTCGATCCCGGCGTCGTCGGCCGCCTTGACCAGCCAGTACTGCTGCAACAGGGCGGCGTAGCGCTTGGGGTCGACACCGTCGGCCCGCGCGGCGTCCAACAGCTTCTGCAACGTTGCGAGATCGGTGGGCAGGTTGGGGTTGATGCCGCCGTTCAGCTCGCCGTCGACGTTGTCCAGCTTCAGGTCGAGCACGTTCGGGCCCTCTTGCAGGGTGGCCGACGGCACGTAGCCCAGGTCGCCCATGCTCTTGAGGTAGCCCATCAACGCGATCTCGTAGTCGGTCACCAGCTTGGTCACCTGAGTACCACTCGACTTCACCGCGGCGACGGCCTTGTCCAGGAACTCCTGCCGCGCCGCCTGCCGGTCATCGGGCGGCAGGTGGTGACCGATGCCCTGCATGAACGACGTGTAATCGCCGCTGAGGCCGGACAGCGTGCGCTCCAGACTGCCGACTTCCTTGACGGCGCCGCCGGTCTGCCGGTCGAGGTCACCGGCGACGTTGGTCAGCACCTTGGCGATGGCGTTGAGGTGCTCGGGCGTCTGCTTGGTGCCGCGCGCCTCGGCGTCGAAGTCGACCGGCGACGAGCCGTTCACCGTGTAGCCTTCGCCGACGTAGGTCTGCGCCTGCTGCTTGGCCGCGTTGGAGTCGGCCATGTCGCCGCCGGCGCTGTAGAACGCGGCGGCCAGCGTCTCGATCTGCGCCGGATCGCCGGCCTTGAGCTTGTCACGCAACGCCCAGGGATCGACACCGGCCTGAGCCACCAGTTCAGCATGTGAGAACGTCACGCGACACCTCCCTTCCCCATCCGACGTCACCGCGTCCGCAGTGGTTCCAGCGCCGCGGCGATGGTCCCGTGCTCGAACCGGAAACCGGCCTCGACCAGGCGATCGGGCCGCGCGCGAATGCTCTCCAATGCGTCGCCGGCCACGCCGCCCAGCGCCAGCCGCAGCGACCAGCCCGGAACCCGCAGCACCGCCGGGCGGCCGAGCGTGGAGGCCAGGACCCGCGTGAACTCACTGTTGCGCACCGGTTCGGGCGCGGTCACGTTGTACGGCCCTTGCGCGCCAGGAAGATGCCGGATCGCCCGCACGGCGTCGACAAGGGAGATCCAACTCCAGAACTGCCGCCCAGAGCCGAATTGAGCGCCGAGCCCGGCCCGAAAGAAGGGCACGAGCTCCCGAAGAACACCGCCGGCCGGCGTCATCACGAGACCGAAACGCAGGTGGCACACGGGGATGTCGGCCACCGCCGCCGCTTCCCACTGGCGCACCACGGACGGCAGAAACCCTCTGCCACCAACGGAACTCTCGGTCAGCACCTCGTCACCGCGATCGCCGTAGTAGCTCACGCCCGAGGCCGACAGCAGCGCCTTCGGCGGCCGCCGAGCCCGCTCGATCGCCGCCACCAGAGACGATGTCGTGTCAACCCGGCTGCGCAGAATGACGTCCCGGTACGAAGCCGTCCACCGCCGCGCCCCGATGCCGGCCCCGGCCAGGTTCACCACCACGTCGACACCGTTGACGTCCTCCACCACCCGAGGCAGCCGGACCACGGTGTGCCCATCGTCCTCATAGGACTCACGCAGCGCCGTCCCGATCAGCCCACTGGATCCGGTGATCGCGACCTTCACGGCCGCACCACCGTGACCGCCAACGAGAACACGAAGGCCGCCCCGACCAGCCCCGTCATGCACGACGCCAAAAGCCGCAACCGACGCCGATACCCCGCCAACTCCTCGACGACGGCGAAAATCCGGGCCGGCCAGTGGCGCCACGACACGTACCAGAAGATCGCCGCGGCGATCCCGTACAGCGCAACGGAAATCGCGTACCACCAGCTGACGTCCACGGCCAACGCGACACCGGTCAACACCAGCGCCGCGATCAGGCCCACGACCTTCCACCGGTTGCCGTGGGCCAGCAACAGCAGGAACTCCTCGCGCTTCTCCTCGTCCGGAAAGAAGCGGTCGACCTTGGGCTGCACCACGGTCAGGCTGTAGCCCATCGCGCCCATCCAGATGGCGGCGAGCGTCAGGTGCAGCACGAGAAGCACGTCAGTCATGGTGCGAGTCCAACCGGGCCAGCTGCACCGGAACCGCGCCCAATCGCCGGTGCACCAACGTCCCGCGCCCGGCCGGCAACCTCGAAGGTCGTACGCCGAACATGGTGCCCTCGTCCGGCGGCGCGCTGAGCACCACGGCCGGGAAGCTCAGCTCGCGCATCCGCCGCAGCACCGGCTCCAGCAACGCCGACCCCGCGCCGCCGGCCTGCCGGGCCAGATACAGATGCAGCCCGATGTTGCGCGCCTGCGGCAGGAAGTCCAGCAGCGGGGCCAGCGGATTGCCGACCGAGTTGGCCACCAGGTCGTAGTCGTCGACGACGATGTGCACGTCCGGCCCGGTCCACCAGGACCGGTTGCGCAGCTGCTCGGGCGTGACATCGGTGTCCGGCAAGCGTTTGGTGAAGCCCTCGACCAGCCCGGCGACGATCTCCACGGTCTGCTGCGGCGTCGTGCCGTAGGCCAGCACCTCCTGACCCTCGAACTCGCCGAGCATGGTCATCCGGTAGTCGATCAGCGCGATCTTCGCCGCCTTCGGCTCGCCCCGCGCCACCACCTGCCGGGCGATGGCCCGCAGCGTCGAGGTTTTGCCCGACTCGCTGTCACCGATCAGCACCAAACCCTGATCAGCCAACACAATCGGCTCCAGGCGCTGACCCTCCACGCCGATGGTGATGCCCGGCTGGGCCGGTAGGTCGCGGAACTCGATCAGACGCGGCAGCAGGCGAACCGCGGGCGCCGGCTGGCCGGACCAGTTCTCGTTGATCTTGGTGATCAGATCGGCGATGCCGACGGCGAGGTCGTCGGCGCTGCTGCGGCCGTCCACCCGGGGCACCGCGCCGAGGAAGTGCAGACGCTCCCGAGTCACGCCGCGACCGGGCCGGTCGGCCGGCACCGCCTGCTGGGCCTTGCGGTCGATCTCCGAATCCAGCGCGTCGCCCAGCTTGAGCTCGATCTTGGCGCCGATCAGGTCCCGCAGGCCCAGCCGCAGGTCGAGCCAGCGGTTGGCGGTCAGCACCATGTGCACGCCGTAGGTCAGCGAGCGGCCGACCAGGTTGAGCAGGTATGCCTCCAGGTCCTCGTAGTCCTGGCGCAGCACCGACCAGCCGTCCACGACCAGGAAGACGTCGCCGAACGGGTCGTCGCCGACCTTGCCCTCGGCCCGCAGCCGTCGGTAGTCGGCCATGGTGTCCACGCCCAGCTCGCGGAAGCGGGTCTCGCGGCGCTCCACCACCGCGCTGACCTCGGCCACCGTCCGCCGGACGACCTCGTTGTCCTGTCGGCCGGCGACCCGGCCGACGTGCGGCAGGCCGGACATCGCGAACAGCGTGCCGCTGAAGTCCAGGCAGTACACCTGGATCTCGGCCGGCGTGTGCCGCAGCGCCAGCGCCGCGACCAGCGTGCGGACCATGGTCGACTTGCCCGACCGCGGCCCGCCGACGATGGCGACGTGGCCGCCGGACCCGGCGAGGTCGATCAACATCGGGTCCCGCCGCTGGTGGTACGGCCGGTCAACCGTGCCGATCGGCACGGTCAGCGGGGCCAGCTCCGGCGCCGCGCCGAAGCCCCGCCCCGGTCGCACGGCCAGGCCCGGCAGCAGCGCGTCGAGCGTGTCCGGGGCGTCCAGCGGCGGCAGCCAGACCTGGTGCGCCGGGCTGCCCTGGCCGATCAGCTGGTCCACCATCACCGACAACATCGTTGGCCGGCTGGGGTTCTCCTCGTCCTCATCGTCGTCGTCCACCGACGGCAGATAGTCCAGCCCAGCCGGCACCGGCAGCGAGCGCGCGGTGAACGGCCGGACGTCGCCCACACCGAGCAGCGACTGGCCATCCCGGTCCTCGCCGGAGTGGTAGGCGCCGGACACGTAGGCCGCGCGGAACCGCCGCAGCGTCGCGGTGTCGGTCTTGAGGAAGCCATGACCGGGCGCGTTGGGCAGGTCGTTGGCGTCTGGCACGCCGATGGCCGTGCGGCTCTCCTGCGCCGAGAACGTGCGCAGGCCGATCCGGTACGACAGGTGCGCCTCCAGCCCCCGCAGCCGACCTTCGTCCAGTCGCTGCGAGGCCAGCAGCAGGTGCAGCCCGAGCGACCGGCCAAGGCGTCCAATTTGGACGAACAGATCGGCGAAGTCGGGTTTCTGGCTCAACAGCTCGGAAAACTCGTCGACCACGACGAAGAGGCTGGGCAGCGGCGGCAGACCGGCCCCGTTCTGCCGGGCGCGCTCGTAGTCCCGGACCGACACCAGGTTGCCGGCGTCGCGCAGGATCTCCTGCCGGCGGTTCATCTCGCCGGACAGCGCCTCCTGCATGCGGTCCACGAGGGACAGATCATCTTCGAGGTTGGTGATCACCGCCGCGACCTGCGGAAGGTGCCCCATCTTGGCGAAGGTCGCGCCGCCCTTGAAGTCCACCAGCACCAGGTTGAGCTGGTCTGGCGGGTGGGTCGCGGCCATGCCCAGCACCAGCGTGCGCAGCAGCTCGGACTTGCCGGAGCCGGTCGCGCCGACGACCAGGCCGTGCGGGCCCATGCCGTCCTGCGCGGACTCCTTGATGTCCAGGTCCAGCACGGTGCCGTCGGCGCTGATGCCGATCGGCACCCGCAGCCGGTCGCGCAGCGGGCGAGGCTTCCACAGCACGTCCAGGTCCATCGCGCCGGCATCGGTGATGCCGAGCAGGCCGGGCAGGGTCTGGCTGGTGGTGGCCAGATCGTCGGCACCCGAGGTCACGTCCAGGCGGTGGCCGCCCAGCTGCTGGGCCAGCGCCGCCGCCACCGGCGTCGGCATCGCGTCGGCCGTGCCCAGCGGCTCCAGCCGGCTTCCGTTGCGTACAGCCACTTCTCCGTCGTCGACGACCAGCTCCAGGCCGTGCGCACGGATCAGATCGCCGGCCCGGCCGTCCAGGTCCACCACGGTGACCGCTTGCAGGCCGTCGTGGCCCAGCACGAGTTCCGTGCCGGCCACCATGCCGCCGTCGATCACCACCAGCACGTGCGGGGCGTCGGGATCCGGCTCGGCGGTGCGGTTGAAGCGGGGCCGGCGGGTCAGCTCCACGCCAAGGCCGTCTTCCAGCGCGACCAGCGACGGGTTGATCATCCGCAGCGGGCCGGCGTAGTCCACCTCGTCGGGGTGGTGGCAGTGCGGCAGCCACTTGGCCCAGCCCCAGGCCGGGCCGTCCTGATCGGACGTGCAGATCAGGATCCGCAGGTCCTGCGGTGGATGAAACGTGGCGACGTGGGCAACAAGTGAGCGCACCACGGCTCGTGCGGCATCGCGGTCGCCGCCGATGCCGATGGCCGCGAACCGGCGCAGCGACACCTGCACCGGCAGGTCCGGCACCACCGTGTGGGTGCTGATGAAACGCTTGAGGGCCAAGGCGGCCAACGGATCCAGGTCCTCGACCGGTCCCGACTCGCCCGGCACCAGCTGCGTGGCCAGGTACTGCGGGCCGCGGCCGATCCGCACCACGCCGAAGTCCTCGTCGGTCGGCCGGCGCTCCCACAGCCGTTTGCTGGCCGCGACCGCCCACAGCTGCTCCGGATCCGGCGCGCCCCAGCCCAGCGACTCGTGCTGCGCGGACGCGGTCCGGCGCACCTGCTGGCGCATCCGGCCCAGGTAGCGCAGGTAGTCCCGACGAATTTGCTGAGAGTCACCCTTCTGGGTGGATCTCGAGCGCAGCAGCGAGCCGGCGACCATGGCCAGCGAGGAGAACAGGAAGAACGAGCCGGCCACGTAGGTGATCGGGTTGGCCGCGCCGCCGAGCAGGTAGGCCACCGAGCCGAGGCCGCTCAGCGCGGGCAACGCCGTCAGCCACACGTTTCCGGTGTCGGGTTTGGGCAGCTCGGGCGGCGGTTGCAGCAGGACGTCGCCGGCCGGGACGGTCGGCCGCGGCGCTCTCGGCGGCCGTCGGAACAGCGCAGTTGACACGACACCTCCCGATCGACGGATCTACTCTATGGGCTGCGTGGCAACGGCGTACTCCGTTTGGGGGAGCAGCGTGCAGGCAGAGACCGGGGCCTTTTGCCGTATCGCGGTGGCCGGTCCGCGGACCAGGGTCGACCTCGCGGTGCCGGCCGGCATTCCGCTGGCCCACCTGCTGCCGACCCTGCTGCGGCACGCCGCCGACGGCGGTGGCGACGACGGCGGGGTCGGGCATGGCGGCTGGGCCGTCAGCAAGACCGACGGTTCGCGGCTGGATGCCGCCCTGAGCCTGGCCGGTTCGGGGATTCACGACGGCGACGTGCTCGTGCTGCATCCGGCACGGGACCGCACACCGCCGCCGTTGTACGACGACGTCGTCGAGGTGATCGGCGCCGGCGGCGTGCACACCGCCTGGGAGAGCGCCCAGACCCGGGTCGCTTGCGGGGTTGTCGCCGCCATCGCCGTGCTGTCCGCGACCGCCACCGTGGCCTTCAACGGCAGTCAGGTCGGCGGTTATCTGGCGCTGGTCGCCGCGGTGTTGTTGCTGCTCGGCGGCGGTGCGTTGGCCCGGGCTTCCGGTGATCTCCCAGCCGGCATCCTCACGTCCGCGTTGGCCGCCCCGGTCGGGGCCGTCGGCGCCGGCGTGCTGCTCGGCGGCGACTGGGGCCGTGGACACCTGCTGTTGGCCAGCGCCGTGTTTCTGCTGGTCGCGGGCCTCGGGCCGGTGGTCGTCGGTGGCGGCGACGCGCTGTTCGCGGCTGTGGGCGTACTGGGACTGTTCGGCCTGCTGGGCGGGTTGGTGGCCGTGATCGGCGAGGTCGGTCCGGGGCGGGCCGCCGCCGTCGTCGCGCCGTTGGCGTTGGCCATCACGACCGTCATGCCGACCTTGGCCTTGCGCGCCGCCCGGCTGCCTCGGCCCGTGTTGCCGCGCTCCGCCGAGGACCTCGCCGACCTGCCGGGCCAGGTCGAGTTGGAGCGCACCCAGCAGCGTGTTTCCCGGGCGCGGCAACTGTTCACCGGGCTCATCGCCGGTTGTCATGCCGCCGTCGGCATCGGCATTGCCTTGCTGGCCTTTGATGTCACGTTGTGGTCGGCCGTGCTCGCCGCCGTGCTCACGGTCCTGGTCGTGCTGCGCTCCCGGCTGTTCCGGGAACGGGCTCAGGTCTTGGCCCCCGTCGTCACCGTGGCCTTCGTTTTCGTTGCCGGCACCGGCGCTGCCGTCACGCGCTTCGCTTCCGACATCACCGCCATGCTCGGCATCGCCGCTCCCGTGCTGGTCGGCTTGGCCTTGGTGGCCGGCTTGATCGGCGTGAGCAGCGGCCGGCGGCCGGCCAACCCCCGGCTCGTCCGGCTGCTCGACCTGACCGAGACCTTCTTGCTGCTGGCCGTCGTGCCTCTGGTGTTGGCCGTGTGGGACGTGTACAGCGCGTTGTTGGATCTGCACGCATGATGCGGGCTTGTGCGGCTGTCCTTCTGGTTGCCGGTCTCCTGGTCGTGCCGGCACCCATGGCTTTCGCCGCGTGCCAGCCGCCGCCCGCCTCCGGTCAGCCCATTCCTCCTGCCGCCGGCCGTGACCCCATGATCGACCGGCTCGGTCTGCCTCGCGTGAAGGACCTCAGCACCGGGTCCGGCGTCACCGTCGCCGTTGTCGATTCCGGTGTGGACAGTCGCCACCCCAAGCTCGCCCCGGCCGTCATCGGCGGCCTCGACCTGGCCGTCGTGAACGATCCTCGCATTTTTACGGAATCTCCCGGCACGCCTGAGGACTGCCAGAACCACGGCACCATGATCGCCGGCCTGATCGCCGCCCGGCCTCTCGACGACGACCGCGTGGTCGGCGTAGCCCCCGACGCCAAGATCGCCGCCATCCGTATGGTCGGCACCATCTCCGACCTGCCCGATGCCCTCATCGCCCAGGCCATCCGCGACGGCGCCGACCGTGGTTCGGTGTTGAACCTCTCGTTCGCCCTCCCCGTCGACCGTCCGTCCATCAAGGCCGCCGTTCAGTACGCCCTGTCCAAGGACGTCGTCGTTGTCGCCGCCGCCGGCAACGAGCAGCAGTCCCAGCCCGGCCAGACCTGGTACCCCGCCGCTTACGACGGTGTTCTGGCCGTCGCCGCCGTCGACTCCAACGGCGCCCCCATCGCCCAGTCCAATCAGGGGCCTTGGGTCGGCATCGCCGCCCCCGGTTCCGACCTCACCAGCACCGCTTCCGGCGGCAGCGGCTACCTCACCCAGTCCGGCACCAGCTTCGCCACCGCCATCGTCTCCGGCGTCGCCGCCCTCGTCCGCTCCCGCTTCCCCGGGCTCTCCGGCCCCGCCGTCGTTCAGCGGCTGGTCAGCACGGCCGTGCCCGTGGCGGGCAGGCGTGACGACAAGGTTGGCGCCGGCATCGTGGATCCGTTCGCTGCTCTTACCGCTCCCAGGGTTTCTCCGTCCACTTCGGACCGGCCGGGCTCTGTCGCCGTGCTTCCTCGACCTGCTGAGGATGCCGGGTTCGGTCCCGTGTTGCAGGCCGCCCTTGCCTGGGCTGGGGGTCTGGCTTTGGCCGGGTTGTTGGCGTTGGTCGGCGGGATCGCTTTTCGGCGGGCTGCTCATCGGCGGTGGCGGCCGGGTGGGCGGGATGACGTGCGGGAGAAGCCGGAGGCCGTGGAACCGACCGAGGTGGAGTTGTTGTAGGGCCGCTGTGACTGGCTTCTGTGCCCCACCCACCGCTAATTCCCGCCGACAAACTCCTTGGCCGCAGCGCTCGGGTCCAAAGTCGGCCCAGCAGGCAACAAAGTCACAAAAGGCAGGGGCACATTCCGAGCCGCCGAAGGGTCGAAGTGCAGCCGCGAAGCGGCGTCGGAGCTAGGGATGGGAAACCGCTGACCGGAGTCGGTGACCAACGTGAGCACACCGTCCTGCCCAGCAGCGGAAGAGGCCCGAACCACAGCACCGGAGCCGGAAGGGATCCGGACAGTGGTGACGTGCCCGGCCTTGGCGGTCACGGAGGAAAGACCGGCCGGAGAAGGCACCGAAGGGGGAAGGCTGACCGAAAGCGGCCAAGGGGCGTCGCCGGGAGTCTGACCAGGAGTCGTGCTGAGACAAAGGGGCTGATCGAGCTGGGGACCGACGGGAGAAGGAATCCGGTCGGGCCACGTGTTGCTGCCGGGCGGGGTGGCATGCGACTGGGGAGCCGATACGGCGACGTTGGGGTCAATGGTGTCGACGCGGCTGCCGGAAGCGGCGAGCAAGGCATAGGTGAGCTCGGAAATGGGGGCAAGACCGTCGGGCTCGACGACGAAGAACTGGGACTGGACGCCGGTCTGCCGGGTCTGGATGACGTCGCCGACGGACACGGAAGAAGGCAACGACACAGTGGGAGCACCGCCGGAGGGGACCCTCGGTTGGGTGATTTCCGCGCCCTCGGGGACGACGGCGAGGACCTCGGCCGGTAGGCGGACAGTGGCGGCGCGCTGGAGGCCGAGGAGGGCACGGGTGTTGCCGGTGAGCTTGTAACGACGGCCCTTGCTGATCAGCCACGTGCTGTCGTCGGGCAACTGGGCCAACACGCCGGCGGACGAGTCCACAACGCCCTGGCTGACGCCGGCACCGACCAACAGGGTGATCTGCGGCGGGGCGGAGAGGGAAGCGGACTGCACGGTGCAGACGGTCCAGGCACCGATGGTGAGGTTGTCCCGGGACGGCAGCGAATCGGGGGCGTTGGGAATCCCGACGGGGAGGCCGCGAGGCTTGCCGGCAAGAGCCGAAGCGCGGACCTCGGTGAGGGTGCCGCCACCGACGAGCAGGGCGGACGCGAGATTCAACGCGGGATGGACCTGGCCGTCGACGATGACGTAATGATCACCGGTGCCGCTGACGGTCACGGCGCCGGAACCGGGCAGCGCCGGACCGGAGCCGCCGCCGAGGAAGCCGGCGATGCCGAAGCCGGCCATGAGCAGCACGGCGATGACGGTTCCCCCGATAGTGGAACGGTTGAGCCGACGGCGAGGATCGGTCACGGCCTCATCGGCCCCGAGCATCAGGCTGGTAACCTGCCGCCTGCTCTCGTACGTGTAAGCCTCGACCTGGTCCCGCGTGGTAACCATCGCTGCCCTCCCCAACTGGGCGTGCCGAGTCGGACTCTATCGGCATACTGCATCTGTGGCAGACAGTCCCGCACGCACGCGACACCGACGGCCGGGCCGGATCGGCCGCGCTCGGTGGGTCGCGGCCGAGGCAGCGGTGGGCGCGGCGGCGGCCGGCGTGGCGTTCATGGGCTCGTTCGGCATCGCCCTTATGGCGCTGGGCGGCCTCACGCTGGTAGCCACTTTCCTTTTCTGGCAAGGAAAGTGGGCGACCGAGCACCTCACGATCAAGCTGCGGGCGCCGGCGGCGAGAACGCCGGCGACCGGGCCGGGGCTTGGCGTGATCAGGGAAGTGCTGCCCGACCTGCACGTTGTCGAGGTGACGGGCCGAGGCGCGGCCCCGCTGGGCGTGATCGGCGACGGCCAGGGCTTTGCCGCGGTGCTGGAGCTGGAGGTCGCCGGCAGTCTCCGGCTGGACCTGGCGAAACTGGCACAGCAGGTGCGGGCGGACCCGGCGGAGCTGGCCGGTTTCCAGGTGCTGATCGAACAGTTCCCACTGCCGGCGCTGGACGTCACCGAACGGTTCGGCCCGACGATGGTCTACAGAAGGCTGCCGACCACGGCGGTGCCGGTCCTGCGCAGAGTCTGGCTGGTGCTGCGGCACGAACCGCTGTGGGCGCCGGAGGCAACGGAGCGCAGAGGCGGTGGGGCGGCTGGTGCGCGGACGGCGCTGGTGGCGGCGGCCGCGCGGCTGCGGGTGCACCTGATGGACAACGGATTCCAGGCCCACCTGCTCGGACTGGCGGCGACGACGGAACTGCTGGCCGGCGTCGGCGACCCGAGCCAGCAGGGCCGGTTCCACGCTGACGCCTGGCTCACGCAGGCCGGGGCGCACTGCTGCCTGGCGGTCACGGGCGACTGGAGCAAGCTGCTGATGACGGCGGCGTCCATCGCCGCCGACCGCTGCGTGGTCTCGGTCGCCGTGGAACTTGACGGTCACTCAGCTGTGACCCGATCGATGGTACGGCTGTTCGCGACCGACCAGAACGCCGTGGCCAACGCCCGGGCGGCGCTGATCGCCACCGGGCTGGCCGAGCCGCTGCCGAACAACCAGCCGGCCGGCGTGGTCGCCACGCTCCCGCTCGGCGGCGGGGCACGGGACCTGACCAGCGCGATTGGACTGGTACGAGGATGAGCTCACCGGACATCTCGGCGCTGCCGTGGCGTGCCATGGACGACATCAACCCGTCCCTGCGGCTACCGGCGGCCGGCGTGCTGCTGGGGGCCGACCGCGGCGGCAACATCGCCTGCCTGCCGGCGATCCAGCCCCGGCCGGTGCGCATCGGCCTGGTCGGCGAGGTCGGCGTGGCCCGGCTCGTCGCCCACCGGCTGCTGGCCGTCGGCTGCCAGGTCACGGTCTACAGCCAACGCCAGCCGGCGTGGCAACGGCTGTGGACCAAGGTCGGCGGCCGACGGATGACCTTCGCGCAGCGCTCGGCCCGCTGGCCGGGCGTGCCGGCCGGCCCGCGCATGCCGCAGGCGCTGGTGCTCGACGCGCCGGAGGCGCCCGCGAACTGGATCGGCGACGCGCCCTGGTGCACGGTCATCCACGTCGCCAGTCGGGTCCCCACGCGCTCCGAATTCTGGCGCGCGGCCGACGTCGTCGTGGTCTGCGGACCGGGTCACGGCGAAGCCGTGCTCTCGCTGCGCAACCGCCCCGACGCCGGCATGGCCGACGACCTGCGGCCCGGGGAGATCGCGCTGTGCGGCCGCGCCGGCACGACGATCGTCCGGCTCGACGTGACGCCGGCCGAGATGGAGCTGGTGACCGAGGAGTCCGGCGCGTTCGGGCTGCCCCGCTAGTATGCGTGCCGAGCGACTGGTGGCGCTGCTGTTCACCTTGTACAGCAAGCGAAGCGCGACGATCGCCGAGCTGGCCAAGGCGTTGGACGTCTCGGAGCGGACCATGCACCGGGACATCGCCGCCTTACGTGATGCCGGCGTTCCACTGTGGACGGAGCCGGGTCGGCACGGCGGCGTGCGGCTGGTCGACGGCTGGCGGACACACCTGGACGGCCTGACCTCACGGGAAGCCGTGGCGATGTTCGCCATGGGCGTGCCGCAGGCGTTGGCCGAACTCGGCCTGGGCACGGCCATGTCGGCCGCCCACGCCAAACTCTTCGCCACGCTGCCGCCCGCATTACGCGACCAGGCGCAAGGCATGGCCCAGCGGTTCCACCTCGACGCGCCGGGCTGGTTTCGCCAGGTAGACGCGACCGAGCACCTGGCGGCGATCGCCAGGGCGGTGTGGGAGCAGCGGCGCATCGAGATCACCTACGGCCGCGAAGCCAAGACCGTGCGACGAATCCTGCAACCGCTGGGCCTCGTGCTCAAGGCCGGCGTCTGGTACCTGATCGCCCAGGTGGACGGCGATGTCCGCACCTACCGGGTGGCCAGGATCGACGCCGTCGACGAGACCGACCAGCAGTTCGAGCGGCCGGACTTCGACCTCGTCGCCTGGTGGGAGCAGTCGTCGGCGGAGTTCGAGCAGTCGCTGCGAACCGTGCCGGTGCGGATCCGGCTGAGCCCGGCCGGCGTCCGGGCCCTGCCGGCGGTGTTGGACATCGCCGCCGTGCGGGCCCTTGAGCAGGCCGGACCGCCGGGTGACGACGGCTGGACCGACGTCACGGTGGAGCTGGAGGAGCCGCACATCGCTGCCGCTCAGTTGATCCCGCTTGGCGCCGAAGTGGAGATAGTGGCGCCAGACGCCGTCAAAGCGGCTTTCGTGTCAATCGTGCAGCGGATGGCCGACCGTCACCGGTAGCCGGTGGGATCGGCCGGCTTGCCGGCAAGCGCCACCTCCACCATGTACGGCCAGGCATCGGGACGGCTGCCGTCCACGTCGTCGAAGTCGTAGATCCGGGCCAACTGCCCGCTGTCCAGGGTCTGACCGCTGAAACGCTCCCGCGAAGGGTCAGCCGCCAGGGCGGCGACGCCACGACCGACATAGGTCGGCGACTCCGAGATGCAGAAGTGCGGCACCCGGACGAGGGCGTCACGCCAGGTCTCCTCGGTCACGTGATAGTGGTCGAGCATCGCCTCCGATCGCAGGTAGCCCGGGGTCAAAGCCACGGCTGTGCAAGAAAAAGCCTTGAGTTCGGCGGCCTGGCCGATGGCCATCACGTGCGCGGCGGACTTGGCCACGTAGAACGCGAGCGTGGTGCCCTCGCGGTACACCGCGTTGAACGAGGCGGTGCCGTCGGTGAGCTCGACGACGAGCCCGCCGGGTTGGCGAATGACCAGCGGCAGCAGGAAATGGCTGGTGATCAGGTGGGCGTCGATACCGAGGCGGATCATGCGCAGGCTGCCGTCGAGCGGGTGCTCCCACACGGGTTTGGCCCAGGTCATGAGATCGTCGCCGCCCCACACCCCGTCCACCAGGATGTCGAGCCGCCCGTGCTCACGGTCTATGCGGGCGGCCAGTTCCCGCACCTCATCGGGTTCGAGATGGTCGACGCGGATGGCGACGCCGCTCCCGCCGGCCGCCGAGATCAGCGAGACGGTGTCCTCGATGGTCTCGGATCGGTCCACTTCGGACCGTTGCGTCCGGGTGGTTCGGCCGGTGACGTAGACGAAAGCGCCGCGACGGCCGAGTTCGACGGCGATGGCCCGGCTCGCGCCACGGGTGCCGCCGGCGACCAGCGCGATCTTGCCTTGAAGGTCGTTCATGCCGACCACGCTGCCGGCGAACCCTGTCAGAACATGGCAGGGTTCAGGCCGCCCGGCCCAATCCGTCCAGCAGAGCCTGGCGCAGGGCGTCCGGCGAGACCCCGACATCGGTAATGATCTTGGCGGCCCGCCCGTGGCCGTCACGCAGGATGCCGAGCAGGACATGCTCGGTGCCGATGGTGTTGCTGCCCAGGTGCACAGCCTCCCGCAGCGCGAGCCCCAGCACCTTCTTCACCCGCGGCGAGACGCCGACACGACCACGTCGACCAGCGGGCATGGCCCGCCGCAACGCATCGGACCCGAAGGTCTCGGTGATGCGCGAAAGCACAGCGTCCAGGTCGATCCCGACGGTCTTCAACGCATCGGCGTCGGCCGACCCGAGCACGCCCGCGCCGGTCAGCGCCGCGGCGATCCGTTCTCGGGTCAACCCGGCGGCGACCAGGGCGTCGTGCGCGCCGCCGGGCTGCCAGGCCAGCGCCAGCAGCAGGTGCTCGGTGCCGAGATGCTTGTGCCCCAACGACTGCGCCTCGTGCCGGGCCTGCACGACGGCGTCACGGGCCGGGCGGCTGAACCGTTCGAACATCATTCCTCCTGACGGTTGGAGTACTTCTTGTGCACGGCCTGCTTGGTGACCTCGAGCGCCTCGGCGATCTCCTGCCACGACCAGTTCTGCCGCCGCGCATTGCCGACTTGCAGTGCCTCCAGCGTTTCTGCTAGCCGGCGCAGCGCGAGCGCGGCCCGCAGGCCGGTGCGCACATCGGCACCACTGGCGGCGGCCGCGAGCTCGTTCATGTCGGTCACATCGTCAACATTAGTTGACGAGAATCGCGCCGTCAACCAAGGTTGACGCCTACGATGGGGAGCGTGACCGTCGCGGAGGGTGTGGTCGACCGCCTCATATACGTGGGGGCGGACGGCTACACGGTCGCAATCCTGACCACCGGCGAGCGCAGCGAGACGAAGATCGCCGGGACGGTGCTGCACGGCCTCCAACCCGGCGAGACCGTGCGCGTCGATGGCGACTGGACCACCAGCGGCACACTCAAGGTCGACGAATGCGAACGGGTGCTGCCGGCGACTGTGCACGCGATCCGCCGCTACCTCGGATCAGGTCTGGTCAAGGGAATCGGCCGCAAACTGGCCGACGCCATCGTGGACACGTTCGGCGACGACACCCTGGACGTGATCGACCGCGAGCCGAAGCGCCTGCTGGAGGTGCACCAGATCGGCCGCGAACGGCTGGCGAAGATCATCGCCGCCTGGGCCGACCAGCGCGCGGTCCGCGAGGTCATGGTGTTCCTCCAGGGCGTCGGCGTCAGCCCGGCGCTGGCCGTGCGTATCCACCGCAAGCTGGGCGAACAGTCGCTGCACGTGGTCCGCAACGAGCCGTACCGGCTGGTCGAGGAGGTCTGGGGCATCGGCTTCGCCACCGCCGACACGATCGCGCTGGCCGCCGGCATCCCCGAGCAGAGCCCGGAACGCATGCAGGCCGCCGTGCTGCACACGTTGCTCCAGGCCAGAACCATGGGCGGCCACTGCTTCCTGCCGGTGACGGAGGTGCTCACGCACACCACGGCGATGGTGGAGCAGGACGAGGAGCTGATCCGCACGGCGCTGCATGCCTTGCGGCGCAGGAGAAAGGTCGTGCAGGAGCAGATCGGCGGCCGGGACGTGGTCTTCTCGGCCCACCTGCACCAGCAGGAGACCATGTTGGCCGACAACGTGATGCGGCTGCTCGGCACGCCGTCGTCGCTGCCCGGCAAACCGAAGTTCGACAGCCCGGAGTTGGACGACAGGCAGCGTCAGGCGTTGGAGATGGCCCTGACCAACACCGTGTCGATCCTGACCGGCGGTCCCGGCTGCGGCAAGAGCTTCACCGTGCGGCACATCGCGACCACGGCCAAGGCCGCCGGCGCGAAGATCACCCTGGCCGCGCCGACCGGCCGGGCCGCGCGGCGGCTGTCCGAGCTGACCGGCATGCCGGCGATGACCGTGCACCGGATGTTGGGGCGCAACGCCGAACCCGAGGACGACGGCGGCCTGTTCGACGTGAACGATCCGCTGTCGGCCGACCTGATCGTGGTCGACGAGAGCTCGATGCTGGACGTCGGCCTGGCCGACGCGCTGGTCGACAAGATCCCGGCCGGCGCGCACCTGCTGCTGGTCGGCGACGTCGACCAGCTGCCGAGCGTCGGACCCGGCTCGGTGCTGCGGGACCTGCTCGACGTGCCGGACGTGCCGCGCACGCACCTGAGCCGCGTCTACCGGCAGGGCGCCGGCAGTGGCATCACCGCCAACGCGGTGAACGTGCGGGACGGCGTGCCGCCGGTCAACAACGCCAAGTTCTGGTTCGTGCCGGCCGAGGACCCCAAGGACATCGCCGAGACCGTCGTCGACATCGCCACGCGGCGGCTGCCCGCCGCGTACGGCATCGAGCCGAGCAAGGTGCAGGTGCTGTGCCCCGGCCGGGCCCGCGAGGTCGGCGCGCTCCACATCGGACGGCTCCTCCAGGACGTCCTCAATCCGCACCAGGATGGCGATCCGCAGTACTGGTCCGACGACCGTGCCTTCCGCGTCGGCGACCGGGTCATGCCCATTCGCAACAACTACGACAAGGGCAAGGCCGGTGTCTTCAACGGCACCGCCGGCACCGTGACCGCACTGTCCCTTGAGGACCGTCTGCTGGAGGTGACGCTGGAGGACGGCGAGGCCGTCGAGTACGACTTCGACGAGCTGGAGGAGCTCGCCCACGGCTACGCCATCACCGTGCACCGCTCGCAGGGCAGCGAATACCCGTACGTCGTCGTGCCGCTCAGCACCAGCGCCGGTCTGCTCCTGCTGCGCCGGAACCTGTTGTACACGGCCATAACCCGGGCCAAGGCCATGGTCGTCCTCGTCGGCCAGCCGAAAGCCCTGCGCATCGCCGTCGAGCAGACCGGCGGCCGCCGCAACACCGCCCTGACCTGGCGCTTCACCGGCGAAGACCTCGCCGCCGGCGTACTGCCGCCGCTACGCGAGGACCACGGCCAGGTGGCGGCGTTCTGATCTGCCGGAAACCGGATTTCGGTGTGCCTGAGAGCGTGACTCGCGGGGGTTAGAGCCGGGCGCGGATCTCCGCGGCCTGCGTGTCCTCGGCTTCGCCGCGGGCTTCCAGGATGACCAGGGCCTGGGTCCACGCCTGACGGGCCTCGTCGGAGCGGCCGACGTCGGACAGGAGCTGGGCGTACGCGCAGAGGGCGGCGACCTCGGCGACGGAGTCGCCGCACTGGCGGGCGGCGTTGGTCGCGCCGACGAAGTCGCACAGGGCGGCGTCGTAGGAGCCGAGGGTCTGGTGGGTCTCGGCGGAACGGGTGAGCATCTGGGCGACGCCGGGCAGGCTGCCGAGGGAGGTCATGATCGACGCGGCCTCGGTGAAGGAGACCAGGGCCTCCTCGTACGAACCGAGGGCGGCCTGCATGTCGCCGAGCACCCCGAGCAGCAGGGCCCGACCCTCGGAGTTGGCGGTCTCGGCGAAGAGCTCGACGGCGGCCTCGGAGTAGTCCTTGGCCTCGGCGATCTCGCCACGGTCGATGGCCAGCAGCGCGGAGCCGGCGAGCGACCAGGCCAGCCCGGGCCGGTCGCCGCAGCGCTCCCGCAGCCGGCGGCCGAGGGCGTAGTGCTCCAACGCGCCGGCCAGGTCGCCCATCCGCCGGTAGCCCTCGGCAAGGTTGGTGGCGACCCAGCCATGGGCGTAGTCGTTGCCGGCGGAGGCCTCCAACGCGAGCTGGTGGCTGGCGATCCACACGCCCCACGGCTGGGTCAGCAGCAGATAACTCCACAGCTCCAACGGCAGATGCCAGGCCACCTCACGCTGCCGGTGTCGCAGGGCCAGCCGCAGCACGGGCAGCACGTTGGGCAGCTCGGCCTTGCACCACGCCATGGCGTCCGGTTCGGACTCGAAGTGCGGCGGCTCGACGTCCGCCAGCACGTCGGCCACCACCAGGGGGTTGTCCCGGTACGGCGCGATCACCTTGCCGGCGGCCGAGTAGCCGTGCAGGTACCAGCTGGCCAGCCGGGCCACGGCGGCGTCCGCCTCGGGGTCGGAATACGCCAGCTCGGCGGCGTAGTCGGCGACGAGGTCGTGGAACCGCCAGTGCCCGCGCCGGGGGTTGTGGATCAGGTGCGCGGCGGCCAGCCGGTCCAGGAAGCGCCGGGCGGCGCCGACCCGTACGCCGGCCAGCGCGGCTGCGGCAGCGACGCTGAGATAGGGCCCCCGATGCAGCCCGAGCAGCCGGAACATCCGCGCGGTGTCGGGATCGAGCCGCCCGTACGACCAGGAGATGATCGTCCGCGCGGGCGTGGCGTCGGCGACGTCCAACGCGTCCAGACGGGAGTCGTCGAGCTCGGACAGCAGCTCGTCCAGTTCGGACGACGCGACCCGCTCGGCGGCGATCCGCAACGCCAGCGGCAGGTGCCCGCAGCGCCGGGCCAGCTCCCCCAAGCCGTCGGAGGACACCGAGCCCCGGTGGCCGATGATCGTGGCCAGCAGCCGTACCGACTCGGCGGCGGCCATCGGCGCGACGGTGATGCGCGCGGCCCCGGTGCGCATGGACAGCCCGGACAGCCGGTCGCGGCTGGTGACCACGACGGCGCAGCCGCCGATCCCGGGCAGCAGGTGCAGCAGCTGGTAGGAATCGGCCGCGTTGTCCAGCACGAGCAGCGTCCGGGTCGGGGCCAGCGCCGACCGCAGCAGGCTGGCCCGCTGCTCCAGCCGCGCCGGCAGGTTCTCCACGCCCAGCGACGTCAGCAGCTCCTCCAGCACGTCGGACGGCGTGGCCGGGTCGTTGGCCGAGTGCCCGCGCAGGTCGGTGTAGAGCTGCCCGCCGGGGTAGTCGTGCGCGATGGAGTGGGCGAACCGCAGGGCCAGGGCGGTCTTGCCGGCGCCGGGCGGCCCGTCGATCGTCACCACGATCGGGCCGCCGGTGTCGCCGAGGTCCCGCACGGCCGAGTTCAGCGCGGCCAGCTCCGCGTCCCGCCCGACGAACCGGGCCGGCGCGGCCGGCAGCTGGGCCGGCGACCGGACCAGGGCCCGGCGGGCCAGATGGATCAGCTGACCCTCGGCCCCCAGTGCACTGTCCAGTGCACGTGCATGCTGCTCGGTCGGCTTGCGGCGGCCGTTCTCCAGCCGGGACAGCAGCGACTTGTCGTAGCGGACCACGGCCGCGAGGTCGGTCAACGACCAGCCCAGCGCCTCCCGGCGGGTGCGCACGGCGTGGCCGAAGCCCTCGCCGATCGACTCCCGGGTCGCCATCGGTCCACTCTCCCGCATCGCCGCGTTGCGCCCAACAGGTGCGATGTGAACGCTATCGGCGAGAAGTTTGGCAAGATCCCACTGTGGCAGCGAAACAGACCACCCGTGAGCTGCGCCGACGCAACCGGTCGGCGCTGCTGTCCCGGCTGTACCTCCAGGGCCGGGGCAGCCGCCTCGAACTGGTGGACTCCTCCGGGCTGAGCTCGTCGACGGTGAGCAACGTGATCTCCGATCTGATCGCGGACGGCGTGGTCGAGGAGGCCGGCTCGGCCGAGTCCGAGGGCGGCCGGCCGCGCACCGTGCTCCAGGTCCGCCGGGACTACGGGCACGTGATCGGCGTCGACATCGGCGAGACGCACATCGAGGTCGGTCTGTTCGACTGCGCCCTGAACACGGTGGCCACCGCGACCTACCCGATGGACGGCAACCTGGAGCCGTCGCACGTGGCCGAGCTGATCCTGGCCGGCATCACCGAGGTGGTCAGCACCTCCGAGGTGTCGATCCTGGGCGTCGGCATCGGCGTGCCGGGTTCGGTCGACGGCGACGAGCTGGTGCACGCGCCGACCTTCGGCTGGCGGGGCGTGCCGCTGGCCAAGATGCTGGCCGACGGCGTGAACGCTCCCTTGTACGTCGACAACTGCGCCCGCACGCTGGGCCAGGCCGAGATGTGGCGGGGCGCCGGCCGCGGCTCGACGCGGGCGGTGATCGCGCTGCTCGGCGTCGGCGTCGGGGCCGCGCTGGCCGTGGAATCGGACTCCTACCAGGGCGTTTCCAGCTCGACCACGGAGTGGGGCCACACCGTGGTGCACGCCGGGGCTGGCCTGCCGCTGCGGCTCGCAGGGCTGTCTCGAGGCGTACATCGGGGCCGAGGGGATCCTGGACCGCTATCTGGCGCTGCCGGGCAGCGAGCCGTTCGCGGCGTTGGACACCGAGGCCCGCATGCGGGAGCTGGCCGCGCGCGCGGAGCAGCCGGGGCCGGCGGCCGAGACGATGGCCGCCACTGCCGAGTACCTGGGCATCGGCATCGCCAACCTGATCAATCTGATGTCGCCGGACCGGGTGGTGCTGTCGGGCTGGGTGAGCCTGTCCATCGGCCACTCGATCCTGGACGCCGTCCAGGACGCGGCGGCCCGGCACACGCTGAGCTACCTGCGCGACGGGACCCGGATCGAGCTGGGCCAGCTCGGGCCGGAGGCGGTCGCGCTGGGCGCGGCCACGCTGCCGGTGATGCGCTTCCTGGCCAACGGGGGCTAGCCCGAAACAGAGTATTGACCCGTCGTTCATCCGCGACTTACCTTAAGACATGGATAAAGTCGCGGACGGGCTGCTCTACGTCGGTGGAACGTTCCGTGCGGCGGATTCGGGCCGCACCGCGCCGGTGTACGAGAAGGCCACCGGCGCCCAGATCGGCAGCTACGCGCTGGGCACCGCGGTCGACGTGGACCGGGCCGTCAAGGCGGCCCGCGAGGCGCAGCCGGCCTGGGCCGCGCTGGCCGGTGCCGAACGCGCCGCCTACCTGCGCAAGTTCGCCGACTACCTCCAGGCCAACTTCGACGACCTGGTCGAGCAGAGCATCCGCGAGACCGGCGGCGTCCGCTACAAGGCCGAGGACGAGGTCGGCACCAGCATCCGCCAGCTGGCCATCTCGGCCGTGCAGGCCACACAGACCGCGGGCGACATCCTCCAGCCGTACAAGGCGGGCAAGCTCTCGCTGTCCCGGGCGGTGCCGCTGGGCGTGGTCGGTCTGATCACGCCGTGGAACTACCCGATGAACCTGGCCATGCGGGCGGTCGCGCCGTCGCTGGCCTTCGGCAACACCGTGGTGCTCAAGCCGGCCGAGCTGACCCCGTTCATCGGCGGCCTGGCGCTGGCCCAGGCGGCCGACGCGGCCGGCTTCCCGCCGGGCGTGTTCAACGTGGTCACCGGCGACGGCCTTGACGCCGGCAAGGCGTTGGCCGAGCACCGCGGCCTCGACCTGATGGACTTCACCGGCTCCCGCGAGGTCGGGTTGGAGATCGCCGCCGCGGCCGCGGTCGACCTGCGCAACATCCGGCTGGAACTGGGTGGCAGCAACGCTTTCGTGGTGCTGGACGACGCCGACGTCGAGCTGGCCGCGTCCTGCGCGATGATCGCCTCGTACGAGTTCCAGGGCCAGACCTGCATCAGCGCCAGCCGGCACATCGTGCAGCGCACGGTGGCCGACGCCTACCTGGAAGCGTTGGTGGCGCGGGCGTCCAAGCTCCGCGTCGGCGACCCGATGGACCCGGAGACCGACCTCGGCCCGCTGATCAGCGAACGGCAGCGCGACCGGGTGCACCAGAAGATCGTGCAGCCGTCGATCGACATGGGCGCGAAGGTGTTGACCGGCGCGGAGTACGACGGCCTGTTCTACCGGCCGACCGTGCTCACCGACGTCACGCCGGAGATGCCGGCGTTCACCGAGGAGATCTTCGGCCCGGTCGTCCCGGTGACCGTGGTGGACACCGAGGAAGAGGCCATCGCCGTCACCAACGGCCTGCCGATGCTGATGAACTCCGTCTTCACCAAGGACCTCATCCGCGGCATGGACGTGGCCGAGCGGCTCCAGGCCGGCGAGGTGCACGTCAACGACGCGCACGCCCGGCACGGCGCGGAGAACCAGATGCCCGGCTTCACCAAGCGGCAGTGGATCGGCGTGCAGCGCACGCCGCTGTCCATTCCGGACTGGGCCGGCCGGCGGTGAGCAGGGCACTGGTCGTCCGCGGCGGCTGGGAAGGACACAGTCCGGTCGAGGCGACCGAGATGTTCCTGCCCGGACTGGCCGACGCCGGCTTCGACGTGGAGATCGCCGAGGATCTGGACGTCTACACCGACGCCGGAAAACTGGCCGCGGCCGACCTGATCGTGCAGTGCTGGTCCATGGGCCGGCTGACGCCGTCGCAGTGCGACGGTCTCGTGACAGCCGTGCGCAACGGCACGGGTTTCGCCGGCTGGCACGGCGGTGTGGTGGCGACCTTTCAGGACAGTCCCGACTACCTGCGGATGGTCGGCGGCGTTTTCCTCCACCACCCACCGGAGTTCGAGCACTACGAGGTGCGGATCGTTCGGTCGCAGTCGGATCATCCGATCGTCGCCGGGCTGCCGGACTTCACCGTGCACACCGAGAAGTACTGGATGCTCAGCGATTCGCTGAACACGGTCCTGGCCACCACCGAGTTCGGGCCGCCGGACGGCCCGACGACCATGCCGGTGGCCTGGACGAGGAACTGGGGCGCAGGAAGGATCTTCTTCTCCGCGATCGGGCACCGCACCGAGGACCTCTGGGATCCGGCGGTGTACACATTGACCCATCGCGGTCTGGTCTGGGCGAGCCGACAGGTAGTTCAGTGAGATTGAGCGGAGACAGGGCTATGCGGAGTCAGTGGCGACTCGCCGGCGCTTTGGTTGCCGGCGCTCTGCTGGTGACCGGCTGCGGCGGCGGTGGCGGAAGCGACCAGCCGGCGGCGGACGGCAAGGTCAACCTGACCTTCTGGGACTGGGATCCCAACATGGACAAGGTGGTGGCGATCTGGAACCAGGCCCACCCCGACATCCACGTCACGCTGTCCAATCCGGCCGGTGGCGACCAGCTGGTCAGCAAGATGATCACCGCCCACGAGGCCGGCAACGGGCCGGACATCGCCAAGGTGGAGTACCAGTCGCTGCCGGCGCTGGTGGCCAAGGGCGTGGTCGCCGACATCACCCAGTACACCGGTGACGCGGCCAAGGACTTCGACGACACCACCTTGAAGGCGACCAAGTTCGAGGGCAAGGTCTACGGCGTGCCGCAGGACGTGGCCCCGCTGATGTTGTTCTACCGCACCGACATCTTCGACCAGAACGGTCTGAAGGTGCCGACCACGTGGGACGAGTTCAAGCAGACCGCGGCCGATCTGCACGCCAAGGCCCCGCAGGTCGCGATGACCAACTTCGACGCCGCCGACCCGGGCTGGATCACCGGCCTGATGCAGCAGGGCGGGGCCGACTGGTGGTCGGCCAGCGGCACCACCTGGAAGGTCGCGATCAACAGCGCCCAGTCCAAGAAGGTCGCCGACTACTGGCAGGGTCTGGTCACCGCCGGCACCGTGGCCAAGAACCCGTCGTTCTCGCCGCAGTGGAACAAGCAGATGAACGAGGGCCAGATCGCCACCTGGATCTCCGGCGCGTGGGCCCCGGCGCAGCTGGGCGGCATCGCGCCCAACACCAAGGGCAAGTGGGCCGTCGCGCCGCTGCCGGCGTGGACCGCGGGCGACAAGACCACCGGCATCTGGGGCGGCTCGGCCACCACGGTCACCGCCGACTCCAAGCACGCCGCCCAGGCGGCGCAGTTCGCGGCCTGGCTGAACACCGACGACAAGGCCGTCACCGCGCAGATCCAGAACATCAACGTCTACCCGGCCGCCACCTCCGGCCGGTCGCTGCCGATCCTGTCCCAGCCGCCGGCCTTCTTCCCCAACCAGGCCAACTACTACGACCTGGTCAAGCAGGCCGCGCCGAGTTCGCGCAGCTTCTCCATCTGGGGCCCGAACGTGACCGTCACCTTCAGCGGGTACACCGACAAGTTCGGCGCCGCACTGCAGAACAACACCTCGTTCTCCACGGCCCTGGACGACATCCAGAACGCGACCGTGGCGGACATGAAGAAGCTCGGGTTCACGGTCAGCTGATGGCCGCGCGCAACCGGGCCAAGCTGCCCTACCTGCTCGTCCTCCCAGCAGTCGCGCTGCTCGCACTGTTCGTGGTGGCGCCCGGCGTCTACGCCCTCGTGCTGAGTTTCCAGGCACGCAAGGTGACGGGCGGGCTGCTGGGAGGCGGCAGCAAGCTGGTCTTCGTCGGTCTGGACAACTACGGCCTGGCGCTGGCCGATCCGGAGCTGTGGTCGAGCATCGCGCGCATGGTGTTGGTGGCTTTGCTGTTCATCCCGGCCACCGTCGGCTTCGCGCTGCTGTTCGCCCTGCTGCTGGACGTGCCGCGGGTCAAGCTGGCCCGCAGCTCGCGGCTGGCCATCTTCCTGCCGTACGCGGTGCCGGGCGTGATCGCCTCGCTGATGTGGGGTTTCATGTACCTGCCCGCGACCAGCCCGATCGGCGGCGACCACATCGACTTCTTCGGCGCCAGCACGGTGTTCTTCTCGGTGGCCAACGTGGCGGTGTGGGGCTCGGTCGGCTTCAACATGATCGTCATCTTCACCGCGCTGCGGGCGCTGCCGTCCGAGCTGTACGAGGCGGCCCGCATCGACGGCTGCTCGGAGCTGCGGATGGCGTTGCGTATCAAGGTTCCACTGGTGCTGCCGGCGATCGCCATGTGCACGCTGTTCACGGCGTTGGCCTCGTTGCAGCTGTTCAACGAGCCCAACACGTTGCGGCCGCTGTCCAACGCCGTCTCCTCGACGTGGGTGCCGCTGATGAAGATCTACGAGGACGCGTTCGTGAACTCGGACGTGAACAAGGCCGCGGCGACGTCGGTGCTGTTCGTGATCGCCGCGCTGGCCGTGTCGTTCGTGGCCTCCCGGACCGTGTCGAGGGTGAACCGGTGACAGTGCCAACGACTTCGGGTCGCATCAGGCTTCTCCCGACAGCGGCGCTCATCCTGGGCGCGATCTACTGCATCGTGCCGACACTGTGGATCCTCATCGCGTCCACCAAGTCCAAGACGGACCTGTTCTCCACGGCCACGTACCTGCCGTCGTTCAGCGCCGGCATCTGGCACAACATCGTCGACCTGTCCACGTACCAGAACGGCATCTTCTGGCACTGGATGCTCAACAGCTTCGGCTACGCGCTGATCGGCGGCGTCGCCGCGTCGCTGGTGTCGGCCGCCTGCGGCTACGCCATCGCGCTGTACGAGTTCCGCGGCCGCAAGGTCGTGTTCAACGTGATCCTGGCCTGCGTGCTGCTGCCGCAGATCGTGCTGGCCATCCCGCAGTACCTGCTGCTGTCCAACGTGGGCCTGACCGACAGCTATCTCGGCGTGCTGCTGCCGCAGCTGTTCAACCCGTACGGCATCTACCTGTGCCGGATCTACGCCGCGTCCTCGGTACCGCAGTCGCTGCTGGAGGCCGGCCGGATCGACGGGGCTTCGGAGTGGAAGCTGTTCCACTCGGTCGGCCTGCGGCTGATGGGGCCGGGGCTGATCACCGTGTTCCTGTTGCAGTTCATCGCCATCTGGAACAACTTCCTGCTGCCCTTCGTGATGGTGAACTCCGACGACAAGTTCCCGCTGACGGTCGGGCTGTACAGCCTGCTGCGGCATGGGGCGGCCGAGGCGTCGCTGTACTCGCTGGTGATCACCGGCACCTTGTTGTCGGTGCTGCCGGTGATCGCGCTGTTCCTTTCGTTGCAACGCTACTGGCGGCTGGATCTGGTGACCGGCGCGCTCAAGTAGGTTGGCCGGGTGGAGTTCGACGAGCACCTGGCCGGTCTGGGCGAGGCGGCGCTGGCCGCGCTGCTGCGGGCCCGGCCGGACGTGCTCGTCGAGCCGGTGCCGCGCGGCTTCGCCCAGCTGGCGCAGCGGCTGTCCAGCGCATCGTCGCTGGTCGCGGTCTTGCAGACGCTCAACCGGGACCAGTTGGTGGCCGGCGAGGCGATCACCGTGGGCCGGCAGCACCAGCTCGATCCGGCCCTGTTCCGCGCCGTCCTGCCGCAGCTGCGGGCGTTGGGCCTGGTCTGGGGCACCGACCTGCGGCTACCGAAGCTGCTGGCCCAGCACTGGTCGTCCGACAAGGGCCACGGCACCGAGCTGACCGGGCCGCCGTTGTTGCCGCTGAGCAGCGCCGATGCCGCCGTGACGACCCGGGCCGGGCAGGCCGCCGCGGCCGCGGTGCTCGACGGCGTCACATCGCTGCTGGACAAGGCAACCTCCCGGCCGATCACCGCGTTGCAGAAAGGTGGCATCGGGAGCAGGGAGCTGTCCCGGCTGGTCCGCGAGCTGGCGGCCGAGCCGGGATCGGTGGCGCTGTGGCTCGACATGGCCGGCGCGTCCGGCCTGCTGGGCACGGTCGACGCGGGCTTCGCGCCCACCACGGACTACCCGCGGTGGCGGGACGGCGAGCCGGCCCAGCGGTGGGCGCAGCTCGCCATGGCCTGGTATTCGCGGCCCGAAGGCAGCCCGGTGCGGCGAGCCCTGCTGACCGCCGCGGCCGGCGGCCTGTCCGTACGGGCCGTGGTTCGGGAAATCGACTGGTTCTGCCCCGATCAGACCTCGGACGACGTCACCGCGGCTTTGACGGAGGCGGAACTGCTCGGCGCCGTTGCCGCCGACAGCCTTACTGAGCTGGGCGAATACCTGATCGGTCGGCTTTCGGAAGTCGTGCTGCCGGCGCCGTCCGCGGGCGTGATCCTGCAATCCGATCTGACGGCGGTCGTGTCCGGAACCGTGCCGCCGGTGATCGCCGCGGCAGCTCTGCGTGAAGGCGGGGCGGTGTGGCGGTTCTCCGCCGCCAGCATCCGGTCCGCCCTGGACGCCGGCTGGTCGGCCGAGGACCTGTTGCGCGAGCTCGATCCCGTGCCGCAGCCGCTGGCGTACCTGATCAACGACGTGGACCGCCGGCACGGCCACGTGCGGGTGCGGGAGGTCCGCTGTGTCGTGACGGCCGACGAGGCGACCGCCGCCGAGATCGCGCACCGGTTGCCCGGCTTCACGTTGCTGGCCCCGACCGTGCTGTCCAGTTCGGACAGTTCCATGAACGTGCTGGCACTGCTGCGAAAAGCCGGCTACGCACCGGTCGGCGAAAGCCCGGCCGGCGCGGTTGTGGTGGAGCACAAGGTCGAACACCGCGCCGTGCCGACGATGGCCGTCGCCGACACGCTGACGGCCGAGGAACTGGCCGCCCGGCTGATCGCCGAGCCGCAGGTGCCGATCGAGGGCGGTCCCACCTTCGACCGCCTCTCGGGGCAGAATCGAAGCTTGAGCCAGGTCGAGCTGGCGCTGCTGGCCGACGCGATCGACCGCGAGGGGGACGTGGTGATCGGATACCGGGACCGCACCGGCAACCGCACGGTACGCCGCATTCGTCCGGAACAGCTGCTGGGCGGCTGGCTGGACTCCTGGTGCTACCTGCGCGAGGAAGAGCGGGAGTTCGCCGTGGCCAACATCGAGTCCGTCGAGGCCGCCAGGTGAACCGGGGCCGACAAGCGGCGCTGATCGCCTGCGCCGTGGCGCTGGGCTGCGTCGCTGTGCTGGCCGTCACCCGCCTCTTCGGCTTCGACGACGGCACCTACCTGGCCGTGCCCATCGCGCTGCTGCCGTACGTGGGCCTGCTCACGGCCGCGCTGCTGGTGACGCTGCTCGCACTGCGCGGCCGGTGGCTGACCGTGGCCGCGGCGGCGCTGCTCGTGGTGCAGATCGCCTGGTTCGTGCCCCGATTCGTGCGCGACCACCAGACCGTGCCGGACGGCGCCCCACACCTGCGGATCGGCACCGTCAACACCCATCGCGGCGGGGTCGAGCCGCTGGCCCTGGTGTCGCTGGCCCACGACCAGAACCTGGACGTGCTGGTCACCGAGGAGCTCGACGCGCCGGCGATCAAGGGCCTCGACGACGCGGGGCTGGCCAAGCTCTTTCCGTACCGGGAGCTGCACCCGGAGAACGACACCTCGATCTTCTCGCGGCTGCCGATCGTGCGCGGCGGGCCGACCACCCTGGCCACCACCTGGCCCCAGACCCAGGTCACCGTGCGCGTGTTAGGCCGTGACATCCCGATAACCGGCGTGCACACGTACTATCCTGTCGGAGGCCCGGGGCTCTGGGCCCAGGACATGTCGGCGCTGCGGGCCGTGGCCGGCCGGGACGCGATCGTGCTCGGCGACTTCAACGCCACCGTCGATCACTCGCCGCTGCGCTCCCTGCTGGCGGCCGGGCTGGTCGACACGCACGCCGAGCTGGGCCGAGGCTGGGCGCCGACCTGGCCGGCGGCATTCCCGCTGGTCCAGATCGACCACGTGCTGCACGGTCCCGGCTGGGCCGCGGTGTCCGCGAGCGAACACCTGCTGCCGGGCACGGATCACCGGGCGGTGGTGGCCGAACTGGCGCTGCTGGGCTGAACTGTCGGGGCCGGGGACTACCCTCGGCGTTGTTTGGGCATCGGGCTAGAGACGATCTGGGAGAAAGACCCTGTGACCGCTGAGACTCTTTACGGGGCCGACGACCTGACGCACCTGGAGGGTCTTGAGGCGGTCCGCAAGCGGCCCGGCATGTACATCGGGTCCACCGACAGCCGGGGCATCAACCACCTGTTCACCGAGGTGGTCGACAACTCGACCGACGAGGGCATCGCCGGTTTCGCCAGCCGCGTCGTGGTCACCCTGCACGCCGACGGCAGCGTCCAGGTCGACGACAACGGCCGCGGCATCCCGACCGGGGTGCACGCCAAGTCCGGCCTGTCCGGCGTCGAGCTGGTGCTGACCCGGCTGCACGCCGGCGGCAAGTTCGGCGGCTCCGGCTACAAGACCTCGGGTGGTCTGCACGGCGTCGGCGCGTCCGCGGTCAACGCCCTGTCGCACCGGTTCGACGTCGTGGTCAAGCAGCTCGGCAAGGTGCACCAGATGTCGTTCGCGCACGGTGTGCCGGGCGTGTTCGACGCACCGGGGCCGAAGGCCAAGTTCACCCAGCAGTCCGGCCTCCAGGTCACCGGCAAGATGAAGCGCGGCGAGTCCAGCGGCACGTCCATCCGGTACTGGTACGACGCGCGCTACTTCGAGAACAACGCCGCGCTCGACCGCGAGGCCGTGAAGGCCAAGCTGCGCAACACCGCCTTCCTGGTGCCCGGCGTGACGTACGTGCTGCGCGACGCCACCGAGGGCTCGATCACCGAGGAGTCCTTCCACTACCCCAACGGGCTGTCGGACATGGTGGACTTCCTGGCCCCGTCCGGCGAGAAGCCGGTGTCCGGCACGCTGTTGGTCAACGGCGAGGGCACCTACTTCGAGAACGCCGCCGACGAGAACGGCGTGATGCGGTCCAAAGTGGAGCGTCGCGCCGAGGTCGAGGTGGCGCTGCGCTGGGGCACCGGCTACGAGCGCACCGTGGAGTGCTTCACCAACACCATCCGCAACATGCACGGCGGCACCCACCGCCGCGGCTTCGACCGCGCCGTGACCAAGGCCGTGCAGGACGCCATCTCCAAGACCCGCGGGCTGCTCAAGCCCAAGGAGGACATGCCGACGCTGGAGGACGTGCTCGAGGGCATGACCGCCGTCATCCACGTGCGCATCCCCGAGCCGCAGTTCACCTCGCAGACCAAGGACGAGCTGTCCACCGCCGGCATCACCAAGGTGATCCAGGGCGTTGTCGAGCGGCACGTCAAGGCGTGGAGCGAGGACAAGCGGACCAAGACCGAGGCCAAGACCGTGCTGCAGAAGGTGGTCGACGCCGCGCGCGTGCGGCTGACCCAGAAGCAGCAGAAGGACGCCGCCCGGCGCAAGACCGCGTTGGAAGGCGCGGCCATGCCGCCCAAGCTGGTCGACTGCCGTACCACCGGCGTCGCCCGCAGCGAGCTGTTCCTCGTGGAGGGCGACAGCGCCCTCGGTTCGGCCCGGATGGCCCGGGTGTCGGAGTACCAGGCGCTGCTGCCGTTGCGGGGCAAGATCCTCAACGTGCAGAAGGCCAACCTGGCCGACACCCTGCGCAACGCCGAGATCGCCTCCATCGTGCAGGTGCTCGGGGCCGGCACCGGCCGTACCTTCGACCTGTCGGCGATGCGCTACGGCCGGGTGATCCTGATGGCCGACGCCGATGTCGACGGCTCGCACATCCGGACCCTGCTGATCACCTTGTTCGCCAAGTACATGCGGCCGGTGATCGAGGACGGCCGGCTGTACGCCGCCATGCCGCCGCTGCACAAGCTGACCACCAAGGGGCGCAACAGCGAGACCGTCTTCACCTTCACCCAGCGGGAGATGGAGAGCAAGCTGGCCGAGCTGGAGAAGGCCGGCAAGCAGGTCGTCACGCCGGTGCCCCGGTTCAAGGGCCTTGGCGAGATGGACGCCGACGAGCTGTGGCACACCACCATGAACCCGGCCACCCGCTCGGTGCGCCGGATCACGCTCACCGACGCCGAGGCCGCCGAGCAGACGCTTGAGCTGCTGATGGGCGAGAAGGTCGAGCCCCGCCGCAACTGGCTGGTCGACTCGGCCGCCCGCGTCGACCAGTCCGCGATCGACATCTGACCGGTCCGCTTCCCGGAGTAGGAGAACAGGCAAGACATGGCACGCCGCAGCAAGGGCTCCGTGACCAAGGTGGACCCGTCGGCCTTCGACCGCGCCGGCGCCACCGTGCTGGACACCCCGGTCACCAACGAGATCGAGGACTCCTACCTGGAGTACGCCTACTCGGTCATCCACTCCCGCGCTCTCCCCGACGCGCGCGACGGCCTCAAGCCGGTCCACCGCCGCATCCTGTATTCGATGCACGAGCAGGGATATCGGCCCACGCACGCCTACGTGAAGTCCTCACGTGTCGTCGGCGACTGCATGGGCAAGTACCACCCGCACGGCGACCTGGCCATCTACGACGCCATGGTCCGTATGGCACAAGACTTCTCGCTGAACGCGCCGCTGGTCGACGGGCATGGCAACTTTGGTAGCCCGGACGATGGACCGGCCGCGTCGAGGTACACCGAAGCGCGGATGTCCAACGAGGCCATGCTGCTGGTCGGCGAGCTGGGTGAGGAGACGGTCGACTTCCGGCCGAACTACGACGGCTCGCTGGAGGAGCCGTCGGTGCTGCCGGCGGCGTTCCCCAACCTGCTGGTCAACGGCACGTCCGGGATCGCGGTCGGCATGGCCACCAACATGATCCCGCACAACCTTGGCGAGGTCGTGGCGGCGGCGCGGTGGCTGATCAACCACCCGGACGCGTCGCTGGACAAGCTGATGGAGTTCGTGCCGGGGCCGGACCTGCCGACCGGCGGCATGCTGCTGGGCCTTGACGAGGTACGCAAGGCCTACGAGACCGGCCGCGGCGTGGTCCGGATGCGGGCGCGGGCCGAGACCGGGCCGCTGGAGGGTTCGCGCGGCCGGCAGGCCATCACGGTGACCGAACTGCCGTACGGCGTCGGCCCGGAGAAGATCATCGAGAAGATCACCGACGAGGTGACGAAGTCCAAGCGCCTCACCGGGATCGCCGACGTCAAGGACCTGACCGACCGGGAGAACGGCACCCGGCTGGTGATCGAGTGCAAGGTCGGCGTCAACCCGCAGGCACTGCTGGCCGACCTGTACCGGTTGACGCCGCTGGAGCAGTCCTTCGGCATCAACAACCTGGTGCTGGTGGACGGCCAGCCCCAGACGCTGGGCCTCAAGGCGCTGCTGGAGGTCTTCCTCAAGCACCGCTACGAGGTCGTCACCCGGCGCACCCGCTACCGCAAGCGCAAGCGCGAGGAGCGGCTGCACCTGGTCGAAGGTCTGCTGAAGGCGTTGCTGGACATCGACAAGGTGATCCGGCTGATCCGCAACAGCGACAACGCGCAGGCCGCCCGCGACGGGCTGATGAAGCAGTTCAAGCTGTCCGAGATCCAGGCGTCGTACATCCTGGACACGCCGCTGCGCCGGCTGACCAAGTACGACAAGATCGAGCTGGAGTCGGAGCAGGAGAAGCTGACCGGCGAGATCGCCGAGCTGGCCAAGATCCTGGACGACCCGGCGGTGCTGCGCAAGGTCGTGTCGACCGAGCTGGCCAAGGTGACCAAGGACCTGACCTGGGAGCGACGGACCGCGCTGATCGACGGTGACCTCAAGGAGGTGCTGGCGGCGTCCAAGCCGGCCGGGCCGCTGGAGGTCGCCGACGACCCGTGCCAGGTTCTGTTGTCCGCCACCGGTTTGGTCGCGCGCACCGCGGCCGAGTCGGAGGAGGCGTCCGAGGCCCGTCGCCGCAACGGCCGGGCCCGCAACGACGCCGTCGCCGCGGTCGTGCACACCACCGCCCGTGGGCAGATCCTCGTGGTCACCAGCAAGGGCCGGGCGTTCAAGACCGATGTGCTGCCGCTGCCGGTGTTGCCCGAGCAGGTCGGCACCGTGTCGTTGAGCGGCGGCATGGCCGCCAGTGAGCTCGTGCCGTTGGACAAGGGCGAGCGGGTCGTCACCATCGCGCCGATGACCGACACCACTTCGCCCGGCTTGGCCGTCGGCACCCGTCAGGGCGTGGTCAAGGTCTGCTCGCCGGAGTGGCCCGTGCGGTCGGACGAGTTCGAGGTGATCACCCTCAAGGACGGCGACGAGATCGTCGGCGCCACGTGGCTCACCGACGGCAGCGAGACTCTGGTCTTCGTGTCGTCCGATTCTTCCTTGCTGCGCTACGAGGCCGGTCTCGTTCGGCCCCAGGGCCTCAAGGGCGGCGGCATGGCCGGCATCAAGCTCGCCGGCGACGCGCACACCGTGTTCTTCGCCGCCGTCCGCACCGACGATGACGAGCACGGCGAGCCCATGGTCGTCACCGCCACCGGCAACACCGTCAAGGTCACCCCGTTCGCCGAGTACCCCGCCAAGGGCCGCGCCACCGGCGGCGTGCGCACCCACCGTTTCCTCAAGGGCGAGCACGCTTTGCGCCTGGCCTGGATCGGCTCCCGCCCGGCCGGTTCCACCGACACCGGTTCGTCGGTGGAGCTCCCCGAGGTCGACACCCGTCGCGACGGCTCCGGCCACCCGCACCCCGGTCCGGACGTCGTCGGACACCTGGTCGAACGAGGCTGAGGTTTGAAGGGGCGCGCCGGTTTTCGACCGGCGCGCCCCGCCGGCTCAGCCGGTTACTTTGGCGTCCCAATCGATGCGGTAGCGGTGCAGCCAGCCGAACATCTTCTCCGGCTTCAGGAACAGCTTCATCGCGATCGGCGCTATCAGTCCCATCAGCGCCTTGGCGGCGCGGCCGTTCACCTTGTCCTGGTTGACCTTTTCGCCGTACGCGGCAACCTTCTCCACGCGCGGCCGGCGCAGCTTCTCGTATGTCTCAAACGCTTGCGGCACCGGCAGATCACGGAGGCACCGCGCCAACTCGACCGCGCTCTCGATGGCCATCGACGCGCCCTGGCCGGTGCTGTTGGACGGCACGTGCGCGGCGTCGCCGACCAGCACGATGCGATTCGTGTGCCAGATCGGGGCGCTGGGCATGATGTGCATGCTGCCCAACACGACCATGCTGTCGGTGGTGGCTCGGCCCAGAATCTCCCGCGCCGGATAGTCGTCGCCGTAGAGCTCACGCATGCGGCGCAACCATTCCGCCGCGCCGATGCCCCGCGCTTCCTCTCCGGTGATCGGCTCGGCGCTGGGCACGTTGGTGAACCAGCCGGTGTCACCGTCCTCGGTCAGCGCGTAGCCGAGGAATCCTCGCTTGCCTTGAGCGAAGTAGAACTCGTCCTCAGCCAGGCCGAAATCGTTGCCCGGAACGGAACCGCCGAAGCCCAGCAGGCCGGTGTAGCGCGGGCCCGGGGCGTCCGGGTCGATCAACGTGCGCACCGTGGAGTGCACGCCGTCCGCACCGAGCAGGATGTCACCGTCGGCGGTACTGCCGTCGGAAAAGCGTGCGGTGACACCATTCTCGGTCTCGGTGACGTCGACCAGCCGCTTGCCGTGGTGGAGCTTGATGCCGGCCTCGGCCGCGCGTTCGGCCAGCAGCCGGTACAGCTCCGGCCGCAGCACTGTCTGGCTCGGATTGGCCGGGTCCAGCTCGTCGAACGCCCCGAACCGCTTGCCACGGCCGTCGGTCATCACCATGCGGCGGTTGGGCCGGCCGATCGTGCGGACGGCATCGGCCGCGCTGACGATGCCCAGCGCGTTGATCCCGTTCGGCGCGATCATGAGCCAGCCGCCGACGCCATCCGCCGCCTGCTCGTACGCCTCGAAGATCTCGGCGTCGATGCCGGCCCTGTGCAGTGCGAGCGCGGCCACCGGTCCGGTGATGCCGCCCCCGATGATCAGTGCTTTCATGTTCTCCCCCTGAAGAATTCGTGCCACATCCGTTGGTAGTCGGGTCCCCCGACCCGTTCGGCCAGGCGTGCGACGTAGTCACGCTCCGCCTCACGCATGGCCAGTCGGTATTCCTCCTCGATCAGGAACCACCAGTCCAGGCCCTGCTCCGTGCACTGCCGGATGCCGTTGCCGGTCTCCTCGACCTCCGCGGTCAGCGCCGCCAGCCGTTGACCCAGTAGCTGGACCGTCTCCTCCGGCGGCAGCACGGTCAGCAGCGACAGCGCCACCCCGAAGCTCGGGTACTCGTGCACCGGTGTCGCCACCAGCTCGCGCATCCAGTCGTACAGCTCGGTCCGCCCGGCGTCGGTGATCGCGTAGATCGTGCGCTCGGGGCGCTGGGTGTCGCGGACCGTCTCGTGCTCGGCGATGAAACCCGCCTTGGTCAGCTGCTCGACGACCATGTAGAGCGAGCCGCGGTTGTACTTGATGTCCCGGTCCTTGCCCTGTTCCTTGAGCTGACGCCCCATCTCGTACGGGTGCATCGGCTGCGCGAACAGCTCCGCCAGCACAGCCAGCGCCAGCGGATTGGACACCTTGCGTCGTTTCACCGTCTCTCCAATTGGTCAGGATCAACTATCCATGTCTGACTAGCCAGTGTCAACCATGTGGCCGGGGCCACCCGGCCGTCACCATCGCGACAACGTGCTCCCCGCCGGCGTCATGACCGCGTACACAACCCCTCCCCACCTGCGCTTTCCGGAGTCTTCTTGGCATCGAAGGACCGATACCGACACCGGAGGACACGATGACTCTCGCCGAGCTGATACCCACGCTGGGTGGGTCGCTGCGCGGACACCTCGAGCCCGGGATCTGGCCGCGGTCCACCGCGCACGGCGTCGACGGCGACCTGCTGCTCGGCGGCGTCCCGCTCACCCAGCTCGCCGCCCGTTTCGGCACTCCCGCCTATCTGCTCGACGAGCTCACCGTTCGACAGCACTGCCGCGACTACCGGTCGGCGCTGCCCGACGTCGAGATCGCCTACGCCGGCAAGTCCATGATCAACCGTGGCGTGCTGCGGTGGATCGCCGAGGAGGGCCTCTCGCTCGACGTCTGCTCGGCCGGCGAGCTCGCCGTCGCTCGGGCCGTCGCCTTCCCCGCGTCGCGGATCATCTTCCACGGCAACGTGAAGACCCCCGAGGACCTCAAGGCCGCCGTCGCTTACGGCGTCGACCGCATCGTCGTCGACTCCCTCGACGAGATCGAGCAACTCGGCGCCTTGGCCCGTTATCCGCAGAACGTGCTCATCCGGGTCACTCCCGGCGTCGACGGCCATACCCACCGGGCCATCGCCACCGGCGTCGAGGACCAGAAGTTCGGCTTCTCCCTTGCTTCCGGCGCCGCCGCCGAGGCCGTCGGCCGGGTGCTCGCCCAGCCCAGCCTCCGCCTCGTCGGGCTCCATTGCCACATCGGCTCGCAGATCTCTCGCGTCGCCTCTTTCGAGGAGGCCGCCCGGCGCATGGTCGCTTTCATGGCCGCTTTGCACGTCCAGTACGGCATTTCCTTGCCCCAGCTCGATCTCGGCGGCGGGCATGCTGTTCCTTACCGTTGCGGCGATCCTTCTTTCGACCTGCACGGCTACGCCGACCGCATCCTCCGCGCCGTCAATTTCGAGTGCTCCTCACACCAGCTTCCTTTGCCCCGCCTCACCATCGAGCCCGGCCGCGCCATCATCGCCGCCGCCGGTATCACCCTCTATCGCGTCGTCACCGTCAAGCACGGCGTTTCTCGCACTTTCGTCGCCGTCGACGGCGGTATGAGCGACAACCCCCGCCCTTCCCTTTACGGCGCCCGCTATTCCGTCCGCCCCGTCGGCCGCCACTTCTCTGCCATCTCGCGCTCCGCCACCGTCGTCGGCCGCCACTGCGAGGCCGGCGACATCGTCGCCGAGGACGTCCCCCTACCTTCCGACCTCCGCGCCGGCGACCTCCTCGCCGTCCCTTGCACCGGCGCGTACCACCATTCCTTGGCCTCCAACTACAACATGGTCGGCCGTCCCCCCGTCGTCTCGGTCCGTGACGGCTCCGCCCACCTCCTCATCCGCCGCGAAACCGAGGACGACCTCCTGTCCCGCGACCTCGGCTGATTCCCACTTATCCACAGCCCCCCACCCCCGACTTCCTCTATCCACAGGCAAACCTCCACCAAGATCCACTTCGCCCCACCCGCGGTAGAATGGAGCCGGGACGCCGCCCCAGGGATGGGGCGGGGGCTGGGTTATTGCCAGGCGATCTTTCGCCCGCAGCGGATCCGCCCACGGCGAAGTCGGCCGCACGGCGTCCTCGCCGCCGCGAGAATTCCCCTCATGGCCGTCATCGAAGTCGTGCTCGGCGACATCACCCAGGAACGTGTCGATGCCATCGTCACCGCCGCCAACGAGTCCCTCCTCGGTGGCGGCGGCGTCGACTGGGCGGTGCATTCCGCCGCCGGTCCCCGCCTCGCCCAGGCCGGCGGCGCCATCGGCCCATGCGATCCGGGCGACGCCATGGCCACGCCCGCCTTCGACCTCTACCCGCCCGTCAAACACGTCATCCACACCGTCGGCCCCGTCTGGGACGGCGGCGCCTACGGCGAGGCCGACATCCTCGCTTCCTGCTACCGCCGCTCCCTCGAAGTAGCCGACTCCCTCGGCATACGCAGCATCGCCTTTCCCGCCATCGCCACCGGCCTGTACGGCTACCCGGTCCGCCCCGCCGCCCGCATCGCCCGCGAAACCCTCGCCGCCACGGCGACCAAGGTGGAGCTCATCCGCCTGGTCGCCTTCGACGAGGAGACCTACGAGGCATTGTCCGACCTGGCCCCGGCCTGACCGGCTCGACGAAGAATCACTCCGGCGATGCGGTCCACAGCGCACTGATCGGGAGGCAGGCGAGGTTCTCACCGAACGGGAGTTGCTGGTCACCGCAGTAGAGGACGAAGCCGGCGCGGAAGCGGTCGCCGAGACGACGCTGGAGCAGTCGCAGGGCCCGGAAGTCGTCGGTCCGCACGGTCTCGGCCGCCTTGACCTCGATGGCGATCACCCGCCCGGCGTTGTCCTCCAGCACCGCGTCGACCTCGTAGCCGTCACGGTCCCGAAAGTGGTACAGGCGGGGCATCGTGTCGCTCCACCTTTCGTGGATCTGCCGAAGACTTCTCCGTGGATCTGCCGAAGATCATGTCGTGGATCTTCCGGAACTTCGGCTGCCCGAAGTCAGCACACTGACAGGCAAATTCGACGTCAGGGATGCGGGCCGATCGTCACGATCGTGATCTGGGCGTCGTCGGGGCCGTATATCCACCAGATCCGCCACGCCGAAGGAGTCTTGTTCTCCACATAGGACTCCCAGAGTGTCACTCCACCGGGCCCCGGCACGGACTGGTAGTCGTGTGAATGAAGACCAGGATGACGGGGTCCGGCGTCCTGCAACAGCCGAAGTGCCTTGCGCACCTTCTTGAGCTTCGCCTCGTACTGCTTCTTGGCGCGCAGATCGTCGAGCACGCGTTCGGCTTCGCGGGTGAACAGCAGGTGGAACGGTGGAGCACTCACTCGTCGTCTGCATCCTCGTCGTCGGCCGTGACCCAATCCAGTGACCGGGCCTTGCCCTCAGCGGCGTCAGCGAGCCCACGGAACAGGGATGCCCGTAGCTCGTCGTTCTCCCACACCAGCAACTCCCGCTTCGGGATGCTGGCCAGCGGCGTCAGCAGGATCGCGCCTTCGTCGTTCACGGATACGGCATAGCGGTCGTTCTTGTGCGCGCCGGCCTTGCCCACCGCTACCCGCGCACGCTCGTCCGCCGTGACTTCGGCCACCGGCCGGAAGTCGTCAAGCATGGTCATGGCGGCCCCCTCTCGACTCCGCAAGGATAGCCGCGATGTGGGTAAATGGGTAATCCCCCGTCGGGGTGGACTCAGAGCGGGGTCTCCATCCCGCACAATGGAGGTATGAGCACCTCGGCGATGACCCTTCGGATCGGCCCGTACACGGTCGACCCGCCGGTGGTGCTCGCGCCGATGGCGGGGATCACCAACACGGCCTTCCGTCAGCTGTGCCGGCAGTACGGGGCGGGCCTGTACGTGTGCGAGATGATCACGACGCGGGCGCTGGTGGAGCGAGACGCCACGACGATGCACATGATCACGTTCCACCCGGACGAGCAGCCGAGGTCGCTGCAGCTGTACGGGGTGGATCCGGTGACGATGGGCAAAGCGGTCCAGATGATCGTGGACGAGGATCTGGCCGATCACATCGACATGAACTTCGGGTGCCCGGTGCCGAAGGTGACGCGCAAGGGCGGGGGCGCGGCGCTGCCGTACAAGCGGCGGCTGTTCGGGGACATCGTGGCGGCGGCGGTGAAGGCCGCGGAGCCGGCGGGGATTCCGGTGACGGTGAAGTTCCGGATCGGGATCGACGACGAGAACCTGACCTACCTGGACGCCGGCCGGATCGCGGAGGCGGAGGGGGCGCAAGCGGTTGCGCTGCACGCCCGGACGGCATCGCAGCGGTACTCGGGCCAGGCGGACTGGTCGGCGGTCGCCCGGCTGAAGGAAGCCGTGAAGACGATCCCGGTGCTGGGCAACGGGGACATCTTCAAGGCCCAGGATGCCCTGGACATGGTGGCGAAGACGGGCTGCGACGGCGTGGTGGTGGGCCGGGGCTGCCTGGGACGGCCCTGGCTGTTCGGCGAGCTTCAGGCGGCGTTCCGAGGGGAACCGCTGCCGGAAGGCCCGAAGCTGGGTGAGGTGGCGGGGATCATGCGCCGTCACGCTGAGCTGCTGACGGAACACTACGACGAGCACAAAGGCCTGCGTGACCTGCGCAAACACATGGCCTGGTACCTGCACGGCTTCCCGGTGGGCTCGACGCTGCGCCGCGGCTTCGCGATGGTCTCGAACCTCCAGGAACTGGACGACCTGATCGGCCAACTGGACCACGACGTGCCCTTCCCGGCGGAGGCGGAAGGCCCCCGCGGCCGTCAGGGCTCGGCGGCGAAGGTGGTGCTGCCGGAGGGCTGGCTGGACGACCCGGAAGACGCAAGCGTGCCGGCGGGCGCCGAGATGATGCACAGCGGCGGCTGACGACGGTGCCTGACGCGAGCGGGCCTACGCGGGAGGCCGGCAGAGGCGGCAAGCGGAGGCGGGCGACGGTGCCTGGCACGGGCGGGCCGACGCAGGAGGTCGACGGAAAAGGCCGGCGGGGGCGAGCGGTGCTGGCCGGCGTCGCCCTCGCGGCGCTGGCGCTGAGCGGGTGCTCGGTCGACGGTCAGGCGCAGGCCTCCCCGGATCCGGCGCTGGTGACGGCCTACTTCCACGATCTGGACAACGCGGCGAACCAAGGCGTGCAGCAGGAGCAGAGCTTCCTGACGGCCACTCAGGTGCCGGCGTTCGCGGATCGGGTGTGCAGCCTGAACGGGGTCACGATCACGGCGGACCCGACGCTGAGCACGCTGCGGGCGGAGCCCGGCTGGACGCCGCCGGGCTCGGACAAAGCGCTCAGCGGCCGCGTCTACGTGGTGGCGGTGACGCTCACGGTCCGTAAGGGGAACGCGGTGGTGGGCACGCAGATCGGCTCGCAGCGCGTGGTAGTTGACGGGGGAAAGACATACAGCTTCGCCCCCTGTCCGGCCCAGTGACGGTACTCACATACGCCCATCCGTGTTACTGAGGGTCAGCGTTTCGGGCCACCAACCGGTCAGCCAGTCGAGGGAAAAGCGCCCCGGCCGGCCCCCGTGACTCAAGCCGCGCCGCCGCCAGGACGACACCACCTTCGTGAGGAGGTGAGCGCGGTGACCGCGTCATCACAGCCCGACGTCTCCGAACCGGACGGCCAGCAGGCCGACGGCGGACTGGTCAACCTGCACGAGAAGCTCGCGGGTCTGCTCGCCTCCCGTGGCCAGTGGCGCGAGGCGTACGACCACCTGCGCTCCGCCCTCGACCTGATCTACCAGGACACGGCGGGCGGCAAGCCGGCGGTGCCGGAGCAGCTGCGCCGCGAGGTGGACCGGCTGCGCCGCGAGCACGCCGAGGCGCACGAGCAGAGCATCCGCGACAGCCTCACGGCCAGCTACAACCGCCGCTACCTGGACCAGCGCCTGGTGGCGATGCTGACCGAGCAGACCGGGGCGCTGGCGGTCGCCCTGGTCGACCTGGACTGGTTCAAGCAGGTCAACGACCGCTACGGGCACCTGGTGGGGGATCGGGTCCTCCAACAAGTCGTGGAACTTCTCCAGGTGGAGGAGCCGGCCTTCTGCGCCCGCTACGGCGGCGAGGAGTTCGTGCTGGTCCTGCCGGACACCGACCAGGCAACGGCGGTGGACATCGCCGAGGCGGCCCGGGACCGGGTGGAGCGGCACGACTGGTCGGCGATGGCCCCGGGCCTGCGGGTCACGGTCAGCGTCGGCGTGGCCCACGAGGTGGGCGGCAGCTGCGAGAACGGCGCGGAGCACCAGCTGCTGCAGGCGGACAGCCTGCTCTACTCGGCGAAGCAGTCGGGGCGCAACGCGGTCGCCTACCGCGAGAACGGCCGGGTCCGGCTGGCCGGTCCGGCGGCCGGCCGGCGGGCGATCGCCGACGTGCGGGTGGCCGAGCACTTCTGAGTCCGGCCGAGCGCTACTGACAGCAACGCGGCCCGGCTCAAGTGCCCATTCGGCCTAATGCCATCGGCGGTTTCGAGTACGAACCGTGTCAGAATTCCGGCTGCCTGTCGCTAGAACTAGCGGTCGTCCGTACTATCGCGTGCGCTGGGTGCCACGCCGCGATGTGCAACCCCTGTGGCCGCACCGACGTCAACCTGTGATGAACAGCCCGTATGGGCCGTGAGCCGGAAGGGAGCCTGGGTGCCCGACGATCCCCGCTTCGGCGGCACCGGTCCCGATGGTGCCGCGGACTCGTACGACACCCCGGACCAGGAGCCCACCGGACGTAGGAGCCGCAGGCGCAGGTCCATGGAGGCCTCGGGCGGCCTGAGCGTGTCCGACCTGGTCCAGCGGCACACCGGATCACGGCCGAACCTGCCCCGCCCGACCCCGCCGGACCCCGAGCCGCCGGTCGACCGGACGCCGGCCCGGCCCCCGCGCCGTCGGGCCGCGCAGCCGGAGCCGCCGGCGGTCCAGCCACCCGTTCCGCCTACCTCGGCCGGTCACCGGTCCGACCCCGGAACGGGTCAACGTTTGTCGCCGGTCACGCCGCCGGCCGAGCAGACGTCCGGCCGCCGGGCGCTGCGCGAGGATCCGATCGCCGCCGCGCGCCAGGGCCGCCAGGCCGCGCTGGACGGCGTGCGCCCGGGCGAGTCGACGGGCCGCCGCGCGCTGCCGGACCCCGAGCCGGAGCCCGAGGACGACGACGAGACCACCACGCTGCGTCCCGGTCGCCGGGCCGCGGAGGCGGCACAGGCCCGCCGCAACGCCCTCACGCCTCCTGGAGAGCCCTCAGGCCGCCGTACGCCCCCTGGGGAGGCCACGGGGCGTCGTGCGGCCGTCACGCCGCCGGCTGAGGCCACGGGCCGCCGCGCCATGGTGTCGCCGCCTCCGGGAGAGGCCACGGGCCGCCGGGCCGCCGTCACGCCGCCGAACGAGGCGCCGGGTCGTCGACCGGCCGGGCCGCCGCCCACGGATCGTCGAGGCATGCCGCCTGCGGGCCCGCGCCCGGGCGAGTCGAGCCTGTCCAACATGCGCCGGCCGGCGCCGCCCGGCGGTCGCCCCGTGCCGCCGCCCGGCGAGGCCACCGGACGTCGTCCGGTCGTGCCACCCGCGCCGCCCAACGGAGCGCCGCCCAACGGCATGCCGCCGGCCGGCCCCCGCCCCGGCGAGTCGAGCCTGTCCAACATGCGCCGGCCGATTCCGCCGGGCGGCCGTCCGGCGATCCCGCCGGGCGAGAGCAGTGGCCCCCGGCCGGTGCTGCCGCCCAACGGCATGCCGAGGCCCCAGGACCGCCTCGATCCGGACCTCGAGCAGACCACGATCGCCCCGCAGGACGAGCCGCTGGTGGACGAGCCCGTCGACGAGGTCGACGCGCCGCCCAAGCCGGAGCGCCGCGAGGACATCGAGCTGGCCGCGCTGACCACCGAGATGGAGCCGATCGGCGAGGAGGTGCAGCGCCGCCGCAAGGTGGACCAGACGCTGGCCCGCTTCTCCGCGGTGCACGACGAGATGCAGGCCGAAGAGGCCAAGCGGCGCAACCGGCAGAAGAAGTACATGCCGTGGATCGACACCGACGACGAGATGCCGCCCCCGCCACCGCCGGCGGCCGACGAGGTCGAGGAGCCCGAGGACGACCCCGAGTTCGACATGGACCCGGCGGAGATCGAGCGGGCCCGGGCCAAGCGCCGGATGATCGGCCTGGCGATCAAGGTGGTGGCCATCGCCGCCGCCGCGATAGTGCTGATCGTCTGCGGCATCGCCTGGGGCTCGGTCAAGGAATGGACCGGCTCGGACATCAAGCAGGTCGACGCGCTCGACCCGAACTCGTCGGCGATCACGGCCGCGGACAAGCAGCGGGGCACCGACAACTTCCTGCTGGCCGGCTCGAACATCGTGCTCGTCGCGCACGTGCCGGCCGACCGCAAGCGGGTCGTGTTCGTGTCCTTCCCGGCCGGCCTCCAGTTGAGCCAGCCGCCGTGCGGCCCGGCCCAGCTGTCCGGCGCGCTGGCGGCCGGTGGCCCGCAGTGCGTGACGCAGGACGTGCAGAAGATCTCCGGGCTGCTGATCAACCACTTCATGACGATGAACTCGGACGGCCTCAAGGGCATCGTCGACGCCATCGGCAATGTCGAGCTGTGCGTGAAGAACCCGTTGCAGGACGGGCAGTTGGGCTCGATCCTGGCCGGCACCGGCCCGCAGCCGGTCGACGGCGACGCCGCGGTGAAGATCGTCAAGGCCCGCAGCGTGGCCGGCGACTCGTCGCCCGATCTCGGCCAGATCCGCCGTCAGCAGCGGCTGATGGGGGCCATACTGCGCTCGGCCATCCAGGGCCAGGTGCTGCTGGATCCGGCCAAGCTCAACGGGTTGCTGTCCGCGGTGTCCCGCAACGCCACCGGCGACAACGTCGGCGTCGACCAGCTTTCCTCGCTGGCCCAGTCGGTGCAGGGCGTCGGGCCGGACCAGGTGGTGTTCACCAGCGTGCCGGTGAACGGCACGCCAGAGGCCACGAAGTCGTTGTTCAACGCGGTGATCAACGGAACCCCGCTGCCGTCCGAGGGCGCGACGGCCGGCGGCCCGCTGGTCGACCCGAAGTCGATGAAGATCCAGGTGGTCAACGGGTCCGGGCAGGGCAACCTGCCGAGCAACACGGCCAACTCGTTGGGGCGTCAGGGTTTCCAGGTCGTCTCGGTGGGTCGGGTGGACGCGATCGACCACACCACCGTGAAGTACGCGCCGGGCCGCGAGGCCCAGGCCCGCACGCTGTCGGCGGCGGTGCCGGGCTCCAAGCTGGTGGAGGACTCCTCCCTGGCCGGGGCGGTGCAGCTGGTGACCGGGCCGGACTTCAACGGTGACGTGGTGGCCCCGCAGCAGCCGCAGAACAACCAGCAGGCGTCGGATGTGTCGACGATCAGTGGAGCGGACGGCTCCTGCCAGTGACGTTGCCCTTTCGTCGCCGGTGGTTCACGCCTGGTTCATCCGGCGATGCCGCTGGCGCGACCCCCACGACGTAGGCTGACGGACATGCGTGAGGCTTACCACGACCAGCTCGGCGACCTCGCTGGCCAGCTGTCGAACATGTGCGGTTTGGTCGGCGACGCCATGGAGCAGGCGACCAAGGCGTTGCTGGACGCGGATCTCGCGATCGCGGAGCGAGTGATCAGCGGCGACGCGAAGATCGATGACGCGCGGGCCAAGTGCGAGGAGGACGCCTACTCGCTGCTCGCGCTGCAGGCGCCCGTCGCGACCGACCTGCGCACGGTGCTGTCCGTCATCCACGCAGCGGAAAGCCTGGAGCGGATGGGCGACCTGGCCCTGCACGTGGCCAAGGCCGCGCGCCGCCGGCACCCGGCGTCGGTGCTGCCGGACGAGGTGCGGGGCTACTTCGAGGAGATGGGGCGGATCGCCGTCGACCTGGCCCGCAAGGCCCAGGAGGTGATCCGCACGCAGGACGTGGACCTGGCCCGTCGCCTCGACGACGAGGACGACGCCATGGACGACCTGCACCGGCACCTGTTCTCCGTGATCATGGACAAGGAGTGGGGGCATGGCGTGCCCTCGGCGGTGGACATCACCCTGCTCGGCCGGTTCTACGAGCGCTTCGGCGACCACGCCGTCTCGGTGGCCAAGCGCACCGTGTTCGTGGTCACCGGCCGCATGCCCGGCTACCCCAGCGCCGCGGACGACCTGTAAGGACGAAAAACAGTGGGCCCGCCGGGAAATCCGGCGGGCCCACTGTCTTGTGTGGATGGTGCGGTGATCGGCCGACCCCTGCCGCCGACCAACCTCCGCACCGTGTCAACTCAGCCGAGCCGGCGCCGATCAGCCGAAGCGGCCGGAGATGTAGTCCTCGGTGGCCTGCTGGCCGGGGTTGGAGAAGATCTTCTCGGTGTCGTCGATCTCGACCAGCCGACCGGGCTGGCCGACGCCGTGCAGGTTGAAGAACGCCGTCTGGTCGCTCACCCGCGCGGCCTGCTGCATGTTGTGGGTGACGATGACGATCGTGAACTCCTTCTTCAGCTCACCGATGAGGTCCTCGATGGCCAGCGTGGAGATGGGGTCGAGGGCCGAGCAGGGCTCGTCCATCAGCAGCACGTCGGGCTGCACGGCGATGGCCCGGGCGATGCACAGACGCTGCTGCTGACCGCCGGAGAGGCTGCCGCCGGGCTTGTCGAGGCGGTCGGAGACCTCGGCCCACAGGTTGGCCCCGCGCAGCGAGCGCTCGGCCACCTCGTCGAGCTGCTTCTTGTTGCGCACGCCGCCCAGCCGCAGGCCCGCGACCACGTTGTCCCGGATGGACATGGTGGGGAACGGGTTGGGGCGCTGGAAGACCATGCCGATGGTGCGCCGCACCTCGACCGGGTCCACAGTGGACGCATAGATGTCCTCGCCGTCCAGCAGCACCTTGCCCTCGACGCGGGCGCCGGGGGTGACCTCGTGCATCCGGTTCAGCGAGCGCAGCACGGTGGACTTGCCGCAACCCGAAGGCCCGATGAACGCGGTCACGCTGCGCGGCGGCACCGCCAGGGTGACCCGGTCCACGGCGTGGAACTTGCCGTAGAAGATGTTCAGGTCCTTGACGTCGATCCGCTTGGCCATTGTTGTCAGCTCACTTCGTCTTGATGGCCGAGAACCGCGACACGAGGGCGGCCACGAGGTTGAACAGCATGATCAGGATGATCAGGGTCAGCGCCGCGCCCCACACCCGCAGCTGGCCCGCGGGGTTGGGGTTGTTCAGCTCGTTGTAGATCAGCAGCGGCAGCGAGGTCATGTTGCCGTCGAAGATGTTGAAGTTGATCGACTTCGAGTAGCCGACCAGCACCAGCACCGGCGCGGTCTCGCCCATCACCCTGGCCATCGCCAGCATCACGCCGGTGACCACGCCGGACAGCGCGGTCGGCAGCACGATCCGCACGATCGTCTTCCACTTGGGCACGCCCAGCGCGTACGAGGCCTCGCGCAGCTCCTGCGGCACCAGCCGCAGCATCTCCTCGGTGGATCGCACCACCACCGGCAGCATCAGCAGCACCAACGCCAGCGACACGGCGATGGCGCTCTGGTCCAACCCGAGGGTGCTGATCCACAGGGCGTAGATGAACAGCGCGGCCACGATCGACGGCACACCGGAGAGGATGTCGACCATGAAGGTGGTGACCCGGGCCAGCCGGCCCCGGCCGTACTCCACCAGGTAGACCGCGGCCAGCACGCCGATCGGCACCGCGATCACCGCGCACACCAGCGTCTGCAGCAGGGTGCCGATGATCGCGTGGTACGCGCCGCCGGCGAACTCCTTGGGCAGCACGCCCTTGAGCGAGTGGGTCCACCAGTCGCTGGACAGCAGGGCCGAGTAGCCGCGCGCGATCACGGTGACCAGCAGCCACACCAACGGCACCAGCGCGACCAGGAACGCCGCCGTCACCAGCACGGTGGCCAGGATGTTCTTGGCCTTGCGGGAGCCGCTGATGGCCTGGAACGCCGGCGGCGTGGCCGGACGGTCCAAAGTGGACGCTGTGGTGGTCATGCCGCCGCCTTCCCGCGGGCGATGGACCGGGCCACCGCGTTGACGACGAAGGTCAGGATGAACAGCACGAGGCCGGCCGCGATGTAGGCGCCGGTGGACAGCGCCTGATTGAACTCGGACGCGGCCGAGGCGATCTTGGACGCGAACGTGTAGCCGCCGTCGAACAGGCTGAACCCGGACGACTTGGGCGAGGCGTGCAGGATGAGCAGCACGGCGACGGTCTCACCGAGCGCCCGGCCGAGGCCGAGCATGGAGGCCGCGATGTAGCCGCTGCGCCCGAACGGCAGCACCGTGGTCCGGATGACCTCCCACTTGGTGGCGCCGAGCGCCAGCGCGCCCTCGATCTGCATCACCGGGGTCTGCCGGAACACCTCACGGGTGACCGAGGTGATGATCGGCAGCAGCATCACCGCGAGCACCACGCCGACGGTGAAGATGGTGCCGGCGCCGGCCAGCGGGATGTTGCCGGTGGCGAACAGCGGGAACCAGCCGAACACGTGGTTCAGCCAGGTCTCGAACGGCTCAAGCGCCGGGCCGAGCACCAGAATGCCCCACAGGCCGTACACGATGGACGGCACCGCGGCCAGCAGGTCGACCAGGTACGCGAACGGCCGGGACAGCCGGGCCGGCGCGTACTGGGTGAGGAACAGGGCGATGCCCAGCGAGACCGGCATCGCGATGACCAGCGCGACCAGCGAGCTGAGCACCGTCACGATCAACAGGTCCCTGATGCCGAACATCAGGTTGTTGGCGTCGGTGGTGATGAAGTCGGCGCTGAACAGGAAGTTGGCCTTGTCGGCCAGCAGCGACGGGACCGCCTTGATCAGCAGGAAGATCCCGATCAGCGCGATCGCGATCACGATCGCGAGGCCGGCGCCGGTGGTCAGCGTGCGGAAGATCGTGTCGCCGGGGCGGCGCGGGGCCGCGGTCCGGGCACCTGGTTGACCGCTGTCGGAGGTCATGGCACCAATCATGCGGCTACCGCCCCGATCGTCCAGAGTCTGTTCTGGACGATCGGGGCGGAGGCGCGTCGGTCGGGTGTCGCTCATCGGGTGATGACGGTCAGCTGATGGCGTCGATCGCGGTGGTCAGCTTGGCCTTCAGCGTGTCCGGCAGCGGGGCGTAGCCGTTGGTGGCGAGGTCGGCCTGGCCCGCGTTGATGGCCGTGCTCAGGAACGCCTTGACCGCCTTGCCGGTGGCCGGGTCCGCGTACTTGGAGCAGACGATCTCGTAGGTGGCCAGCAGCAGCGGGTAGGCGCCGGCGGCGGTGCTCTTGTGGATCGAGCTCAGGTCCAGCGAGAGGTCGTTGCCGCTCGGGTTCTTGAACTTGGCGCTGGCGATGGCCTTGCCGACGCTGTCCGCGCTGACCTTGACCGGGGTGCCGCCTGCGGTGGTGACGATGGAGGCGATGTTCAGCTTGTTGGCCTGCGCGAAGGACCACTCGACGTAGGCGATGCCGCCGTCGGTCTGGCCGAGCGAGGTGGCCACGGCCGGGTTGCCCGACGCGCCGGAGCCGACGCCGCCGTTGAACGTCTTGCCCTTGCCCTTGGTCCAGCCGCCGGCGCTGGTCAGGTACTGCTGGAAGTTGTCGGTGGTGCCGGACTGGTCGGACCGGTAGACCACGCTGATCGCGGTGCTGGGCAGCGTCGCGCTCGGGTTGAGCTTCTTGATCGCGTCGTCGTTCCAGGTCTTGATCTCACCGTCGAAGATCTTGGCGGTGGTGGTGGCGTCCAGGTTGAGGTCGGACACGCCCTTGACGTTGTAGACGACCGTGATCGGGCCGAAGACGACCGGCAGGTCCCAGGCCGGGCTGCCGCAGGAGGCGGCGGCCTTGTCGGGCTCGCCCTTGGCCGGGTCGAGCGCCGAGTCGGAGCCGGCGAAGTCGGTCTGCTTGCCGGTGAAGTCCGACACGCCGGCGCCGGAGCCGTTGGCCGTGTAGTTGACGTCGTTGCCGTCGCAGGCGTTGTTGTACGCCTTGACGAACAGGTCCATCGCGTTCTTCTGCGCGGTGGAGCCGCTGGCCTTGAGCGTTTTCTTGCCCGAGCAGTCCACCTTCGGCCCGGCCGAGGTGCTGCTGGTGGTGGAAGAGCCGCCCGTCGCGCCTGCGTTGTTGTTGTCGCTGCCACAGGCGGTGAGCAGGAGGGCGCCTGCCGCCATGATGCCCAGCGCGACGCCGTGCCGCTTCATGTTCACCTGGATCCTCCGTTTGGAGACTCGACTTCGAGCGCGACGGGTCCCGCCGCTCGTTTGCCGACCGTAAGCAGCGAGGGTGGACGACAGCCCTTAGCCAGGTGAACGCAAGATGAACAGGGCACACGATGTGACGACAACTACGCCATCAGGGTGATACCGCGACCGTGGCGTGACCCGGTCTTACTGAGTTCGTGACGGACCGCAGCGTAACGCCGATTCACCGTCCGTACTGCACGTCAGCGTCCCAGACGGTGAAGCCGAGCTTGCTGTAGACGGCCACCGCCGGGGCGTTGTCGGACTCGACATAGAGCATCACGCTCCGTAGTCCCGCGGCCCGAAGATGCTCCATCCCGATCACCGTCAGGGCCTTGCCGAGGCCGCCACCCTGCGCATGCGGGTCGACGCCGACCACGTAGACCTCGCCGATGGCCTCCGGCGGCCCCTGGTGGATTTTCGTCCAGTGGAATCCGAGCAGCCGATCCTCGGCGTCGATGGCCAGGAAGAAACCGGCCGGATCGAACCAGGGCTCCTGCTCCGTGGCCACCAGTTCCTCGACCGTGAGCGCCCCCTGCTCGGGGTGCCAGGAGAAGGCCGCGTGGTTGACGGCGATCACCGCGGCCTCGTCCTGCCCGGGAACGAAGGTGCGGACGCTGACGCCCTCGCGGAGCTGAGCCTGCGGCACGTCGCCGGCCATCCACCGCATCCGGCGCATCTCGCGGACCCGGTTCAGGCCGAGCTTGGCGGCGATCGCGGCCGCCGCCGGGTGATCCCCGTGCGACCACAGGCGCGGCTCGCGATCGCCGGCCAGCGCCAGCAGCCGTTCGACCAGCTGCGTGCCTACGCCGCGGTTGCGGGCAGCGGGATGGACCAGCAACTCGCCGACCGGGTGGCCGTTGGAGTCGCCGTCGGTGTCCAGGTGGGCGTAGCCGACCACGCGGCCGTTGTCCTCGGCCAGCACGTGCGTGCCGGGCTTGGCCACGAACGAGGGCAGCTCACCGGCGCCCGTCCGGTTGTCGGCGAGGCGAGCCGCCTCGAAGATGCCGGCCACCGAATCAACCTCGACCGCGGTCAGCCGGTTCCGCCCCGTCAGCTCTGCCACGTGGTCCGACGCTACCGGTCAGCGGAACTGCTGGGCCAGCGCACGGAAGGCGTCGGACTCCGAATCGTCGTGCGTGTCGTGGTCGACGCCGACACCGCCGCCGGTGCGGGCGCCGGGCCGGGAGGGACGGACGAACTTGTAGCCCACGTTGCGCACGGTGCCGATCATCAGCTCGTGCTCGGGGCCGAGCTTGGCCCGCAGCCGCCGGACGTGCACGTCGACCGTGCGGGTGCCGCCGAAGAAGTCGTAGCCCCAGACCTCCTGGAGCAGCTGGGCCCGGGTGAACACCCGGCCCGCGTGCTGGGCGAGGTACTTGAGCAGCTCGAACTCCTTGTACGTGAGCTCGAGCGGCCGGCCCTTGAGCCGGGCCGTGTAGGTCGCGTCGTCGATGACCAGCTCGCCGAGCTGGATGGCGCCGGCCGCGCCGGACTGCTCCGGCTTGCGGCGGGAGCTGACCAGCCGGAGCCGGGCGTCGACCTCGGCCGGGCCGGCGTTGGGCAGCAGGATCTCGTCGACGCCCCAGTCGGCGGTGACGGCGACCAGGCCGCCCTCGGTGACGATCGCCACAACCGGGACCTCGATGCCGCTGCTGGACAGCAGCCGGCACAGCGAGCGGGCGCCGGCCAGGTCACCTCGGGCGTCCACCAGCACGGCGTCGTGTGGACCGGCCTCGAGCAGCGCGGACACCTCGGGCGCGAGCGGACGCACCACGTGCGGCAGCAGCGACAGCGCCGGCAGCACCGACGACGGGTCCGGATCCCCGGTCAACAGCAGCAGATCTACACCCATGGGCAAGCCGCCTCCTCTCGCGCGCCGCGACCCGACCACCGGTGGTCGGGAAAGCGGCGTACGGTGGCCAGGCCCCGTTGCCTGCGGATGTCCGGGAGAATACCTGCCGTGACCAGCCCCGAGCCGGGCCGAAACACGCGCGTCACACGAATTAACACAGGTGGGGAGATACCGGCGATGACCACTGCGTCCCGTCCGCGCACCGGCCGACGGTGGAAAGTGCTGGTCGCGCTGCTGTTGGTGCTGGCCGCGCTGCTGGTCGCGGCCGACTTCACCTTCGCCGCGGTTGCTGAGTACCAGGTGTCCAAGAAGATGCGGACCGAGCTGAAGCTGGCCGACGACCCGTCGGTGACCATCCACGGCTTCCCGTTCATGCTTCAGGCGGCCCGCGGCGACTACCAGGACATCGAGATCGAGGCCAACGGCATCCCGATCGGCGACACGCTGCGTGACCTCCAGGTCAAGGCCGACCTCTACGACGTGAAGGTGCCGCTGTCCGAGCTGGTGTCCGGCTCGGCCCGGTCGGTCACGATCAGCAACGTGGAGGGCCAGGTCAAGATCAGCGCCGCCGACGTGAACCGGGCGTTCAACGCCACCGACGTCGGCCAGGCGCTGGGCGTCTCCAACCTGACCATCGGCCCGACCTCGCCGGACACCCTCTACGACACCCCCACCCCGACCCCGACGCCCACTCCGACGACCAACCCGTACACCGACACCAGCGTCGGCGTGCGGCTGTCGTTCAACGTGACCGTGGCCGGCCACCCGTTGAAGATCAACGCCTTCGGCCTGCTCGGCCTGTCCGGCACGAAGATCCAGGTCCAGCCGACGCGGCTGGAATTGGTGGACGGGGTCACGGCGTTGAAGGTTCCGGAGACGTTCCAGCAGCCGATCATCGCCGCGCTGTCGACCGAGCTGGACCTGGGCAAGGCACTGCCGTTCACCGTCGTGCCGACCAAGGTCAGCGTGGACAGCAACGCCTTCGCGGTGAGCGGCAAGGCGACGAACGTGCAGTTGGGCAGCGGGAGGAGCGGGATCGGATGACCGGCGTGTGGGTGCTGCTGGCGGTGTTGGCCGCCGCCACCGTGCTGGGCTTCCTGCTCCGCGGACGGGACGGTCGAGTGCGTTCTCGCAAGGCGGTTGCCGACCTGCCCGCGCAGGTGCGTGAGCTGATCGACCCGGCGTCTCCCGTGACGCTGGTGCAGCTGTCGACCACCTTCTGCGCCCCGTGCCGGCACACCCGCGTCATCCTGTCCGACCTGGCTTCGAAGACCGACGGTCTCTCGCACCGGGAGCTCGACCTCACCGACCTGCCCGAGGTCGCCACCTCGTTGAAGGTCCTGCGCACCCCGACCACCGTCGCCTACGCCCCGGACGGCGCCGAGCTGCTGCGCGTGGGCGGCGTGCCCAAGCGCGACGTCCTCGTCGAGGCCCTCCGACCCCATCTGGCGTGATCAGAGTCGGGCGGCCTCGGACCTCACGCCGCGTGCACCGGCGAGGCCGGCGTCAAGGCCTGGGTGATTCGACCGTAGTAGTCGCCCGTCACCCACTGGACGTTCGACGGCCGTTGCCCGCCACTGGCCACGAACTGTGTCAGCGCAGCATGGGCCTGATCCAGCGGAATCGCCGTAAAACGATCGTGGTAGCGGGCAGTGTCGACGTCGCTGGCCAACCAGGGGTCCTCAAGCGGCGGGTGCGGGTTGTAGGAGACCCACATCTCGCCGTCGGCCGCGTTGCGGAACCACAGCAGCGCCGCCACCCCGGCCTCCGGGTTGGCGCTCACCCGCAACAGCTGAGCCGGTTGATCCACGGAATCGTCGTCGAAGGGCGTGTCCGCGAGCACGACGTCACTCGGATGGCGCGGGTTGGCCCGGTAGACAAGTTCGTGCAGCAGGGCCTCGATCTCATCCGGCGTGCTGGCGTGCTTCCAGAGACCGTCGTGCACCGCGCTGAGAATCATGCTCGCCGCCTCCCTTCGAGCTCTGAGGGTACCTGGGCGCCTCGCGTCCACACGGTGAGCGAACTGCCTTCGGGCAGCACAGCGGCCACGGCCTGCCGGCAACCGAAGAGCCCTCGGCAGATCCTGTCGTTATTGATCACGAGAGTGGCATGGGTCAGGCCCCGCTCGAGCATGATCATCGCCGCATGGACCTCGACATGGCTGGCGGAGGGCACAGCCGCCAGCCGGGGGTTGCGCACGGCCGGCGCCTTCAGATACCCACGCAGGTGGGCATCGGCCTTCACGAACCACTCACTGCTCTCACCGCTGACCAGTGGCTCGTCGAACCGGTGTCCGTCGTCGTCCACCAGAACCCCGGTGGTCACATGGGTGCGCGGGTCGGTCGCATCCGGGTCGATCTCCCGACCGACCTCAGCGGCCCAGACCGCATCACGTGACCACGACGGCCTCTCAGCGGTGAACCCTGGTGACACTGGGCGATCGTACCGACACGTTCAGTCAAATCAGACAGGCCGTGGTGCTCCAGGCCTACCTGACATGAGCCTCGACCTGCCCGATCGGACCGCGATCGTGATCGAATGGCTCGGCCGACCGAGCTTTATCGATTCACGAGCCATTCCATCTGGTGGACGGCCCTCCCACCAGGAGGGAGCAGCGGGTAGTCTCCGCCGTATGGCCCAGCTGCTGACCAAGCGACGCGCGGTGGATCTCTGCCGCGTGCGCAGCAGCCTGTGTCGGCCTTTCTGACCGGACGTCCGAGGCCCGACGCCTGACGTCCCGCTGGACCCCGCACGCCTAGAGGTCCCCCGGTCAGGAGGCTGTTCCATGTCCGCACCCCAGATCGATCCCCGAGGTCCGCGCTTCGGCGCCTGGATCACGACGGTCGTGCTCGCGGTCGTGCTGGCCACCGGATGGTGGCCGCTGCTCGCGGCGCAGACCGTGGTCTTCGCCATCGGCGGCTTCCTCGGACTCCAGCACGCCCCGTACGGCCTGCTCTACCGGCGCTTCGTCGCACCGCGGCTGGGCCCGACCGACGAGCGCGAGGACGCGGCCCCGCCGCAGTTCGCGCAGACCGTCGGCTTCGTCTTCGCCCTGGTCGGCACGGTCGGCTACCTGGCCGGCCTGCCGGTCCTCGGCACCGTGGCCACCGCGCTGGCGCTGGTCGCGGCGTTCCTCAACGCGGCCTTCGGCTTCTGCCTCGGCTGCGAGATGTACCTGATCATCCGCCGGTTCGCGCCGGCCACCGGCAAGTAAACCGATCCCCCAACCCGGCGAAGGAGCCGATCGATGAGTCGCGAGAACGTGCTGGTCTCGGCGCAGTGGGCCGAGGACAACCTCGAGACCCCCGGCGTGGTTTTCGTGGAGGTGGACGAGGACACCAGCGCCTACGACGGCGGCCACATCCCCGGCGCCGTCAAGGTGGACTGGAAGACCGACCTGCAGGACCCGGTGCGCCGGGACTTCGTTGACCGTGAGGGCTTCGAGAAGCTGCTGTCGGCCCGCGGCATCGGCAACGACGACCAGGTCGTGCTGTACGGCGGCAACAACAACTGGTTCGCCGCCTACGCGTACTGGTACTTCAAGCTGTACGGCCACGACAAGGTGCAGCTGCTCGACGGCGGCCGCAAGAAGTGGGAGCTGGACGGCCGCCCGCTGGTCAAGGACGCGGTGAGCCGCCCGGCCACCGAGTACAAGGCCCAGGAGCAGGACCTGACGCTGCGCGCCTTCCGCCAGGAAGTGGTGGACGCGATCAACGTCAAGAACCTGGTCGACGTGCGCTCCCCCGACGAGTTCAGCGGCAAGCTGCTCGCGCCGGCCCACCTCCCGCAGGAGCAGGCCCAGCGGGCCGGCCACATCCCCAGCGCGATCAACGTGCCGTGGAGCAAGGCCGCGAACGAGGACGGCACCTTCCGCTCCGACGACGAGCTGCGCGAGATCTACGGCGACGCCGGCCTCGACGGCGGCAAGGCCACCATCGCGTACTGCCGCATCGGCGAGCGCTCCTCGCACACCTGGTTCGTGCTGCGGGAGCTGCTCGGCCACACCGACGTCAAGAACTACGACGGCTCCTGGACCGAATACGGCTCGCTGGTCGGCGTGCCGGTCGCGCTCGGCAGTGAATGAGAGGGACTGACATGACCGCAGCAGGGTGTGGGGCTCCGGAGCAGGGCACGGCACTGCCGGCCAACATCGACCCGGGCAAGGAGGTCGTGCTGACCGGCACGGTCTCCGCCGGCGGCCAGCCGGTCGGCGGGGCGTTCGTGCGGCTGCTCGACTCCTCGGGCGAGTTCACCGCCGAGGTCGTCGCCTCCGAGCAGGGTGACTTCCGCTTCTTCGCGGCGCCGGGTTCGTGGACGGTGCGCGCGCTGCACCGCAGCGGCACCGGCGAGACGCAGGTGACGGCCGACGGCCCCGGCCTGCACCAGCTCCAGGTCGCGGTGGCCTGAAACACGGCTCGTTGGAGGCCCCAGTCACTGCTGGCTGGGGCCTCCGGCCTTATTCTGAGCACGTGGAACTCTTCTTCACGATCCTGATGGTGCTGGTGTGCATCGCCATCGGCTGGTTCTCGGTGTACGTCGTGTACCGCCTGCTCCAGGACCACCGCTGAGCCATGACGAAGCCAGAGTTCGGCAGCGGTGACGCCGCGGTACGCGCCGCCGAGCAGCGCGCGGAGACCACGCGCGACCGCAACCTGCCGCAGTTCGACGACCTGCCGATCCCGGGCGACACCGCGAACCTGCGGCTCGGCCCGAACCTCAACGACGCCTGCCTGGCGCTGCTGCCGCTGGTCGGCGTGTGGCGCGGCGAGGGCCAGATCGTCTATCCGACGATCGACGGCCCGTTCCGCTTCGGCCAGCAGATCACCTTCGCGCACGACGGCCGGCCGTTCCTGACCTACGAGGCCCGGTCATGGCTGCTCGACGAGCAGGGCAAGGTGATCCGGCCGGCGGCCCGCGAGTCGGGCTTCTGGCGGCCGCAGGCCGACGACACCATCGAGGTGCTGGTCACGCACGCCACCGGCGTGGTCGAGATCTACTACGGCACGCCGCTCAGCCAGACCTCGTGGGAGATGGCCACCGACATCGTGATGCGCACCTCCACCGCGAAGGAGGTCACCGCGGCCAAGCGCCTGTACGGGCTGGTCAACGACGGCGACCTGGCCTACGTGGAGGAGCGGGCGATGGTCGGCGAGGCCCTCCAGCCGCACGTCTCGGCGCAGCTCGAGCGCGTCGTCGGCTGACGCGTGCGCCTGCGGCGGTGTGGCCGGCACGCGATGCTGGTCGAGCTGGACTCGCTGGCCGAGGTGGAGGCGCTGCACGGCGCGCTGCTGGTCGCCGACCTGCCGGACGTCGTCGAGCTGGTGCCGGCGGCCACCACCGTGCTGATCGCCGTCCGTCCCGGCTCGGACGGGCTGGCGCGCGCCCGGGCCGTGGTCGAGGCGGCCGACCTGTCGCACCCGCCGGATCGCACGCCGCGTCAGGTCCGGCTGCCGATCGTCTACGACGGGCCTGATCTTTCGTTGGTGGCCTCGACCGCCGGGCTTTCCATCGACGAGGTCGTCGCCCTGCACAGCGGGGCCGAGTACACGGTGGCCTTCTGCGGCTTCGCGCCCGGCTTCGGCTACCTGGTCGGGTTGCCGGAACCGTTGCAACAGGCCCGGTTGGAGAGTCCGCGTACTCGCGTGCCGGCCGGATCCGTTGGTATCGCGGGGGAATTCACCGGGGCGTATCCGACGGCGTCGCCCGGCGGCTGGCGGCTGGTCGGCCGTACGACGGCGATTCTGTTCGACCCCAAGCGTTCTGACCCGGCTCTGTTGGCGCCCGGTGACCACGTCCGGTTCGAGGTGGCTTCGTGAGCCGCTCGCTGACCGTGCTCCGCGTCGGTCCGCAGACGCTGATCCAGGACCTTGGCCGTCCCGGCAACGCCCATCTGGGCGTGCCGCCGTCGGGTGCGCTGGACGTGCCGGCGTTGACGTTGGCCAACCGGCTCGTCGGCAATCCCGAGTCGGCAGCCGGGATCGAGGCGTTGCTCGGCCGGATTCAGTTGCGCGCCAACTGTTCCTGCACGGTCGCGGTCACCGGGCCGAGCGTGCTGGTGTCGGTCGGGGATCACCTCGTCGACTCGCATGCGCCGGTCCACCTCAGCGCCGGCGACGTGCTGGTGCTCGGTGCGCCAGTAGGCGGACTTCGTTGCTACGTGGCGGTTTCCGGCGGTATCGACGTGCCGTTGCAGCTTTCCAGCCGGGCTACTGACGTTCTCTCCGGCATCGGCCCGGATCCCTTGCGGGCCAACGATGTCCTGCCGCTCGGTGATACCCATGGCTTGCCCGAGGGCGCGGACGTGTTGTCGCCTTCCGTTGCGCCGGCTGAGCTCGTGGTGCCGGTGCTGCTCGGTCCCCGTGACGACTGGTTCGACGACGCCCATGCACAGCTGGCGGCCGGCCGGTGGACGGTTTCCCAGCAGAGCAACCGGGTCGGGCTGCGGCTGGACGGCGACGCGTTGCGTCGTGCCGCCGCGTTCGAGTCACGCGAGCTGCCCAGCGAAGGCGTGATCACCGGATCGGTTCAGGTGCCGGCCAACGGCCGGCCGGTGCTGTTCCTGGCCGATCATCCCGTCACGGGCGGCTATCCGGTGATCGGCGTAGTGACCGCCGACGCCTTGCCCCTGCTGGCCCAGGCCCGGCCGGGAACACCCGTTCGGCTGCACCCGCTCCGTTGACGCAGTGGTCTAGGCCACTTTACTGTTCAGAACGGGCCGCCGCCTGGACCGTAGGAGCACCATGCGCAAGCTTGCACTGCTCTCGGCAACCCTGCTGACGTTAGGCGCCGCCGTCGCACTGGCCCCTCAGGCCGCCGCGACGACCGGCCTCACCGCCACCTTCACGGCCTCGGCCGGCGGCGGCAAGTACGTCGTGGCCAACTCGACGGCCGCGGCGATCACCGGCTGGTCGATCGCCTTCGACCTGCCGGCCGGCGTCACCGCGAGCAATCCGCAGAACGGGACCCTGACCCAGGCCGGCACGCATGTCACGGCCACTCCCGCGTACTACATCAACACCGTTGCCGCGCATGGCAACACCGAGCCGTACAGCCTGTCCTTCTCCCTCAGCTCGGCCGCCGCGCCGACCAACTGCCTGCTCAACGGCGTCAACTGCGATGGGTCCGGTGGAACGACCCCGCCGCCGTCGGCGTCCTTGACCGCGCAGTACTCGCAGTCCGGGTCCACCGGAAAGTACGTGGTGGCCAACAACTCCGACACCGACCTGAAGTCGTGGTCGCTGGCCTTCGACCTCCCGAGCGGGACAACGGTCAGCAATGGCCAGAACGGCACCGTGACCCAGACCGGCACCCATGTGGTGGCCAGTCCGGCCTACTACAACACGGTGGTGAAGGCCCACAGCAGCACCGAGCCCTACAGCCTGACGTTCACCGTCACCGGTTCGGGCAGCCCACAGAAATGCCGGGTCAACGACGTGAAGTGCGACGGATCCGCCGACGCGCCACCGGGTGCGCCGACCAACCTGCACGCCACGGCCAAGACCACCAAGACCGTGCTGCTGGCCTGGAATGCCGCCACCGCAGGGGATCTGCCCGTCGCCGGCTACGACGTGTTCAACGGTTCCGCGTTGGCCGCTTCGGTGACTGGCACGTCCACGGCGATCGCCGGCCTGACGCCGAAGACTGCGTACACCTTCACAGTCAAGGCCAAGGACACGCATGGCACGTCATCGGCGGCGAGCGCGCCAGTCACCGTGACGACCAACGACCCCTCGGCCGACACGCAACCTCCTTCCGCGCCAACGAATCTGGCCGTGACCGGCAAGGATTCGGTGTCCATCTCACTGAGTTGGTCGGCCTCCACCGACAACACCGGTGTGGTGTCGTACGACGTGTTCAACGGATCCGCTGTCGCCACCACCGTCACTGGCACCTCCGCGACGGTGACCGGTCTCAGTCCGTCCACTCAGTACACATTCAGCGTGAAGGCCCGTGACGGCTACGACAACGTGTCCGCGGCCAGCAATGCCGTCACCGCAAGCACAACCGACGTGATCGGCAGCGGTTACGCCAAGGTCGGCTACTTCGTGCAGTGGGGCATCTACGGCCGCCAGTACTTCGTCAAGAACCTGGTGACCACTGGCGCGGCAGCGAAGCTGACGCATCTGCTGTATGCCTTCGAGAACATCGACCCGGTCAATCTGACGTGTCTGAGTGGCGTCACTCGCGGCACCACAGCCGATCCCGAGGACCCCAGCCAGGGCGACGGGGCCGGCGACGCCGACGCCGACTACGGCCGGCCGTTCGCCGCGGCCCAGGCCGTGAACGGCGTTGCCGACGACGGTTTCGCGCCACTGCGTGGAAACCTCAACCAGCTCAAGGAACTCAAGGCGCTCTACCCCAACCTGAAGATCCTGGTTTCCATCGGCGGCTGGACGTACTCCAAGTACTTCTCCGACGTGGCCAAGACCGACGCGTCGCGCAAGAAGTTCGTGGCCTCGTGCCTGGACACGTGGATCAAGGGCAACCTGCCCGTCACCGAGGGGGCCGGCGGGGCCGGTGTCGCGGCCGGCATCTTCGACGGCGTCGACATCGACTGGGAATGGCCGGGCGACGCCAACGGTCATCCCGGCAACCACTACAACGCCGCGGACAAGGCCAATCTGACCGCACTGCTGGCCGAGTTCCGTACCGAGCTCGACGCTCTCGGCGCTGCCAACGGCAAGCGGTACCAGCTGTCCGCGTTCACTCCCGCCGACCCGACCAAGGTCAGCGAGGGCTGGGACCTGCCGCAGACCGCTCGATCCTTGGACATGTTCAACGTGCAGGGCTACGACTTCCACGGCTCCGGCAGCGACAACTCGTGGGAGCCCAACCAGACCGGCGACCAGGCCAACCTGTACCCGGCCAGCAACGACCCGTACTCGTTCCACTTCAGCGTGGACGGCGCCGTGCAGACCTATCTGGCGGCGGGGGTCAATCCCCGGAAGATGACCGTGGGCATCCCGTTCTACGGTCGAGGTTGGCAGGGCGTCACCGATGGCGGCGCCCATGGTGAATGGCAGGCCGCACATGGGGCCGCGCCAGGACAGTTCGCCGAGGAGGCCGGAACTCGGGGCTACAGCAACCTGATCGGCGCCGTGCCCATGACCGTCTACCACAACACCCAGGCCGTCGCGACGTACGGCTATGACGGCAACCAGTGGTGGTCGTTCGACGACACCTGGTCCATCGGACAGAAGATGGCCTACATCAAGAGCAAGGGCCTGCTCGGCGCGATGATCTGGGAGATGTCCGGCGACACCGGCACCCTGATGTCCGCAGTGGACGGTGGTCTGCACTGATGTGCTGAGGTGGGGCGGCTTTCGCCGCCCCACCTTGTCAGTACTCCGACTCGTAGAGCGCGGTCAGCTCACGCAGCAGGGCGCTGGAGTCCTTGAGCTGCTGGCCGTCCAGGGTGTGGATGCGGGTCACGCAGCGGACGCTGGACACCAGGAACAGGCCTTCGGCCTCGAGCAGGTCGGCGGCCGGGATCGGCTCCACCTTGATCGACCAGCCGGCCCGCTCGGCCGCGCGGAACAGCGCCGCCTGGGTGGTGCCGGGCAGGATGCCGATCGTCGACGGCGGCGTGACCAGCGTGCGGTCGCGGACCAGGACCAGCGTCGAGGTCGGGCCTTCCAGCACCGAACCGTCGGCCGCCGTGAAGATCACGTCGTCCGCGCCCTCACGGGCCGCGTAGCGCACCGCGGCCATGTTCACCGCGTAGGACAGCGACTTCGCCCCGAGCAGCAGCCACGGGGCGCGCTGGGCCAGGCCCGGCTCGAAGCCGCGCTCCAGCGTGACCACCGCGATGCCTTCGGCCCGCTGCTTGAGCACCTTGTCGGCGATCGGCAGGCCCATCGCGAACGCCGTCGGCGTGCCGTCGCCGTACTCGTTGCCGCGGGTCAGCACCAGCTTGAGCGCCATGTCCTTGCCGCCCGACCAGTTGTTGATCACCGCGTCGACCGCCCGCTCCCAGCCGGCCCGGTCCGGCTCGGGCAGTTCCAGCATGGCCGCCGAGCGGTCCAGCCGGTCCAGGTGCGGAGCCAGCTCCCTCGGCTTGCCGTCGACCACCAGGATCGTCTCGAACACACCGTCGCCGCGGAGCAGACCGAGGTCGTCCACCCGCAGCAGCGGGGCCTCGGGGTCCGCGGTCGTTCCGTCCAGGAAGGCCAGCACGCGCATGGGCCGAGCCTACTCAGGGCTTCGCGTCCTATTCTGGGGGTGTGGAGACCGTGAGCCCCGAGGAGGCCGCGCGGCTGCGCCGCACGCTGCACGAGCGCGGGCTGCGGATGACCCCTCAGCGACAGTTGGTGCTGGACGCCGTCCGTGAGCTCGAGCACGCCACGCCCGAGCAGATCTGCCAGCGGGTGCAGCGCGTGACGCCGACCGTGAACATCACCACCGTCTACCGGACCCTTGAGCTGTTGGAGAAGCTGCGCCTGGTCCGGCACACCCATCTCGGCCATGGCGCGCCGTCCTACTCCGTCGAGGAGCACGAGCACGTGCACCTCGTCTGCCACAACTGCGGGCAGGTCGACGAGGTGCCGTGCGACCTGCTGGACGACCTGGCCAGCCGGCTCAGCCGCGGCCGTGGCTTCCAGCTCGACGCCAGCCATCTCGCTTTGTCCGGCCTGTGCCGGCAGTGTTCTTCTTCTGAGGAGTCTGTGTGACCGCCGTTGACGCCCCCGCCGGTTCTGTCGATGCCGGTGTGCCGTGGCACTACGGCGACCCCTTCGCCGAGCAGCGGTTCGCCGCTCGTTCGGCGGTCGTCGTCGACCGCTCCAACCGTGAGGTCATCGCCGTGCCCGGCGAGGACCGGCTGACGTGGTTGCACAACCTGACCAGTCAGCACGTGCTCGACCTTCGTGACGGCGAGACCACCGAGCTGTTGGTGCTCGACGTTCAGGGCCGGGTCGAGCACCATGCCGTGCTCACCGACTTCGACGGCACCGCTTGGCTTGACGTCGAGCCCGGCACCGGCAAGGCGCTGCTGGCGTACCTGTCGTCGATGAAGTTCTGGTCGAAGGTCGAGCCCCGGGACGCCACCTCCGAGATCGCCGTGCTGTCCGTCGTCGGTCCCGCGACTCCGTCGTTGGTCACCTTCGGCGGCCTCGTCCGTCCCATGCCGTGGGGCGCCGACCTGCTCGTCCCCCGGGCGTCGAAGGACGCCGAGTTCACCCGATTGGTTGACGCCGGGGCCCGGCCCGCCGGCTCGTTGGCCTTCGAGGCCCTCCGCGTCGAGCTGCTCCGCCCCCGTCTGGGCGTCGACACCGACGACCGGACCATTCCGCACGAGGCCCGGTGGATCGGCACCGCCGTGCACCTCAACAAGGGCTGCTACCGAGGTCAGGAGACCGTCTCCAAGGTCGAGAACGTCGGCCGCCCGCCCCGTCGGCTCCTGCTCCTCCACCTCGACGGTTCTCTGGACGCCCTTCCCGAGACCGGCGACCCCGTCACCCTCGACGGCAAGGTCGTCGGCCGCATCGGCTCCGCCGTCCGCCACCACGAGCTCGGCCCCATCGCCTTGGCCTTGATCAAGCGCTCGGTTCCGTTGGACGCCGCCCTGCTCGCCGGCCCTGCCGAGGAACCGGTCGCCGCCTCCATCGACCCCGACTCCGTTCCCCCGGACAACGCCGCCCTCGGCCGCGAAGCCGTCCGCAACCTGGGGCGATAGGCCGGTAGGGGGTTGTGAGGTCGGGGTCGGGCGGGCCGTGACCGCCAGGCCGAGCACACGTCCGTCTATCCACAGCCCCCGACTTATCCACATCTCGATCTTCGCCACCCCTTCGCGCCCCTCACCCCCGATAGACTGGGCCTGGGGACGCCCCCCAGGGTTGGGCTGGGGGCTGTGGCTGGGCCGGAGGCTGTGATGCCGCCACGGTCCTCACTGTTGATTTTGCGTTAAAGTTGGGGTTCGGCGGGAAATCTTCCGTCGGTAGGGGCTCGCGTGCGAGGATCGGTGCATGTCAGCGCTGACTTCGCCCGGCACCCTGATCACCGTCGCCCCGACCGGGGCCGAGCATGCCAAGGCCGATGTGCCGAATCTGCCGGTGACCCTGGACGAGCTGGTGAGCACGGCCAAGGACTGCGAGCGGGTGGGCGCGTCGATGATCCACGTGCACATCCGGGGCACGGACACGAAGCCGACGCTGGACCTGGGGCTGCTCAAGGCGACGGTGTCGGCGCTGCGGGCGGAGACGGACCTGGTGGTGCAGCTGTCCACCGGGGGCGCGGTGACGGACCCGGAGGAGAACCGGCTGCGGGTGCTCGAAGCGGGCCCGGACTCGGCCTCCTGCACGATGGGCACCGTCAACTTCGGCGACGACGTGTTCATGAACCGCTGGGAGTTCATCGTCGAACTGCACAAGCGGATGCGGGACCGGGGCATCGTGCCGGAGTACGAGATCTTCGACCTCGGCCAGTTGACGAGTCTGAAAAGGCTGCTGGACCAGCATGGGCTGCCGGCCGGTGGGCACGTGCACGTGGACCTGGTGATGGGGGTTCCGGGAGGCATGCCGGGCGACACCGAGACGCTGGCGGCGGCGCTGCGGGCGATCCCGGACGGGGCGACGTTCTCGGCGACGGGGATCGGCCGCTCCTCCATACCGGTGATGTTCGCGGCGCTCTCGGCGGGCGGGCATCTGCGTGTGGGGATGGAGGACACGGTGTCCTACGCCCGGGGCGAACGGGTCCGCGACAACGCTCAGCTGGTGGCCAGGGCCAGTGGCCTCGCCCGGATAGCCCAGCGCCCGCCGATGGCCGCGGACGAGGTCCGCAAGCTGCTCGGAGTGCAACGGTCCGGTTGAAACCGACTCCTAGGTGTTGGCGGGTGACGCCCACGTGCTTCAGGATGGCGGTGTGATCGAGGTCCGTCCTGGCGGGCGGCGGCGCATCGACCGGGTGCTCGCGCCGGACTACACGGCCGGTGTCGAGCAGCGTCCGCTCGATGAGGTCCGCGCGCTGCGCGATGAGACGGCGCAGGAGGAGACCGACCTGTCCTACCTGCGTCGGCTGCTGCACGCCCGAATCGACATCGTGAAGGCGGAGCAGCAGCGCAGAGTCGAGGGCAGCGGCGCGTCCGTGGTGGACCGGCTGGTGTCGATCCTGTCCGAGAACGCGGTCGGCCCGGCCACGGGTCTCGGCCGCTACCAGACGATGGAGCCGTCTCGCGCCGAGGCGCACCGCCGGCACGTCGAGGCCCTGGTGTCGGACGTGGACCTGTCGGACGTGGCGTCCCTGTCGGACGAGAAGCTGGACCAGGCCCGCCAGGCCTTCGTGGCCGAGGAGGCCTCGGTGTCGGCCCGCCGCCGCGAGGTGCAGACGGTGATGGACCGGCTCAACGCCGAGATCGCCGGCCGCTACCAGCGCGGCAGCGCCTCGGTCGACGAGCTCCTGGCCAACGAGCGAACCCCCGCGACGCGGAGTAAACGCGGCATGAAAGCGCCGTTCCTAAACTCCGAGTTTCGGAACGGTCCGTTCCAAACTTGACTTGGGGTCAGCCGAGGCGTTCCTTGCCGGCTAGTTCGCCCCAGAAGTCGCGGAGCTGCTCGTAGCGGGAGGCGACCTCGTCGGAGTCGCCGGACTCCATGGCGTCGACGATGGCGTGCACGTCCTGAGCCGAGGTGTCCTCGAGCAGCGTCTCGTCGTCCAGCAGCTGCACCAGCCCGCCGTAGTCGAGCTCGACGGCGGAGTGCGGGTGGAAGTGCTCCAGCCACCGTCCGGTGTCCTTGAGCACCCGGGCCGGGCCGTTGTCGCCGAGCGACTCGCGGACCACGGAGTGCGCACGGGCCACCCGTCGACGGGCGTCGGCCATGGCGATCCGCCACGCGACCTGCCGTTCGCCGTCCTCGCGCGGGGCGAGGATGACGTGCCGGCTGTCCGGGTCGACGAGGGAGAACCACGGCAGCGGCACGGTCCACGTGGTGGAGACCACATGCACGGCCCCGCCGTGCAGCTCGGCCATGACCGCGCCGGCCCGGGTACGGGCGATGTCGGCCGGGATGGTCAGGGCAGCCGCCTTCAACACGCCCGAAGAGGTGCTCAGGAAGCCCACCAGGGCCGCGGCGGAGCGGGGGCGCAGGTCCAGCGGGCAGACCAGCGGTCCGGGGCCCACGGTGGCGCTGTCACTGGTCGGCACCTCGGCCGGGTCGAGCACCAGCACGTCGAGCGGGGCGTTGGGGGCCGGACGCCCGTCGGACAGCTCGCCCGGCAGCAGCCGCGGCGGCGTGGCCAGCTGTGATCGGAGCCACAGCTCACGCTCCCGGTCGCCGACCTCCGCCCTGCTCAGCGGCCCGTCGGCGACGGCCTGGCGCAACCGGTCGGCCAACTCAGCGTCGAAGGCCGACAACGGTTCGTACACTCGGAGGTAAGCGGAGAACGGGCGGGGCACACCGGAATCGTGCCACGATCGACGCCCCGACCGGGCGTCGGTGAGGTGTCGCGCGGTCCACAGGCAAGCCGCGTCGCATCGAACCCCATCGACACGGTACGGTAGTTACCAGGAACCAGTTGTCGTGACGAGTGGGGCCGCCGATTCCCCCGGCCGCCCCCGTCCCTGTGCGAGGGGGTCGAGCCATGGGGCGCGGCCGAGCGAAGGCCAAGCAAACGAAGGTGGCCCGAGAGCTCAAGTACAGCTCCCACAACACGGACTTCGACGCGCTGCAGCGTGAGCTGTCGGGCGGCGAGCAGTCCGCGGTGGGTCCGCCGGACGATGAGCAGACGGACGACCCGTACGACGACGATTACGACGACTACCGTCGTTGACGCGTCTGCGACATGGCGAGGGTTGGGCTGCCGGGTGACCGGCCGCCCAGCCCTCCGTTTTGCCTACCCCCAGACCCGCCGGTCCACCGCGACCCGGGTCCCCCGGGCATAGGCACCACCAGGTCGACATGTGAGAAGCCTCCCCGTGGCGTGCCACGGGGAGGCTTCTCGCTGTCGATCCTAGGGTTGGCGCAGGTAGCGGACCTGGTGGGACTTGGCCTCGTCGAGCTCGGCCCGGGCCGCCAGCACCTCGGGGCGGTGGGCCGCCTCGGGCACGCCGACCTCCCACCACGCGCCGGCCTCGGTCCAGGAGGAGGGATGGGTCCGCACGGTCACGACGGCGACCTTGCCCTGAGCGGCGGCCTCCCGCGCCGCGGCGTACCGGGCGGGGAAGGAGCCGGCGTCGGCGGGGAAGACGGCGCAGCCGAGGGCCTGGGCGTGGGCGGCGAAGTCGACGCGAGGGGGCTCGGCCAGTGAGGTCCGGCAGTCGGCGTACATGTTGTTGTAGCCGGCGGCCCCCTGGCCGGTCTGGAGCCGGTGGATGACGGCGTAGCCGTCGTTGTCGCAGACGACGGCGACGAAGCCGTGGCCGGCGAAGGCGGCGCTGAAGAGCTCGGAGTTGAGCATCAGGTAAGACCCATCACCGAGCAAGGTTGTTACAACGCCGGAAGGCCGGGCCATGGCCGCGCCCCACGCGCCGGCGATCTCGTAGCCCATGCACGAGAAGCCGTACTCGACGTCCATGGTGGCCGGCCCGGAAGCGCGCCAGCCGCCGATGAGCTCGCCGGGCAGGCCGCCGGAGGCGGTCATCACGTAGTCGGCAGGCCCGGACTGATCGTTGACCATGCCGACGACCTGGGCATACGTGAGCGTGTCCGAGGGGGCCCGCAGCTTGTCGATGTGGGCGTCCCACGAAGCCCGGGCGGTCTGGGCCCGCGCGGTCCACTCGGCCGGCGCCTGCCAGTCGTCGAGCCAGGTCTGGAACTCGACCAGCCCGGTGCGGGCGTCGGCGACGACGGCCTGGCCGCCGTGCTTGACGGCGTCGAAGCGGGCCGCGTTCACGCTGACGAGCCGGACGTCCGGGGAGAACACCGTCCACGACGCCGTGGTGAAGTCCTGCAGCCGGGTGCCGACGGCGATGACCAGGTCGGCTTCGGCGGCGAGCTCGTTGCCGGAGCTGGAGCCGGTGACGCCGAGCGGGCCGGCGTGCAGGGGGTGGTCGTGGGCGATCAGGGTGCGGCCGGCTGTGGTCTCGGTGACCGGGATCCCGTACTTCTCGGCGAAGCCGATAGCGTGGTCGACGGCCCCGGAGTAGCGGACGCCGCCACCGAGCACCAGCAGCGGACGGGATGACTCCTTGATCAACGTGGCGGCGTCCCGGGCCGCCCGGAGGTCGGGCCGCGGCCGCAGCACGCGATGCACGACCGGCTCGAACAGCGCCTCAGGGAAGTCGTAGACCTCGGCCTGCACGTCCTGCGGCAGCGCCAGCGTCACCGGACCGCAGTCAGCCGGGTCGGTAAGGACCCGCGCGACCTGCGGCAACGCCGCCAGCAGCTGCTCGGGACGGGTGATGCGATCGAAGTACCGGCTGACTGCCCGGAAGGCGTCGTTGACGCTGGCGGTGCCGTCATGGAAGGGCTCGATCTGCTGCAACACGGGGTCGGGCGCGCGGCTGGTGAAGGTGTCGCCGGGCAGCAGGAGCAGCGGCAGGCGGTTGGCGTGCGCGACACCGGCCGCGGTGACCAGGTTGAGCGCGCCGGGACCGATGGACGTGGTGGCCACGCCGACCTGGCGGCGGTCGGTGGCCTTGGCGTAGCCGACGGCGGCCAGGGCCATGCCCTGCTCGTTGTGCCCACGCCATACCGGCAGCTCGTCGCGGTGCTCCTCGAGCGCGGTGCCGAGGCCGAGCACGTTGCCGTGCCCGAAGATCGCGAACACGCCGGGGAACAGCGGGGCCTCGGTGAGGTCGTGCAGCTCGGTCCGCTGGGCGATCATCCAGCGGACCAGGGCCTGGGCGGTGGTCAGCCTCATCGGACACGTCCCTTCGCGGAGGTCACCGGGCAGCGGGGGTCCAGCGGCGTCGACGCCCAGGTGTCGCGGATCCAGCCGTGGGCGGGGTCGTCGCAGAAGGCCATGGACCGGTCATCCGCCGGGCCGGCCAGCACATTCAGGTAGTACATGGGATAGCCCGGGGCAGCCACGCACGGGCCGTGATAGCCGCGCGGGATCAGGAACACGTCGCCGTCGCGGATGGCGACGTCTTCGTCCACGGAGCCGTCGGCGGTGTAGGTGCGGTGCAAGCCGAAGCCCTCACGCGAGGTGTTGAACCCGTCCCGCCCGGCGATGCGGAAGTAGTAGATCTCCTCGTTGACGACCTCGCACTCGCTTGCCTCGTCGTGCTTGTGCGGCGGGTACGAGGACCAGTTGCCGTCGGGCGTGATGAGCTCGCACGCGTTGAGCTTGTCGGCGTGGTCCCACACGCCGGGCACGCCGAAGTTGGTGACCTGCCGGGTCGCGTTGCCGGCGCCGCGGGTCTCCACCGGCACGTCCTCGGCCGGCCCGTACCGGGGCTCAAGGCGTCGGGTGCAGCGGGCCATCGGCAGGGCCACCTCTACACCGTCCCGCGTGGACAGTGTGACGGTGGCATCCCTTGGCACGTAGGCGAAGTCGGTGACGCGGGTGAAGACGGAGTCCCGGCCTTCCAGCTCGAAGCGCCGGCCGTCGACCTCGACGACGCAGCCGCCGGACAGCGGCAGCACGAAGGCCTCGAACTCGCCGGTTTCGATGACACGGGAGGTGCCGGGGTGCAACAGCAGCACCCGCAGGCCGGTGTATGTCCAACCGGCGGCCTCGGGCGTCAGCCGAACCGGGTCCTCACCGTCGGAAAGTGTGCCGAGTGGACGGTGCAGACTCACGACAGCGCCTCCAAAACCTTCGCGGCGTTTTGCACGGCAGCGGCGACGTCGCCGTCGGGCGGGTACAGCAGCGCACGGCCGACCACGAGACCGCGAACCACGGGGTGCGCCAAGGCATTTCCCCAGGCGGCGAGGTCATCGGCCGGGTTGCCGGACGGCACTCCGCCGAGCACGACGACCGGCAACGTGGTGGTGTCCAACACCTTCAGGTCCGACGGGGCCGGCAGCTTCAGCCAGGTGTAGGCCGAGGTGACGCCCAACGCCGAGGCCACGGTGATGGCCCGGGCCAGCGACTGGGCATCCTTCTGCAGCACCAACTTGCCTGCGGAGTCACGGGTGTACGGCAGCGGCTCGACCATGGCCATCAGGCCCTGACCGGCCAGATCGGTCACGGCGTCGGCGCAGCCCTGCAAGGTGGGAATGGTGCCGGCATCGGAGTCCACGATACGCAGCAGCATCTTGCCGCCGTCCAGCCGACAGTCCGAAATGGACTGGCCGTCGTAGCCGGTGAACCGGTCCTCGATCTCCCAGTCGGCGCCGGCGAGGCCACCGCGGTTCATCGAGCCGATGACGATCTTGTCGTGCAGCGCGTCGAGCAGCAGCAGCTCCTCGACGATGTCCGGGGTGGCCAGCAGGCCGTCCACCGCCGGGTTGGCCAGCGCGGTGAGCAGCCGGTCAAGCAGCTCACGGCGGTCGGACATGGCCAGCGGATCGCCGCCGACACCCAACGCCCCCCGGGCTGGGTGATCGGCGGCGACCAGGAACAGCGTGCCCTTGCCGGACAGCAGTGACGGCCGGCGCCGCCGCGTGGCGTAGGCGATCGCCACCGCCTGCGGGTCGGTCGCCCTGGTGTGCAGCAGGCCGGCCCACTGCTGGTCAGTCAACAAGGGAAAGCAACTCCTCGATCTCGCCCGCGTCGGGCATGGCGTCGGCGCAGGCCAGTCGGGAGGCCACGATGGCGCCGGCGGCGTTGGCGTGCCGGGCGATCGTCACCGGGTCCCAGCCGGCCAGCAGGCCGTTGATCACCGAACCGCCGAACGCGTCGCCGGCCCCCAGCCCGCACACCACCTCGACCCGTTGCGGCGTCACGGTTTCCCGGTGCTCGGGGGTGGCGACGAGCACGCCGTCGGCCCCCTTCTTCACTAGGGCAAGGGAAATCCCCCTGGCCAGCAGCCGGTCGGCGGCCTCGTCCGGGTCGGACGTGCCCACCGCCACCTCGACCTCGGCCCGGTTGCCGACGGCCACCGTGACGTGATCGAGCATCCAGCCGATCTCGGCCCGCGCGGTGTCCACATCGGACCAGAACATCGGCCGGTAATCCAGGTCCAGCACCGTGTGTCCGCGACGGGCCCGCCGCTCCAGGATCTTGCGCTGGGTGGAGCGAGCCGGTTCGGTGCACACGCCGGTGCCGGTGACCCACAGCAGCGGCACGTCCTCGATGACGTCCCACGGCACGTCGGCCTCGGTCAGCGTGAGATCCGGCGCGATCGGCAGCCGGTAGAACAGCAGCGGCGGATCGGCCGGCGGGTTCAGTTCGCAGAACACCACCGGTGTCAACAGATCCGGCGCGGTGCCGACGAACTCCGGCGAGACACCGAAGCCCGTCAGCGCCTTGCGCACGTAGTCGCCGAAGCCGTCCGGACCGACCTTGGTCAGCACGGCCGTGCGCCGGCCGAGCCGGGCGGCGGCCACCGCGACATTGGTGGCCGTGCCGCCCAGGGACTTGGCGAAGGTGCTCACGTCGGCGAGCGGCACACCGCTCTGCTCCGGGTACAGGTCGACCCCGACCCGGCCGATCGTGAGCGCCTCCACGTTGCTGCTCACTGCGCCGCACCACGGAGTTCGTGCTGCAACGCCTCCAGTTCCGCGCCACCGGCCATCTGCCTGGTCAGTTCCTCCAGGCTGATGTCCTTCTTGTCGAAGGAACCGAGGCTGCGGCCCCGCTTCAACAACAGGAACCGGTTGCCCACCGGGTAGGCGTGGTGCGGGTTGTGCGTGATCAGCACGACGCCGAGGCCACGATCACGGGCCTGGGCAACGTACTTGAGCACCACACCGGCCTGCTTCACGCCCAGCGCCGCGGTCGGCTCGTCCAGGATGAGCACCTTGGCGCCGAAGTACACGGCCCGGGCGATGGCCACGCATTGCCTTTCACCGCCGGACAAAGTGCCCACCGGCTGCTCCGCGTCCCGCAGGTCGATGCCCATGTCGGCCAACGCCCAGCGGGTCTCGTCCTTGGCCTTCTTGCGGTCAAGCATCTTGAACGGACCGAACCCCTTCGTCGGCTCGGAGCCGAGGAAGAAGTTGCGCCACACCGACATCAGCGGCACGACAGCCAGATCCTGGTACACCGTCGCGATACCGCGGTCCAGTGCCTCGCGGGGCGAGGACAGCCGCACCGGCTGGCCGTCGACGAGCAGCTCGCCGGCGTCGTGCTGGTGCAGCCCGGCCAGGATCTTGATCAGCGTGGACTTGCCGGCGCCGTTGTCGCCCAGCACGCAGGTGACCTCGCCCGCGTTGACCACGGTGGACACGTCCCGCAGCGCGATCACGCTGCCGTACGTCTTGCCGACATCGCGGACCTCAAGCAGTGCGCTCATCGCCGCGCCCTTTCCGCCCTGGCCCGGAAGCCGTTGTTCACCAGCACCGCGGCCAGCAGCATGATGCCGAGGAACAGCTTGAACCAGTCGCTGTTCCAGTGCGCGTAGACGATGCCCTGGTTGGCCATGCCGAAGATCAGCGCGCCGATCGCGGCGCCGACCGCCGAGCCGAAGCCGCCGGTCAGCAGGCAGCCGCCGATGACCGCCGCGATGATGTACTGGAACTCCAGGCCGATGCCCTGGTTGGCCTGCACGGTGGTGAACCGCAGGATGTTGATCGTGCCGACCAGCCAGGCCGCGCCCGCGGTCGTCATGAACAGCACGATCTTGCTGCGGCCCACCGGCACGCCGACCGCGCGGGAGCTGGGCGCGGAGCCGCCGACGGCGAAGATCCAGTTGCCGAAGCGGGTCCTGGCCAGCACCCAGGCGGCGATCGCCGTCACCAGCACCCACCACACGATGGAGATGGGGAACGTGGTGGTGCCCAGGGAGAACGTCGACGCGAACAGGTAGCCGGCCGAGGCGTAGCCCGGCGCGGTGGCGATGCCCGACACCTGGACGGTGCCGGTCACCAACGTCGTCACGCCGAGGTTGAGGCCCTGCAAGGCGAAGAAGGAGCCCAGCGTCACGATGAAGCTGGGCAGCTTCGTCCGCATCACCAGCCAGCCGTTGAACGCGCCGACGGCCAGCGCGAACACCAGCGAGACGCCGATGGCCAGCCAGACGTTCACGCCCAGCTTGGTCGCCAGCATCGCGGTCACCAGCGAGGTCGACGCGGTCATCACGCCGGCCGACAGGTCGAACTCGCCGCCGATCATCAGCAGGGCGACGGCCACCGCCACGATCCCGAGCGTGGCCGAGGTGTCCAGCCACGTCGAGATCCCGGCCGGTGTCACGAACTGACTGGTGATCACCGTGAAGAAGACGAACACCACCAGCGCGCCGAGCAGCGCGCCGATCTCCGGCCGGATGGCCAGTCGGGTGAGCAGGCTGGGGCTGGCGATGCGCTCGTCAGCCGTCAGCGTGCCCGAGAAATCACTCATCGGGTTCCCCGTGCCGCATACTGCGCCACCTTGTCCACATTGGACTTGTCGACGAAGCCGGGGCCGGTGAGCACGGGCTGGCCGCCGCCGACGGTGTTCGCGTTGTCGTGGTACAGCTTGAGCATCACGATCGGCAGGTAGCCCTGCTCGTACTGCTGCTGGTCGACCGCGAAGGCGACCTGGCCGGCCTTGATCGCGCTGACCACGTCCGAGTTGAGGTCGAAGGTGGCCACGGTGGCCTTGGAGTTGGTCTCCTTGGCCGCGTTCACCGCGGACAGCGCGATCTGCGGGTTGAGCGTGAGCACCGCGTCGATCGACGGGTCGGTCTGCAGCGCGCCCTTGATCTTGGCTTCGACGTCGGTCGGGTTGTTGATGTCGACCTGGAGGTTGGTCGTCTTGCCGAAACCCTGCTTGGCGCCGTCGCAGCGCTGGGCAAGGCCGACGTTGCCGGCCTCGTGGATCACGCACAGCAGGTTGGTCTTGCCGGCCGTCTTGAGCTTGGCCCCGGCCTGCTGGCCGGCGATGGCCTCGTCCTGGCCGACGTGCGCGAGCGCGCCGAAGGCGGCGCTCTGCGACTGGCCGGAGTTGATGGTGATGACCGGGATGCCGGCCTTGACCGCGGCCTGGATGGACGTCTTGAGCGCGTCCGGGTTGGCCATGGACACGACCAGGCCGTCGACGTGCTGAGCGACCGCGTTGTCGATCAACTTCGACTGCGCCCCAGGATCGCCGTCGGAGTTGTAGGTGACGTTGACGCCCAGCTGCTTGCCGGCGTCGGTGGCGCCGTTCTTCACCACGTTCCAGAACGAGTCGCCGGCCGAGCCGTGGGTGACCACCGCGACGTTGATCGGACCGCCGCCGGTCGCCGTGCCGTTCGCCGGCGCCGACCCGCTGTTGGAGGAAGAGGCGGGTCCGCTGCACGCGGCCAGCGCGATCGCGCCGGCCGCCGCCGCCATGCCAAGCAGGATCCTCTTGGACTTCTTGGACAACATTGTCGCTCCTGGGGAAGTGCGGCCGCCGGTCTACAGGTCCCGGACGACCGTGTCGAGGTAAGCGATGCTCCGAGCGGTGTCACGCAGGGGCTTGGAATCCCCCTCGGTGCCATCCTCGGCCAGGGCGGTGTCCTGCTCGAGGACGTACCACCCCTCGTAACCCGCCTCGTGGAGCGAGCGCACGATCGCGCCCACCGCCACATCGCCGTCGCCCAGCGGCACGTACATGCCCTGCGCGACCGCGTCGGCGTAGCCGAGCCGACCCGACCGAACCTCGTCGGCGATCTCGGCCCGGACATCCTTGAGGTGCACGTGGCTGATCCTGGCGGCATGGCGCTTGGCCAGCTCGACCGGGTCGGTGCCACCGATCAGCAGGTGCCCGGTGTCCAGGCACAGCGGCAGATCCGAGTCGAGCAGGAAGCGCTCGACCTCGGGGCCGCGTTCGACGTGCGTGCCCACGTGCGGGTGCAACACCGTCGACAACCCGTGCCGCGCCGCGACTTCCCTGATCGCGGCACAGGTGGAGATGAGGGTGGTCCATTCGCCATCGGTCAACTGTGGACGCTCGTCGTAGCCGTCGAGACCCGTTGCCGCGGCGAGCACCAGGACCTCGGCGCCGCCGGCGGCGAGCACCTTCGCGGAGTGCTCGGCTTCCCTCAGAGTTTCCTCAGTACGGCCGGCGTCGTGCAGCACGACAGCCAGGAATCCGCCGACCAGAGTCAGTTCGTGTCCGCTGAGCGTCTCACGCAGAACGGCGGGGTCCTCGGGCAGATAGGCCGGCGGACCGAGCTCGGTCGCGGTCAGTCCCAGCTCGCTCATCTGCGACAACACCAGGTCGACGGGCAACATCCGGCCCCAGCCCGGCACCTCGCACACGCCCCACGAGATCGGGGCGCCGGCCACCTTGATCGCGGTCACGCGCCCACCTCCGAGAGCAGCCGGACCGGGTTGCCCGAGCGACGCGACTGCTCGCAGGCCTCGGCCAGACGCAGGCTGACCAGGCTGTCCCGAACCGGGGAGGGATTGTCGGCACGACCGGCCACCACGTCGACGAACACCGCCATCTCGTTGAGGTACGCGTTGCGGAATCGTTCCGGGAATCCGGGGTAGGCGTCAATGGACACCTTGGGCCCGTCCGACTCCAGCGAGGTCAGCGGCGTGCGAGGGTCTAGACCAACCGTGAGCGAGTCCTTGCTGCCCATGACCTCGATGCGGTGGTCGTAGCCGAGCGGGTCGTGCCGCCCGCCGGCGATCAGCGCGTGCGCGCCACCGGCGAACTTGAGGGTGATGACCGCGTTGTCCACGTCGTCGGCGTCGGCGAAGGCCTGGTCGACCAGGACCGAGCCGGAGGCGTAGACCTCGACCACCGGCTCGCCGACCAGCCACGGCACGGCGTCGAGATCGTGCACGAAAAGATCGCGGAAGATGCCCCCGGAGGCCGGCAGGTAGCCGAAGTCCGGCGGCTGGGCGTCGTTGCCCAGGGCCCGCACCAGGTACACCTTGCCCACCTCACCGGCCCGCAGCCGGCGGTGCAACTCGACGATGGCCGGGTCGAACCGGCGCTGGAAGCCGACCAGGACGTTGGCCCCGGCCTGCTCGACCTCGTCGACCAGGGCCTGCATGGTGGCCAGGTCGCCGGCGATCGGCTTCTCGCAGAGCACCGGGATACCGGCGCCGATGCTGCGGCGCAGCATCTCCGGATGGGTGTTGGTCGGGGTGGCCAGCAGGACGCCGTCCGCGGCCAGCAGCGCGTCGAGGTCGTCGACGTGGCTGGTGCCGTTGCCCAGTTCGGCGGCGGCGCTGGCGGCGCGGCCGGGCACCGGATCGAACAGCACGACCTCGTCCACCTGGTCAAGGGAGGCGAGGTTGGCGGCGTGCATGGCGCCGATTCGCCCGACGCCGGCAACTCCGATGCGCATGTGCGGGATCTCCATCCGGTCGTTAGAGCGCTCTATTGGTTGGAGCGCTCCAACCCTGTATGGTGCGTCACACGGATGTCAAGAGCCGGTTTCATGCTTGTGACCTTGAATCGGTCAAGCCTGGAGGTGCGGATTGGGCCGTCCGACCATGGAGGACGTGGCGGCGCGAGCCGGGGTGTCGCGCGCGCTGGTCTCGCTGGTCATGCGGGGCTCGCCCAAGGTCAGCGAGCAGCGGCGCAGTGCCGTGCTGGCCGCGGCCGAGGAGCTCGGCTACTCCCCGCACCTGATGGCCCGGTCGCTGGCCAGCGCCACCTCGACCGTGCTGGCCGCGATGGTGTCCGACCTGAACAACGCCTTCTTCGCCGAGGTGGTGGACGGTTTCGACGCCGCCGTCACCGAGCAGGGCTTCGACCTCATCATCAACACCGGCGGCCGCAGCCCGACCCGGGAGCGCCGCGCGGTCGACAACCTGCTGTCCTTCCGGCCGGCCGGCGTCGCGCTGCTCGGCCCGGTGGTGCCGGCGTCGACGATCGCCAAGGCGGCCGAGCAGTCCCCGCTGGTACTGGTCTCCCGCGCGTCGCGTTTGTCCACTGTGGACACCATCAACGACGACGGCGAGGTCGGCTCCGGGTTGGCCGTCGACCATCTGGTCGAGCTCGGCCACACCCACATCGCCCATCTTGACGGCGGCGGCGGATCGCAGGCATCGTTGCGGCGCAAGGGATACGTCGCCGCGATGCTGCGGCACGGGCTGGATCCCCTCGTGGTGTCCAGCGAGTACACCGACACCGCCGGCGCTCGGGCCGTACGCGGGCTGATCGAGGCCGGCGGCCCGCTGCCCACGGCGATCGTGGCGGCCAACGACTACAACGCCGTCGGCGCGATCTCCGCGTTGGAGGACGCCGGACTCCGTGTGCCGCAGGACATCTCGGTGATCGGCTACGACAACACGTCACTGGCCGCGCTGCGGCACATCTCACTGACCACCGTGGACCAGCCCCGCCACGAGATGGGCCGGCTGGCCGCACAGGCCCTGATCGACCGGGTGCGCGGGCGGACCGACGCCGTCCACCAGCTGCTGCACCCGTCCCTGGTGGTCCGCGCGACCACCGCGCACCGAGGAGGAATCTGACCGTGAACGTGACACCGCACTGGATCGACGGGGCCCGTACCACCGGCTCCTCGACCCGCACCGGTGACGTCTTCCGGCCGAGCACCGGCGAGGTGGCGCGGCAGGTCGCGCTGGCCGACCAGTCCGATGTGGACCTGGCCGTGGCCAGCGCGGCCAAGGCGGCCGAGTCGTGGTCGGACTCCTCGCTGTCCACCCGCAGCCGCATCCTGTTCGCCTTCCGGCAGCTGGTGCACGAGCACACCAACGAACTGGCCGAGATCATCAGCGCCGAGCACGGCAAGGTCGTCTCCGACGCCGCCGGCGAGGTGCAGCGCGGGCTCGAGGTCGTCGAATTCGCCTGCGGCATCCCGCATCTGCTCAAGGGCGAGCACTCCGAGCAGGTGTCCCGCGGTGTGGACGCGTACTCGGTGCGCGAGCCGCTGGGCGTGGTCGCCGGCATCACCCCGTTCAACTTTCCCGTGATGGTCCCGATGTGGATGTTCCCGGTGGCCATCGCCGCCGGAAACGCCTTCGTGCTCAAGCCGTCCGAACGCGACCCGTCGGCGTCGGTGCGGCTGGCCGAGCTGTTCCAGGAAGCCGGTCTGCCCGACGGCGTGCTGAACGTCGTGCAGGGTGACGCCACTGCCGTCAACGCACTGCTCGATCACCCTGATGTGGCCGGGGTTTCCTTCGTCGGCTCCACGCCGATCGCCAAGCATGTCTACGCCCGCGGCACCGCCAACGGCAAGCGGGTGCAGGCGTTGGGCGGGGCCAAGAACCACATGGTCGTGCTGCCCGACGCCGACATCGACGTCGCCGCCGACGCGGCCGTGTCCGCCGGTTACGGCAGCGCCGGCGAGCGCTGCATGGCCATCTCGGTGATCGTCGCCGTCGACGATGCGGCCGACCGCCTGGTCGAGGCCATCGCCGTGCGTACCCGGCAGCTGGTCACCGGCCCCGGCGACAACACCTCGTCACAGATGGGGCCGCTCGTCACGGGCGTGCACCGTGACAAGGTTTCGTCCTTTGTGGACGCCGGCGTGGCCGAAGGCGCAACCCTGGTCGTCGACGGCCGCGGCTACGCCCCCGCCGGCTTCGAGAACGGCTTCTGGGTCGCGCCAACGCTGTTCGACCACGTCACCCCGGAGATGTCGATCTACCGCGAGGAGATCTTCGGCCCGGTGCTGTCGGTCGTGCGGGTCGAGACCTTCGAGGACGCCGTGCGGCTGGTCAACGCCAACCCGTACGGCAACGGCACCGCCGTCTACACCGGCGACGGCCTGGCCGCCCGCGAGTACCAGCGGCGGGTGCACGTCGGCATGGTCGGCATCAACGTGCCCATCCCGGTGCCGATGGCCTACTACTCGTTCGGCGGCTGGAAGGACTCCCTGTTCGGCGACACCCACGTGCACGGGGCCGAGGGCGTCCGCTTCTACACCAGGGCCAAGGCCGTCACCGCCCGCTGGCCCCGCCAGTCCGGCATCGACCTCGGATTTCCCACTAACGGCTGACGCCGTCTTCGGTACGGCGGCCGGGCTTCGTGCCACGCTCGAGGTATGAGCCCGGCCAGCCGCAAACGCAAGCCCAGGAAGAACAGCACCGGCAAGGCGCGTCCGCCGCGGGTGTCGCCGCTGGCCGAGACGATCGAACAGGCGCTGGAGATCAAGAATCTGATGCAGGCCCGGACCTGGGCTTCCGATCTGATCGGCCACTACCGTGCCATCGCCTGGGACACCGGCACCGACCCGGACATCGGCATCGGCCGGCTGCGGTCCGAGATCGCCGACGTCGGCGGGGCAGCCGGGACATCGGCGGCGCTGGCCCTCAGCCTGGTCGGCCAACGCACGCCGCGGGCCGAATTCCTGGCGCTGGGCGAGGAACTCGCGTTGGCCACCGGATCGATGCCGGCCTGGTACGCCGGTGACCTGAAGCTGCGGCTGCGCGCCGCCCGCTCGATCACCGACACCAACCGCAACTACGAGGCGCTGCTGCTGTCCTACGACGACCACTCGCTGGGCGTGATCGTCGAGCACGTCGGCCTGCTGCGCCTGGTCAAGGTGGTCGTGCGCGGCCCGGACGCCGGCCTCGAGTTCCTCCGCGAGCTCGCGGAGACGTTCGCGCCCGGCGGGGAGCCCGTCGAACTCGACCCGGTCGAGGTGTCGTACCGCCTGTTCGGCCCGGTGACCATGTTCGTCGCAGAGGGGCCGGACCTCGACAGCGAGCGGAACCTGCCGGCCGAGCAGTTCCGGAGGCTGATGGGGCGCACGGCGCTGATGGAGGCGGTGCTGTCCGACCTGCCGCCGGCCCCGACCGACGAGGGCGTGATCGAGCGCTTCATGGCCGACTACGCCACCGATGAGAAGTGGTCGCGCTGGTGGGCGCGTTTCGTGGTGAACAGCGCCGAGGACACTGGCCGCGCCGCCACCGACTTCGGCGAGGAGTTCGCCCACGCGCAGATCTTCAAGCTGGCGCGGGAGGTGGCCATGCCGGCCGAGGCCGTGCCGGCGGTGACCGAGGCCATCCGCGCGTGGGCCCGCTTCACCGACGCCGACTGGACCGACGATCTGCCGGCGTTGCTGGCCGGGTACGCCGCACGCAACGCCCGTGAGAACGCATCCTGACGCAACGTGCGACGATTCGCCGTATGAGCCCGGTCAGCCGTAACCGCAAGCCCAAGCGCAAGGGCGGGCAGCGCCCGCGCCCGCAGTCTCCGGTGGACGCGGCGGTGGTCGCCGCCAACGATCTGCTGGGCATGAAGTCGCTGTACGAGGCGCAGCTGTGGGCGGCGGGGCTGATCGGCGGGTTCTGGCGGTCGGCCTGGCAGCGTGACGGCGACCCGGACGAGACCATGGACCGCTCGGTGGAGCAGCTGGTCGACGCGCTGGTGGAGAAGGCCACCCCGGCCACTCTGGCGGCACTGCTGGCCCTGGGCTCCGTCGGCTACGACGAGGAGCAGGGCTTCTTCCTGGACGCCGCGACCGAGCTGACCTCGGCCGGCGTGTCGGCGCCGGACTGGTACCGGCAGGAGCAGCCGGAGCTGGTCGACGCCTGGTCGGTGGCCGACCAGTTCGGCGACGTCGAGCTGATCACCCTCGGCTACTCCGACATCGTCCTTGGCGTGCTGGTCGACCACGCACAGGCGCTGCACATCGCGCAGATTGCCGTGGTCGAGCGGGCCGAGGCCGACGCCCAGTCGCTGGCCCGGGAACTGGGCGTGAACATCGACCCGACGCCCAAGCCGGTGCGCATCACCGCGGCCGAGGCGCTGGAGCGCATCGACGGGCCGCTCGGGCTGTTCCTGGTGGACGGCCCCGAGGCCCACGGCGAGCTGCTGGACCTGGCCGACGACACCAACCCGGCGATGGAGTTCGCGCTGCTCCAGGCCCGGGTCGCGACCTTGTCCGACGATCTGCCGGAGCTCGAGGAATTCGAGCCGGTGGTCGAGGAGTTCCTGGCCTCGCGCCCGTTCCCCGACCCCGAGCTGGCCCGGTCGTGGGCCGTGCTGGTGACGAGCTCCGCGTCGTCCAACGGCCGCCGGGTCCGCCAGATCGGGCCGGCTTCGCTGGACTACCTGCTCAGCGTGGGCGTGCCGGCCAACATCGAGATCTCCGACGAGGACCTGGCGCTGCTGCCCGAGGCCATCACCGCCTGGGTGCACTTCACCTGCACGCCCGAGCAGCTCGTGGTGTGGGAAGAGCGGCTGCCCGAGATCCTGGCCCGCTTCGCCGAGGCCTACCACGACCCCGAGCTGGTCGAGTTCCGTGCCGACAGCGACGAGCTGGTGGCGCTGCGGGACATCGAGGAAGCCCTGGAGGCCGACTTCGACGACCTGCTGCCCGTGCCCGAGGACGTCGAGCAGACCGCCCACGTGCTGAAGGTCGCCTTCCCGGGCGCGGAGCGGCAGATCGAGGTGGAGTCCACCACCTCGTTGGACGAGCTCAGCGTGATCATCCAGCGGGCCTTCGACCTTGAGCCCGACCCCGCCTGGGACTTCGTCACCGCCGCCGGCGGCCTGATCGGCCCGGAGTCGGACGTCATCGTGGCCGAGATCGGCATCGAGGGCCTGCACTTCGGCTACGTCGTCGGCACGCTGGACACCGCCGAGGCGCGGATCGAGGTGTTGGCCGTCGGTCAGCGGGCGGGCAAGTACCCGCGGGTCAGCTGATGTGCCGGAAACCGTAATTCTGTGTGTCTGAGAGCGTGACTCGCGGGGGTTGGACTAGTCGTCGGACTTGGTGCGGCGGTTGCGTTTGACCTCGCTGCGCTGGTGCTTGGCCTCCAGGCGCCGCTCCTTGGCCCCACGGGAGGGCTTGGTCGGGCGGCGCTTGGGGGCGGTGGGGCGGAGGCCGCACGTAGCACCGTGACCAGGCGTTCCCGGGCGGCGTTGCGGTTGGCCAGCTGCGAGCGGAACTCGCTGGCGGCGATGGTCAGCACGCCGTCGACCAGGCGGCTGGACAGCCGCGCCAGGATGCGCGGGCGCAGGTGATCGGGGATGGACGGGGACGCGGCCACGTCGAAGGACAGCTCAACGCGGCTGTCGGTCGTGTTCACGCCCTGTCCTCCCGGTCCGGAGGACCGGGAGAACCGTTCGCGCAGTTCCGTGCCGGCGATCACCAGCGACGGCGTCACCAGGAGTTCGTCGGCCATGGCCCCAAGATTACGGGGCCCGTCCACCGAAAAACCCGGGTCAGAAGCGGGGTGGTCGCCCCGCAGCACGACGCGCTCGTCACCGGCCGGGCCGATCTCGCCGAGCACCCACGCCGGCACATGACGGGCGGTGAGCACGGCCAGCGCGCGGTCGGCGTCCTCGGCCGAGACGACGGCGACCATGCCGACGCCCATGTTGAACGCCTTCTCCATCTCGTCCCGCTCGACCCGCCCACGCTGGGCGATGAGGGCGAACACGGGGGCGGGCGTCCAGGTGCCGCGGTCCAGGGTGGCGGTGAGGCCGTCCGGGATCACGCGAGCCAGGTTGGACACCAGACCGCCGCCGGTGATGTGCGCGAACGTGCGGGCGTCGGCCTCGGCGGCCAGCGCCAGGCAGTCCTTGGCGTAGATCTTGGTCGGCTCCAGCAGCTCCTCGCCGAGGGTCCGGCCGAACTCCTCGACGTGCCCCTCCAGCGGCATCCGGGCGATGTCCAGCAGCACGTGCCGGGCCAGCGAGTAGCCGTTGGAGTGCAGACCGGTGGAGCCCATGGCGATCACCACGTCGCCGTCCTGGACCTTCTCCGGCCCGAGGATCTTGTCCGCCTCGACCACGCCGATACCGGTGGCCGACACGTCGTACGCGCCGTCGGACATCAGCCCGGGGTGCTCGGCGGTCTCGCCGCCGAGCAGCGCGCAGCCGGCCTGCACGCAGCCCTCGGCGATGCCCTTGACGATGGCCGCGACCTTCTCCGGCACGACCTTGCCGATGGCGATGTAGTCCTGGAGCAGCACCGGCTCGGCGCCGCAGACGACCAGGTCGTCCACGACCATGGCGACCAGGTCGACGCCGATGGTGTCGTGCACGTCCATCGCCTGCGCCACCGCGATCTTGGTGCCGACGCCGTCGGTGGAAGCAGCCAGCACCGGCTCCTTCCACCGGTCCAGCCGCAGCTTGAACAGGCCGGCGAAGCCGCCGATGCCGCCGAGCACCTCGGGGCGGCTGGCCTTCTTGGCCCACGGCTTGAACTGCTCGACCGCCTCCTCGCCCGCGGCGATGCTGACGCCGGCCGCCGCGTAGGTGGCCTTCGGGCTGTTGGTTTCCGTGCTCACGGTCGAGAAGCTCCGTTGTCGTAGGGGATCAGGGGCGACGCAGGGCGTCTTCGGCACCGTACCCGTTGGCGAGCACCGGTGCGGCGGAGCCCGAGACAGCCTTCTCCTCGATGCCTTCCAGCAGATGCTTGCCGATCATCGCTTCTTCCGGCAGCGGGATCGGGTAGTCGCCGTCGAAGCAGGCGCAGCACAGCCGGGTCTTGGGCTGCTCGCTGGCGGCGACCAGGGCCTCCAGCGACACGTAGCCCAGCGAGTCGGCGCCGATGGACCGGCGGATGCCCTCGAAGTCGAGGCCGTTGGCCACCAGCTCGGCCCGCGAGGCGAAGTCGATGCCGTAGAAGCAGGGCCAGCGCACGGGCGGCGAGGCGATCCGGACGTGCACCTCGATCGCGCCGGCCTCGCGCAGCATGCGGACCAGCGCTCGCTGCGTGTTGCCGCGCACGATGGAGTCGTCCACGACGACAAGGCGCTTGCCGCGGATGACGTCGCGCAGCGGGTTCAGCTTGAGCCGGATGCCCAGCTGGCGGATGGTCTGCGAGGGCTGGATGAAGGTCCGGCCGACGTAGGCGTTCTTGACCAGGCCGGAGCCGTACGGGATGCCGGAGGCCTGGGCGTAGCCGATGGCCGCCGGCGTGCCGGACTCGGGCACCGGGATGACCAGGTCGGCCTCGACCGGGAACTCGGCGGCCAGCCTGCGGCCGATGTCGACCCGGGTGGCGTGCACCGACCGGCCGCTGATCGTGGTGTCCGGCCGGGCCAGGTAGACGTATTCGAAGATGCAGCCCTTGGGCTCCGGGGTGGCGAAGCGAGCCGACCTCAGGCCGTCGGCGTCGATGGCCAGCAGCTCGCCCGGCTCGACCTCACGCACGAAGGACGCGCCGACGATGTCCAGCGCCGCGGTCTCGCTGGCCACGACCCAGCCGCGCTCGAGGCGACCGAGCACCAGCGGCCGCACGCCCTGCGGGTCGCGGGCCGCGTACAGCGTGTCCTCGTCCGACCACACCAGACAGAAGGCGCCACGCAGCGTGGGCAGTAACTCCATGGCCGCCTGCTCAAGGCCCTTGTCGGCGGCGGTCGCCGCCAGCAGGCCGGACATCAGGTCGGAGTCGGTGGTGGCGCCGCCGCGCATGTCGACGCCGAGCTCGTTGGCCCGGACGAGAAGTTCGGCGGTGTTGACCAGGTTTCCGTTGTGGCCCAGCGCCATGCCGCTGCCGGTGGCGGTGGTGCGGAACACCGGCTGGGCGTTCTCCCACGTGGTGGAGCCGGTGGTGGAGTAGCGGCAGTGGCCGACGGCCAGGTAGCCGTGCAGCGAGGACAGCGTCTGCTCGTCGAAGACCTGGCTGACCAGGCCGAGATCCTTGAACACCACGATCTGCTTGCCGTCGGCGACCGAGATGCCGGCCGCCTCCTGCCCGCGGTGCTGGAGGGCGTAGAGCCCGTAGTAGGTGAGCTTGGCCACGTCTTCACCCGGGGCCCAGACCCCGAAGACGCCGCATTCCTCGCGCGGCTCGCGCTCGATTTCGTCGGACGATGAGTCGGAGACAGAGTCGGGCACAGACACAGACCGGTCGGTGGGCACCGAGAACTCCCTAGTGACGGCGTCGGACCGACTCCAGTGTAAGTGTCGAACAGGTCAACACAGGGTGTCCGTGACCCGCCTGTGTGCGGCAAAGCACACCCCTACGAGTGACAGCCGTCCACCTTGGTCACCGTGTCGGCGCTGTCGATCACGGCGTCCTGCTGGTGCACATGGCACAGCACAAGATCACCCACGTGGATGCCGGCCGGCAGGTTCCAGGCGTCGATACTGATCCTGTCGACGGTGGCCAGCGGCGCCTGCCCCGGGCCGGCGGGCTCCTGTTTGAGCATGGCGCAGGTCGGCTCGCCGTGATCGGACTGGCAGAACTGGGCCACGGTGAAGTCGAGATTGCCGTCCCACTCGCGCGGGGTGACGCCCCAGACGAAGGCGGTGGCGACGGCCACGAGTCCGAGGCACGCGAGAACGCCGGTGCCGATGAGCGCGAGCCTGCGCATCCCCGTCACCGGTCCTCGACCCGGACAATTCGTCCGAGATCGTTCGTACGTGCGAAAACGGACACGCGAGAATGTTACTTGGCCCCTAGCCGATGGTAAAGGGGCGGTCACGACATCGCACGTACCAGGGGAAGTTGGCCGGACAGGTCAGCGCGGCTCCCGGAAGCGCTGACCCGATCACCGGCGACGGCGTCGGCCCAGGTCAGACGGCCGGTGGCCAGCTCGAGCCAGGTGCGGGCGTCCATCTCGATCACGTTGGGCGGCGTGCCGCGGGTGTGACGAATGCCCGAGATGCACTGCACCGCAGCGAAAGGTGGTACCCGAACCTCGACGCTTCTGCCGGGTGCGTCCTGGGCCAGCGTGCGCAGGCTCAGCTTCACGGCGGCGGCCAGTTTCGGCCGCTCAGGGGCGTCGGCCGCGCCGTCCAGCCAGGGCAGCACCGCCTGCACGGCGGCCATCAGGTCACGCGGGTCCACGAGCGACGGCACACACCCACCGTAGCGTTACGACCGTTTGGAGCATTGCGAGTAAACGTTCCATAAGGAAACCTTCTTTACTATTCCGCCGCCGCCAGACACTCGTGTGAGGAGGCGGTCCATGCTCCGCAGGAGCCAGGTTCCCTGGCTGGTCACCGCGCTCGGCCTGGCCTTGGTCGTGCCGGCCGTCGGTGCCGACGCAAGCGTGCAGCCCAGAGTCGCCGCGCCGGCCGCGCCGGGACAGGTCGTCACGGTGCCCGGCTGGAAGCTCCAGACCAGCAAGACGGCGACCCAGACCGGTGCGACCCTGTCCTCGCCGACCTATGACGACAGCTCATGGACGTCGGTGCCGGCCCGCTCGACCGTCATGGGCGGCCTGATCTCCGCCGGCAAGTACGGCGACCTCAACTACTCGACGAACCTGAAGAACGTCAACAAGTCCGACTTCACGGTGCCGTGGTGGTACCGGGAGACGTTCAGCGCCAACCCGGCCGCCGGCGCGCACACGTTCCTGCGGCTGACCAACGGCATCATCGGCGGCTCGGAGATCTGGCTAAACGGCACCAAGATCGGCACCACCGACACCGGCTCGTACCCCTCCCACGAGTTCGACGTGACCGGCACGCTCAAGTCGGGCACCAACGCGCTGGCCATCAAGGCCTCGCCGGCCGACCCGAAGAAGCAGCTGTCGATCTCCTGGGTGGACTGGACGCAGCTGCCGCCGGACAACAACATGGGCATCTGGCGGGACGTGCAGCTGGCCGAGTCCGGCGCGGTGACCGTGCGCAACACCCGCGTCGTGACGTCGGTGGCCGGCGACCTCAAGAGCGCCGACCTGACGATCAAGGCCGAGGTCACCAACAACACCAACGCTTCCGTCACCACCGCGGTCGCCGGCACGGTCGACTCGACGCCGTTCAGCCAGAACGTGACGCTGAGCGCCAACCAGACCAAGACGGTCAGCATCGCCCAGCACCTGACCGATCCCCGGGTCTGGTGGCCGTACGAGATGGGCGACCAGCCGCTGTACCACTTGGCGCTCAACGCATCCGTTGACGGCAAGGTCTCCGACAGCGCGGCCACCGACTTCGGCGTGCGTGACGTGAAGTCGGCGCTGAAGGACGGCGCCATGTCGTTCACCGTCAACGGCAAGCCGTTCCTGGTGCGCGGCGGCGGCTGGTCGTCGGACCTGTTCCTGCGCTACGACCCGCGGAAGCTGGCCGACCAGCTGGACTACGTGAAGGACCTCGGGCTGAACACGATTCGCCTTGAGGGCAAGGAAGAGAACGACGAGATGTACGCGCTGGCCGACAAGCTGGGCATCATGATGATGCCGGGCTGGGAGTGCTGCTCGTACTGGCAGAGCTACGGCAGCTGGAAGGCGGCCGACCACACCGTGGCAGGAGCCTCGGCCGTCACCGAGGGCCTGCGGCTGCGCAACCACCCCAGCATCCTCGGCTTCTACATCGGCAGCGACACCGCGCCACCGGCCGCGGTGGAGAAGGACTACCTTGACGGGCTGAAGGTCTCCGACTGGCAGGCCCCGATCATCTCCTCGGCGGCCAAGGCCAGCAGCCCGGTGACCGGCGCGTCCGGCAACAAGATGGACGGCCCGTACTGGTGGATCCCGCCGAACTACTGGTACGGCGACAAGCTCGGCGGCGCGTTCGGCTTCGCCTCCGAGGTCGGCCCCGGCCCGGACATCCCCGACGCCGACGCGCTCAAGCAGTACCTGTCCCCGTCGGAGCTGTCCGACCTGTGGCAGAACGGTTCCAAGGCGCAGTACCACCTCTCGCCCAGCGGCGACTTCTCCAAGCTGGGGTCGTTCCTGACCGCGCTCGGCAAGCGCTACGGCACGCCGAAGAGCCTCGACGACTTCGTGTCCAAGGCCCAGCTGACCAACTACGAGGTCAACCGGGCCCAGTTCGAGTCGTTCGGGCGCAACCAGTCCAAGTCGAGCAAGCCGGCGACCGGCGTCATCTACTGGATGCTCAACAACCCGTGGCCGACGCTGTTCTGGCACCTGTACGACTACTCGATGCAGCCGGCGGGCTCGTACTTCGGGGCCAAGGCAGGTCTGCGGCCGCTGCACGTCCAGTACTCCTACGACGACCGCTCGGTGGCACTGGTCAACACCGGGCTGGCGGCGAAGTCGGGCCTTTCCGTGCAGACGACGATCTTCAACGCCGACGGCACGGTCAAGTCCGACACCACGCAGTCCAACGTGACGGCCAAGGCTGACGGGTCGACCACGCTGAACAAGGTCGCCACCCCGAGCGGCCTGTCGGCCACGTACTTCGTGCGGCTGCTGCTCAAGGACGGCAGCGGCAACGTGGTGGACCGCAACGTGTACTGGCTGTCCACCAAGGCCGACACGATGAACTACGACAACTCCACCTGGTTCGACACCCCGCAGACCGGCTACGCCGACCTGTCGGGCCTGCAGAACCTGGGTGCGGGCAAGGTCGACGTGAACGCGTCCACCACGACCAGCGGCGACCGTTCGACGACCTCGGTGAAGTTGACCAACAGCGGCAGCAAGGTGGCGTTCTTCCTGCGGGCCACCATCCGCAAGGGGGCGTCGGGCGGCGAGCTCGCACCGATCACCTGGAGTGACGACTATGTCACGATCTGGCCCGGCGAGTCGGTGACCCTCTCGGCCGACTACCGGACCGCCGATCTGGGCGGCGCGCAGCCCAACGTGCAGGTCGCGGGCGTGAACGTGGCCTCGAAGACGGTTTCGGCCAGCCCGCGGTAGTGCTAAGGGTGGCCTTTTCTCGGGTGAGTGACACGAGAAAAGGTCACCCATGTTGGTTACAAAGAGTGGTTCGTTGCCCCCTCGGTGTTATGAGAGGGTGAAGCCGCCCGCAGGACACTTTCGAGGGGCGAACCCATGGCTGCACCGAACACCCATCTGCTGACCATCACGCAGGACATGCGCGACAACGCGAAGGCCAACCCGAACACCTGGCTGCACATCCTGGATCCGGCGTTCCGCCCGGGCGACGACGTGCCGCCGTGGGGTGTCATCGGCTCGTTCCGGGTCGACGGGGACGGCCGGATCGACGAGCGCTTCGAGCCCAATCCGGACTGGCGGCCGTCGCCGGTCTCGGCCGGCATGCCGGCGCCCGAGACCCAGCTGGAGCGGGCCATGCAGCAGGCCCGTACCGGTTACCAGCCCGAGGAGACCGTGCTGGAGGGCGTGCTCAACGCGACCCTGCTGGTGTACGCACGGACCGCGGACGACCGCGAGCTGGCCGGCTTCCAGGACCAGAACAGCGGGCAGATCCTGGTCGCCGCCTGCACGTCGAGCCGGTTCGTGCCGGAGGCCTGGCCGCACGCGCGGGCCATCGCCGGCCGTGAGCTGGTGACCAAGCTGGCCGGCTGCCCGCTGCTGCTCAACCCGGGCAGCAAGCCCGGCGCGCTCATCCCGGCCGAGGCGTTGCTGGCGGCGGCGGGCGTTCCCCAGCACTAGTCTCGGACCGGTGGCTGAACAACACTCCGGCCCCGGCCGCATCGAGGACTACGCACTGCTGTCCGATCTCCGCACGGCCGCGCTGGTCGGGCTGGACGGCTCGGTGGACTGGCTGTGCCTGCCCCGCTTCGACTCCCCGTCGTGCTTCGCCCGGCTGCTGGGCGACGACGGCGCCGGGCGGTGGCTGCTCGCGCCGACCGGCACGGTGACCTCGGTCAAACGGCGTTACCGGGACACCACACTGGTGCTGGAGACGGAGTTCGAGACCGTCGACGGCGTGGTGCGGGTGATCGACGCGATGCCGCCACACACCGACGGCGCGGCCGACGAGCCGCGACTGGTGCGGGTCGTGGAGGGCGTGTCCGGCAACGTCGAGATGCGGCTGCGCTGGGTGGTGCGCTTCGCGTACGGGGACTCCACGCCCTGGGTGCGTCGGGTCAACAAAGAGCACATTCTGGCTGTGGCCGGGCCGCATGCCGTTGTGCTGCGCGGGGATCGGCTGCCGTACCGGGTGCACGGCGAGCGGGCGCACGAGGCCGTGTTCACCGTCGATGAGGGCCAGCAGCTGGCATGGAGCATGGAGTTCACCAGGAACCCGGATGCACCGGCCGCCGCAGTGGATGCTTCTGACGAGATCGCCCGTACCGAACGCTTCTGGCATGACTGGCAGGCCCGCATCACGTATGACGGGCCACATCAGGATGCGGTGCGTCGGTCACTGGCCACACTGAAGGCACTGACCTACGCCCCGACCGGCGGCATCGTCGCCGCGCCGACCACGTCGCTGCCGGAATCCCTTGGCGGGGAACGAAACTGGGACTACCGCTACTGCTGGCTGCGCGACGCCACCCTGACCCTGCTGGCCTTCGACGGTTTCGGCTGCACCACAGAGGCTCTGGCGTGGCGGTCGTGGCTGCTGCGTGCGGTCGCCGGCGATCCGGCCGATCTCCAGATCATGTACGCCATCGACGGCGAGCGGCACCTACTGGAGTGGGAAGTCGATTGGCTGCCCGGCTATCACGGCGCGCTGCCCGTGCGCGTGGGTAATGCTGCCTTCCAGCAGCTCCAGTTGGACGTCTACGGCGAGGTGATGGACGCCCTGCACCTGGCCCGCGAACGTGGCGTCGAGGAGAGCGCGGAATCCTGGGCGCTGCAACGGGGTCTGCTGCGGCATCTGGAGGAGATCTGGCAGCAGCCGGACAAGGGCCTGTGGGAGGTGCGCGGGCCGGACCGGTTCTTCACGCATTCCCGGGTGATGATCTGGGTGGCGTTCGACCGGGCCGTGCGGGCGGTCGAGGAGGACGGCCTGCCGGGGCCGGTGCAGCGCTGGCGTGAGCTGCGGGACGCCGTGCACGCCGAGGTGTTGGCCAAGGGCTGGAATGCCGATGTCGGCGCCTTCACCCAGTACTACGGCGGCCGCGAGCTGGACGCCGCCACGCTGCTCATCCCGGCCGTCGGCTTCCTGCCCGGCGACGATCCCCGGGTGGTGTCGACCATCGCCGCCGTGGAGAAGTCCTTGAAGCACGGGGATCTGGTCGACCGCTACACGACAGTCGTCGGAGAGTCCCATGTGGACGGTTTGAGCGGACAGGAGGGATCGTTCCTGGCTTGCTCCTTCTGGTTCGCCGACGCGCTCGCACTGTCCGGCCGTCGGTCGGAGGCGGTGGCCATGTTCGAGCGGTTGGCCGCGCTGGCCAACGATGTCGGGCTGCTGGCCGAGGAGTACGACGGCGACGCCGGGCGGTTCACCGGCAACTTCCCCCAGGCGTTCAGCCATCTGGCGTTGGTCAACAGCGCCGCGATTCTGTTCGGCGACACGGCCGGTCGGCACGAGCGGAGCCGGCGGTGAGGGCCGCCACCGTCACTCCCGGCCGCCCGGACGACCTTCGTGTGTCGGAGTGGCCGGAACCCGTTGCCCTTGACGGGGAGTTGCTCGTCGAGGGGCTGCTCGTCGGGCTCTGCCACACCGACCTTGAGATCATCAACGGCCGTATCGACTCGTTGCCGCCGGGCCAGGACCGCATGGTGTTGTTCCACGAGTCGCTCGGCCGAGTGCTCGAAGCCCCCGCCGGCAGCGGTTTCACGCCCGGCGACCTTGTCGCCGGCGTCGTCCGTCGGCCCGATCCCCTGCCCTGCGCCCCTTGCGCCGCCGGCCGTTCGGATTTCTGCCTCAACGGCAACTACACCGAGCGCGGCGTCACCGGCCTCGACGGCTTCGGCTCCGAGCGTTGGGCGGTGCCTGCCCAGTACGCGGTGCGGCTCGCCGCCGAGGTCGGTGACTGCGGCGTGTTGGCCGAACCCACCTCCATCGTGGCCAAGGCGTGGGACCAGATCGACCTCGTCGGCGCCCGTACTTTCTCTACGCCGCAACGGGTTCTCATCACCGGAGCGGGCCCCATCGGCCTGTTGGCCGCCCTGCTCGGCGTACAGCGCGGCCTCGAAGTCCACGTCCTCGACCGCATCGAGCACGGCATCAAGCCGGAGCTGGTGCGGGCGCTTCAGGCGACGTATCACCTCAGCCTGCACACCGTGCCCACGGTGGATGCGGTGATCGAGTGCACCGGCGTCGGCTCCTTGATGTTCGACTCGGTCCTCAAACTCGGCCGCAACGCCGTCGCCGTGCTGCTCGGTCTGTCCACTTCGGACGCTACGATCCCGTTGCCTCCTGGGCGTTTGAACGACACCCTCGTCTTCGGCAACGCCTCCGTCGTCGGCAGCGTCAACTCCGCCCCAGCCCACTTCCGCACCGCCGCCGAGGCTCTGGCCAAGGCCGACCAGGACTGGCTGCGCCGCCTCATCACCCGCCGCGTGCCCCTGTCGCGTTGGCCGCAGGCGTTGGAACCGCACGACGACATCAAGGTGGCCATCGACCTGACACTGTGATCTGGCCCACTCCCGCTTGGACAACCGGGGTCCCGCGTGTCCAGAGTTACGAGTCATGACCACACAGATGGATGGCCTGACACGCAAGGAAATTCACAAGGATGGCCTGGTCGGCGTGCTGTGCACGCCGCCGGGCGGACCAGCGCCGGGTGTGGTGCTGCTGGGCGGCTCCGAGGGCGGCCTGCACGCCGACGACGCGGCGCTGCTGGCCAGTCACGGCTTCGCCGTGCTGGCGCTGGCCTACTTCGGCGCCTCAGGTGTGCCCCGTGACCTGGTCCGGGTGCCGCTGGAGTACTTCGGCACCGCGCTGCGGTTCATGGCCGAACAGGATTCGGTGCGGGGCAACCGATGCGCGGTGATGGGCGGCTCGTTCGGCGGCATGACGGCACTGCTCGTCGGGGCCACGTTTCCGGGGCAGGTGTCTGCGGTGGTGAGCATCGCCGGCGGCGGTGTGGTGCTGCAGGGCATCGACACGGACGGCGATTTCTGGCACATGATCGACACGGAGGTGCCGCCCTACACCTGGCGCGGCGAGCCGCTGCCGTTCATCGCCAACCCCAGCACGGCCGAGATGCGCCGGCAGGCCGCCGCCGGTGAGCCGGTGGCGCTGCGGCCGGCCTTCGAGCGGGGCATGGAAGACACCGCCCGGCTCCAGGCGGCAACCATTGCGGTGGAACGGATCCAAAGCCCGGTACTGCTGATCAGCGGCGGCGACGATCAACAGATCCCGGCCGAGGCGCTCAACGACATCGCCATGAACCGCCTCGCCGACGGGCGGCATCTGCGGTTTCCCGAAGCAGGACACGGCATCTGCGTGCCGCCGGCGCACCCGATGACCGAGACCGACGAGCAAGGTCCGGGAGTACGGCTGGCCCTGGGCGGCACACCGGAAGCCACCGTCACCGCGCAGCACGAAGTCTGGCGGGCGGCGGTGGCGTTCCTGTCCGACTAGAAGAGCACCTCGATCTGGTGCGGCGGGCCGGGGCGGGCGAACAGCCAGCCCTGGCCGGCGTCGCAGCCGATCTTGCGGAGGCGCTCGGCCTGGGACGGGGTCTCCACGCCCTCGGCGGTGACGGTGAGCCCCAGGGCATGGGCCAGCGAGACCAGGGTGCTGACGATCTTGGAGTCGACCGGGTCGACGCCGTCGGCGGCCCGCATGCCCTCCATGAACGAGCCGGCGATCTTGAGCTCGTGCACCGGAAGGTGCTTGAGGTAGGCCAGGTTCGAATAGCCGGTGCCGAAGTCGTCGATGGCGATCCGCACGCCCATGCCGGACAGCTGCCGCAGCGCCTCGAGCGGCTCGTCGGCGGTGCCCATGATGGCGCTCTCGGTGAGCTCCAGCTGCAACAGGTGCGGCGGCAGCGCGAACTCCTCGAGGATCGACTTGACGTCCGAGACGAGCGCCGGATCACGGGACTGACGCACGGCGAGGTTGACGCTGACGAACGGCGTGGCATCGCCGAACTCGTCAAGCCAGCGCCGGGCCTGCTGGCAGGCGCTGCGCAGCACCCACCGGCCCAGCGGCACGATCAGCCCGGTCTCCTCGGCCAGCTCGATGAACCGGTCCGGCGCCAGCCGCCCGAACTCCGGGTGCTGCCAGCGAACCAGCGCCTCGACGCCGAGAACCTTGCTGTCCTCCAACCGAACCAGCGGCTGGTAGTCGACGTAGAACTCGTCCCGCTCCAACGCGGCCGGCATGGTCGCGGACAGCGTGAACCGCGCGACCTCACGGGCGTTGCGCTCGGGATCGTAGAGCGCCCACCGGCTCTTGCCGTCGGCCTTGGCCCAGTACAGCGTGATGTCGGCATCACGCATCAAGTCGGCCGAGGTGGTGCCGTTGATCTCCCGCTCGACCAGGCCGATCGAGGCCGACACCGACAGCTCGTGCCCGTCGATGCGGATCGGCCCGGTCAGCGAGTACAGCACCCGGTCGGCGATGTCCACAATGGACTGAGTGCCGGTCGAGCCCTCGATCAGGATGACGAACTCGTCGCCGCCCATCCGGGCCACCAGCCGGCCGTCGCCGGCCACCGACTCGTCCAGCCGGTTGGCCACCGCGACCAGCAGCTGGTCGCCGATGTCGTGGCCGAGGCTGTCGTTGATCACCTTGAAGCCGTCGAGGTCCAGGTAGCACAGGCCGATCCGGGTGCCGGCCACGCCGTCGAAGGCCTTGCTCAGCCGCTCCATGAACAGCGCCCGGTTGGGCAGCGTGGTCAGGGGATCGTGCAACGCCTGGTAGCGCAGGCGGTTCTGCAGCAGGTGACGGTCGGTCACGTCCTCGACCATGGCCACCTGGTAGGCCGGCTGCCCGTCGTCGTCACGCACCAGCGAGATGGTCAGGTGCGTCCACACCGCCTCGCCGTCACGGCGGTTGAAGCGCTTCTCCACGCGGAAGTGGTCACGCTCGCCGTGCAGCAGCTGCTCGTAGTAGACCCACACGCTCTCCGCGTCGGCCGGGTGCATCAGCGAGCGCAGGTTGCGCTGCCGCAGCTCCGAGGCCGGATAACCGAGCATGTCCTGCAAAGACTGGTTGACCTCGAGGATGTTGCCGTCCGTGTCGGAGATCCCCATGCCGATGGCCGCCTCCGCGAACACCGCGCGGAACCGGGCCTCGCTGGCCCGCAGCGCCGCCTCGGCGTGGTCGCGGGCGTCCAGCACGGCCTCGCGGATCGCCTCCTGCTCGTCCAAGGTCCGCTCCCGCAGGCTCTGCGCGTAGCCGGCGGACAGCGCGCCCTGCAGCGCGGCGATACGGGAGCGCAGGTGCGGCTCGCCGTCCCGGCCCAGCTCGGTCAGCAGCTCGTCGCCCATCAGCTGCACGGTGCGGTCCAGCGTCTCCGTCCCGGTGAAATGCGCCTCCACCAGCCGGATGCCGACCTCGTGCGCCGCCGACGTGCGGAACGTGTCCGCGAGCAGCGCCTCCACCAGCAGCTCGGTGAGCCCGCGCAGGTGCTCGACGACCTCGGCCTTGGTCATCGGCACGTAGCTGGTGCCGATGATCGCCGAGGCCCACGACTGCGCGAAGGCCTCCATGCCCGCGGCCACCGGCTCAGTCACGGCCGACCGGGCCCGCGGAATGTCCTGCCTCGTCCAGGTCATGGCTTGCGTCCCACCGCCACGTAGGCCCCGCTGCGCTCCGGATGCTCATCAAGGTCGTCCACCGCCTCCGGACGCCACAACGAAATGTCCACCACTCCAGGTTCCGCCAGGTCGAAGCCGTCTAACAACTCGGTCACCTCCGCCGCGCTCCTGGGGTGGAAATCGATCGTCGTGTTGTCCCGGTAGAGCTGCTCGGTGCGCTGGTAGTCCTCGAGGCCGCCCTCCACGGAGAAGTTGGTGAGCACGATGTGGCTGCCGGCCACCACGGTGTCCCGGTATCGGGCGATCACCGCGGGCAGGTCGGCGTTGCCGACGAAATCCAGCACACCGACCAGAAGCAGGCCGACCGGCTGCGTGAAGTCGAGCAGCCGACGCGTTTCGGCGTCGGCGAGGATCACGTCCGGCTCGCAGATGTCGCCCAGCACCACGGCGGCGTTGCTCGAGTCGAGCATGTGGCTGCCGTGCGCGATCACCGCGGGGTCGTTGTCCACCAGCACCACGCGGCTGGACGGGTCGAGGCGGCGGGCCAGCTCGGCCGAGCCGCCCGCGGTCGGCAGGCCGGAGCCGAGGTCGAGGAACTGCGTGACGCCCTGTCCGACCAGGTAGCGCAGGGCACGGGCGAGGAACCGGCGGTGCAGCTGCATCATCCGCGGCAGCTCGGGCATCAGCTTCGCGGCGGCGTCCGCGAGCTCGCGGTCGACGGCGAAGTTGTGCGCGCCACCCAGGTAGTAGTCAAAGATCCTGGCCACGCTCGCGCTGCGCAGGTCGATCTCCGGGCGCTCCACGCGGCCACCTCTCGTCCTCGGCGTCTCCCCACCCGAGTAGGACCGATGGGGAGCATACGACCGGGCAGGCCGGGCGTCTAACGTCACGTTTTCTCCCTGCTACCGGCCGACACCCGGTGACAGGCAGGCCGTCCGCCTTCACTGTGAAAACCAGGTGCCACGGGTTTCTCCCCCGACAACGTCACGGCAGCGGTCCAGTGGACCACTCGTTTGGCGGACATGGTGACAGCATGAGGCCAATCACACAGGCTGCAACCGGCTACGTGGGGCAACCATGTCCAAGAGCACGCTGGCTGCTGCACTGTGCGACGCCGGGGTGACGATCGCGGTCTCCCAGACCGGTGCGTCGCCGGTCAGCGGCACGAACCGGGCCCGCGACCCCTTGTGCACGAAGTTGCCGGGCAGGATGGCCACGCCGAGGCCGTTGCCGACCAGGTCGAGCAGCGAATGCACGTCGTTGACCTCCAGCGCCACGTGCCGGTCGACGCAGTTGGCCGCGAGCAGCCGGTCCACGGTCTCCCGCGTGCCCCAGTCCGGGTGGTAGTCGACGAACGGCAGGCCGTCGAGTTCCCGCAGGTCGACGCGGTCGCGGGCGGCGAACGGGTGGTCCGGGCCGCAGGCCAGCAGCAACGGCATGGTGTCCAGCGGGGTGATCATGACTTCGTCCGGGATGCGGGCCGGCCTCGTCACGAAGGCGACGTCGAGGCGGCCGGCGCGGACCTGCTCGATCAGGGCCCCGGAGCTGTCGTGGCGGAGCTGGATGTCCACGCCGGGATGAGCCTGGCTGAATCGAGAAAGAATCCCCGGCAGGTCCACAGTGCACAGACATTGCAGGGTGCCGACGGCCAGTCGTCCGCGCAGCAGGCCCTGCACCGCGGCGACGGCGTCGCGCGCCGCGGCCACGTTGGTCAGCGCCCGCCGGGCCTCGACCAGCAGCGCCCGCCCGGCCTCGGTCAGCTCGACCTGGCGGGTGCTGCGCAGGAACAGCGTCGCGCCGAGCTCCCGTTCCAGCGAGCGGATGGACGCCGACAGGCCGGACTGGGCCACGTGCAGCCGCTGGGCGGCGCGGGTGAAATGGCACTCCTCGGCGACCGCGACGAAGTACTCGAGCTGGCGCAATTCCACGATTGAGCATCCCGGGTGATCGAGCGAATCACTTTCTTCTGTTGGACAGCTTAATACGGTGGCAGCAGGGTAGGAGTCAGGTCAACAACCCACGAAAGAGGACCACGATGCAGACTCGCCGTATCGGCGACGCCCAGGTCAGCGCGATCGGCCTCGGCGGCATGCCGATGTCCATCGAGGGGCGGCCGGACGAGGCGCGCAGCATCGCCACCGTGCACGCTGCCCTTGACGCGGGCGTCACCTTCTTCGACACGGCCGATGCCTACTCGCTGGGCGGCGCCGAGGTCGGACACAACGAGACGCTGATCGCCGAGGCCGTCGCGAGCTGGGGTGGCGACACCTCCGACGTGCTGATCGCCACCAAGGGCGGCCACCTGCGGCCCGGCGACGGCAGCTGGACCCTCGACGGCCGCCCCGAGTACCTCAAGCAGGCCGCCGAGGCCTCGCTCAAGCGGCTCGGCGTCGACGTGATCGGCCTGTACCAGTTCCACCGGCCCGATCCCCAGGTCGACTACGCCGATTCGGTCGGTGCGATCCGGGACCTGCTGGACGCCGGCAAGATCCGCTATGCCGGTATCTCCAACGCGAATCCCGAGCAGATCAGGCTGGCCGACGAGATCCTCGGCGGCCGGCTGGTCTCCGTGCAGAACCAGTTCTCGCCGGCCTTCCGGTCCAGCGAGCCCGAGCTGGAGCTGTGCGACGAGCTGGGCATCGCCTTCCTGCCGTGGAGCCCGTTCGGCGGCATCCGGCGGGCCGGCGAGCTGGGCAGCCGGTTCGCCGCGTTCGCCGACATCGCCGCGGACAAGGGCGTCAGCCCGCACGTGCTGACGCTGGCCTGGATGCTGGCCAAGTCCCCGGTCGTCGTGCCCATCCCCGGCGCCAGCCGCCCGGAGAGCATCCGGGACTCGGTGACCGCCGTCGACGTCACGCTGACCCCCGAGGAGCTGTCCCGCCTCGACGCCGCCTGATGCAGGGAAGGACGCCTTACCTGCATCGCTAGTAGGCGAAGCCGTCCATGGCGACGGTGGCGGGGGTCGGGCCGTTGTTGCGGACGAAGTCGTGCGGCCCGGCCTCGCCGTCGGCCGGCCGCCACTCCACAAAGGACACATCGTCGAAGTCGACGGCCTGGCCGGCCACCGAGCCCGCGCGGGAGGCGGCCAGGCCGAGCCGCAGCAGCACCATGTTGCCGCCGAGCTGCTCGGGCGTCAGATCGATGGATACGTCGTGCCACTGGCCGTCGGACGGCACGTCGAGCCGCCGGTCCACGTCCTTGAGGGCGGTGGACTCCGGATCCTCGGTCGGATCGGAGTCGTCGAAGTGGTACGGCGTGAGCCGGAGCAGGGCCGTCGCGCCGTTGGTCACGCGGACCTTGGCCCGGACCGTGTAGGTCGGGTCCTCGTCCAGCGGCGTGCCGTCGGCGTTCTCCTTGCGGTGCCGCGGCAGCGGGATCCGGGCCACCGGCCGGTTCAGCTGCTCGGCACCGCCCGCGCCCTCCACGTGGAGGTAGCCGGCCTGGCCGAGGGCCCCGTTGCCGACGACGCCGTTGGACCAGTGCGTGTCGCCGTCGGGCCGGCCGTCCACGGTGTTGTCGGCGAAGCTGCCCCAGCCGAAGAGGTCCTGGCCGAGCTCGACGTTCTTCACGGGTTGAGCCACGGTGAGACCGTTGTAATTGATCTTCGTGACGGAGTGCGGGCCGACCTGCACCGACACCGGCGTCGGCTTCGGCGGGTCGGCGGTGATCACGGCCGTGCCGTGGTCGGCGTGGAACTGGGCCGGTTTGGTGTCCGGGTCGAGCGTGATCGGCACGGCCACCACCCCGCCGTTCTCGCCCCGCTGCGTCTGCACCGGCCGCCGGCTGTCGGCCCACACGCCCAGCACGGTCCGCCTCGCGGCGTCGCCGGTGGCCGGCATCGGGCGGTAGCCGTCGATCTCCACCGGCACCAGCCGGGCCTCGACCAGCGTGTCGCCGTCCCAGACCGTGCGCAGGAAGGCCGACGAGAAGGTGGACATGAAGTCCTGGTCGAACACGAAGTTGCCCATGCTGTAGGCGATCAGGTGGCCCTTGTACCACTCGAAACCCTGCAACACGTGCGGATGGTGGCAGATCACGATGTCCGCCCCGGCGTCGATGGCGGCCCGGGCCATCGCCCGGGTGTCCTTGGCCGACGCCGACTGGAACTGGAAGCCGGTGTGCATCTCCACGATGGTCAGCTGGGACTGCCCGGCCACGTCCCGGATCTGCGCCGGAGACGCCGTGTTGTCCCAGTGGGCGGCGCCGGCGTGGCCGCGGCGGCCCACCCAGTCCTGGATCTCCGGGTAGACGTGGGTCAGCGACGGCCAGGCCGCGGCCTGGTCCGCCTTGGACAGCTTCTCGTAGACCGCCCACGCCTGGCCGATGGTCCGGTCCTGGCTCGGGATCTTGCCGAAACCCCAGGTCCGGGGCTGGTACTGCCAGGCGTCGTCGGCGCTGGTCGGCGTGCCGGTCTTGGGGTAGGAGTCGTTGACGTACGAGCCGTCCACGCTGGTGTAGGCCAGCACGGCGACGCCGGTGCCGTGCACCGTGGTCTGGAACGGCTTCTGCGGCTGGTCGCCGACGGTCGTGCCGACCACCGGGAAACCGGCCGTGGATAGCGCTTTCTCCGTGTCGGCCACGCCGTCGTCGAGGAAGTCTCGGGTGTGGTTGTTGGCCAGCAGCGGCACCGTGACGCCGAGCGCCTTGAGGCCGTCCACACTCGCCGGCGGCGACTCCAGGATGAAGCGCTTCTTCGGGTAGGCGTCGGCGGCCGCCTTGTCGCTGACCACGGTCTCCAGGTTCACGGTGCTCAGGTCGGCCAGCCGGAAGGCCGGCGCCACGGCGTCCACCACGGAGCGTACGCCCGCGGCGGCGGCGCCGGCCGGGATCAGCTCGGACTGGTAGCGGCGGCCGAACATCACGTCACCGGCCGAGTTCACCACGAACCGCTTGCCACCGTTGTCGGACAGCAGCCGCACGTCGATCGTCTTGCCGGCGTCCTCAAGGCCGAGCAGCACCGGTTCGGCGATGTGGCCCGGGGCCTGAGCGACCGTCATGACCGGGCCGTTGGTGAGCTGCACTCGCTGCGGCTCACCCAGCGGCCGGCCGTTCTCGTCCACGACACGCACGGTGACCGCCGCCGTTGCCGCGGTCGGCACCACCTCGCCGCCGTCCGGACAGCGCCATAAACAGCCGCCGACCAGGTTGGGCACGATCGCCAGCCCGCCGGCGACCAGCACGAGAATCAGGACCAGGTGCAACCGCTTGCCGACCGACGCCACGGGCACTCTCCATTAATTAGGAAACTTTCCTAATAGTGAGAGAGGTTCACGTACGTGTCAATGGTGTTGGCCGTGCTCGAAGCCGGCCGCCTCCGAGCCGCGGATCGGCTTGTCCTGTCGCTCCAGCGTCGGCAGAGCCCGCCTCAGGTCGTCCAGCAGCAGCTCGGCCAGATCGCGCCCGAAGCCGTTGCGCACCACGATGCGCAGCGCCGCCAGGTCGGTCCGGTCGTCCGGGAAGGTGTACGCCGGCACCAGCCAGCCGGCCTGCCGCAGCGCCGCCGACACGTCGAACACCGAGTAGCGGGTGACCTCGTCGGACAGCGTGAACGCGAACACCGGCAGCTGGCTGCCGTCGGTCAGCAGCTGGAACGGCCCCAGCTTGCCGATCTCGCCGGCCAGCCAGGTCGCCACCTCCCGGCAGGACAGCTGAACCCGGCGGTAGCCGTCGAAGCCCAGCCGCAGGAAGTTGTAGTACTGGGCGATCACCTGCGAGCCCGGGCGGGAGAAGTTCAGCGCGAAGGTCGGCATGTCGCCGCCGAGGTAGTTGACCCGGAAGACCAGATCCTCGGGCAGCGCGTCGGAGTCCCGCCAGAGCGCCCAGCCGACGCCCGGGTAGACCAGGCCGTACTTGTGGCCGGAGGTGTTGATCGAGGCCACCCGGGGCAGCCGGAAATCCCATTCCAGGTCGGGGTCGCAGAACGGGGCGATCATCGCGCCGGAGGCGCCGTCCACGTGCACCGGGATGTCGTGGCCGGTGCGCTGCTGGAACTCGTCCAGCGCGGCGCAGATCTCGGCCACCGGCTCGTACGAGCCGTCGAAAGTGGACCCGAGGATGGCGACGACGCCGATCGTGTTCTCGTCGCAGCGGGCCACCGCCTCGGCCGCGTTGAGGGTGAACCGGTCGCCCGCCATCGGCACCAGCCGGGCTTCGACGTCCCAGTAGTTGGCGAACTTCTCCCAGCAGATCTGGACGTTGATGCCCATCACGATGTTCGGCCGGTCGGTCGGCTTCCCGTCGGCCCGCCGCTTGTGCTGCCAGCGGCGCTTGAGGGCCAGGCCGGCCAGCATGCAGGCCTCGCTGGAGCCGGTGGTCGAGCAGCCGATCGCCCGGGCCGGATCCTCGGCGTGCCAGAGCGCGGCCAGCATGCGCACGCAGCGGGACTCCAGATCGGCGGTGCGCGGGTACTCGTCCTTGTCGATCATGTTCTTGTCGAAGGTCTCGGACATCAGCCGCGTCGCCTGCGGCTCCATCCAGGTCGACACGAAGGTGGCCAGGTTGAGCCGGGCGTTGCCGTCGAGCATCAGCTCGTCGTGCACCACCTGGTAGGCCAGGTCCGGGTCGATGCCCTCGGCCGGCAGCACGTCGCGCGCGATGCTCATCGGCTCGCGGGTGAAGACGGGATTGACCGATACGTCGGTGTGCCGGTCGCCCGGATGCCTGAGACCCATACCCGCCAACGCTAGTCCCGGACACGCGGGCCCGCCCAGCGCGAGAAACTACGCCGATCGGTCTACTGTGATAGTCCGTTCGGTCCCCAGCGGGGAAGGAATTCGCCCATGGAGTCGAAGACGCGAACAGCAGTGCGGGCGGCGCTGGCCGGTGTGCTCCTCACGGCGGCGCTGGCTGCCCCGACGCCCGCGTCCGCGCAGCCGCTGGCCCACCCGCAGGACGACTACGCCGGGTCGCAGATCGCCGCGCACGAGGGCCATGGCGGCGGACCGCTGCTCACGGTGAAGGCCAACGACGACGCGCTGGGTCTGGACGTGTCCAGCCACCAGGGCAATGTGGACTGGGCCGCGGTCGCCAGCAACGGCGGCAAGTTCTCGTACTCCAAGGCAACCGAGGGCATCTCCTACACCAACCCGTTCTTCGCCCAGCAGTACAACGGGTCCTTCGCCGCCGGGCTGACCCATGGGGCGTACCACTTCGCGCTGCCGGACGTGTCCGACGGGCCGACCCAGGCGAACTACTTCGTCGACCACGGCGGCGGCTGGTCCCGTGACGGCCGCACGCTGCCGCCGGCCCTCGACATCGAGTACAACCCTTACGGCGACACGTGTTACAAGCTCACCGCCGACCAGATGGTGGCGTGGATGCGGGGCTTCACCGACCAGGTGCAGAAGCGCACCGGCCGGGTGCCGGCGATCTACACCAGCTACACCTGGTGGGTGAAGTGCACCGGCAACAACGCCGGTTTCTGGGGCAATCCGCTGTGGATCCCGCGCTACGGCACCGATGTCGGCACGCTGCCGGCCGGCTGGAGGACCCAGGCGATCTGGCAGTTCGCCGACAAGGGCGTGTTCCCCGGCGACCAGAACCGGCTCAACGGCAACACGGATGGTCTGCGCGCCCTCGCGCTGGGTTGAACTTTTCGTTACCGATTCACCAGACGTGTGGTCACAGGGTTGACAGGTAGCGCAGACTAGCGATTGGCGGCGAACCCGAGAACGCTGTCAGGCCAAGAGAGTTCACCCCTACGACGTAATACCGCTAGTCCGTATAAGTGAGAAAATCACCGTCAATCTGGCTCAAGTGTGAATCGTCGTTCACACTTCACGCAACGTGGAAGTTCCACGTGATCCGCTTCCCTGCGAGCAGATCGAGAGGTTCCACCATGAACACTCGGTTACTCCCGGCGGGCCGCGGCCGCCGGTTGTCCGCGGTCATCGCCGCCGTCCTCCTGTCCGTCTCGTTCGGCGCCACCACCCCTGCCGGCGCCGCCACAACGTCCACCTGCGGCGGGAATCCACCCGATTCCGTGCAGGACGCACAGCACAACCACACCATGGGCTCCCAGGTCGCGCGCCACCTCGGACACCGCTGCGCGCCCAAGCCCACCTCGTTCGGTCCGCTCGCCGCCGTGTACGGCATGGACGTGAGCTCCTATCAGGGCAACGTCGACTGGGGCGGCGCGTGGAACAACGGCGGCCGCTTCGCGTACATCAAGGCGACCGAGGGCACCTACTACCAGAACGGCTACTTCGCCCAGCAGTACAACGGTTCCTACAACGTCGGCATGATCCGCGGCGCCTACCACTTCGCCACGCCCAACACCACCAGCGGCGGCACGCAGGCCAACTACTTCGTCGACCACGGCGGCGGCTGGTCCCGTGACGGCAAGACCCTGCCCGGCGCGCTCGACATCGAGTGGAACCCCAGCGGCGCCGAGTGTTACGGCCTGTCCCAGACCGGCATGGTGCAGTGGGTCCTCGACTTCAGCGACACCTACCACGCCCGCACCGGTGTCTGGCCCGTCATCTACACCGCGCAGCAGTGGTGGCAGGACTGCACCGGCAACCGCGGCGACTTCACCTCGACCAACCCGCTCTGGGTCGCCCGCTACGCCGCCGGCCCCGGCGTGCTGCCCTACGCCTGGACCGTCTACACCTTCTGGCAGTACGCCGACTCCGGCACCTTCCCCGGTGACCAGGACGAGTTCAACGGCAGCTACGACCGCCTACAGGCCATAGCCAACGGCTAAAACGCCGTTCCCCGAACCCCGGTGGCGTCAGAACCCCTCTGGCGCCACCGGGGGACTTTCAACGCCCGTCCAACAGTGGCTGGGCCGGGTTCCAGGTGGTGCCGGTGGCGGCGTCCTTGCGGCGGCGGGCGATGCCGGAAAGTGCTTCCAGGACAACGCGATTGCCCAGGGCGGCGGTGATCTCGGCGTGGTCGTACGGGGGCGAGACCTCGACAACCTCAACGCCGACAACGGGAAGCTCGTAGCAGATGCGGCGGACGGCGTCGAGGAGCTGGCGGGCGGAGAGGCCGCCGGGCTCGGGGGTGCCGGTGCCGGGGGCATGGCCGGGATCGCAGACGTCGACGTCGACGGAGAGGTAGACGCCGTCGCAGTCGTCCACCGCGATGGTGAAGGCCTCGGAGAGGCAGGGGTCGAAGCCACGGGTGACGATCTCGGTCATCTCGTACGACCGCATGTGCTGGGCGGCCATCCAGTCCAGGGTTTCCGGCTCGGGCCAATAGCCGCGCAGCCCGAGCTGGAGGAAGCGGTCGCCGCGTATGGCGCCGCACTCGAGCAGACGGCGCATGGGCTGGCCATGGCCGTAGAGGTGGCCGAACTCGATGTTGCCGGTGTCGGCATGGGCGTCGAAATGGATCATGGAGATGCGGCCGAAGCCGAAATGCCGGGCCACGCCACGGGCATCCGGCAGGGCGATGCTGTGGTCGCCGCCCAGGACGATGGGGATGGCGCCGGACGCGGTGATGGTGTGCACGGCTGCCTCGATGGCGGCGTGACTGCCCATCTCGTCGCCGGCGTACATCTCGACATCACCGGCATCGAGCACCCGCAGGTCCTTCAAGGCATCCACGCGCAGCGCCAGGCTGGGCCGGGAACCGTTGTGCCCCAGGTAATCCGTGGTGCGAATGGCCTGCGGCCCGAAACGGGTGCCGGGCCGGTGCGACGTGCCGCCGTCGTAGGGCGCCCCCACGACGACGACATCGGCCTCCGCGAAGGAGGCCGGCTCGGCGAGATCACAGGGATCAACGCCGAGGAACGTCACATCCGGCCCGTACATCGCCCCGTATCGCATGGGGCTGAACGTAAATCAGTCGAACAGCGCCGGCAAGGTGCCTTCCCAGGCCTCACGCAGCTCGGACAGCGGGAAGCTGGCCAAGCCCTGGATTTCCAGCTCGGTGGACTCCTTGTCCACCACGCCGATCCGCACCCACGGCAGCTCACGAGCGGTGCACATCTCGGTGAAGCGCAGCTCCTCGCTACGCGGCACCGCGACGACCACCCGCCCGGCCGACTCGGAGAACAGCTGCACGAACGGGTCCGCGCCCTCGGGCAGGATGATCCGCGCGCCGGTCTCGCCGATCAGGCAGGACTCGACGATCGCCTGCGCCAGGCCGCCGTCGGACAGGTCGTGCGCGGCCGACAGCATGCCGTCACGGGAACCGGCGACCAGCACCTCGGCCAGCAGCCGCTCCCGCTCCAGGTCGACCTGCGGCGGACGGCCACCGAGGTGGCCGTGCTCGACGTGGGCCCACTCGGAACCGCCGAACTCGTCCCGGGTGTCGCCGAGCAGCAGCAGCGTCTCGCCCGGCTCGGTGCCGAAACCGGTCGGGATGCGCCGGGCCACGTCGTCGATCACGCCGAGCACGCCGACCACCGGCGTCGGCAGGATCGCCGTGCTGCCGGTCTGGTTGTAGAAGCTGACGTTGCCGCCGGTGACCGGGATGCCCAGCTGGGCGCAGCCGTCGGCCAGGCCCTTGATGGCCTGCTCGAACTGCCACATCACGGCCGGGTCCTCGGGCGAGCCGAAGTTCAGGCAGTCGGTGACGGCCAGCGGCGTGGCACCGGTCGAGGCGATGTTGCGGTACGCCTCGGCCAGGGCCAGCTGCGCGCCCTGGTACGGGTCCAGCTTGCAGAACCGGCCGTTGCAGTCGGTGGCCAGGGCCACGCCGCGCCCGGTCTCCTCGTCGACCCGGACCATGCCGGAGTCGGCCGGCTGGGCCAGCACGGTGTTTCCCCGCACGTAGCGGTCGTACTGCTCGGTCACCCAGCGCTTGGACGCCAGGTTGGGCGAGGAGATCATCCGCACCAGCAGCGCCCGCAGGTCCTCGGCCGAAGACGGCCGAGGCAGCGACTCGGGACCGTTGGCCTGCAAGGCATCCTGGTCGGCCGGCCGCTCGATCGGGCGGTGGTAGACCGGGCCCTCGTGGGCCACGGTGCGCGGCGGCACGTCCACCACGACCTGGTCGTGCCAGGTGATGACCAGACGGTCCCCGTCGGTCACCTCGCCGACCTCGGTGGCGATGACGTCCCACTTGCGGCAGACGGCCATGAAAGCGTCCACATCGGACGGCTTGACCACGGCCATCATGCGTTCCTGGGACTCCGACGACAGCACCTCGGCCGGCGTCATCCCGGTGGCCCGCAACGGAACCCGGTCCAGCCAGACGTGCATGCCGCCGTCGCCGGCGCTGGCCAGCTCGCTGGTCGCGCAGGAGAGGCCGGCGCCGCCGAGGTCCTGGATGCCGACCACGATGCCCTCGCGGTACAGCTCGAGGCAGCACTCGATGAGCACCTTCTCGGTGAACGGGTCGCCCACCTGCACGCTCGGCAGCTTCTTGCGGCCGGCGCCGCCCTCGTCACCGGAGAAGGTGTCGCTGGCCAGCACCGACACGCCGCCGATGCCGTCGAGGCCGGTGCGGGCGCCGAACAGGATGACCTTGTTGCCGGTGCCCGAGGCGTGCGCCAGGTGCAGGTCCTCGACCCGCAGCGCGCCGATGCAGCCGGCGTTGAGCAGCGGGTTGCCGGCGTACGAGGCGTCGAAGACCAGCTCGCCGCCGATGTTGGGCAGGCCGAGGCAGTTGCCGTAGCCGCCGACGCCGGCCACCACGCCGTGCAGCACGCGGCGAGTGTCGGGGGCGTCGGCCGGGCCGAAGCGCAGCGGGTCGACCACGGCGATCGGGCGGGCGCCCATGGCCATGATGTCGCGGACGATGCCGCCGACGCCGGTGGCCGCGCCCTGGTAGGGCTCGACGTAGGACGGGTGGTTGTGGCTCTCCACCTTGAAGGTGACGGCCCAGCCGTCGCCGATGTCGACCACGCCGGCGTTCTCGCCGATACCGGCCAGCATCTTGGCCCGCATCTCGTCGGTCGTGGTCTTGCCGAAGTAGGCCAGGTGGATCTTGGACGACTTGTACGAGCAGTGCTCGCTCCACATCACCGAGTACATGGCCAGCTCGGCGTCCGTCGGCCGGCGGCCGAGGATGTCGCGGATGCGCTGGTACTCGTCGTCCTTCAGGCCCAGCTCGCGGTACGGCTGCGCGTGCTCCGGCGTCGCCGACGCGTGCTCGACGGTGTCGATCAGGTGCTCAGTCGTCGTCACGCCGCCACCAAAGTGTCGAGTGCGGACAGGAACAGGCCGAGGCCGTCGTCGGACGGGCCGGTCAGCGCGTCGATCGCGTGCTCGGGGTGCGGCATCAGGCCGACCACGCGCCCGTTGGCGCTGGTGATGCCGGCGATGTCGTTCAGGGCGCCGTTGGGGTTGCCGCCGACGTAGCGGAACGCCACCCGGCCCTCGCCCTCCAGCTCGTCAAGGACGTGCTGGTCGGCCACGTAGCAGCCCTCGCCCGACTTGAGCGGGATGAGGATCTCCGCGCCCTGGTCGAACCGCGAGGTCCAGGCCGAGCTGGTGTTCTCCACCTTCAGCCACTGGTCGCGGCAGACGAAGTGCAGGCCCTTGTTGCGGATCAGCACGCCGGGCAGCAGGCCGGCCTCGCACAGGATCTGGAAGCCGTTGCAGATGCCCAGCACCGGCAGGCCCTTCTTGGCCGCCTCGACGACCTCGGTCATCACCGGCGCGAACCGGGCGATGGCCCCGGCGCGCAGGTAGTCGCCGTAGGAGAAGCCGCCCGGCACGACCACCGCGTCGACGCCCTTGAGGTCGGCGTCGGCGTGCCACAGGGGCACCGACTGCGCGCCTGAGCGGTCGACCGCCCGGGCCGCGTCCTGGTCGTCCAGGGTGCCGGGGAAGGTGATGACCCCGATGCGCGCCGTCACGACTCCACCCGCCGCACGACCCAGTCCTCGACGACCGGGTTGGCGAGGAAGGTCTCGGCGATCTTGGCGAGGGTGGCGTCGTCGACCGAGTCGTCGACGTCCAGTTCGAAGTGCTTGCCTTGGCGGACGCTGCCGATGCCATCGAATCCGAGACGGGGCAGCGCATTGGCCACCGCCTGACCCTGCGGGTCGAGGATTTCGGGCTTGGGCATGACGTCGACGACGACTCGGGCCACTGAGGATGCTCCCGGTGTGGAAGGGTCGCGGTACCGGCAGAGCCTACCTGACCTGGGTGAAGTCGATGGACACCCGCCGAACGCCCGGTTAACGTGATCATTCGCCGAGGCCCCGTAGGCCGAGGAAGTGAGCCCAGCCAACGTCCGGACGGTCGACGGCTGGGCTTTGCGCTATGTGGAGCCGGTGACCTCGACGGTCCTGCCGACCAGCGGAGCGGCTCGGCGAAACCAGTCACCCCCGGCCCCAAAACACCAGGCCACAGCGTCGGCCACCCACAGGAGCTGCTCCCGACCCCCGCTCAGGTGCTCATACGTGAGGTTCGACTCACTTGGCCGCTTGCCGAGGGTGTCGCGGATCGTGCGCACGTCATGAATGTCCCGGTCGGCCCGGCTGTCCAGCACAAGCCGGCCCGCGCGCAGATCGAGCAGGTCATCGGTGAGCCGCGACAGGCACGCCTGGCGTGCCTTCTCGTCGGCGCGGCCGCACGGGCTCAGGTACACATGCGCTTGCGCGCCAGCCTCGACCAGCGCGGAGATGATCAGCCTGCGGCGTTGCGGGGTCTCCTTCTTGAAATGCAGTTCCCGCTGACCGGCGAACAGCAATCCGGACAGCAGCTTGCGGAGCCTTTTGAGATCTCGGGGATCGACCAGGGCCGCGACCACCAGATAGATGTCGCCGCGGCGGGACTGGTCGACGAAGGCGTGCACACTCACCGATCAGTGATCGACTCGTGCCGACTTGAGCTGAATCGATCGACCGGTTAGACCTCGGCGTTCGCCCAGCGCGAGACGGGTGGCGGGGGCGGTGGCGCGGGTCGAGGGTGTGAGCCATGCGACTACTGGTACTGGGCGGGACGGTGTTCGTCGGCCACGCGGTGGCGGCGGAAGCGCTGCGGCGTGGGCACGAAGTGGTGTGCGCGGCGCGGGGGACGAGCGGCGGCGTGCCACCGGGGGCGACGCTCGTGCCGGTGGAGCGGGACGCGCCGGACGGCCTGGCCGCGCTGGCCGGGGAGCCGTTCGACGCGGTGGTGGACGTGGCGAAAATCTCCTATCCGTGGGTACGCGACGCCGTGCGGACGCTCGGGCCGACCGCGCCGCACTGGACATTCGTGTCCACCATCAGCGTGTACGCCGACCTGACCGAAGTGACCGACCGGCTGCTGGAGCCGTTGCCGGAGGACGGCCGGGACGACCTGTCGAAGTACGGCGGGATCAAGGTGGCCAGCGAGCAGGAGGTCAGTGAGCACCTCGGTGACCGGGCGTTCATCGTGCGGCCCGGTTTGATCACCGGCCCCGGCGACGGCAGCGACCGCTTCGGCTACTGGCCGGGCCGGTTCGCCCGCGGCGGCCAGGTGCTGGTGCCGGCCGACGAAGGCGAGCTGAGCCAACACATCGACGTCCGCGACCTGGCCGACTGGATCGTCACGGCGAGTGAGAACCGGCTGGTCGGCACGCACGACGCCATCGGACCGTCGCGGCCGCTGGCCGATGTGCTGGACTGGATCAGGGAACTGGTCGCGCCGGCCGGCACCGAGGTCGTGCTGGCGAGCTCGAAACAGTTGGCGGACAACGACATCCAGCCCTGGTCCGGCCCGCGGTCGCTGCCGCTGTGGCTGCCGGCCGAGGACGTCGCCTACACGTCCCGTGACACCGCGGGGCCGGTCGCCGCCGGGCTCACGTTCCGGCCGTTCGAGGACCAGGTGCGTGGGGCGCTGGCCACGGAAGAGAAGCTGGGCCTCGACCGGGAGCGCAAAGCCGGCCTCACGCTCGCGCAGGAACGCGAGGTCCTGGACAAGCTCCAGGCATAGGGTGGTTGTCGACGCAGAGCGAAGGAGCCATCCATGCAAATCGTCCACTTCGGACACGCGTGCGTGCTGCTGGACACCGGCTCGGCCCGGCTCTTGATCGACCCGGGCCTGTTCTCCGCCGGCTTCGAGCAGACCGAGGGCCTGGACGCGGTGCTGATCACCCACCAGCACTTCGACCACCTCGACGAGAAGCGGCTGCCGGCGCTGCTGGCGGCCAACCCGGGCGCGAAACTGGTCGTGGATCCGGACTCCGTCGAGACCGTCAAGAAACTGGGCCTTGCGCACACCGTCGCCAACCCCGGCGACAAGCTGACCATCGCGGGCGCGACGGTGGACGTGGTCGGCGGCCGGCACGCCGACATCTACGGCGACAAGCCCGGCATCACCAACGTCGGCTACCTGGTCGACGGCGGCGCGTTCCTGCACCCCGGCGACTCGGTGGCCGACGTGGTCTCCGGCGTCGACGTGCTCGGCCTGCCGGTCTCGGGCCCGTGGCTGAAGCTGTCCGAGGCGATCGACTTCGCCAAGGCGGTCGCGCCGCGGGTCGCGGTGCCCATCCACGAGGCGGTGCACAGCGAGATCGGCCTTGGCATCACGATGAACTGGCTCAACATGACCAAGCCGGACACCATCGAGATCGTGAAGCTAGCTCACGGCGAGGCGACGAAGGTGTAGTCCCGCATAGGTCATGGGCTCGGCGCGGTGGTGCAGGGCGATGTCGATCGCGTCCAGCACCGCCTGCCGGGGCCCGGGCCGGTGCAGATCACCGGCGTCCACCGCGATGCGCACCAGGCCGCCGCGGCGGGCGGTCCGCGCGACGCCGAGCACCAGCGCCCAGCACAGCCACTGCTCGCCCCGCTCGGTACGGGCGAGACCGTGCACCCGGCCCGGGATGACCACGCCGTTGTGCAGGTCGCGCACTGCCGTCACGTCGGCGCAGAGCCGGAAACCGTGACGGCGCAACGCGATCAGCGTGCCGTTGGAGGCCAGCCAGCGCGGCGGCGCGAAGTAGTCGGTACGCAGGTCGAGGCGTTCCAACAGGGCTCGGGCCGCGACCAGGCGCAGGTTCGCCTCGTGCGCGGGCAGCGCGGCGAACTCGGCCTGGCGGCGGATCACCAGCGTCCGCCGGCAGGGGTCGAGGTCGTGGTCGAGGCCGTGCAGCACGACGGCGTCGCCGCCGGCGGCTCGGCCGCGGACCCACCGCAGCGCGGGCGAGTCCGCCGACTGCCGGTCCACCCGCGGGGCGACCAGCAGCGACAGCGGCACCCCACGGGAATCCATCTCGGCGGCCAATCCGGTGGCCTGCGCGAGCGTCTTCGCGTTGATGCCGGACAGCGAGACAACCAGCCGGGAGCTCACCCGTTAAGTGCGCAGCACCGGCATGGCCCCGGCCTGACGGTGAGGTGTCGCGTCGGCGAACCCTGTCAGAACCGTTTGCCGGTGACCCTTTCGTAGGCCTCCACGTACTTCGCCCTGGTCTGCTCGACGACCTCGGCCGGCAGCGGCGGGGGCGGGGTGTCGGACTTGCGGTCCCAGCCCGAGGCCGGCGAGGTCAGCCAGTCGCGCACGTACTGCTTGTCGTAGGAGGGCTGCACGTGGCCGGCCTGGTAGCTCTCCGCCGGCCAGTAGCGGGACGAGTCCGGGGTCAGCACCTCGTCGCCCAGCACGATGCGGCCGTTCGCGTCGCGCCCGAACTCCAGCTTGGTGTCGGCCAGGATGACGCCCGCCTTCTCGGCGATCTCGGCCCCGCGCCGGTACACCGCCAGCGTGAGTTCCCGCAGCTCAGCGGCCTCTTCGGCGCCGTCGGCGGCCATCTGCTCGAAGGTGATGTTCTCGTCGTGCTCGCCCAGCGGCGCCTTGGTGGCCGGCGTGAAGATCGGCTCGTCCAGCTTGGACGCCTCCACCAGCCCCGACGGCAGCCGCACGCCGCACACCGCGCCGGTGTTCTTGTAGTCGACCAGGCCGGAGCCGGTCAGGTAGCCGCGGGCGACGCACTCGTACTGGATCATGTCCAGGCTGCGCACCAGCAGCGCGCGTCCGCGCACCTCGGCCGGGATGCGGGCGTCGTCGTCGGAGACCAGGTGGTTGGGCACGATGTCGCCCAGCGCCTCGAACCAGAACACGCTCATCGCGGTCAGCACCGCGCCCTTGTCCGGGATCGCCGTGGGCAGCACCCAGTCGTAGGCCGAGATCCGGTCGGACGCGACCAGCAGCAGCAGCTCGTCGTCCACCCGGTAGAGCTCGCGGACCTTGCCGGCGGCGATCTGCGCATAGTCAGTGAGAGCGGGCACGAGCGGCAGCCTAACCTGCCGCCACTTTAGCTCGTTCGGGTGAACCCGACCCGATCGGCCTAACAGCGCTGGTGCGAATGCCGATTTTCCCGTACATGACCGTTTTCCCTGCCCCGGTCCCCTCCGCGCTCGCTCGCTGGTGGTGGCGGACGCCGGTGTGGTCGCGGCTGCTCGTGTCGTTGGGCGGCGGCGTCACGGCTTTCATGATCATCACCGGGCTGGTCGCCCCGACCGCGCCGGCCCGGCAACCCGGCACCCCGCAGCCCGTCGTCGCGGTCACCAGCACCGCCGCCACGACGACCACGGCGACCAGCAGCGAGACGCCGACCACCGTCACGACCAGCGAGTCCGTCACCACGGAACTGCCGATCACCATGACGACGAAGCAGGCACCCCCGCCGACCACGCACCAGCCGCCGCCGGTCACCCACGTGACGACCACGACGACCGTGACGCCGGCCCCGCCGCCGAGCGAGCCCGCTTACGTGACGGCCGGCGCACCCTGCTCGCCGGAAGGCGCGACCGGCGTCACCGCCTCCGGACAACCCATGGTGTGCAGCCGGGGGCTGCTCGACTCGAGGCTTCTCTGGAGGGCCGCATGACCATGCAACTGCCCCGCGTCGAGACGCCGCACGGCCTGCGCCCCAACGGAATCGTGCGCACCACCGGCTGGCTTCAGATCGGCCGGACGCCGATCAGCTCCGGCCTGTGGGCCGTGCTGGCCGGCTTCTTCCTCACCGTCCCGTTCGGGTCGTCCTGGCTGCCCTTCCTCGCCGCCGCACTGGCCTTCGCCGGCTGGAAGGTCTGGGTCCGCCGACTGCGGCCGGCGTCGCGGGTGGTGAACCTGGACGCCAAGCCGGCGACCGAGCTGTGGCCCGGCGAGTGGGTCCGGCTCTACGGCACGGCCGGGCCGGTCGGCGAGGTCGAGGAGCTGGAAGTGGACAACGCCGGCCGGCTGCGGGTCTGGCTGCACGGCGACCACCAGCTGCCGCTGCCGCCGGGCCTGTGGGTGCGGCCGGTGGAGCTGCGCGACTAGGTGCACGGTCACCCGGCTGTTCGAGTGAACCCGGTCAGCGCCACGAAACGGCGGCGAGACAGCGGCGTATTCACCCCGCATGACCGCGCGACTGCCCGACGGCCGGACGCCGCGCGGGTTGCGTCCCAACGGCATGGTGCGGACAACGGGATGGCTGCAGTTCGGGCGGGTGCCGGTGAGCTCGGGCGTGTGGCCGGCGCTGGCGATGGGCCTGCTGGCCCTGCCGTTCGGCGTGCCGTGGCTGCCGATCCCGGGCGCGGTAACCGGTTTCGGCCTGTGGGTGGTGTGGATCCGTTACGTGCAGCCAAGTTCACGCGTCGTCAACCTGGATTCCGCACCGGCGTCGGAGCTGCGGCCGGACGACTGGTTCCGACCGTACGGCGGCATCGGGCCGGCCGCGCAGGTGGCCGACACCCGGCCGGAACCCGACGACCTGGTGCGGATCACCTTGCGCGGCGGCCGCGAGCTGACGCTGTCGCCGGACTACCGGGTCAGGCGGGTTCGGCTGCGTAGCTAGCCACGTCCGACCACCGGCCGACCAGCACGTCGTCGCCGACCGTGACGGTGCCGGGCCGCAGCACGACAGCCTTCATGCCGAACGTGACCCCGCCGTCGGGGTCGCGCCGGTACTGGGCCAGCGAGCGGATCGGCTCCGGTCCGGCCTTGCGGCCGGTGTCCTGGTCGACCATGGGCACGGCGCAGCGCACGCAGACCATGGCATAGCCGAACTCGGCATCGCCGATGCTCATCCGGCGCACCTGGTCCTCGGTGTGCGGCTCGGGCCAGCCGCTGATCACGATGTTCGGCCGGAACCGGTCCATCGGCACCGGCTCGGCGCCGCGGGCCAGGATCCGCTCGTTGAGGCCGTCCAGCGAGGCCAGCGAGGTCACCAGCAGCGCGTGCGCGTCGGCGAAGCCGACCAGCCCCTCGGTCTCGCCGCGGGACGGCCGAGTGTGCTCCGGCGGCAGCCCGACCAGCCGGGACTGCTCACCGAGCACCTCGCTGAACCAGTCAGCGGCCACGTCGCCCTGGTCGACGCCCACGCCGTCCCACTTGTGCACGCGGACCGGCCGGCGCTGCCCATCGGGCACGACGTCGAGGACCAGGTCCTCGATGTCCGGCGCGGAGACCCGCAGCTGCCCGTCGACCACAGACGGGTGCACGACGGCCAGTTTCGGCTCGTTGCGCTGGCTGCGGAACACGCCGTCGGCATCGACGACCATCCACGACCGGTCGTGCCGCAGGCCGGTCGGCGTGACGACAGCGGTGCGCGCCGTGGTTCCGGCGCAGCCCTTGATCGGATAGCTGACCAGGGCCGAGACCTGAACATTCATTGCGACGCTCACAGGATCGGCTCCGGCACGTAGCCGGCCGAGTCCGGGAACCGCTCCAGCGACTTGGCGATGTCCGCGGCCACGGCGTCGACCTGCGCCCCGGCCACACCGGTGAACGACAGCCGGTCGGCCAGCAGCTCGTCGAGCTGGGCCCGGTCCAGCGGGATGCGCTGGTCGGCGGCCAGCCGGTCCAGCAGGTCGTTGCGCTCGAGGCCCTGCTCCCGCATGGCCAGCGCGACCGCGACGGCGTTCTCCTTGATCGCCTCGTGCGCGGTCTCCCGGCCGACACCGGCCCGTACGGAGGCCATCAGCACCTTGGTCGTGGCCAGGAACGGCAGGTAGCGGTCCAGCTCGCGGGCGACGACCGCCGGGTACGCACCGAACTCGTCCAGCACGGTCAGCATGGTCTCCAGCAGGCCGTCCAGTGCGAAGAACGCGTCCGGCAGCGCGACCCGGCGCACCACCGAGCAGGACACGTCACCCTCGTTCCACTGGTCACCGGCCAGCTCGCCGGTCATGGCCAGGTAGCCGCGCAGGATCACGGTCAGGCCGTTGACCCGCTCGCAGGACCGGGTGTTCATCTTGTGCGGCATCGCGCTCGAGCCGACCTGGCCCGGCTTGAAACCCTCGGTGACCAGCTCGTGCCCGGCCATCAGCCGGATCGTCTTGGCCAGGCTGGACGGCGCCGCGGCCAGCTGCACCAGCGCGGACAACACGTCGAAGTCCAGCGACCGCGGATACACCTGGCCGACGCTGGTGAGCACCCGGCGGAAGCCGAGGAACTCGGCCACCTTGTGCTCCAGCGAGGCCAGCTTGGCCGCGTCCCCGCCGAGCAGGTCCAGCATGTCCTGGGCGGTGCCGACCGGGCCCTTCACGCCGCGCAGCGGGTAGCGCTCCAGCAGGTCGTCCAGCCGCCCGAAGGCCACGTGCAGCTCGTCGGCCGCGGTGGCGAACCGCTTGCCCAGGGTGGTGGCCTGCGCGGCCACGTTGTGCGAGCGGCCGGCCATCACCAGGTCGGTGTGCTCGACCGCGAGCCGGGCCAGCCGGGCCAGCAGCGCCGCCACCTTGCCCTGGATGAACTCGAGCGACTGGCGGACCTGGAGCTGCTCGACGTTCTCGGTCAGGTCGCGGGAGGTCATGCCCTTGTGCACCTGCTCGTGGCCGGCCAGGGCGTTGAACTCCTCGATCCGGGCCTTCACGTCGTGCCGGGTCACCCGCTCGCGCTCGGCGATGGAGGCCAGGTCGACCTGGTCGAGCACCCGCTCGTAGTCGGCAACGGCGGTCGCCGGCACGTCGATGCCCAGCTCGGCCTGGGCCTTGAGCACGGCGAGCCACAGCCGGCGCTCCAGCACGACCTTGTGTTCCGGCGACCAGAGGCCGACCAGCTGGGCCGACGCGTAGCGGCCGGCGAGCACGTTGGGAATGAGCGGCTTGGTCGTCACGTACCGAGAGCTTAATGCGCCGCCAGGTCCGGCATGACCGAAAGCAGCATCCGCCGGGCCGCCTGGCGCGGATCGGGGTGTACCTCGATCAGGGCGTTGACCACGGCCCCGTCCACCACGGAGATCAACTGATCGATCCGCTCGTCGTCCATCCGGAACCCGCCGGCGGTGAGGATGTCCAGCAGCAGCTGGTGCAGCTCCTTGCCCAGCTGCCGCATCAGCGGCCGCAGGTAGGGCCGCCGGCTGGTGCCGACCAGCCGCTCGTAGCGCAGCATCACGGCCTGGCTGTCGGCGTCGCCGACCAGCAGGTCCAGCGCGAACTCGATCACGTCGACCGGCTCGCCGCCGTGCAGCCGGGCCAGCCGCTCCCGACCGGCCACCAGCTCGGCCCGGCCGGCGTGCTCTACGGCGGCCTCGATCAGCTCGTCCAGCGAGTCGAAGTAGTACGTGGTCGAGGCCAGCGGCAGGCCGGCCCGCTCGGCCACGGCCCGGTGCCGGATCGCGTCGAAGCCGCCCTCGGTGAGCAGGGCGGCGGCCGCGGCGACCAGTTCGTGGCGGCGTCGCTCCCCTTGGGGGTGCTGGCGGCGGTCATGCCCAGCGATGGTGCCAGTGGTCAGTAGCGGGCCGCGAGCCGGGCCGCGATGTCGCCGAGCTGGTTCACGTACGGACCGGCGGCCGAGCCGTTGATCGGCAGCGTGGCCAGCGTCAGCGCACCGCCGTTGTGGGTCGTCACGGTGACCGCGCTGCCCTTGGCCACCCGCACCGCCGGCTTGCCGCCGGTGCCCGGGTCATTCGGCACCGACGCCGGCACCAGGACCAGCTCCAGCTTGCCGGAATTGGCCCCGTCGGTGAGCTGGAAGGCCACTGCGGCCGCGCCGACCGGGCAGCTCACGTCGGCGGCCTGCGCCTCGCTGCCCGTGATGATCGGCAGTTCGGTGACCAGCGCGGCGGCCAGGCCCTGGTCGGGCTGGCCGCAGTTGGCGCTGCTGCCGGTGTCCGGGGTGTTGGGCTGGACCTTGGGGCCGCCGCCCTCGTTGGTGTTGAAGCCCGGGTTGAGCGACAGCGGGGAGGTCGCGTTGGGCGCGGCCGCGTCGCCGCCGGCAGACGTCATCGAGCCGTTGCTCTCGCTGAACGGCCTGACCAGCGTCAGTGCGCCGCCGATGAGCACCACGCCGATCGCCACGCCGGCACCGGCCTGCAAACGCTTGCGGGCGCGGGCCGTCGCCCGCTTCGAGGCCACCACGACGTCGTCGGTGTCGAAGGACGGCGGTGGCACGTCGCCGACCGCGTCCCGGAACTTCTCGGCTAGCTGCTTGTCATCCATCCGTTCTTCCACCTCCCCGTCACGGTCACGTCGCCGGCCGCAAGTCGTCCAGGACATCCCCCAGCTCCGTGCGCAGCGCCTCGAGGCCGCGCGCGGTCTGGGACTTCACGGTGCCCTCGGTGCACCGGAGCACCTTCGCCGCCGCGGCGACGTCCAGCCCCTCCAGGAACCGCAGCACCAGCACCGCCCGCTGGCGCGGCGGCACCTTGCGCAACCCGTCCAGCAGCACGTGCCGGGTGGCGACCGCGTCGCCGACCTCGGCCGTCGCCGTCGGGGTGTCGGGCAGCTGGTCGGTGAACCGCTCCCGGCGCCACGGGCGGCGCGACTCGTCGATGACCGCGCGGACCACCGTCCGGCGGACGTAGGCGTCGAGGGCCTCCCTGTCCCTGATCTTGTTCCACTTGCGGTGCAGCGCGACGAACGCGGTCTGGGCGAGATCGTCCGCGCGGTGCCAGTCGCCGCACATCAGGTACGCGGTACGGCGCACGGCATCGCGCCGGGCCGCGAAGTACTCCGCGAACTCCTGCTCGTCGCGCTGGTCCACGCGGGCTCTCTCTACTTCTCGTGTCGACGCCTACCGGACGGAAAGGCCGGCTCCTACGGTTGCATGCCCCACGTGACGTCCGCCATACGGGTGGGTGCAGGCCGGTCGCGGCCGGTGTGGTGTGATCCGACCGTGACCCAGCAGCCGCTGCTCGACTTCCGCTCGGACACCGTGACCAAGCCGGACGAGGCGATGCGCGCCGCGATGGCCTCCGCCGAGGTGGCCGATGACGTGCTCGAACACGACCCCACGATGCGTGCGCTCGAGGAGCGGGTGGCCGGCCTGCTCGGCACCGAGGCCGCGCTGTGGGTGCCCAGCGGCAGCATGGGCAACCTGATCGCGCTGTTCCTGCACCTGCGCCGGGGCGACCGCTTCCTGGCCGCGCACTCCTCGCACGTGCTGGACAACGAGCTCGGCACCGCGGCCTGGATCGCCGGCGGCATGCCGTACGCGATGGACTGGGACGCCGGCCCCGGCCGGATGTCGGCCGCGGCCATCCACGACGTCGCCGGCAGCGAGGCGCCGTACCACGGCCTCAGGACCACGTTGCTGTCGTTGGAGAACAGCCACAACGGCGCCGGCGGCACCGTGATGCCGTTGGGGGAGCACATGCAGCTCGTCGCGGCGGCGCGGGAATGCCGGCTGCGGGTGCATCTGGACGGCGCCCGGCTGTGGAACGCCTCGGTCGCACTCGGTGTCGCCCCGGCCGAGCTGGCCGTCGGCGTCGACACCGTGCAGGTCTGCCTGAGCAAGGGTTTGGGCGCGCCGGTCGGTTCGGTCGTCGCCGGCACCGAGGAGTTCGTCGCCGAGGCGCGACGGGTGCGCAAGATGCTGGGCGGCGGCGTGCGGCAGGGCGGCATCCTGGCCGCGGCGGGGCTGGTCGCGCTGGACCGTATCGACGACCTGGCCGACGACCACGCCAACGCCAAGCTGCTGGCCGAGGGCCTGACCGAGCTCGGCTGGAGCGTGCGGACGCCGGAGACCAACATCGTGCTGGCCGCGGTGCCCGACCTGCGCAACGCCATCAAGATGTTGGGGCGCCTGGGTATTCAGACCGGACCGATGTCGGGCCAGGTCCGCTTCGTCACCCACCGGGACGTCAGCACGGCCGACGTGAAGGACGCCCTGCACCGTGTCGGGAGCGCCAGTTGAGCTGGCTCGTCTTCGACTACGGCGGCGTGATCAGCCTGCACACCAAGGCAATTCCGGCGATGGCCGCCCGCGTCGGCGTCTCGGCGGAGGCTTTCGAACCGGGCTACTGGTCCGAGCGCGACGCCTACGACCGCGGCCTGCCGGACCTCGACTACTGGCAGGCCGTCTGCTCGCACGTGGGCGTCTCCGTGGACGCTGCGCTGTCCGAAGACCTGACGCGGCTGGACATCGAGGGCTGGCTGCCCACCGACGACCGCACCGTGAAGCTGCTCGGCCGGCTGGCCGGCGCCGGCGCCCGGCTGGCGCTGCTGTCCAACGCCCCCAGTTCGTTCGGCCGGGTCGCCGAGCGCCAGCCGTGGGCCGAGCACTTCACGCACCTGGTGTTCTCCGGCGACCTTGGTCTGGCCAAGCCCGACGTCGAGATCTACGCCGCCCTGGTCGGCAAACTGGGGGCCAGGGCGGCGGACTGCCTCTTCGTCGACGACCGTCAGGCCAATGTGGACGGTGCCGTCGCCGCCGGCTGGACCGCCCACCTGTGGACGTCGGCCGACGAGCTGGCCGACACCCTGGTCAGGTTCGCGACTTGTTCTTGATCGCGCCGTAGACCGCGGTGGCGACGAACAGGATCCCCCCGACGATCGCGAGCCAGAACAGGCCCTTGAGCAGCGCGCCGAGCACCGCGATCACGAGCCACGCGATCAGCAGGACACCGATGATTGCGACGAACACCATGACGGACTCCTTCATCAGCTTGCCTTGACCCAAGCCTGCCATCCGCCTGCTGAGAACGGCGGGGTTTCGGCGTCAGATCAGGGACAGATCAGGGTCGCCCTGAGTGGTCCTACGGGAGCCAGTCCCCGAGGCGGGCCAGGGCCCGCTGCATGTCCAGCATGGCGCCGGCGAAGGACAGCCGCACGAAGCGGTCGCCGTGCACCGGGTCGAAGTCGATGCCGGGCACGATGGCCAGCCCGGTCTCGGCCAGCAGACGCTTGCACCAGGCCATCGTGTCGTCGGTCAGGTGCGAGATGTCGGCGTAGACGTAGAACGCGCCGTCGGCCGGGGCCAGCTTGTCGATGCCCAGCTCGGCCAGGCCGCCGATCAGCAGGTCCCGGTTGGCCCGGTAGCGCCGCACGTGCGCGTCCACCTCGGCGTACGACTCGGGGGAGAAGGCCTCTACCGCGGCGTACTGGCTGGGCGCGGGCGGGCACAGCGTGAAGTTGCCGGTGAGCCGATCGACCGGCCGGGTCAGTTCCTGCGGGGCCAGCATCCAGCCCAGCCGCCAGCCGGTCATCGAGAAGTACTTGGAGAAGCTGTTCACCACGATCGCCTCGCGGGAGGTCCGCCAGGCGCAGTCCAGCGGCTCGCCGTAGCTGATGCCGTGGTAGATCTCGTCGCTGACCAGGCGGACGCCGTTCTCCTCGCACCAGGTGGCGATCTCCTTCAGGCGATCGGCCTCGAGGACCGTGCCGGTCGGGTTGGCCGGGCTGGCGATCACCACGCCGTCGATGTCGAGGCCTTGCAGCATCTCGACGCTCGGCTTGAAGTCGACCTCAGGGCCGCAGGGCAGGTCGACGACCTCGCAGCCGAGGGCGGCCAGGATGTTGCGGTAGGCCGGATAGCCCGGCCGGGGCAGCGCCACCCGGTCGCCGGCGTCGAACGCGGCCAGGAACGCCGACAGGAAGGCGCCCGAGGAGCCGGTGGTCACGATCACCGAGTCCGGCGACACGTCCAGGTCGTAGCGGGTCTTGTAGTGGCCGGCGATGGCCTCCCGCAGCTCCGGGATGCCCAGCTGCTCGGTGTAGCCGAACGGCTGCGTCTCCAGGGCGCGGTGCGCCGCCGCCAGCACCGGGGCCGGCGCCGGCGTGGACGGCTGGCCGGCGGCCAGCGACAAGACGTCACCGTGCGTCCGCTGGCGCTCGGCGGCGGCGGACACCACATCCATCACGTGAAACGGCGGCACATCCGCACGCTTGGCGACGACCATGGCAAGAGGCTATCCCGCGCCGACTTCCACAAGTGTGGTCGCCGGATCGCGGAAGTGTTGTCCTGACCGGTTCCGTTTGACATGGTGCGCGCTCCAGCCGCGAGGATGGGGCGGGTCGAGAGGGGCTCGCCATGACATCGCCCGACCGCGCCGTGCGCCGCGGCAGGTTCGATCCCAGCCCCGAGCAGATCGGCTTCGGTCCCCGGTTCGTCACCGCGGTGTCGCTCGGCTCGGTGCTCAACCCGATCAACTCCTCGATCATCGCCATCGCGCTGGTGTCCATCGGTCAGGCCTTCGGTGTCGGCACGGACACCACCGCCTGGCTGGTGTCGGGGCTGTACCTGGCGACCGCGATCGGCCAGCCGACCATGGGCAAGCTGGCCGACCGGCTCGGCCCGCGGCGGATCTACCTGGTCGGCCTGGCGCTGGTCGCGATCGGCGGCGTGCTCGGCTTCCTCGGCAACTCGATCTGGCTGCTGGTCGTCGCGCGGGTGGTCATCGGCGTCGGCACCTCGGCGGCCTATCCGGCGGCGATGGCCATGGTGCGCCGCCAGTCCGCGCGGCTGGACCGGCCGACGCCGGGTGGCGTGCTCGGCGCGCTGGCCATCGCCGGCCAGGCCAGCATGGCGATCGGCCCGCCGCTGGGCGGGCTGCTGATCGCGGTCGGCGGCTGGCCGTGGACCTTCCTGGTCAATCTGCCGCTCGCGCTGGTCGGCCTGGTGTTCGCGCTGCTCTGGCTGCCCCGCGACGAGCCGGGTTTCGACCACGGGCAGGGCGCGGCGTGGCACGCGCTCGACCCGCCCGGGCTCGCGCTGTTCACGGCGGCGATGAGCACCCTGCTGATCTTCCTGATGAGGCCGGCCGTTGCCGATCTGTACCTGCTGGGCATCGCGGTCGTGCTACTGGTCGTGTTGGTGTGGTGGGAACTGCGGGCCCGGCTGCCGTTCATCGACGTGCGGATGCTGGCCCGCAACCGCCCGCTGAGCGTCACCTACCTCCGCTACGCGGTCACCCTGCTCGTCACCTACGGGTTCATCTACGGCTGGACGCAGTGGCTGGAGCAGGCGGCAGGCCAGACCGCAGCGGTCACCGGCGGCGTGCTGACCGCGATGTTCGTGGTGGCCGTGCCGCTGTCGGCGCTCGGCTCCCGGGGCCGACAGGTGTTGCGGCCGTTGGTGATCGGCACCGTCGCCCTGGTCGTGGGCAGCTGCTGGCTGCTGCTGTTCGACGCGCACACGCCGATCTGGGCGTTCGTCGGGGTCAGCGCCGTGTTCGGGGTGTCCAACGGGCTCAACATCGTCGGCAACCAGGCCGCGATGTACGGCCAGGCGCCGGCCGACCAGATCGGCACCGCCGCCGGCCTGCTGCGCACCGCCCAGTATCTCGGCGCGATCCTGTCCACCAGCCTGATCAGCATCAGCTACGGTCAGCGGGCCACGGACGCCGGACTGCACACGCTGGCCGCGGTGCTGGCGGCCGCGTCGGCGCTGCTGCTGGTGGCGACCGTGTTCGACCGCGGCCTGCGACGCGACGGGACGGCATGACTTCGGAGCAAGCGGAGAAACGGGTCACCTGGGCGGAGCTGTTCTTCGACCTGGTGTTCGCCTTTGCCCTGACCGAGGTGTCGGCGCTGCTGCTGCACGACCACTCGCCGGCCGGCATCGGCCGCGCACTGGTCGTCTTCGTGCCGATCTACTGGGCGTGGGTGGGCACCTCGGTGCACGCCAACACGCACGACGTGGACAACCTGGCCGGCCGGCTCGGCATCTTCGCCGTCGGCCTGTGCAGCATGTTCATGGCGCTGGCGGTGCCCGGCGCCTACGGCGAGCGTGGCGCGTACTTCGGCGCCGCCTACTTCGCGCTCCGGATCATCCTGGCCGGCCTGGTGTTCTGGGGCGACCGGACGGTGATCACGCCGTACAGCGTGGCGCTGTACGTGACCGGCCCGCTGATGCTGGTCGGCGGGCTGCTCGACGGCCCGGCCCGGCTGGCGGTGTGGTCGGTCGCCGCCGCGGTGGACCTGGCCACGCCGCTGCTCACCCGCAGGCGGCTGACCGGCGTCCGATTCCACGCCGAGCACCTGCCCGAGCGGTTCGGACTGTTCCTCATCATCGCGCTGGGCGAGTCGATCGTGGCGGTCGGCGTGCCGGCCGCGGCGCAGCCGGACCTGAGCCCGGTCTCGATGGTCGCGGTCGCGGTGGCCTTCGTGCTGGCCTGCTCGCTGTGGTGGGTGTACTTCGTGTTCGCCGCCGACACCATGCGCCACCGGCTGGCGACCACGACCGTGCAGACCGACGTCATCCGGCAGATGCTGTCCTACGGCCACCTGGCGCTGATCGCCTCGATCCTGGCGGTGGCGGTCGGCCTCGAGGAAGTGGTCTCGCACCCGGGCCATGAGCTGTCCACCGGTGCGGCGGCACTGCTGTTCGGCGGTTGCGCGCTGTACCTGGCGACCTTCGGCCTGATCCAGTTCCACATGTCGCCGGGCCGGTCGATGACCCGATCGGCGGCGGCGGTGGTCGTGCTGGCCCTGCTGCCGGTGGCGTGGTCGGCGCCCGCCGTGCTGGCCCCGTGCTTGCTCGTCGTGGTGCTGGTGCCGCTCAACGCGGTGGAACACCTGGTCGACCGGCGGGCGCGGGCGGCTCGGAGTGAGCAGCCGGCGGCCGGCCAGTAGGTGCCCGCGACGCCCCATCTCGACAGTCGCGGGCACCGGGACGTGACTCAGACGGCGACGTGGTGGCCGTCGCCGGTGACCGGGGACAGGAAAAGGTTCCAGTTGGTCATCCCCTCGCCGAAAATGGCCGCGTAGCCCTCGACGACCCGGCCGTTCTCCCACTTGAGCACATCGACGCCCTCGAATCGCATCTGGTCATAGGGCGAGGTGCTGTCCGGCGCGGCGCCTACCCTGGTCGCGTGACAGCGATTCATATCGATCGAGTAACCGTCCTCGTTGACCAGTACGGAAAACATCTCCATCCTGATCGATCCACCAGACAGCTCGACCAGCTTGTTGTGGAACGACATGAACTCGTCGAGACCCTCCCGCCAGCCGGCGTAGGGGTGATTACCGGGAACGAGGAACCGAACGCCAGGATCCCAGTATTTGGCAATCTCGTCCCGATCGCGCGACCGCATGGCGGCCTGGGCCGCCTTCACCAACTCAGGCGTGAGCTGAAAGGTGGTCTGCGTCATGACACGTTTCCCCTATTCTGACGAACGGAGCGGTCGACAACACGATCACCGAGCCGCGGTTCGAGGGTCAACGGAATACGAGGGAGGGCGGCACGGTGCAGCGAGTGCCCCACCATTCCCCGTCAAGTCGGGAACAACACCTACGGCCTTATACCGACGCCACCCGAAGGTGTCAATCCGCCACCGTGGGCTACCCGTTCACAGGCCGGACCGGCCGTTCCTGGTCACCTGATGCGGCGCGACGATCGCCGCGACCGGAACGGGCACATCACATCGTTCCCCGAAGCAAATACCTCTCGACCGGGTAAGACAACGGGCGGCCCGTGATGATTGCCCGAACACAAAACCAGAGGCCTGACGCTTGACTCATCCGATGAGCGACTCCTATCCTGGCCAGGTCTCACCACTGCGAATAATTCAGGCACGGTACGTATCCGACCACTGGGCGGTGAACACCATGGCCACAATGACATTCGTCGTTGGATGCGGCCTTGTGGCGCCGAAACCGACGCCACCCATCGCACCGCAGGCGGATCCGACCGCCATTCAGCCGGGACTCGAGCACGGTCGATCGGCGAAACCGATCCTCGTGCTCTACGAGGCCGATCGACCCGCCCGCAGGGGACTCTGACCGCCGGCCGACTTTCTCCGCGCCAATACCAACGGTCCACAGTAGACCGGAATTGACGCGCGCGCCGGCCGTGACCACGGGGACCGACCGATAGAGAAATCCTTTTCTTCTCGATTCTCCCGCGGCCGCCGCCGCGGGATCCTGCGGAGGAGACTTCATGCCTCGCTGCGCCTGTGGTTCCAGTTGTGCCACCCATTCACCCGCGCTTCCCGTCCGATTGGACCGCTTTGTCGGGCGGGATTCGGAGGTGGCCGAGCTCAGGCGGCTGCTCGGCCGGTCGCGGCTGGTGACGCTGCTCGGCGCGGGCGGTGTCGGCAAGACCCGGCTGGCGGTCGAGCTGGCGCGCCGGCGCGAGGACGCGGTGTACGTCGATCTCGGCTCGGCGACCGATCCGGCGCGGCTGCCGCTGGTGCTCGCCGACGCGCTCTCGATCCGGCTGCCGTCGGCCGACTGCCCGCTCGACACGATCGCCGAGGAGCTGCTGGACCGGCGGGTGCTCATGCTGCTGGACGGCTGCGAACAGCTGGCCCAGCGCTGCGCCGAGATCGTGGACGAGCTGCTGCGGCGGTGCCGCGGCCTGCGGGTGCTGGCCACCAGCCAGGAGTCGCTGCGGGTGCCCGGCGAGATCACCATGGCCGTGTCGCCGTTGCCGGTGCCGGACAGCCACGCCGGCATGCTGCGGTCGGACGCGGTGCGCCTGTTCGTGGAACGGGCGCGTGAGCACGTCCCCGATTTCGAGCCGACCCCGGCCGTCGCCGACATCTGCACCCAGCTGGACGGGGTGCCGCTGGCGATCGAGTTCGCGGCCCGCTGGGTCCGCCTGCTGCCCGCCGATGAACTGCTGGCCCGGCTGGACGACCAGCTCGACCTGCTCACCGCCGGCCCGAGGACGGCGACCGGCCGACACCGCAGCCTGCGGGCCGCGATCACCTGGAGCGTGGGTCTGCTGACCGAGGTCGAACGGCGCGTGCTGCGCCGGCTCGCGGTGTTCGCCGGCGGGTTCGAGGTGGCGGCGGCCACCGCGGTCTGCGCCGACGTGCCGTCGGGTGCGGTGTTGGTGACGCTGGCCAGCCTGGAGGCGAAGTCCCTTGTGGTGCCGGTGAAAGCCCGACTCAGGCTGCTCGAGTCGATCCGCCTTTTCGGCCTCGAGGAGCTGACCGCGGCCGGCGAGCTGGAGGTCACAAGGGACCGGCTCGCGGACTGGCTCTGCGCCCTGGTCGACTCGTTGCCGGAACGGGTCTTCGCCTGCGCGGAGACGGTGCGAAGACTCGAGGACGAGCGGGCGAACCTGGCGCAGGCGATGCGCTGGGTCACCGGCGACCGGTGGGCGCAGCTGGCCACGACGGCGGCCCGGCACCTGTGGGAACGCGGCGAAACCGCGCAGGCGTGCGCGATGGCGGCGCACATCCTGGCCGACGACGATCTCGTGCCGGCCCACCGCAGCGTCGCGTTCCAGCAGGCGGCCTGGTTCGCCTGCTGGGAGGGACGGCACGAGCAGGCGCTGCGGCTGGCCGAGGTCGCCGTCGAACTGGAGCGCTCGCTGGACCGGCCGCTGGTGCTCGGTGAGGCGCTGGGCATTCTCGGCCTGGCCCGGCTCACCCGCGCGGAGTTCGCCGCCGCCGCCGCGTGCTACGAGGAGTGCCTGGTCATCGTGCAGCCGCTCGGCCAGCCGCGGCACATCGCCCGCTGGCTGCACGACCTGGCCTGGGCGACGTTGCGCGCCGGCGATCCGCAGCGGGCGGCCACGCTGCTGGCCGAGGCGCTGAAGGTGATCCGGATCCATGCGATTTCCGCGCTGCTCGCCGGCGCGTTGCACACCGCCGGCGCGCTCGACCTGGAACTGGACCGCACCGACCCGGCCGAGCACCGGTTCCGGGAGGCACTGCGCAGCGGCCGCATCACCCCGTACCTCACGCCGCGGGCGTTGGAGGGACTGGCAATCGTGGCGACCCGACGCGGCCAGCACGAACGGGCGTTGCGTCTGTTCGGGTCGGCCGCGGCGACCCGTCGCAACTTCGCCGAGCCCGACGGGAAGTGGCGGGAGGCTGTCCAGGAGGCCACCGAGCAGGCTCGGGCGCGGCTGCGGCGGCCGTTCGCCGAGTCGGCGCTGGCCGCCGGGCATCGCATGCGGCCAAAGGAGTTCATCCTCTACGCGTTGCACGACACCCCGCCGGCCGGCGCCGGCGGCGGGGTCGCCGAGCACAACCTGACCGACCGCGAATGGGAAGTGGCACGGCTGGTCTCCGGTGGCATGACGAATCGTCAGATCGCCTGTCGGCTCGCGGTGTCCGGCCGCACCGTCGACGCGCACCTCCAGCACGTCCGCGACAAACTCGGTCTGCGGTCACGGACCCAGGTCGCGGTGTGGGCGGCCGAGCACGTCCGTCAGGAGGCGACCAGCGCATCGACGAGTTCGCCGGCGTCGGTGGCCAGGATGAGATTGTCCAGGGATCCCGGCCCCATGAAGCCGTCCGCGATGGCGCGATCGACGTAGCCGAGCAGACCGTCGTAGAAGCCGAGCACGTTGAGCAGCGCGCAGGGCTTGCTGTGCAGGCCTTGTCGCAGCCAGGTCCAGGCCTCGAAGAACTCCTCGAGCGTGCCGATCCCGCCGGGCAGGGCGACGAAGGCGTCCGAGAGGTCGGCCATCATGGCCTTGCGCTCGTGCATGCCGTCGACGATGTGCAGCTGTGACAGGCCGTCGTGTCGGATGTCGTACTCCTGGAGGTATCGGGGCATCACGCCGATCACCTCGCCGAGCGCGCCGTCGGCGACCTCACCCATCAGCCCCACCCGCGCGCCGCCGTAGACCAGCCCGATTCCCTTGGCGGCCAACGCACGCCCCAGTTCCCGGGCGGCGTCACGGTAGGGCGCGGCCGGACCGGGTCGCACGCCGCAGAACACACAGACTCGCATGATCGAAGTCAAGCAGGGCCGAGGCGGCCGTGGCGAGACCGGGATTCTCAGCCGTGCCGGTGCGGACCGGCCAGCCCCTCGGCCACGCGCAGCGCGTGCGCCGACAGCTCGGGAACGTCGCTGGTCCGCGGCTCGGTGAGCCTGGCCATCAGCTGGTCGGCGAACTCCTCGGCGGCCCGCTCCTTGTCCTCGCTGTGACAGCTCCGCCCGGCGAGGATGGCCATCACGCCGCTCGGCAGGTGCGGCACGACCTGCCGCAGCCCGCGGCCGGTGTCCGACGCCACCGGCACGTGCCCGAGCGCGACGTGCGCCAACTCGTGCAACAGGATGCCGAGCCGGTGGTACCAGGACGAGGATTTCGCGCAGTAGACGACATAGCTGCCGTCCCGGTACCGCACGGTGGCACCGCTCAGGCCCGCGTCCCGCATGGAGACGAAGCGCAGCTCCACCGTGGCCTTGAGCAGTTCGCTCATGACCGCGCCCACCTGCCGGCAGGCGTCCCGGTAGGTCGCCTTGTCCGGCAGCGTGAACCGCTCGAACACCTCGGCCTCGTTCATGACTCACCGTCCGGAGCCGGGTAGACCCAGTTCGTCTCGCCGGACTCGACGGCCTGGGTGAAGGCACTGACGGCCTGGCGTCGCATCTCCGGGCTCCAGTGCGGCGCCCGCTCGGCCACCCTGGTGACCAGCTCGACCACGCCGGCCTCCCGGAGCGCGATGAAGTCGTCGAGCTCGGCGTCGAAGGTCGCGGCCACCCGGTCGTCAAGGAAGTACGTCGCCTGCGGGCCGTTGTCGTCGGCCAGGCCGAAGTGGTCGGCCAGGCCGAGCAGGTGCTTGAGCCGCGGGTTGGGCAGCGTGTCCGGCGCCGGGTTGAGCAGTTCTCGCAGATAGCTGGACGAGATCGAGCCGTACGTGCCGCGCTCGCTGACCGCCCGAGCCACTTCTTCCGGCGTGAACGGTCCTCGGCTGACCGGGTACACCTTGTCGAACAGGCGGCGCAGGCGGGCCGGGAACGACCGGCGCGGCCACTCCTGCCCCAGCCGCTCGGTGCGGCCACCGACGAACGCGGCCGGGCACACGTCCAGCGCGGCCGCGAGGTACTCGATCGTCTGGAGCGTGGGGTTGTCCCGAAGTCCCTTGCGCAGATGGGAGATGTAGCTGTTGGTCATGTCGCCGCCGAGCGCCGCGACGGCCTTCGCGAGGTCGGTGTTGGCGATCTTGCGTCGGCCGCAGAGGTCGTCGAGCGTCGCGGCGAAGGACCGCGTCATGGCCACCTCCGTGAGGCTTTACTGCCGTAGAAGCCTAACCGGCCCGCACGTCACACCAGTTGTACCTTACCGCGCCGCCCGCTACGCTGCGGAGAGTTGTACTGATGTGGTGAGAGAGGGGGAAAAATTTACACACAAGTACGAGCCATGGCCGTGGTGCTGGCGTTGCTCGGCACCGCCGCGCCCGTGGCCGCCGACCCCGTTCACCCGCCGGACGTCATCGTCGACACCGACATGAGCTTCGACGACGTGGCGGCCCTGTCCTATCTCGCCGAGGAAGCCTCGCGGCGGCTCGTCACGATCGACGCCGTCACGGTGAGCACCGCCGGGATCGCCTATCCGGGCCGCGGTCTCGGCCATGCCCGCTGCCTGCTGACCAGGTTGGGGCTCGACGTCCCGACCTCCGACGGCGACCTGCCGGCGCGATACCCCGTGCCGGACGCCGTCCGCGGCCCCAGTGACCAGCTCGTCGCCGACGCGCTGGGTGACTGCCCGTCGGCGCGGCCCGAAGGAGGCGCCGCGGATCTGCTGGTCTCCGCGCTGCTGGCCGCACCGGGCGAGGTCCAGCTGATCCTGCTCGGCCCACTGACCGATCTCGTCGAGGCCCTGCAACGAAATCCGGCCGTCGCCGACAAGATCGGCGGCGTTGTCCTGATGGGCGGCAGCACGACCCACGGCAACCTCGACTGGGATCCCGCCTTCGACGGCAGCCAGGAGTTCAACATCTGGGCGGACGCCCCGGCCGCGCAGGCGGCGTTCACGGCACTGTCCGGGCGGATCGCGCTCACCCCGCTCAATGCCACCGACTCGGTGCCCGTCACCGCCTCGTTCCGTGATCGGCTGGCCGGGGACCGCGAGACGGTGGCGGCCGAGATCGTGTACCGGATCGCGGCGGACCTCAGCACCGGCGGTGGGTCCACACCGCTGTACTGGTGGGACCCGCTGGCCGTGGTCGCCGCGACCGTCGACGGCGTGGAAACCTTTGCGCCGGCACAGCTTCGCGTCGTGCAGGGCGGTCGGGCCGACGGGCGCACCGAGGCCTGTTCCGCCGGGGCCACCGTGTGGTTCGGCGTCGCCGCGGCGACCGACCGGTTCGAGGATGCCTTCATCGACGGCCTCAACGGTCGCTTCGACGGTCGTAGGCGCGGGCAACCTGGAGCCACCAGCTGAGTTCGGCCTGGATGTCGGTGCCGTCACGGATGTCGCCGTCGGAGGTCGACGGCGCGGCGGCGCGGACGCCGCGGCGCCAGGCTTCCGCGGCGGCCTTGAGCTGGGCGGCCTCCCGGACCGCGCGCAGCCGCTCACCGGTGGCGCCGTCGGCGGCCGCCTCGGCCATGTCGGCCACCAGGGGGTCGAACAGCGGAGCGAGCAGCCACCGCCAGTCGCCGAGTTCCATCACCATCCGCCGCACCCGATGGTTCGAATCCAAACGAGACTTCCGGGCGACCAGCACGGCGCCGGGATCGATGTCAGCCAGGGCTTGGTGCAACGGCCGCAGGATCCACCAGGCGCGCCAGCGGGACAACCACGTGCGCAGCAGCGGCCAGCGCGGCCCCCAGGCTGGTAGCAGCAGCGCGGCGGCGAGGATGAAGTTCACGGCCAACGCAGCGACCACCGGCGACGCGGTGTCGAGCCCGTTCATGGTGGTGACGCCGAACCAGTTGGCGCACACCACGACGATGCGGAACAGGGTGAAGACGGCGTAGACCGCGCCGCTGAGACCGTAGAGCCGCAGCCCGAGCCGAAGCCATGGCAGCGCAGCGAAATCCGGCCGGCGGGCCCAGCTGAAGCACCACCCGGTGATGACCGCCCAGCCGCCGCCCGCGGACAGCAGCCAGATCAGCACGGTGGCGGCGACCGTCGGCTCCGTCGCGTAGTACGTCACGAAGTCGACCGGGCGCTCGTCCGGCACCGACGACAGCGTGAACAGCACCGTCATGGCGACGATCGCGCTGCCGCAGAAGAGGAAAACGGTGCGCACCCGGGTGCGCACCGCGTCGGCCGGATAACCCCAGTACAGGGCGAGCGTGGTGGCGGATCCGGTGCCGGCGGTGACGACCACGAAGCTCAACAGCGCCGCGAGGTTCGGCGTCGCGGTGACGCGGTCGACCCACGCGTGCGTGGCCGGCGCGATGATCCAGGCGGTCGCGGCGTAGCACAGGATGAACGCGCACAGCGCCCACAGCGACGGCGTTCCCCATGGCCGGGACCGATGCCGGAGCTTGTACACCGCGAGGCTGATCGCGCACACCGTCACGGCCAGATAGATGGCATCGACGGCGGTCATCCGAGCCTCGTCGGCATGAGCGCCTCCTGCCGGCAGCGGAAGGCGTGCGCGAGCTCCTCGATCATGGTCACCGCCCGGTCCACGACGTCGGCGTCGACCGGCAGGTCGGCAAACCTGATCGCGTCGGCCTCCGGATCCGGCTCAAGGCCGGGACGGTCGGCGGTGAGCTTGAGCGTCAGGTACGGCAGCGGGCGACCGAGTTGCCGCTCCGCGACCCGGGCCAACGCGGCGGTGGGCTCGGCGTGGGCCGCGTTCAACGACTTCATCGCGACGATCGTCCAGTACCGCACCACCGGATTCCGGGTGCTGTCGATGTGGTGCGTGGCCACCGCACGCAGATCCCGCCACGGTTCGGTGGCGGCGTCGAGGTAGATGAACTCCAGCATCCGGCTCGGCGACCAACCCAGGGTCTCGTCCAGTTCGAGCGAGGCCCAGTCCACGTAGAACAGGGAACGGCGGTTGACGCCGCTGTCGGCCCGGCCGCCCAGCCGCACGGCCAGCCGGTTGAGCGCTCGCTCCGCGGCGTCGACCGGCCACGGATACGAGATCATGTAGCGGTACAGGGAAATCGAGCCCAGCGTGTCAGTCGCGTTGAACAGCAGCGTCCGGCGGAGCCGCTCGACGATGTCATCGGGCTCTTCGAAGCGCGGCAGGCCCGCCACGGCACGGTGCAGCGCGTCGAGGATCGGCCGCTGCGCCGGGTGGGTCTCGGTCGGGTGGAGCAGGCTGTCACGCGCGGGCGGGTCGACGGCGGGCACCTCGCGCGGCGGCGTCGCGTGCCGAGCGGTGCGCGCCGCGAAACCGCCCTGCGAGACCGTTTCCTGGGCCAGCGTCAGCATCTCGCTGTTCTGCTCGTCGATCAGTTCGAAGACCCGCTCGACCCGCCGCACGGCATCGCGCCGCTGCACGGGGGTGAGCTCAAGGCCGTCGAACGCGTCGTCGTCCACCGCGTGGCCGGTCTCCCGCGCCAGGTGGAACTCCCCCCAGTAGACCAGCCGGCGGCCGGTGCGCCGCTCGTAGCGGCCGGCCGCCTCGGTGGTGTGCCGGAACAGCGCGTTGCCACAGGTCTCGATCGATTCGACGACCGCGTAGCGCACCGCCGGATCGTCGGCCTCGATGACCAGCTTGGCCAACGCGGTGGTGCGCCGTCGCAGCCCCTCGGTGACCTCGCTGGAGAACAGCCAGTGCAGCACTTCGGACGGGCGCCAGTCGAGCAGGTCGTCCCAGCCGAGCGTGGCGAAGTCCCGCATGAACAGCCGGGAATGGGTCATGTCCTCGTCGGCGTGCGCCGAGATGGCCTCCCGGTGGCGGTCGAGACCACGCCGTTCGCCGTACGAGATGTGGTAGAGGTTCATTTCCCGGAAATACATGATAAAATTCGTAAAATAGAGGGCGAACCACAGCCGGTGTTCGGGTGGCAGGTCGTCGTCGGTCGCGAGCCATCGGTGCAGCGGATGGTCCTCGATACGGTTGCGCCATTCGTCCACAACCCGAAGCACGTGTTCCATGTTCGAATAACCTCCTCGTGCCTGGCGGCAGGCCGAATGACGCTTCGGTTTCGAAGTTGGCGGCGGCGGCGGCGACTGTCATCGGTAGAACGCGCAACCCCACCCACATCACTCGTTCGGGTGAGGGGTGTTGCGCATTCGACCGATGCCGCACCGGCCGTCGGCGGTCACTGTCGACCACCATGGAATCCCCAGCTCGGTTCCCGTTCCCGCCCCGCCCCGACGGCGGCCCGCCGGTCGAGTTCGGCCACCGGCACCGCACCGCCCCGCTCGGCGAGGTGGTGCTGCCGACCGGCGACCGGGCCACCATGGCGGTGCGGTACGACGACGTGCGCGGGGTGCTCTCCGACCCGCGGTTCAGCCGCGACCTGCGCTTCCCGGGCGCCCCGAGGCTGACCGAGCCGCCGGACGTCACGGTGGACGACGACAGCGTGCTGATCAACATGGACCCGCCGGAGCACACCCGGTTGCGCCGGATCGTGGCCCGGTCGTTCAGCCGGCGCAACGCGCGGCAGTGGCGGGCCCTGGCCGAGCGAACCGCGACCGGCCTGCTCGACCGGATGCCGGCCGCCGGCGGCACGGCCGACCTGATGGCCGATTACGCGTTCCCGCTGTCGCTGGAGGTCATCTGCGCCGTGCTCGGCGTGCCGGAGGCCGACCGCGGGTGGCTGCGCGCCGGCCCGGACACCTTCCTGCCCTCCGTGCTGATGCCCGGCGAACGGCGACGCATCATGTTGAAGGTGCTGGAGGCGTTCGCGGACAAGCTCATCGCCGACCGCCCCGGCGGCCTGATCGGCCTGCTGGCCGAAGCGCATGAGAACGGGCAGCTGCGGGCGGCGGAGCTCACGACCATGGTGTCCAGCTTGATCACGGTCGGCTACGAGAGCACGGCCGCGACCCTGGGCCGTGGCGTCTTCGCGCTGCTGCGCCACCCGAACCAGTACCGCGCGCTGTGCGCGGATCCCGGGCTGCTGGCCGGGGCGGTCGAGGAGGTGCTGCGCTACGGGTTCCCCACCGACGGCTCGGCGCTGCGGGTCGCGACCGAGGACGTCCCGCTGGCGTCCGGCCTGGTACGCAAGGGCACCTGCGTGCTGCCGAACGTCTATGCGGCCAACCATGATCCGGCCCGCTTCGACCGGCCGGAGCGCTTCGACATCACCCGTCCGAGCGGCCCGCATCTGGCGTTCGGCTACGGGATCCACCGCTGCCTCGGCGCCCACCTGGCCCGGATGGAGCTCGAGGTCGGCCTGGCCGTGCTCGTCGACCGGCTGCCGGGGCTCGCCCTGGCCGTGCCGCCTGAGCAGGTCGAATGGACGACGGGCATGCTGTCGCGCCGGGTGGCCACCCTGCCGGTCGTACTGGCGTAGAAGACTTTTCCGATTCATCGTCACAGCAGTTGAAAGCCGACCCGTTCGGGCCTATACTCATAGTCACGAAGCCGTCACCGACGGAAGGGATGTCGTCGTCCTCTCGTTTCCGCTGGATCGGGACGAGCCGACCTTCCGGCGGACATCGCCGCCGGCACCATGCCGCCACATTTCCACCCTGTCGAGATTTCCGATTGTCACCATGGGGGCGGGCTCGTCGGCGAAGAAAAACAGGCAGGTGATCAGGGTGTTGTTCGACGAGGCCGAATTGGTCGAGTTTTGCCGCCAGGTCTTCGCGTCACTCGCCAGGAGCGACCAACGCAGGTACGCCGAAGTCTATTTGCGCGGTCTTATGCACCCGACCGCGCGCAAGTCGATGCAGCGGATCGCGGCCGAGGTGGCCGGCACCCAGAGCGGGCAGTCGCTGCAGCAGTTCGTCAACCAGAGCCCGTGGGATCCGCAGGCCGTCCGCAGCCGGGCCGCCGGGCTGGTGACCGACCAGGCCGCCGCCGCGGCGTGGGTGATCGACGAGGTCGCGTTCCCCAAGAACGGGCGGTTCTCGGCCGGGGTCGACCGCCAGTACGCCCGGCCGCTCGGCAAGGTCGTCAACTGCCAGGTCGGCCTGACCGCGGCGCTGACGAGCGCGGAGTTCAGCCTGCCGGCGAACTGGACGCTGTGCCTGCCCGAATCCTGGGACCGGGACGAGAAACGGCGGTCGCGGGCGCACATCCCGGCCGACGAGCGGCATCGGGCGCGCTGGCAGCACGCGGTCGAACTGGTTGACGACATGAGCGTGGACTGGGGGCTGCCGGTCGCGCCGATCGTCTGCGACATCAGCCACTGCTACGACCCCGGCGAGTTCCTCGCCGCACTCGACGACCGCAGCCTGGACTACGTGGTCCAGGTCAACAGCGGGTGCCTGGTGCGGGCCAGCCTGACCTGGCAGCGGCCGCGCATGAACACCATCCCCGGCCAGGAGTCGGGCCGGGTCGTGCCGCTGACCGACGTCGCGACGATGGCCGAGCGGGCGACCAGGCAGACCGTGACCTGGGTCGGCGGCCCCGACGGGCAGATGTTCCGGTCCCAGTTCGTGGTGATCCCGGTCGGCCCGGTCGAGGCCGGACCGAGTCCCGACGCGGCCCGGCGACGCCGGCGGCTGCTGGTGGAATGGCCGCTCGGCAAGGCCCATCCGCGGGCGTTCTGGTTCACCAACCTGGTCGACCGGCCGATCGAGGAACTGGTGTCGCTGGCCAAGCTGACCTGGCGGGCCCGTGCGGGCATCACCGAGCTGGCCGACGGATTCGGCCTGTACCACTACGAGGGCCGGTCCTTCCTCGGCTGGCACCACCATGTCACGCTCGCGTCCGCGGCCTACGCGTTCCACCTGCGCGAGCAGCTACGGCGGCGGCGCCCGAGCTCGGCGCCCGAACGGTCGGCGCAGCACGAGCTGAGCGCCATGCCGCTGCCACGGCGGGCCAGCCCGGGCCCGCTATGACCGGGTGCCCGGGATGCGTCTACCAGGGCATCCCGGGCACTCGGTCACCCAAGGGCGGCGCGCCCCTTGTCCTCAGGGCGATCCGCATCTCACACCCGCTCGGGGACGGGCATGTCGGCCGGCACCACGCAGTTCGGGTCGATCCGTGCGCCGGTCAGCGAAGCGCCGGCGCACACCGTGACCTCGTGCCCGATCGCGCTGTAGCCGTCCAGCGTGGTCACGGCGTCCGAAGTGGACTCGACCCGGGCCATGACGCCGACGTGCGCGTGGATCACCCTGGCGTCCGGACCGACCACCGCGCCGTCCAGCACCGCCGAGCCGCGCACCTGGCACCGCGCGTGCAGGTCGACACCGTCGCCGATGTGGGAGTCGGCAACGACCACGCCCGGCTCGATCTCCACCTCACGGCCGATCAGCACGTTCGGGCCGATCCGGACCAGGCCGAACTCCAGCTTCTCGGCCAGCGTCATGCCGGTGATCGCGTCCCGCAGCCGCAGCGACGACTCGTGGATCCACACGTGGTCCCGGTAGCCCGGCCCCATTCGCTTGAGCAGGAAGGGATACTCGCCGGCCAGCGCGTCGGTGAGGGTGTCGAGGTAGTCCCGGGGGTTGCCGAGGTCGCCGATCTTGGCGATGCCCGCGGCCCGCACCGGATAGCCGCGGTCGACCAGCCACGGCAACAGGTCGTGGCCCCAGTCCAGCCGGTCGCGCGCCATCGCGCGCATCGCCGGCGTCCGGGCCACTTCCCGCAGCCGCGCGCAGTCGATCAGGTACAGGCCCGCGTTGATCGGCACCCGGTTCGGGTCGCGGACGAGATCGAGCACACGGTCCAGCGGCGGCTTCTCCACGAACCCGCGCAGCCGGCGGTCGGCGCTGGTCACCACGACCCCGTACTTGCCGGCGACCTCCGCCGCGGTGCGGTCGACGGTGCCGACCGTCACCAGTGCGCCGGCGGCGCGGTGCGCGCGGACCATCTCCCGCAGGTCGAACTCGAACAGCGAGTCGGTCGGGAACACCAGGGCCAGCCCGTCAAGGCCCCAGTGCTCGATGCTGGACAGCGTGGCCTCGCCGGACCCGGTGTTGTGCCGGTCCATCCGCGGCCGCGAGTATCGGACCCGGACCCCGAGGCCCTCCCCGTGCCCGATGGCCTCCTTCACCTGGTACCGGTTCTCCCGGCCGTTGGCGATCACGTAGAAGCTGCCGATGCCCTGCTCCTGCAACGCGATCACCTGCCATTCGACCAACGGCCGGCCCGCGAAGCACATCGCCGCCTTGCTGCGCTGGTACTCGCGGGCCTCCAGGGTCAGCGGCCGGGCACGCACGCCCTGGCCGCCCGCGAGCCCGATGCCGACAACGCCGTCCATGGTGCGACCCCTTTTACAAGTTGGGAGAATCCGGTTGCCACACCGGAACAAGCTGGCGCAGCAGCGCGACCATGGTGATGTCGTCGAACCGCTCCGCGGTGCCCACGTGCCCGCTGATCTCCCGGTCGAACCGGTCGAGCAGGTCCTCGGTCCCCGTGGTGTGCCCGCGGACGAGCGCGAGCATCCGTTCCTCGCTGAAGAACCGGCCGTGCTCGTCGCGGGCGTCGGTGACCCCGTCGGTGTACACGAACAGCAGGTCGCCGTGATCGAGCTGGGTGTGGTCCAGCTCGAACGTCGAGTCCGGCAGCAGGCCCAGCGCCGGGCCGGTCGGTCCCAACAGCTGGTGCGCACCGTCGGCGTTGCGCAGCACCGGCGGGTTGTGGCCGCAGTTGCTGAACACCAGCGCCCCGGTCGCCGGGTCGAGCACGGCGAAGAACAGCGTCGCGAAATACCCGTCACGCAGGTGGTTCGTGGTGAGGTAGTCGTTGGTGGCGTCGATCGCCCGCAGCAGCCAGGCCGTGTCGGACGGCTGCTCGGACTCGAAGGCCGCCGCGGTGTAGCGCAGCAGGCTGCGGATCAGCGCCATGTACAGGGCGGCCCCGATGCCCTTGTCGCAGACGTCGGCGACGACCAGCCCGATCCGCTCCCCGCCCGGCAGCTCGAACACGTCGTAGAAGTCCCCCGAGACCCCGCCGGCCGGCAGGAATCGCGCGTCGAGCTGCCAGCCGGACCGCACCGGCAGCACCTCGGGCAGGAAGCCGGCCTGGCTCTCGCGACCGGTACGGAACTCCCGCCGGTACTTGCGCAGCGCGGTCCGGATGTCGATCTCCCGGACCGCGCCGGGCACCAGGAAGTTCACCGCGGACAACACGTTGGGCTCCTGGCCGGTGACATCGTCGGCGGTGAACGTGACGACCCGGGTGGATCTGTTGGTGCGCAAGGAGATCAGGCAGGCCCATTCCCGCACCAGTCTCACGTCGACCGAGGCGTCGGCGAGCACGAGTCCGGGGCTGTCCCCGATACCGTCCAACCGGCTCGGATCCACCAGCCGGACCGCGACACCGTTGTCGTCCAACAGTTCACGAAGCCGGTCGGTGATCGCCGAGCGCTTGCCGACCACCAGGATCAACTCGATTGCCATGGACCACGCCCCATCGGTTCACACGGCGTGCTGCCGGAGCAGGACCACCGTGGTGCGATTTCGGCCGTCGGCGTAGTCGTAGCTCATCGTGTCGACCACCGATCTGGCCAGGTACAGCCCCAGGCCGCCGGGCGCGCGTTCGGCCAGCGGTCGGTCCAGGTCGGCGGGAGCGGCGGCTCCGGTGGGATCGAACGGCGGCGCGGCATACGCCAGTCGCAGCCACGTGCGGTCCTGCTCGACCCCGCCCGCCAGCTCGATCTCCTTGGTCTCACCGTGGGTGACCACGTTGGCCACCAGTTCCTCCATGGCCAGTCGCAGCCGGTTGAACTGCCGCTCGGACAGGCCGGCCAGGCCGGCGGTGGTCCGGACGTACCGGACCACCGCGTCGAGCGAGTCGAGTTCGGCGACCAACGCGATCGGCTCGACGTGCCGGCTACTCGGGTAACCGGTCACTGAACACCACGCTCTGGTGGAAGCCCACCAACCGGATCGTCTGCTCGACCGCGTCGTTCGCGCCGACCAGCACGATCTGCACCCCGTCGGCCATCTTCTGGCGGGCGAAGACCAGCCCGCGCAGCCCCGCCGAGGACAGGTAGCTCAGCTCGGTCATGTCCAGCACCAGCTGGTCCAGCTCGGCCTCGGCCGCGCGTTCGACCTCTTCGCGGAAGACCCAGGCGGTCAGCGCGTCCAGCTCACCGGTGAGGGTGATCAGCGTGACCCCGCCGTTACGGCTCGAGATTGCGGTGAATGCCATCGTTGCTCTCCTCAGTCCCTGTTCTCCGGTCGACGTCCGACCAGCACAACCGAAGCCCGGCCCGGCACCGTGGCCGACGAGTCGTCGTCGAGCAGCGGTTCCCGGCCGGGGAAGCTCACGTCGTCCGGCGACGCCGCGGAGGTGTCGGCGAACAGGTGCCAGCGGTGGCCGTCGGGCAGCGCCGGCAGCTCCACCGCGTGCCCCTCCCAGTGGGCGTTGGCCGCCACGTACACGAACTCGGGCTCGCCGTCCGGGCCCTGGCCCGTCCGCATCATCGCGAGCAGCCGGCTGGTCGGCGACCAGTCGGGCTGATAGGCCCTGCTTCCGTGCCAGCTCACGTCGGAGCTCTGCGCGCAGGCCACGTAGTCGCCGCACGGCTGGCGGCGGGCCCGCAGCATCGGGTGCGCGGCCCGGAACGCGATGCAGTTGCGCACGAACCGCAGCAGATCGGTGTTGCGGTCGACCAGGTTCCAGTCGAACCACGACAGCGGGCCGTCGTGGCAGTAGCCGTTGTTGTTGCCCAGCTGGGTGCGGCCGACCTCGTCGCCGGCCAGCAGCATCGGGATTCCCTGGCTGAGCAACAACAGCAGCAGCGCGTTGCGCTGCTGCCGGCCCGCAGCGCGAGCACGTCCTGGTCGTCGGTGGGGCCTTCGGCCCCGCAGTTCCAGCTGTTGTTGTCGTTGCCGCCGTCGCGGTTGCCCTCGCCGTTGGCCTCGTTGTGCTTGTCGTTGAAGGAGAACAGGTCGGCCAGGGTGAATCCGTCGTGCGCGGTGACGAAGTTGACCGACGCCAGCGCGCCCCGGTGCCGGTAGAGGTCGGGCGAGCCGACCATCCTGGTGGCCAGCTCGCCCACCGTGCCCTGGTCCCCCTTGAGGAACCGGCGCAGGGTGTCGCGGTACTTGCCGTTCCACTCCGACCAGTGCCTGGAGTTGCTGAAGTTGCCGACCTCGTAGAGGCCGCCGGCGTCCCACGCCTCGGCGATCAGCAGGCAGTCCTTGAGCAGCGGGTCGTAGGCCAGCGCCTCGGGCAGCGGCGGGTTGGTCAGCGGGGCGCCGTCGGGGCCACGGTCCAAAATGGACGCGAGGTCGAAGCGGAAGCCGTCGATGTGGTACTCGCCGGCCCAGTACCGCAGGCAGGACAGCACGAAGTCGCGGACGACCGGGTTGTTGCAGTTGAACGTGTTGCCGGTGCCGCTGAAGTTGTAGTAGTACCCCTCGGCCGTGAGCATGTAGTAGGTGCGGTTGTCCAGGCCGCGGAAGTGGATCGTGGGACCGTGCTCGTTGCCCTCCGCGGTGTGGTTGAACACCACGTCCAGCACCACCGCGATATCGGCGGCGTGCAGCTGCTTGACCAGGTTCTTGAACTCGTCGCACTGCATGCCGAACCGACCGGTCGCGGCGTAGCCCGCCTTCGGCGCGAAGAACCCGACCGTGGAGTAGCCCCAGTAGTTGTACAGCCGCTCGCCGGTCTCCGGGTTGAGCCGGCCGTTCTCGAACTCGTCGAACTCGAACACCGGCATCAGCTCGACGCAGTTGACGCCGAGCGCCTTGAGATAGGGGATCTTCTCGGCCAGCCCGGCGTAGGTGCCCGGCTGGTCCACCCCGGACGACGGGTCCCGGGTGAATCCGCGCACGTGCAGCTCGTAGACCACCAGGTCCTCGACCGGGATCCGGACCGGCTGGTCGCCCTCCCAGTCGAAGTCGTCGAACGTCAACCGGGACCGGTACATGTACTGGTCGTCCCAGTCCGGCTCGACGCCCCACACCGCCCGGCCCGACATCGACCGCGCGTACGGGTCGGCCAGGATCTTGGTGGCGTCGAACCGGTCGCCGACCCGTGGCTGGGCCGGCCCCTGGATCCGGTAGCCGTACTCGACGTCCTCGTACTCGAGGTCGAACACGGTCATCGACCACACCCCGCCGACCCGGAACTCGTCGGGAAAGGGCAGCTCCGCCATGGGATCGCGCTCGCCGCGACGGAACAGCACCAGCGAGACCGCCTCCGCGCCGCGGGAGTACACCGAGAAGTTCACGCCGCCCGGCACGAACGTGGCACCGAAGGGCAGCGCGTGCCCAGGGCGGACGCCGTAGCCGTCGATCTGGTGCGTCGGGAACGAGTCGATCCGGTCCCGGATGACGTGACGGGGGGCGCTCATGCCACACCACTGCGTTCCTGGCCGGCCGCGCTCAGCGCGCGCACGCCGTCGGCGAGGTTGTCCGCGATCACGAAGAACCGCAGGAAACCCGTGACGGACAACACCCAGCGCAGTTCCTCGGACAGCCCGACCAACGCCACCGAGCTGTTCACGCACTGCGCCTGCCGGTAGATCAGCAGCAGGATCCGCAGACCCGCGCTGGACACGTAGGTCACCCCGACCAGGTCGAACAGAATCCGCTGCCGGATCGGCAGCAGCGGCAGGATCTTGTCCTTGGCGGCCGCCGCCGCGTGGCCGTCGAGCTCACCGACCAGGCTGATGACCGTCACCGAGGCGACCGTGCGCTTCCTGATCTCCATTGTCTGCTCCAAACTCCCCCACTGGCGCCGGCGGCCGCGACGGTGCGGCCCCGGCATGGCCTCAGCTCGTCGGCACCAGGCGGACCCGGACCGACAGCGACTCCGTCGACTTCGGCAGCTCCACGGTCATCGCCCGCGCGTCGAACACCTCGTGCGGCTTGCCGTCCACGCTGACCTCCGCCAGCACGACACTGCCCGGCGGCAACAGGTCCGGCGCGACGCGCAGGGTGCGCGACGCGTCCGGACGCGGCTTGAAGTACAGGTCGAGCGGCTGCTTGGTGATGAGCAGGTTGGTGTACACGGCGGCCAGGTAACACAGCTCGGCCGAGTGGTACATGCTCATCGAGTGGCTGCCCTTGAGCCGCTCGGTGCCGAGCAGGTAGGGCATGCCGTCGGCCAGCACGTTGAAGTACACGCCGCCCTCGTCGTGGTCGAGGAAGAAGGTGTTGTAGAAGGCGGCGGCCTGCCGGCCCTGCTGGCGGTACTGGTCGCCGCCGAGCGAGCCGTAGAGGATCAGGTAGGCCAGGATCGCCTGTTCCTGCTGCCACCACGCCTTCCGGTCGTGCCAGGCGAACCGGTGCCAGTCCTGGCCGGGCGCCAGTATCCGCTCGACCACGTCGTACCAGCCGCCGCGCTGCTGGTCGCTGCCGACCGCGGGCATGATGGCCGCGATGTGCTCGGCCAGCCCCTGGTAGGACTGCTTCGGCTGCTGGGCGTGCATCCGCATCAGGTTCCAGGCGATCTTCAGGTTGTGCCCGACCACCGCCCGGTTCTGCTGCCAGCTGTGCCCGTGGTCGGGGTTCCAGTCGGTGTCGAACCGCTCGTTGACGAACGGGCTGCGGTCGTAGTCGGGGAACCGCCCCACGATCGTGTCGAAGGTGCGGGCCAGCATGTCGGCGTGCCGCTGCTCGCCGGTGGCCAGGAACAGGTTGATCAGGTACGCCGGCGCGTGGTCGCCGACCGAGTTCCAGTTCTTGCAGGACTTGTTGGGCCCCAACGACTCGTGGTGCGGGTCGAACGAGATCGGGTCGATGTGCGAGTAGTAGCCGCCGCCGTCGTGGTCGCGGAAGTGCTTCTCGAACAGGCGGAGCGTGGCGTCGGTGTCCGAGGCGATCCGGCGGTCCCCGGTGACGCGGAAGGTCTGCGTCGGGCCGGCCAGCGCGTAGATCTGCTCGTACATCGGGACCGCGTCGTAGTCGTCGGCGAACTCCGAGGTGAACAGCTTCTTCTCGGCGCCGTCGTTGACCTCGATGCCGTGGTACCAGAACACCACGTCGTCGTCCGGGTCCACGCAGCGCATGTGGTCGCGCAGGTAGAGCGTGCCCCGCTCGGCCACGTCCAGGTAGTCGTCGTTGCCGGTCAGCAGGTAGGCCGACGCCATGCCGTAGACCATCCGGGAGATGGTGTCGGTCTCCTGGACGTGGCTGGTGGTCTTGCCGCCGCCCAGCCGGATCAGCGTGCGGTAGTCGCGGTAGTCGACCGCCCCGTCGCCGAACTGCGCGTGGCGGTAGAACCGGGCCAGCGAGTCGATCTGCCGGATCCACCAGTCGGGCTGCTCGAAGTTGTACTCGCCGACGGCGGCCCCGGGCAGCACAACGCGCTTGGCCTCGAACCGGTGCTGGCCGGCCTCCGGATAGAAGATGCCGGACACGAACAGGTGCCGGCCGGGCGTGAGCGCGCCGGCCAGGTCCGCGCCCTGGTACGGCTCGTCCAGGTTGCGCAGCAGCTCCGCGGCCACATCGCTGCCCAGCGTGATGTCGAACCGCCGGCCGTCGATGGTCTCCAACTCGAAGTCGCGGCCGTCCGACGGACCCGCGGTGATCACGCCGGCGATGGTGTCGGAGAACGGGAAGTGCATCGCCTCAGACATGCTGGACCTCCCGGTCCGGGTTGGTCAGGCGGTCGATGATGGTGTGGGCGAACAGGTGGCACTCGTGCACGGTGCGGCCGGTGATCAGGTTCCCGTCGATGACGACGTCCTGGTCGACGTACTCCGCGCCCATGTTGCGCAGGTCGCCGATCAGGTTGGCGTGCGCGACCACGTGCCGGCCCTTGATCAGGTCGGTCGCCGTCGACATCAGCCACATGCCGTGGCAGATGATGCCGACGGTGATCGACGGCTCCGCGAACGCGCGGCGCAGGAACGCCGTCGCGGGCGCCAGCTGGTAGGCGTACTCGGTGTAGCGCAGGCGATCCGAGACCATGCCGGCCGGCACGATCACCGCGGAGTAGCCGCGCAGCTCGGCGTCGGACATGCCTTCGAAACTGCGGTCCACCGTGAACGGCGCCCGCAACTCGTGCCCGGTGAAGGTCAGCGACGGGTTGCCGTAGAGCCGGGTCATGAAGTGGACCTCGGCGCCCTCCTCGGCGAACCGGCGCTCGTAGTAGAAGATCTCCTGCTCGACGTAGTCGCTCTCCATGAGCACGGCGATCTTGTGACCGACCAGCGGTCCCGTCGTGCTCGCAGCGATGTCAGACATGGCCGTCCCCTAGTTGGTCACGAGGTCGATGAGGAAGGGACCGTCGTGGGCCAGCATCTGCTCGACGGCCGGCTCGACCTCGCCGGGCTTGTCCACCCGCACGGCGGCGACGCCGTGGCCGCGGGCGATGTCGACGAAGCCGATCTCCGGGTGCGACAGGTCGAACGATCGCGGGAAGCCATGCCTCGTGATCTCACGTTCCCGCCAGTACTGCGCGATGTTCTCGTTGAGCAGTCCGTAGCTGTGGTTGTTGCACACCACGAACTTCGCGTCGATGCCGTGCCGAACGGCGGTGGCCAGCGCCTGGATCGTGTACATGCTGCCGCCGTCGCCGGTGAAGCCGATCACGGTCTTGTCCGGCATGGCCAGCTTGATGCCGACCGCGCCGGGAATGCCGACCCCGAGCGAGCCGCCGCGGGTGGCGAACCAGCGCCGTGGCCGGGCCGCCCGCAGGTACTCGCCGATCGCCGGCGACGAGGTGAGCGCCTCGTCGAAGACGATCATGTCCGCCGGCCCGCGCTCGGCCAGCGTGCGGGCGAACGTCGCCAGCATCGAGCCGTCGTCGGGCGCGGGCGTGGTCTCGGCGGCCCGCTGCCGCAGCCGGTCCACGGCGGCGATGCGGTCGTCCTCGGTGAGCACCCGGTCCAGCTCGCCGGCCAAGGCGTCCAATGTGGACTTCGGATCGGCCACCAGCCCGAGTGCCACCGGATGGTTCTTGGCGATCTCGTAGGCGTCCAGGTCGATGTGCACGATCCGGGCGTCCCGGCGGAACGGGTTCTCCAGCGCGGGGAACACCTCAGGGAACAGGTACGTGCCCACCACCAGCACCGCGTCGGCTTCGCGCACCGCCGCCGTGCTGACCTCGCCGAACATGTGCCCCAGCTGGCCGCGCCAGAGCGGGTGGCGGGTGTCGAAGTCCGCCTCCGCGAACTCGACGCCCCACACGTCCGCGCCGAGCAGTTCGGCCACCCGGGTCAGCTCCGGCTGCGCCTCCGACACCGACACGCCGTCGCCGATCAGCACGATCGGCCGCCGTGCGCCGGCCAGCAGCTCGCCCGCGCGCTTGACCAGACGGGGCACCGGCACCGTCTGGGTGTGCGGGAAATGCGTCGGCACAACGGGTTCGGTGTTCGGCGCGTCGAGCACGTCCATCGGCAGCGCGACGAACACCGGACCGCGCGGCGGCGTCATCGCGATCTTCAGGGCCCGCCGCAGCACCCGCAGCACCGAGTTCGGATCGGTGACCCTGGTCGCGTACTTCGTCACCGGACGGGCCATGGCCACCAGGTCGGCCGCCATCTGGGCGTCCATCGCCTCGTACCGCACGCCCGACTCGCCGGCGACCACCACCAGCGGGGTGTGGCCGCGCTTGGACTGGTAGAGCATGCCGATGGCGTTGCCGAGCCCGACGCCGCTGTGCAGCTGGAGCAGCGCGGGGCCGCCGGTCGCCCGGGCGTAGCCGTCCGCGATGCCCGCGGCGACGGTCTCCTGGAGGGCCAGGATGTAGTGGAAGCCGTCGAACTTCTCCAATTCGTCGAGAAAACCCTGCTCGACCGTTCCCGGATTGCCGAACATGTAGCTCAGCCCGTCGGCGAGGAACTGTTCGATGATCGCCGTCTTGCCCAGTCTGGCCACGGCCCGTCCTCCCTGTTCGCGGTGACGCCGGTTACCAGCCGAAGCGGCGCAGGCCGTTCTCCAGGACCTCGATGACCTTCTGCCCGGTCAGCACGGAGTCCGGCGTGGAACGGCCCGTGATGAACGGGTAGTCCACGATGACCGACGTCTCCTTGCCGAAGTTGCCGATATAGCGGCCGTCCGGACCGGTGGCGTCGCGCAGGATGTACTCCAGCGGGTACGGCGGCGGCCCCATGTTGAAGTCGACCACCCCGACGAATCCGGTGCCGTCCTTGTAGTCGTACTCCTTGCAGTGCCCGGTCACGCGTTTGCCGCGGATCAGGCTCTCCCTCGTCTCCCAGTCGCGGGCGAAGGCGAGGCAGGCCACGCCGTAGCACTCGGCCGCCACCGGCTTGTCCGACCGGAGGAAGGCCATGATCAGCGCGTGCACCCGCTCGTTGTTGGCCAGGTCGACGATCGGTCCGGAGCCACCGACGATCAGCAGCGCGTCGTACTCGGCGATGTCGGTGAGGACCTTGTCCAGCTCCCGGTGGTAGGACTCCAGGTGCCGCAGGTAGTTCTCGTCGGCGGTGTACGGGCGCTCCGGCAGCCACGCGGCCAGGCTGATCGGGGTGGCCAGCCGGGCGGACTCGTCGACGTCGCGGACCAGCTGGGCCATCTCCGCGGTGGTGACGGAGCGGCCGAGCGGCGGGTCGATGTAGTCCGGGTCCATGCTCGGCGGTAACGCGCGCGGCTGTTTGCCACTCGGGGTGGCGAACACGACGCGGTATCCCCGGTCGTCGAACTGGACCAGCGGGCCGACCAGTTCCTCACCCCAGTACCCGTATTCGGAAAGGACCACGAGGACCTGTTTTGTCACGACAACTCCCGGGAGAAGTAGGGCGGTGTGAACAATGAATCGCGCCTCGAACGGCCGGATTTCGTCACGGCGTTTCCGGGCCGATGACCCAGTCCTCGCGGGCGACAAGGGAGAACACGTACTTCGGGTCGACCAGCTCGTCCAGCGCGGGCTTCACCCGCGTGGTGAAGTACGGCCCGGTCAGCGCCGCGCGCAGCGCCTCGACGTCGTCGAACCACAGCTGCTCGACGCTGTCGAAGGGCGCCTCGCCGAAAACGTATGCGCCGTCCCTGGTGTGGCACTGGAGGTAACGGCGCAGGCCGGGCAACCTGCTCGCGTTCGCCGAATAGGTGCCGAGAAGTCGCTGCCGGTACTCGGCCAGCGCCAGGCCGGGCCGGCGCTTGAGCAGCATCGTCAGCTTGACCCAGTCCGGGTGCCGGTCGTTGCGTGGCGGCCCGGCGAACACGGTGTGGGCGGTGGTGTCCAGCACGATGCTGGACCAGAACGCGGCCCAGTTCGGCTCGTCGGCCCTGGCGCCCTGTAGGAACTCCTCGGTCTGCAACGAGGCCAGCTGCTCCTGCTCGTTCTCCAGCCAGATCTCGGCGACGCCCTGGTGCGGCAGCACCGGGTCGCCCATGTCCCCCTCGTACGGTATGCGGGAGTCGATCAGGTACCGCTTGATCTGCGGGATCTTGCTCGCGTACTTCACGGCGTGCACGTTGAGCCAGTAGTCCTGGAACTCCTCGGCGGTCCACCCCGGTTTCGGGGCGCCGAAGATGAACTGGTGGATCATCGCGTGCTCTCCCCGTTACGGATGAAGTCGGCCGCCCGCTCACCGATCATGACGACGGTGGTGTGCGGGTTGGCCGACACGATCGACGGCATGACCGAGGCGTCGGCCACCCGAAGTCCTTCCACACCACGGACCCTGAGCTGGGGATCGACCACGGCGAGGTGGTCGACACCCATCCGGCAGGAGCCGGCGAAGTGGTAGTACGAGCCGGTGTTGGCTCGCACCCATGCCTTGAGTTCCTTGCGGGACTTGACGTCCGGCCCCGGCGCGAGCTCCTGGAGGTCGTAGCGCTCGCGGAAGGCCTTGCTGGCGTAGATGTCCCGTGCGACCTGCACCATCGTGGTGGCGGCCTCGAGGTCGACGGGCTCGGCGTAGTAGTTGGCACTGATCCTCGGGTGCACGGTCGGATCGTCCTTGGCCAGCCGCACCCAGCCCCGCGACAGCGGGCGCACCAGCCCGGGCAGGCTCAGGATCACCCGGGGATCGACCAGGTCGGTGACGTCCTGGAGCGGCTGGCCGGTCTGCACGCGCTTGATCACGTTGGCGAAGAAGTTCTCCCCGAACGGCGCGCGGTGCACCATGCAGATCTCCATGTCCGGCACGGCAAGCCCGGGCACCGAGCCCCAGAACAGCGCCGCCTCGGTGACGTTGCCGAGCGGATCCGGCGGCGGCTCCGACAGGTAGCCGATCGGCCCGATGATCAACGGGTGGTCGTGGAAGTTCTCGCCGACGCCGGGCAGCGCCACCCGGACCGGGATGCCGATCTCGGCCAGGTGGTCGGGATTGCCGATGCCCGAGAGCATCAGCAGCTTGGGCGACTGGATGGCGCCGGCGCTGACGATCACCTCCCGCGCGGCCCTGACCGTGATGGTCTGCCCGCCCCGCAGGTACTCCACGCCGACGCAGCGCCGGTTCTCCAGCACCAGCCGGCCGACGAGCGCGCCGGCCAGCAGGGTCAGGTTGGACCGGCGCAGCGCCGGTTCGAGATAGCCGGCCCTTGCCCCGCAACGACGTCCGTCCGCGATGTCGACGTGCTGCCAGCCCGCGCCGAACATGTCCACGTTGAAATCGTCGACCGTCGGATAGCCCAGCTCCGCGCAGGCGTCGAGAAACACCTGGGACACGGGGTTTCCGGTGTGCTTGGCGCTGATCACGTTGATCGGGCCGTCGTGGCCGGCGGTCGGGTTGGTGTCGTCCCGCTGGTTCTCCAGCCGTTGCAGGAACGGCAGCACCTCGTCGGCCGACCAGCCGGTGGCGCCGCCGTAGGCCCACGAGTCGTAGTCGGCGCGGCGGCCCCGGGTGTGGATCATGTGGTACACGTTCGACGTGCCGCCGGGGCCCCGGCCGGCGGCCGAGTACACCTGGGAACCGCGCAGGCCGGGCTGAGGCTCGCTCATGTATGCCCAGTCCAACTCGGTCAGCAGCACCTCGTTCCACCGGGTCGGATCGGTGACGGTGTCGCCGATGCGCGGGTCGCCCTCCTCCAGCACCAGCACGGTGACGTCGGGGTCCTCGGTGAGCCGGTTGGCGATGACCGAACCGGCCGTGCCACCGCCCACGATGATGTAGTCGAATGTTTCGGTCATGGTTGGCCGGCCTCTCAGTCGCGGCCCGCGCTGATCATGTCCGCGGCTTTCTCGGCGATCATGATGGTCGCGGCGTTGGTGTTGCCACTGGTGATCGTGGGCATGATCGAGGCGTCCGCGACGCGCAACCCGGCGACGCCGTGCACCCGCAGGGCGGAATCCACCACCGCCTCGCGATCCTTGCCCATCTTGCAGGTGCCGACGGGATGCCAGACGGTCGATGCGCTCTCCCGCACATAGCGCACGAGCCCGGCCCGGTCCCGCACCTCGTCGCCCGGCGCGAGCTCGCGGCCGCGGAACGGGGCGAAGGCCTTGGCGCCGACCAGTTCCCGCGCCAGCGAAATCGCGTCGACCAGCACGTCGAGGTCGGCCGAGCACTCCAGGTAGTGCGGGTCGACCACGACCAGGTCGGCCGGGTCCTTCGAGCGCAGCGTCACCGTGCCCCGGCTCTGCGGGCGGGCCAGGATCGGCGCGAAGGTGAACGCCGGCCCGTCGATCCGGTACGTCTCGTCGACGTACTGGATGGGGCCGAAGAAGAACTGGAGGTCCGGCGACGCGGCTTCGCACCGCGGCCTGGTATGCGTGAACAGGCCCGCCTCCGCGAGCAGCTGTGGGAACTTCTGCTCGCGCCTGCTCTCGTAGCCGACCCCGAACAGCAGGTGGTCCTGGAGGTTGCGGCCGACGCCGGGCAGGTCGACCACGGCCCGGATGTTGTTGTCCCGCAGGTGCTCCACCGGACCGATGCCGGAAAGCATCAGCAGCTGGGGCGACGCGAACGCGCCGCAGGCGAGTATCACCTCACCGTCCACTGTGGCCCGTTGCAGCAGGCCGTCGCGGACGTACTCGACGCCGAACGCCCGCCCGCCCTCGATCAACACCCGGCAGGCCCGCGCGCCGGTCAGCACGGTCAGGTTCGGGTTGGCCAGCACCGGCCGCAGGTAGGCATCCGCCGTGCTGCACCGGCGATCGCGGTCGTACCGCGCCGACTGGTAGAAGAACGCGCCCTCGTCCTGCCACGCGCCGTTGTAGTCCTGGCCGGCGGCCCCGAACCCGAGTTCCTCGGCCGCGGCGACGAACGCCTGCGACACCTCGGACGGCTCCGGGTAGGAGATCACCCGCAGCGGGCCGCCGACGCCACGGTACTCGGAGGCGCCGCCGTCGAAGTCCTCGGAACTCCTGAAGTACGGCACCACATCCCGGTGGGACCAGCCCTCGTTGCCCAGGTAGTTCCAGTGGTCGAAGTCCAGCCGGTTGCCCCGGACGTGCATCATGGCGTTGACGGAGCTGCCGCCGCCGAGCACCTTGCCCTGCGGGACGGGAATGGTCCGTCCGTTCAGGTTCGGCTGCGGCGTGGTGACGTGCGGCCAGGTCACGTCCGCGTTGCCCCACAACGAGGTCATCGATCCGATGTCGGTACGGTGCACCGCGTCGGCGTAGTCGGGACCGCCGGCCTCCAGTACCAGGACCCGGCAGTCCGACCCGTCGACCAGGCGTCGCGCGAGGACGGACCCGGCAGTGCCCGCGCCGACGACGACGTAGTCGTAGGCGCCGTGGTTGTCCATCATGCATCCCTTCGGAACTCTCGGCCGTGCGGCGGCCGCGGCCCCACCACCGCGACCGCCAGGTATGCGCTCAGATCAGGTTCTTCTCCTCGAGGCTCGGGATGAGGTCGACCACCACGTACTCCAGGTAGGTCTTGCCCCACATCACGTGCCAGAGCGGGAACGTCGAGTCGAACTGCTCGCCGCGCTCCTGCGCGAGCCGCATCTCCAGGTCCCAGACCAGCGTGTTGAAGTCGTTCTCGCTGAACGGAAGCCCGAATCCGGCGGCCGCCGCGAGGACCTCGTGCTTGCTCCGGGCCTTGAGGCTGTCCAGCACCCCCGGCCGGCCCGCGACCGTGCGCAGGAACTCGATCACGTTGTCGGTCATGCCGCCGCCAGCCGCAGCAGTGACCGGATCTCCTTGTCGGTGTGACGCGCGATCACGTGCCCGACGACGTAGTCGAGGTAGGGCCGGCCCCACATGTCGCGCCACAGGCTGCTGTTGCCGTCCACCGCCTCGCCGTCCTTGGCCACGATGATGTTGATCTCCAGCTGGCCGACCACCGCGGTCACGTCCTCGGCGGTGAAGTCGAAGCCGTCGTTCTTGGCGTGGAACAACAGCTGTCCGAGATCGCGCCGGCCGTAGCGGGCCGACATCGCGGCATCGGAGCGCACCGCGGTCAGGAAGGCCAGGAAGCTCTCCGCCGACATGCCCGCTACCGCATCGGGTTCTTGGCGAAGAAGGCCTGCACGGCCTCGCCGACCGCGAACGGGTTCATGATCTGCATGCCGTGACTGGCGCCGATGATGCCGGCCCGCTCCGCCTGCGGCAGCCAGTCCAGCAGGAACCGCTGGGTCTCCCGGAAGCCGGGCATCGCGGCCTCGCTGTCCTGGCCCATCACGGCCAGCACCGGCATGGTCGGCTTGTTCTTCACCATCGCGTCGGCCTCGGACATCCGGAACGACCAGCCGCCCAGCGCCGGGAAGTCCACGCCGAAGGTCACGTCGGCGCACTGCTCGACCTTCTCCCAGGTGTCCAGTGGGCAGGTCGTGTCGACCGACGCGAGGTAGCTCGGGCCGCAGACGTCGGCCATGAACTGGGTCGCGGCCGCCCGCTTGTCACCCTTCTTGTACAGCTCGAACGCGCTGGTGATGGCGTCCATGTTGGCCTTGACGCCGGCCTCGCTCTCGCGCGGCAGGTACGGCTCCAGCAGCACGGCGGTGTGCGCGCGCTCCGGGTAGGACAGGAGGAACTGGAAACCGACGACGCCGCCGAAGGAGTAGGCGATCACATGCGCCTTGTCGATGCCGAGGTGGTCGAGCACCTGCTTGGCGTGCTCGGCGCTCTCCTCGATGCTCAGGCTGTCCTTCTCCAGCGTGCTGCCGCTGTAGCCGGCCCGGTGGTAGCTGATGAACTGGTAGCGCTCCAGCAGCTCCGGGTAGAAGCGGAGCAGCGGCGTGACCAGGCCGTCGGCGATGGACGTGCAGTGGATCAGGAGGACCGGCTCCCCCTTGCCCAGCACGGTGTACTCCAGCTCAGCATTGTTGACCTTGACCCGCTTGTCGTGCTCGATCTTCCATTCGCGGCCGAGATAAAGCGTGTTGCTGGTCATTTCACAGCCTTTCGCGTGACCGACGGAATAGTCCGACACGATCCGGACGTGAAACGAGCATCCGCACCGGCGGGCCGACCGGTCAACGCCTCGTCCGCGCTTGCCATCCGGGTGACCACCTCAACCGGCGGTCTTTGTCAAGTACGGGCCGTACTTCCCGGACCTGACCGAGGGTGGCTCCCGACCTGGCCATCGGCGACGAGAACGGCGCGCATACGCTCAGGTCACGCCTACTCTCGGTGCATGACAGCCGTTGACGCGGTGAAACGGGTGAGTTGGGCCGAGCTGTTCTACGACCTCGTGTTTGTATTCGCCGTCATGCAGGTTGCGATTATTCTGGCCGATGACGTCTCGGTGGCCGGGATGCTCCGCGCATGGGTGTTGTTCACCCCGTTCTGGTGGGCCTGGGTCGGCACCGGAATTCTGTCCAACTTCACCGACCTCGACCGGGTCAAGGACCGGCTGAGGCTGTTCGGTATCGGATTGTTCACCTTTCTGATGACCGTGGCCGCGCCGTCCGCCTTCGGTGTTCACTCGGTGTTCTTCGCGGCGATGTTCGTGGTGCTGCGGCTGCTGCTGCTCTGGTGGTCGGTGGACCGGTTCGGCCGCATCGGGCTGACGCCGTTCAGCACGTCGGCGGTGGTCACCGGCCCGCTGCTGCTGGCGACGTCGTTGCTGGCCCCCGAAACCCGGCTGGTCGCGTGGACCCTGCTGATGGTCGCGGAGCTGTCGACGACGTGGGTGCTGCGCGATCGGCTCAAGGACCTGCGGGTCGACGCCGCACACCTGCCGGAGCGGTTCGGCCTGGTGGTCATGATCGCGCTCGGCGAGTCGCTGGTGTCCACCGGCGGCGCGGTGTCGCACGGGTTCGGCGGCATCGAGGCGCTGTCGCTGGCCGCCTGCTTCGCGCTGACGTGTGGCCTGTGGTGGCTCTACTTCCACCGCTCGTACGACGCGCTGGTGCAGCTGCTGCGCAGCGAGCGGAACCAGAGCAGGGTGATCCGCGATCTGCTCGCGTACGGCCACTACGGGCTGATCTGCGCCATCGTGGCCATCGCGGTCGGCATGAAGTTCGTCGTCAAGCATCCGGGCGACCGTCCACAGCAGACGGTGGACTGGCTGCTCTGCCTTGGCACCGCGTTGTTTCTGGTGGTGTTCATCTGGACGCGGTGGTGGGTCTTCCGCCTGCTGGCCGCGGTCCGCGTGCCGGCCGTCGGGCTGTGCGTCGCCGTCGGACTGGTCGGCCCGCTGATGCCCGCCGCCGCGCTGGCGGCGCTGCTGGCCGCGCTGCTGATCATCGTGGCGCTCGTGGAGACCGGGTACGTGCGGCGGGCCCGCGCCCGGCAGCAGACGTGATCGCGGCTCGTCCGGTCAGCGTGCGGTCAGCTTCTCCGACAGGACCCACAGCCGCTCGGCGTGGTCGGGATCCACCGCGTACGGCAGGTAGTGGCCGTTGGGCGGGTCGCCGTCCTTGGTCCACGGCTCGGCGATCGCGCAGTTGTCCAGGTACTTGCCGCCGACGCCGGCCAGCTCCGGCGCGACCGCCGCCCACACCGAGGTGGCCGCACCCTGCTCGGGTGTCTTCCAACCGGGTTTGTTCCGCACCAGCCCGTTCTCGTCGGCCCAGCCCATCTCCACCAGCCGCTCGTGCGGGAGGTGCCGCTGGAGGTCGGTCATGATCGCGCCCGGCATCACCGAGTTGGCGGTGATGCCGTCAGCCTCGTGGCGGTGGCTGAAGCCCACCGCGAACAACGCGACCGCGGTCTTGGACTGGCCGTACGCCTGCCACGGATCGTAGGCCCGCCGGCGATAGTTGGGATCGTCGAAGTAGATGTCGCCCCTGCGGTGCGCCCGCGAGGACAGTGCCACCACACGGGCGTCGCCGGCCGCCCGCAGCGCCGGCAGCAGGCCGGTGGTGAGGGCGAAGTGGCCGAGGTGGTTGGTGCCGAACTGCGTCTCGAACCCGTCGTCGGTGTAGGCCAACGGGCACGCCATCACACCGGCGTTGTTCACCAGGATGTGCAGCGGCCGCCCGGTGGCCAGGAAGTCCCGCACGAACACCGCCACCGAGGCCAGGGAACCCAGGTCCAGCGCCCCGAACTCGATCGCGCCGTTGCCGGTGGCCGCCCGCAGCTCCGCGGCCTTCGCCGCACCCTTGACCTCGTTACGGCCGGCCAACACCAGCTGCGCCCCGGCACTGGCCAGGGCACGGGTGGTCGCGGCGCCAAGGCCCGACGCGCCGCCGGTGACCACCGCGACCTTGTCCCGCAGATCGTGCCCGTCGATCACGTCCATCGCGGTCGAACCCTCGTCGAAGCTCATCGCTCCACCTTCGTGGTGATCGCCGTTTTGTTGCAGGCAGCGACGTTCCTGGTAGTCACACGGCTACCCACCGGCACCGTCGGACTGCCACACTCGAAGTATGGGGGCGTCGAACGAACTCGGGGAGTTCCTCCGGGCCCGCCGGGCCCGGCTGCTGCCCGGCGACGTCGGCCTGCCGTCGGGGACCGGGCTGCGGCGCATTCCCGGCCTGCGGCGCGAGGAGGTCGCCGCACTCGCCGGCATCAGCATCGACTACTACATCCGGCTGGAGCAGGGCAAGGAAACCAACCCCAGCACGGCGGTCCTGGACGCGCTGACCAGCGCGCTGCGACTGAACGAGGACGAGCACTCGCACCTGTGCGCGCTGGCCACCTACCTGGCCCAGCGGCCGTCGCACCGGCCGGCCCGGCGCAGCCGAACCGTGCGGCCGGGCATCCGGCAACTGCTGGAGACGCTGCGCCCCTGTCCCGCGTACGTGCTGAACGCGACCAGCGACATCCTCGCCGCCAACCCGGAGGGCCTCGCGCTGCTGGCCGGAATCACCGACTGGCCGGCGGATCGGCGCAACACCACCCGGTACACGTTCCTGCATCCAGGCGCCCGCACGCTGTTCGCCGACTGGGACAAGGCCGCCGTCGGCAGCGTCGCCCAGCTGCGCACCGCCGTTGCCGCCGATCCCGAGGCCCCCGAGCTGCTGGCGCTGGTCGAGGAGCTCACCGCCGGCAGCCCGGAGTTCGCCGGCCTGTGGCACCGGTACGACGTGCGGCACCGGCGCAGCGAGCAGAAGACCTTCCACCATCCACAGGTCGGCGAGGTGACCTTCGCCTACGAGGTGGTCGGCCTTGACGAGGACGGCCAGCGCATGACCATCTACCAGGCGGCGCCGGGCAGCGGCGACCACGACGCGATGACCCTGCTGTCGCTGGCTGTTTCCGAGTAGTCCTCAGTAGCCCTGGTAGGCGCCGCCGTGCGACATGGCCCGGATGCCCGGCACGTTGGACACCGAGCCGTAGCGGGCGATCGAGTAGCGGACGCCGGCGATGATGTTGTCCACCGGGTTGTAGATGTCGTCGTGGCCGGGCAGCTTGTTCGACTGGAACGTGCCGTCGATGCACTGCATCAGACCCTTGGACGGGTGGCCGGCCTTGGCGTTGGAGTCCCACAGGTTGATCGCGTGCGGGTTGCCGCCGGACTCGTGCTGGATGATCGCCCAGATGTCGTTCTCGCTCATCTTCGAGGTGTCGACACCGTTCTCCTGGAGGATCTTCATCGCCTCCTCGATCCACTCCTTGACCTGGCCCTGCGGCGCGGGGCCGCCGCCGCCCTCGGGCGGGCCGCCGCTGGGGCCGAGGCCGCCGCCACCGCCGCCGCCATCACCGCCACCGCCGTAGCTGCCGCCTCCGCCGCCACCGCCTCCCCCGCCGCTCGAATGCTGGCTCTCGGTGGAGGTGGTGGTCGGATTGGGGTCGGGGTTGGCCTTCCAGTCGATGGTGCGGCCGGGGCCGGGCACGAAGGTCTGCTCGCCCGGGGCGGGCAGCACGGAGAACTTGGAGCCGATGAAGGTCGCGCTCTTGAGCTGGTTGAGAGCATTGCTCAGCTCGTTGTTGGCCGCGTCCACCGACTTCTGCACGTCACCCTTGGCCGCGTTGCACAGCCGCTCGATCGCCGCCTCACGCTCGCCGTCCTTGGGCTGCGGATGGGCCGCGTCCCAGCTGCGGACCTCGCCCAGCAGCCCTTCGCAGCGACTGTCCACCGCGGACTTGGCCTGCTCAACGGTGTTCGCCGCCGACTCCAGCGCCGCCGCGCCGTTGTTCAGCGCCTCCGACATCGAGCCGCCGGCCTTGGTGAAGTTGCCCATGTAGGCCGTGAACGAGTCGGCCGAGCCGCCGGACCAGGCGCCGTCCAGGGCGTTCACCGCCGACGTGACGGCCTTGCCCTGGTTGTCGCATTTGGACGCGCTGTCCCGCCAGTGCTTGGCCACGTCCCGGATCGCCTGGGGCTGGGCCTTCTCCACCTTGCGGGCGATCTCGGCGACCGCGCCGCCACCGGGCAGGGCCGCGACGTCGTCGACCGCACTCATGTCGCCGTCAGTCCCCTCGCGTTGGCCTTCTCCTGGTCCTGCAGCGTCGTCTCGATCGAGTCCAGCGAGGACTCCACCTTGCGCAGCAGGCTTTCCGCCGCCTGGAGCTCACCGTGCAGGGCACTCTGGAAGCCGTCGATCGCGCTCGCGAAGCCCGCCGAGGCGTCCAGCTGGCCGAACACGTCCGCGCTGGTCGTCCCGCCCTGGAAGCCGTCGCCGACGCCGCCGTACTGGCCGGCCTGGGTGCTCATCGCGCCGCGGCAGGCGTCGATCGCGTCGAAGTTGTACTTCGTTGCCGTCACGGTGCCCCCTTCTCGCTTCACTCTGACGGGCGTCGGCCGCCGGCGGTTCCGATTTCAGCCCGACGGGTGATCAGGCCTCGTCCAGCAGCTCCCGCACGCTCGTCGCCAGCAGCCGGTTGTCCGCCGGGGTGATCGTGCTCCACTCCGTGCGGTCCGCGCTGGGTTTCACCAGATGCAGATAGCGTCCGTTGGGCGTGTCGTGGAAGGCCACCACCCGGCTCGCCCGCGTCGGCCGCTCCGCGCCCTGCGCCGTCTCCACGCCGAACTGGCCGCGGGTCGTCATGCCCGCCACCATGCCGACCAGCACTTGGGCCTGGCCCAGCGGCACGTTCTCGTCCGACAACTCCAGGACCAGGCGCTGCGGGTCGCCATTGGCCCGGGCATCCGCGCTGGTCAGCAGCGCCGTCGGCAGGCTGACCGACTGCCCAGGTCCCGGCCTCGCCTCACCTGCCACCGACACCGCCGCGTCCGCGATCGACTCGGTTTTGATCAGCCACACCTCATCGCCGTCCACCACACCCATCAGCGCACTGCCGCCGTTCGACGCCGCCAGCAGCGAGATCTTGCGGTCCGGCGCCCAGATGAAGCCGTACACCGCCTGCCTCGGGTAGGCCAGCAGCGCCAGATCATCCGCCAGATCCGGCGCCGCCCGCCCGCGTTCGGCCAGGCCCCTCTGCTCCAGCGAGCGCCACGTCTCCTGGACCAGGCGGGCCCGCTCCGTGTGCGTCTCACCCGGGCTCGGCACAGTCAACGCCACGTGGCGGCGGGGGAAGCGTTCGTTCTCCCACAGGACGTCGAAGTCCAGGCGGGACAGCACCGTCGGCTGCATCGGCTAGGCGTCCGGGTCTTCGCCGAGCACCGTCGGCGCGACGCGGCGGTGGTCCCCGAACAGGTCCTCTTCCACCGTGTACTTCCGCTCGTGCTCGCTGTCTTCTTCCTTCTTGCCCCCGCGGCCCGCCGCCCCCGCTTGGCCGCCGGCGCCCGGTGCCCCCGCCTTCCCCGGCGCAATCCGCTCCGCCGCCCGGGCCTGCGCCGCCTTCTCTTCGTCGATCGCCCCCGCCGTCGCACTAGCCCGGCTCGGCGTGTTCGCCTTCTCTCCCGGCTGGGCGCTCGTTCCGCCGCCCCGCACCATCGCGTTCGGGTTACCGCTCCTGGCCCCGGCAGCCACCGCCCCAGCACCGCCGGCCAGCGCCGCTCCCAGCCCCACTTCTTCCGCCAGCAGCCCACTCGCCGCTGCCGCTGCCGGCGGCATCGCCCCCGGCAGCCTTCCCGTGCCCGGTCCGATCCCCGTCACGCCACCCGGTCCCGGCACCCCGCCGCCCGGCACCCCTCCTGGCGGCGTGAAGCCACCCCCGCCACCACTTCCGCCCGGGTACCCCGCGTAGCCCCCACCGCTGCCCCCCGGGCCGCCGTAGCTGCCCGCCGTGGTTCCGTAGCCGCCCATCCCCGTCATCGAGGTCCCTTGCACCGGCTGCGCCGTCAGCCCGATCGTCGGCGGCGCACTCATCGGGGTCGTGCTGGCAATGGCATCCTGCGAGTTCGACTGATAGGCATTCAGCTGCGCGATGGCCTGCTCCCGATCGGCCTGCGCCTGCTCCACCTCTTTGGCGTGATCCGTCTGATACCCGAAGAACCCGGCCACGTTGTCGCCGAAGTTCTTGTTGGTGTCAGTGGACGGCGCCGGCGCACTCTGCGCCACCGTGTGCGAGTCGCTCTGCGTCGTCAGCGCATTGTTCGCGCCGGTGATGTTGTACTGAGCGTCATCGCCGTAGTTCACGTTGGACGACATGATGTTGCTCGCCCCCTGCCCAGCCACACTGTGCCAGTCCACCCCGAGCTTCGCCAGCTGCGTGGTCAACAGCTGGTTCGTCGAGGTCAGGTCCTGGGCGACACTGTGCAGCGTGTCGATCGCCGGCTGCAGCGCCCTCGACCCCGCCCCAGACTTGATCTTGTTGACCTGGTCCGCGAGGTCGCCGTTGCTGTACCCGTCGAACCGGAAGTCACCGAGTTGGTCCGCCATTGGTCGCCCTCCGCCTCTACTGGTTCGCCAACAACGTGGTCATGGCAAGATCGGCCAGCTGCTTCGACAGATCGCACAGCTGAGCCGTGGTGAGGCCCTTTTTCAAATCCTGTAGGGCACCCGCGTGCAACTCTTGCCCGGCCGCTGTGCTCACGAGCGTCTGACAACCGCCGGCATTGGGATCCGAAAACTTCTCAGCGAGCAGCAGGGTCTGCGCCGCCGGGTAGGACTGGACCGAGAGCTTCCGCAGATCCTGCCCCTCGTACTTGCCGCCCAGCCAGTCCTCAACACCGAGCTTGGAGTCAAGTGCGATGTTCATCGAGTATGGGATCGGCTTGAGCACCGTGTAGGAGCAACTCGACGGCGATCCGCTATCGGCGGAACCTGGTCCCGGTCCGGTATGAGTGACTTTCAACTGCGTCTTTTGCGCATCCGTGAGCAGTGAACACGGGTCCACGTTGGCGATTTTCAGGTCCTTCGGGCGCGACAGCTTCGGGTTGGCCGAACTCGAACTGGACGTGGTCGACGTCGGATCCGCGTGCCCGGGATCGGTGGTCGTCGAGCAGGCGGCCAGCGCGACCGCCGCCAGTGCGATCGTCGCGCCGAATCGGATCCGAAAGGTCACCCTGCCGCTCCAAACGCGTCCGTGATCTGCTCTTCGGTGTAGCCATACTGCTGAGCGGCCGTTCTGAGATTGTCGGCCAGAGCCTTCAGACCGTCGATGTACTGGAAGATCCGGTTGTAGTACGAGTCGTCATTGGTCACCAGTACGGCGTTCCACGCCGTAGTTGCCGCCGCGCTGACCTTGTCGTCACCGATCTTGTTGACATTCAGGTGGAACAGCTTCGGCTTGGTGACGTCGGTCAACTGCTGCCACTGGTCGTGGATGATCTTGCCGACCTGGAGGACGGTGTCGTGGTTGACCGTGATCTGGCCGCCGCTCACCGCGGCGTACTCGTCAGCCACCCCGGCCAGTGGGTTCAGGATGGCGCCGATGGCGCCGAGGTCGGCGCCGACCTGTTTTGCCATGTCCATGAAGACCGCCCCCGCACGCTTCGTGACTACTCGGACCCGGTTCGCAGGCTACCAACGTTGGCGTGTGCCGTGCCTGAGTTCGACGGAGGCGGGGGCGGGACGGTTCCTACGGGATGTGGACGTCGCCCTGGACGGCCCGCAGGGCGATGTCGGAGCGGTGGTGGGAGCCGGTGAGCTCGACGAGGGAGACGAGACGGTAGGCCTCCTCGCGGGCGGCCGCCAAAGAGGGGCCGGTGCCGACGACGGAGAGGACACGGCCGCCGGCGGAGACGACGGCGCCGTCGTCACGGCGACGGGTGCCGGCGTGGAGGACGCCGTCGAGCTCGGCGCCGGTGATGACGTCGCCGGTACGGGGCCGGCCGGGGTAGCCCTCGGCGGCGATGACGACGGTGACGGCGGCGCCGTCCTCCCACTCGAGGGGCGGATGGGCGGCGAGGCGACCCTCGGCGGCGGCGAGGAAGAGGCCGGCGAGGGGAGTGCGGAGCAGGGCCAGCACTGCCTGGGTCTCGGGGTCGCCGAAGCGGCAGTTGAACTCGATCACCTGGGGGCCGTCGGAGGTCAACGCGAGACCGCAGTAGAGCAGGCCGGAGAAGGTGGCGCCACGGGCGGCGAGCTCGTCGACGACGGGCTGCACGATGTTGGCGACGACATCGTCGACGAGGCCCTCGGGGGCCCAGGACAACGGGGTGTAAGCGCCCATGCCGCCGGTGTTGGGGCCGGCGTCGTTGTCGCCGACCCGCTTGAAGTCCTGGGCGGGCAGCAGCGGCACGACGGTGGTGCCGTCGACGACGCAGAACAGCGAGGCCTCGGGACCGTCGAGGAAGGACTCGAGCAGCACGGGATGCCCACCGTCGAGCAGGTGCATGGCGTGGGCCCGCGCCACGTCGTAGTCCTTGGTGACGACGACGCCCTTGCCGGCGGCCAGCCCGTCGTCCTTGACGACCCAGGTGGGACCGAACCGGTGCAGGGCGGCGTCGAGCCGAGCGGGGGTGTCGACGATCTCGCTACGCGCGGTGGGCACACCGGCGACCTGCATGACGTCCTTGGCGAAGGCCTTGGAGCCCTCGATCCGGGCGGCCTCCTTGGACGGCCCGAAGCACGGGATGCCCGCATCGCGGACCGGGTCGGCGGCCCCGGCGACCAGCGGCACCTCGGGCCCGATCACCACCAGGTCCGCGTTCCACTCCTTGGCCAACGCGGCCACCGAGCCGGGGTCGGCGAGATCGACGCCGTAGGTCTCGGACACGGCGGACGTGCCGGCGTTGCCGGGGGCGCAGGCCAACGCGGTCACGGCGGGGTCTTTGGACAACGCCAGCAACAGGGCATGCTCCCGGGCACCAGACCCGATGACGAGGACGCGCACGACCGAACAGCCTACAGGTGCGGTTTCAGACGAGTTGGTCGTCCACGAAACACCACCGCCAGGACTCCCGGGGCTCGAGGGAGCGCATCACCGGATGCCCGCTGGAGCGGTAGTGCGCGGAGGCGTGCCGGCCGACGCTGGAGTCGCAGCAGCCGACGTGTCCACAGGTCAGGCACAGTCGCAGGTGGACCCAGCGCTGGCCGGCGGCGATGCAGTCCTGGCAGCCGGCCGAGCTCTGCGGGACCGCGACCTCGGTAGGCACGTGAACACAGGTCATCTTGCATATCCTTTCCGCTCGTGCAGGGCGTCGAGATTCTCTTGTTGCTGGCCGGCTCGCTCGCGGTGACGGCGCTGGCCCGCCGCCTGGACTGGCCGGCCCCGCTGCTGCTGGTCGGGGTCGGTCTGGCCGCGTCGTTCGTGCCGGGCATGCCGGATTTCCGGCTGGAGCCGGAGCTGGTGCTGGTGCTCGTGCTGCCGCCGCTGCTCTACACCTCCGCCCTGGAGTCCTCGTACGTCAACATCCGCCGCAACATCCGGGCGATCGGGCTGCTGGCGATCGGCCTGGTGCTGGCGACAACGCTAGGCGTCGGGCTGGTGGCGCACCTGCTGATTCCCACGCTTCCGTTGCCCGCGTCACTGGTACTTGGTGCAATCGTGGCCCCGCCGGACGCGGTGGCGGCGGTGGCGATCGGCCGCAAGCTGGGCCTGCCGCGCCGGATCATGACGGTGCTGACGGGCGAGAGCCTGGTCAACGACGCGACGGCGCTGACGGCGTACAAGGTGGCGGTCGCGGCGGCCGCGGGCACGGCGATGTCCTGGGGCACCGGCATCGTGACGTTCCTGGAGGCCTCGGTCGGCGGCGCGCTGATCGGCTACGTGATCGGCGTGATCGTGCACTGGATCCGCCAGCGCCTGCACGACAACGTGCTGGAGAGCGGCCTTGGCATGCTGGTGCCGTTCGGCGCCTATCTGATCGGCGAGTCGCGGGGCACCTCGGGCGTGCTGGCGGTGGTGGTGGCCGGCCTGTACCTGGGCCACAAGGCGCCGCAGGCGGGCTACGCGACGCGGCTTCAGGAGACGGCGGTCTGGGCCGCGATGGACCTGCTGCTGGAGTCGTGGGTGTTCGGCCTGATCGGCCTGCAGCTGCGGTTCGTGCTGGCCGAAAGCGGCGCGACCTGGCCGCTGTTCGGGGCGGCGCTGCTGGTGTTGCTGGCGGCCATGGTGATCCGCGTGCTGTGGGTCTACCCGGGCACGTATCTGCCGCGCCTGCTGTCACGCAAGATCCGCGCCCGCGAGCCGATGCCGCCGCCGCGCTGGGTGTTCATCGTGGCCTGGACGGGCATGCGCGGCGTGGTGTCGCTGGCGGCGGCCTTCGGCCTGCCGCTGAACCTGCCCGGCCGCGAGGTGATCATCCTCTGCACGTTCGTCGTCACGGTCGGAACCCTGATGGTGCAAGGACTCACGCTGCCGTGGTTGATCCGGCTGCTCCGCATCAGGAGCACCGACGAGCACACCGACACGCTGGCCGAGGCCCAGGTGAAATACCACGCGGCCAAGGTGTCGGTTGAGCGTCTTGACACGGTGGCCGACGACGAGACCCCGGAGCACGTGGTGACGAGGTTGAAGCTGCTGGCCGAGCACCGCGGCAACGCCGCGTGGGAGCGCCTCGGCCGTGACGAGAAGGAGGTCGGCGAGATGCCGGCGGCCCGCTGGCAGCGGCTGCGTCTGACGATGTTGACGGCCGAGCGCGAGGTGTTTCTCGCGGCCCGGAACGACGGGCAGATCGACGACGAGGTTTTCCGCCGGGTGCAACGGGAACTGGACCTGGAGGAGGCCGCGCTCATCCGCGAGTGAGCGCGGCCCCGCGGACTACAGCGCCGGCACCAGGGCCCGTGGCGCGGCCTTGGGCAGCTCGGCGGAGATCAGGCCGCGGCGCACGAGCTCCGGACGCACGCCCTCGCCGAACCAGTAGGCCTCCTCGAGGTGCGGGTAGCCGGAGAAGATGAACTCCTCGATGCCCAGCGAGTGGTACTCCTCGATCCGGTCGGCGACCTCCTGGTGGCTGCCGACCAGCGCGGTGCCGGCGCCGCCGCGGACGAGCCCGATGCCGGCCCACAGGTTGGGGTAGATCTCCAGCTTGTCCAGCCGCCCGCCGTGCAGGGCGACCATGCGCTGCTGCCCGACGGACTGGCTGGTCCCCAGCTGGGCCTGGGCCTTGGCCAGCGACGCGGGGTCGATGGCCGCGATCAGCTTGTCGGCTTCGGCCCAGGCCTCACGGGAGCTGTCCCGGCTGATGGTGTGCAGCCGGATGCCGAAGCGCAACGTGCGTCCCTGGGCCTCGGCCAACGCCCGCACCCGGGCGATCTTCTCCGCGACCTGGGCCGGCGGCTCGCCCCAGGTCAGGTACACGTCCACGTGCCGCGCGGCGACCGGCAGAGCGGCGTCGGAGGAGCCGCCGAAGTAGATCTGCGGCAACGGATCCGGCGGCACGGGGACCAGCCCGCCGGCGATGCGAAGGTGCTGACCGGCGAAGTCGACCGGCACACCGGACCACAGCTTGCGCACGATGCTCAGGAATTCATCGGTACGGGCGTAGCGCTGGTCGTGCTCCAGCCAGTCCCCGAACCGCTGCTGCTCGATGGCATCCCCGCCGGTGACCACGTTGAGCAGCAGGCGACCGCGCGAGATGCGCTGGTACGTGGCGGCCATCTGCGCGGCCAGCGTCGGCGAGATGGTGCCCGGTCGGAAGGCGACGAGGAACTTCAGCCGCTCGGTCTGGGCGATCAGCGCGGCCGTGGTCAGCCAGGCGTCCTCGCACCAGGTCCCGGTCGGCGTGAGCACACCGACGAAGCCCAGCTGCTCGGCGGCGCGGGCGATCTGCGCCAGGTAGTCGATGTCCGGACCGCGCTGGGCCGGCGCACCGGCCTCCTGGGAGCCGTGGAAGCGGTCGACGATGGTGCGCCCGTCGCCCGAGGTGGGCAGGAACCAGTGCAGGACAACGCTCATCGTCAGCTCCCGGTGCTCTCGTACTGCTTGTCGACGAAGTTCGCGAACGTCAACCGGCCCGGGATCACCTTGGCCGTGGCGAAGGCGTCGGCCAGCTGCTGCTCGGAGGCGATCACCTTGTCATCCAACGGGATCGGCAGCGTCGCCCCGTCGTTGACGGACGCCTTGGCCACCGCCGGGTCCAGCCCGGTGACCTTGGACCACGCGGCCGCCCACTCGTCCTTGTGCGTGTCGGACCACTTCTGCGCCTTGGCGATGCGGGCCAGGTAGTCCTTGATCGCGGCGGCCTTGGCCGTGTCGGCCAAGGCCCTGGACGCCGCCACCTGGAACGAGTAGCCGTTGGCGGTGCCGCTGCTGCCGTTGACGATCGACCGGGCATGGGCCTGCAACAACGCCTGCGAGGTATAGGGATCCCAGATCGACCAGGCGTCGATGCGGTGCTGGGTGAAGGCGGCGTAGGCGTCCGACGGCTGCAGATAGTTGATCTTCACGTCGGACACCGCGATGCCGTACTTGTTCAACACCGACAACAGCTGGCCGTGCGCCGAGCTGCCCTGCGCCACGCCGATGGTCTTGCCCTTGAGCTGATCAGGCTGCTGGATCGGCGAGTCGCCCGGCACCAGGATCGCGTCGCCCGGGCCCTTGTGCTGCCCGGCCTGCACGACGGTGATCTTGGCGTTGGCCGCGGCCGAGAAGATCGGCGGCGTGTTGCCGACGCCGCCGATGTCGATCGCGCCGGCGTTGGCCGCCTCCAGCAGCGGCGGCCCGGACGTGAAGGTCGACCACTCGATCTTGTACGGGGTGCCGTCCAGCAACCCGGCGGCCTGCAACAACGCCTGCGAGCCGCCCTTCTGGTCACCGACCTTGAGCACCACCGGCCCGGACGCGGCGGAGGCGCCGCCGCAGCCGGCCAACGCCAGCGTGGCCACGGCCAGCACGGCTAACAGGTTAGGCAGCTTCATCGACGGTCACTCCCAGGTCGGCGAGCACGCGGGCTCGCAGTTCGGTCAAGTCGGCCGGCCGGCGCGGCCGGGAAACGGGCGGGGTGTGCTCGGCAACGATCCGGCCCTCGTCCAGCACGAGCACCCGGTCGGCCAGGGTCAACGCCTCGTCGACGTCGTGGGTGACCAGCAGCACCGACGGCTTGTGCCGCTGCCAGAGGTCGTCGACCAGCCGGTGCATGGCGAGCCGGGTCAACGCGTCCAGCGCGCCGAACGGCTCGTCGAGCAGCAGCAGGTCGGGTTCACGGACCAGCGCACGGGCCAGGGAGACGCGCTGCGCCTCGCCACCGGACAACGTCAGCGGCCACGCCTGGGCATGATCGGTGAGCTGCACTTCGGCCAGCGCCTTCTCGGCCACCGACCGCCCGTCGACCCCATGCAGGCCAAGGGAAACGTTGCGCCAGACCCGTCGCCACGGCAGCAGTCGCGGCTGCTGGAAGGCGACGGACACCGTGCCGTTGACGGCGATCTCGCCGTCGCCGTCACGGTCGATGCCGGCGAGAATCCGCAGCAGCGTCGACTTGCCGGAGCCGCTGCGCCCCAGCAGTGCGACGAATTCTCCTTGCCGTACAACGAGATCCAGGTCGTCGAGCACGCGGCGGGGCCCGAACTGACGGACCAGGCCGCGCACGGTCACCGTGTGCTGCGCCATCTGAGCGCCTTCCTCTCCAGCGCGCGGACCAGCGCGTCGGTGGCCAGCCCCAGCCCCGCGTAGACCACGAGGCCGACCACGACCTGGTCCGTACGCAGGAAGTCGCGGGCGTTGTTGATCAGGTAGCCGAGGCCGGCGTCGGCGTTGATCTGCTCACCGACGATCAGCGACAGCCAGGCCACGCCGAGCCCCTGCCGCAGCCCGACCAGGGCCTGCGGCAACGCCGCCGGCAGCACCACGTGCAGCAGCCGCTCCCAGCGGGTGAAGCCGAGCACCGCCGTCGCCTCCAGCAGCTGCGGGTCGGTGTCGCGGATGCCGGCGTACACGTTGAGGTACAAGGGAAAGGCGAAGCCCAGCGCGACCAGCGCGATCTTGGGCTCCTCGCCGATGCCGAACCAGATGATGAACAACGGGATCAGGCCGAGGAACGGCAGCGTCCGCAGCATTTGCACGGGCGGGTCGACGAGCACCGCGCCCCACCGGGACAGGCCGGCGGTGAGGCCCAGCGCCAGCGCGATCACCGCCCCGACGGCGACGCCGAGCAGCACCCGGGTCAACGACACCGCAAAGGCGTCGCCGAGCTGCCCGGAGTCGGCCAGGTCGACACCGGCCGCCAGCACGCGAAGCGGGGACGCCAGCTTGTCCTCGGGCAGGATGCCGGTGCCGCTGGCGACCTGCCAGACCAGCAGCAGGGTGACCGGGCTGAGCCAGCGCCAGGCCCCGGACAGCGGGCGGCGGCGGCGTTTACGGGGTGGGGCGACCGAAGCCGGAAGGGCGCGGTCGGCCAGGACGGGAATCGCCACGATTCCTCCGAGGCGTGAATGGCGCGCGAAGGTGAGAGGTTCTCAGCTGGTGGGAGGAAATCAGCGAACCGGACAGACCGCGCTGGCCTGCCGGCGCAGGTCCACGTGGATCCGTGCGACCAGTCGTTCACCCATGCGTGGGAGTCTTGGCGAGCCGTCGAGGGTGTGTCAACGCTGGTCGGCGGCGCTCCCGGATCCTGGGAGTCTGTCGTACAGGGAGGTTTTCGGATGCACGGAGCCCAGTTGCTGCTCCTGGTCGTCGGCTCGATCGCGGTCACGGCGGCGGCCCGCCGCTGGGATCTGCCCGCGCCGCTCCTGCTGGTCGTGGTCGGCTTGGCGATCTCGTTCCTGCCCGGGGCCGACGACTATCAGCTGGATCCGCACATCCTGTTGGGCGTCGTGCTGCCACCGCTGCTGTACTCGGCCTCGCTGGACAGCTCGTACCTGAGTTTCAAGGCCGTGGCCGATCCGATCATCCAGCTCGGCGTGGTGCTGGTGGTGATCACCGCCTTCGCCGTCGGGCTGCTGGCACACCTGTTGATTCCCGAGCTGCCCTGGGAGGTCGCGCTGCTGCTGGGGGCGGTCGTCGCGCCGCCGGACGCGGTCGCCGCGGTGGCCATCGGCCGCAAGCTGGGCCTGCCGCGGGGCGCGATGACCGTGCTCACCGGCGAGTCCCTGGTCAACGACGCCTCCGCGCTGACCCTGTACAAGGTCGCGTTGGCTGGTGTCGCCGGGGCCAGCACCGGCCTGTTCGCCCAGCTGTCGACGTTCGTCATCGCGGTCGTGGTGGGCATCGCCGTCGGTCTGGTGATCGGCGTCGCCGCCCATTTCGCCCGGACCCATCTGGACGACACGGTGCTGGAATCCGTGCTGGGACTGGTGGTTCCGTTCGCCTGCTACCTGGTGGCCGAGGAGCTGTACGGCTCCGGCGTGCTGGCCGTCGTCGCCGCCGGCCTCTATCTCGGGCACAACTCCCCGAAGGCCGGCTACGCTACCCGGCTCCAGGAGCAGTCGGTCTGGACCACTGTGGACGTTCTGCTGGAGTCGTTGGTGTTCGGCCTGATCGGCCTGGAACTCCCGTTCGTGCTCAAGGGCATCAGCGACTTCAGCATTCTGCCCATCGCACTGGCCCTGCTCGGCGCGGTGATCCTGGTACGGGTCGCTTTCGTGTTCGGCCGCAACGTGTTGCTGCGCATGGTCCGCCGGCGGCGCCGGCCGTCCTGGAAGATCAGCACCGTGCTGTCGTGGACCGGCATGCGCGGCGTGGTCACACTGGCCGCGGCGGCCGCCATCCCCGAGAACACGCCCGGCTGGGCCTACATCCAGTTCGTCGCGTTCGTGATCACGGTCGGAACCCTGCTGTCGCAAGGGATCTCGCTGCCGTGGCTGATCCGTGCGCTGAAGATCCAGCAGCCCGAGGACCACACACAGGAGCGGCGGGCCCGCAAGGCCGCCGCCAAGGCGGCCAAGGCCATGCTGTCCGACCTCGTGCCGGCCGAGATCCCGGTCGAGCAGCGCAAGCTGTTCGGCCAGCGGATGCACCAGATGATGCAGATGCGCGACCGGATGATCGAGCAGGACCCGTCGCAGGAAGGCGCGATCACCCGTGTGCGCCGGGAAATGCTGGCCAGGCAACGGGAAGTGCTGGTGGCCGAACGCTCGGCCGGCCGGCTGGACGACGCGGTGATGCGCAAGGTCATGCGCGAGCTGGACCTGGAGGAGGCCATGCTCGCCGGCACGTGGAGGTCACGCCTCTGACCTCCACGTGCCGCTGAGCTCAGTTCACGAACTGGTGCCGGACGATGGTCTGCTCACGGCCGGGGCCGACGCCGATGGCCGAGATCCGCGCGCCGGAGATCGACTCGAGGTACTCGACGTAGGCCCGGGCGTTGGCCGGCAGCTCCTCGAAGGTGCGGCAGTGGCTGATGTCCTCGAACCAGCCGGGCAGCTCCTCGTACACCGGCACGGCGTGGTGCACGTCGGTCTGGGTCATGGGCATCTCGTCGACCCGCTGACCGTCCACTTCGTACGCAACGCAGACCGGCACGGTCTCGTGGCCCGACAACACGTCCAGCTTGGTCAGGAAGTAGTCGGTGATGCCGTTGACCCGCGCCGCGTAGCGGGCGATGACGGCGTCGAACCAGCCGGTGCGGCGGGACCGCCCGGTGGTGACGCCGAACTCGCCGCCGGTCTTGCGCAGCCGCTCGCCCATCTCGTCGTTGAGCTCGGTCGGGAACGGACCGGAGCCGACGCGGGTGGTGTACGCCTTGAGGATGCCGATCACCGTGGTGATCCGCGTCGGCCCGATGCCGGAGCCGGCCGAGGCGCCGCCGGAGGTCGGGTTGGACGACGTGACGAACGGATACGTGCCGTGGTCGACGTCGAGCAGCGTGCCCTGCGAGCCCTCCAGCAGCACGTTCTCGCCGCGGTCGAGCGCCTGGTTGAGCAGCAGCCGGGTGTCGGCGATGCGGTGCCCGAACGCCTCGGCGTGCTTGAGCACGTCGTCCACGACCTGCTCGGGGTCGATGGCCTTGCGGTTGTACACCTTGACCAGCAGCTGGTTCTTGAAGTCCAGCGCGGCCTCGACCTTCTGCCGCAGGATCTTCTCGTCCAGCAGGTCCTGCACCCGGACGCCGACCCGGGACACCTTGTCCTGGTAGGCCGGGCCGATGCCGCGGCCGGTGGTGCCGATCTTGGCCTTGCCCAGGTAGCGCTCGCTGACCTTATCGATGGCCACGTGGTACGGCATGATCAGATGCGCGTCGGCGGAGATCAGCAGCTTGCTGGTGTCCACGCCGCGGGCCTCCAGCCCGGCCAGCTCCTCGAGCAGCACGCCGGGGTCGACCACGACGCCGTTGCCGATGACGTTGTGCACGCCGGGCGTGAGGATGCCGGAGGGGATCAGGTGCAGCGCGAAGTTCTGGCCGTCGGGGAGCACGACGGTGTGGCCGGCGTTGTTGCCACCCTGGTAGCGGACGACCCACTGGATGCGGTCTCCGAGCAGGTCGGTGGCCTTGCCCTTGCCTTCGTCGCCCCACTGGGCGCCGATGAGGACGATGGCAGGCATGTGAGACTCCCCGTGCTAGTCGACTAAAGGCCGAATGCCGGTGCACGACTGTAGACCAGGAGGTGGCGATGGGTGCACTAGTGCTGGCCTGCGGAAAGAACGCGGGTCACGCTCAGTCACAAGCCTTTGCCGACCGTGACGACATTGAGCTGCGCCCGGTTCCGGAGCGCCCCGGCAAGGACGATGTCGATCACCTGGTCAAGGGCCTGGACGGACGCCGCCTCGTGGTGGTCGGCGGCGACGCCGACCTGGCCGCGGTGGTGCTCCGGCTGGTGCGCAAGGACCTGCTCCGGGACGTGACGGTCGGTTTCGTGCCGACCGAGGCCGACTCGACCGTGGCCTCGCTGTGGGATCTGCCACTCGACACCGGCCGGGCGGTCGACGTGGCGCTGACCGCGGACTCCGACTCGGTGCCGCTGATCCGCGACGACAGCGGCGGTGTGCTGGTCGGCCGAGGCGAGATCGGGCCGGTTCGGGGAATGGCCTACTGCGACGAGACCGTGGTCCTGCGGGGCCAGGCCAGCCGCATTACGGTCAGTCCGGACCCGGACCGCGGCGCCGGCCTGCTCGTCCATGTGACGAAGCGGGCGCTGGTGGTCAAGCGCGTCAGCACGGCGCTGGGCCGGGCCTGCCAGATCGGCTGCGTGCCGGCGATCGTGCGGCTGGACGGCGTGCCGCACCCGCGCCCGGTGACCAAGTGGACCTGGTACCGCAACTCCGACGACCTGAGGTTGGCGAGGGGCTTGCTGTGACGCTCACTTCCCTGTTCAAGGCCGGGCCCGGCGGCGTGATGACCGACGACGTCGGCGTGATCACCGGCGACCTGGAGCTGCGCACCACGCTGGCCGACGACGGCGCGGTGACCGTCGAGGTCCGCTACGAGGGCGCGGACGAGTGGTACCGCCTGTCGGCCGCCGACTGCCAGCTGGCCGACCCCAAGGACCACGAGCCCCTGCACAACGCCCTACACGGCGTGCTGAACCGCCCGGAAGGCTGACATCAAAGCGCCATTCCCAAACTCCGAGTTGAGGAATGGTCCGTTCCGAACTTCACGCTAGAGCGGGGGAGGGCGGAGAGGGCGTCGGAGCGGGTCACGCCGGCGGCCACAAGCAGGTCGACGACTATGGAGCGGAGCTGGGCGACCATTACCCGGACCGAGAAGTCGTCGACGGCCAGAAGGGAGTCCATTTCGGCGGCGGATGTGCGCAGCAGGGCCCGAGTGCGGACCGGATCGACGCCACGGGCCAGCTCGTCGCGCAGGGCATCGACGGCGCTGCCCAGGCCGTCGAGCACCGCCGGCAGCTTGGCCGGTACCTGCTCGCCGTCCCGCAGCACCGCCAGCGCCCGCCGGGCCAGCACACGGGTGTTGCGCACGGCCAGGTCGACTGGTCCGGAAGCGGCGCGGTAGCGGTCGAGCTCCCCTCGGTTGCGCCAGCGCAGCGGCGCGATGGTGGCGACCTCGGCGCTGGTGACCAGGGCGGTCTTGAACTCGTCGATGACCTTCTGCGACGCCCGCGCCCGGCTCAGCGCGGCCGCCGCGGCCACGGTGTCGTGCTCCAGCACGGCCCCGCCGATGGCCCGCAGCACGCCGGCCAGCTCGCCCAGCACGACCCGGCCGTGCCGGTGGGCCAGGTTCAGCGGATTGGGCGGAAACAGGGCGATGGCGATCAGCCCCATGGCCCCGCCGATCAGGGCGTCGATCATCCGGTCGAAGCCGCCGGTGGTGGTCGGCGGGGCCAGCGTGGCGATCAGCACGGCCGAGGTGCCGGACTGCAGCGCGATCACCGCCCCGCCGTCCAGGAACACCGCCGCGGCCATGGCCAACATCACCACCAGCATGATCTGCCAGGTGCCGGCGCCGATACGGGAGATCAGCACGTCACCGACGCCGACCCCGACGCTGACGCCGACCACCAGCTCGATGACCCGGCGCAGCTTCTGGCCCAGCGCCACGCCGATACAGGTGACCGCGGCCGCGGGCGCGAAGAACGGCTGGGCGTGGCCGACGAGGTCGGTGGCGACCAGCCACGACCCGCCGGCAGCCAGGCCGGCCTGGGCGATGGGCAGGGCCGTGCGCTGCACCCGCCGCAGCCGGCGGCGCAGCTGCGCCCGCAGCCGTTCCAGCACGTCGGATCAGGCCAGGCCGAGGGCCGCGGGCGCCTGCGGGTCGCTGTCGGCCAGGAAGGTGCGGCAGCGGTCGTACTCCTCGGTCTCGCCGATCTCACCGGCCGCCTTGGCCAGCGCGGCGAGCGCGCGCAGGAAGCCCTGGTTGCCGCGGTGCGCGAACGGCACCGGGCCGAAGCCCTTCCAGCCGTTGCGGCGCAGCTGGTCGAGGCCACGGTGGTAGCCCGTACGGGCGTAGGCGTACGCCGCGACGGCGTCGCCCTGATCGAGGGCGCGCTCGGCCAGCGCCGCCCACGCCTCGCTGAAGTCGGGCGCGCCGCGGACCACGGTCGCCGGGTCGGCGCCGCCCTCCAGCTGGGCCTGGAGCTCAGGACGGTCGGGCAGCAGGGTGGGGCCGGGGCCGAGCAGGTTGTCGTTCAGGCTCATGGCCACATCGTGCCCGACGCCCGGCGGACCCGGAGATTCAGCTCAGCAGCATCCGGACGAGCACCCCGCCGGTCACCAGCACCAGCGCGGCAACCACAACGCCCGCGACGACACGCTTGTTCACTTCTGATCACTCCCGTACTCGGTGGTAGACCGGTGACATTGCCCACTCGGCCCGGCCCGGGCAACGCGCCTCACCCACTCGATCGGGTGGTATGCGCCTGATCTCGGTTCGGCCGAAACGGTGGAATCGGCTCCGGGGAGCGTTCATGCTCGCTAGCTATGAGCACGAAGGGCTGGGGAGTGGCGCGCGTGCGCGAGCTGTGGTCGCTGTACTGGACGCGCGGCGCCGCCGGCCGCGAGACGCCGGCCGAGCTGGTGTCGATCATGTACGCGTGGTGGTTCGTCGCGCTGGCGCTCAAGCTGCTCGGCGGCTCGTGGGACATCTCATGGCACTTCTGGACCATCCGCGACAACCTCGCGCCGCCGCACGACCTGAACACGGTCGGCACGTGCATCGCGGTGGTGCTGGTGCTGTTCCACACCTACACCGGCTACGGCGCCGACAAGGCGACCCTGCGCTGGATGCAGTGGGGCACCGGGCTGTTCCTCATCGCCATCCCGATCGACGTGGTCAACCACACCGTGAACGGGTTGGACATCACCACCTGGAGCCCGTCGCACTCGCTGCTGTTCATCGGCACCGCCGGCATGCTCATCGGCGTGGCCATGGGCTGGTACCGCAACGCGGCCCGCGGCCGCTGGTTCGCGCCGGGCCTGATCGTGCTGCTGACGCTGGTCTTCGAGGACTTCTGGTTCCCGAACGAGCAGCAGGAGTACGGCGTGCTGGAGATCGCCTCCTGGGACGCCAACCCGGGCCATCCCTACGCCAACGACGAGCTGCTGAAGTTCGCGTCCGACCAGATCCACCAGCCGATGGGCCGGGCCGGCGTCGTGCACTTCTCGCTGCCCATGCCGGACTGGGTGTACCCGGTGTGGGGCCTCGGTGTCTGCGTGCTGCTGTTCGCGCTGGGCCGGCAGATCGTGGGCCTGCGCTGGACGGCGACCGCGATGGCCGGTCTGTACGTGGGTTTCCGCACGGTGCTGTGGCTGGTGCTGACCGCCACGGCCTTCCCGCCGTCGGCGGTGCCGTTCTTCCTGCTCGGCGCGGGCGTGGCCATCGACCTGGTGTTCCTGGTGCCGATGTCCCAGTGGCTACGGCCCTTTGTCGGGGCGATTGCCGTGACGGCCGTGACGTACGGGCTGTTGTTCGTGCAGTCGGTGCTGCTGGCCGCCCCGCCGCGGGCCGACTGGGCCGCGCCGGTCAGCGCCGCCGTGCTGGCCGTCCTGTGGCTGGCCGCAACCGTGGTAACCCGGCGAGTCCCGCTCTCCGACACACCGAAATCCGGTTTGAGGCAGCCGACCCTAAGGGGGTGACCCGGGGTTCCCCTACCCCCGCTGGGGGCCATTACCTATTCATTCCGGACGGCCGTGCCGCGACGATTGTCGGCATGAGGGGGACACTGCGGCAGTTCGGTCCATTGTGGACACGCGGCGAGCCGGGGAGGGCAACGCCGCCGGGACTGACGGTCGCGCTGCTCACGTCCTGGCTGGTCGCCCTGGCGTTCAAGACGCTGGGCGCCAGCTGGGACGTGGCCTGGCACTTCAAGTGGATCCGGGACACGACGGCCCCGCCACACCTGATCAACTTCCTCGGCACCGGCATCGCGGTGACCCTGGTGCTGATCCACACCTACACCGGCTACGGCGTCGACCGGCGGTCGCTGCGGTTCCTCCAGGTCGGCATGGGCTCGTTCCTGGTGACGATCCCGATGGACATCGTCAACCACACGGTCAACGGCCTCGACCTGACCGCGTGGAGCGTCACGCACGTGTTGCTCTACACCGGAACCACGGTCTCGCTGGTCGGCCTGCTCATGGCCTGGCACAAGCAGTTCCCGCGTTCGCACCGGTTCTACCGGCTCGGCTTCGGGGCGTTGTGGCTGTCGCTGATGGAGAACCTGTGGTTCCCCAACGAGCAGCAGGAGTACGGCGTGCTGTCGCTGGCGGCGTGGGATCGCGGCCAGACTTACGCGGAGCCGGAGCTGTTGCAGTTCGCGGCGGCACAGATCCACCATCCGGTCGACCGGGCTGCCGTCGAGCATTTCAGCCTGGGCCTGCCGGAATGGCTCTATCCGGTGTGGTGCGTGCTGTCGGCGACGATCGCGCTGATGCTGGCCAAACGGTTCCTGGGCGGCCGGTTCACCGCCACGCTCATCGCCGCCGGCTACGTCGGTTACCGCACGCTCGCGCTGGGATTCATTGCCGGCATCGGCTTTCCTCCCTACGCGGTGCCGGTATGGGCGCTGGGCATCGGTCTCGCGGTGGACCTCGCCTACCTGTTGCGAGCCCCGCTCACGGCTGCCGTGCTCGCCCCCGGGTTGGCGTATCTGGCTCTGTGGGGCCAAAGCGTGGTCCTTGTCGCGCCGCCGTCGGATCTCCGGTCGGGGCCGGTGGCCGTCGCGGCACTGCTGGTAGCACTGGTCTGCGTCGGGGGGATAACCCCCGTCGGACTCGGGTGGACGCCGCCTGTCCGCGCCGTTCAGTCCCGGACACGCTGGCAGTATGGCAAAAGCGGCAACACGGGCGCGCTACTCAGTAGCGGTCGCCGATGACGAGGACACCGTCCGCGCGGCCCAGAAGCTGCGCAACGACGTGTTCGGCCTCGACCGTCCCGGCGGTCTGGACATCGATCCGTACGACGAGTTCTGCGACCACATCGTGGTCCGGGCGGAGGACGAGGTCGTCGGCACCTATCGGCTGCTGCCGCCGGGGCGGACGGATCGGCTCTACTCCGAGGACGAGTTCGATCTCGGCGCGTTGCGAGGGGTGCGCGCCGATCTGGTGGAAGCCGGCCGCTCCTGTGTGCATCCAGCCCACCGGAGCGGCGCGGTCATCACGCTGCTGTGGGGCGCGTTAGCTCGATACGTCTTGCTGTCGGGGCATCAGTGGCTGGCCGGCTGCGCCTCGGTGCCGCTGGCCGACGGGCCCGATGTGGCCGGCGCCGCCTGCGCCAAGGCCGCCGCGCATCTGTCGCCACCGGAGCTACGAGTGCGGCCTTATAAGCCGTGGACGCCACCATCTCCACTTTCGCGTCAGGTGCCCCTGCCCCCACTGCTCCAGGGCTACCTTCGCCTCGGCGCCTGGGTGTGTGGGCCGCCGGCGCACGACCCGGACTTCGGCACTGCCGACCTGTTCGTGCTGCTGTCCATGGACCGGGTGCATCCGCGCTACCTGGAGTTCTTCCTGGCGGCCCAAGCATGACTGCCTGGTTGCCGACCTCACCGTGCACGCCGCGCTGCGCGACTTCGCCGGAGCCGCCGGTGTCGTATCCGAGGGCCACGACCAGAGCGCTCAAGATGATCCGCCCGGTCCTCCACCGCGACGCCGCGGGCCTGCTGCGGGCCCTGGACGTCGAGCTGACGTCCACCATGGACCGGCTCAGCGCCGGCCGCGGCACGCTGGTCGTGGCCAATCACGTGTCCTGGCTGGACATTCCGGCACTGCTGGCGGTGGAACCGCTGCGGCTGCTGGCCAAGCGCGAGGTCGCCGACTGGCCGCTGATCGGGGCGATGGCCCGGCGCAACGGGACGATCTTCATCGAACGTGACAACTTACGTTCACTGCCCATTACTGTCGCCGCGCTGGCCGACGCCTTACGTTCAGGCTGTTCCGTTCTCGTCTTCCCGGAGGGAACCACCTGGTGTGGGCGGCAAATGGGGGTGTTCCGGCGGGCCGCGTTCCAGGCCGCGCTGGACGCCGACGCGCCGGTCCGGCCGGTGACCATCCGTTACAGCACGCCGGTCGCGGCCTACGTCGGCGACGACTCGCTGACGTCCTCGCTGGTCCGGGTCGCCCGGGCCGGCGGCCTCCGCGTGCACGTCACCGCGCATCCGTTGGTACACGGGACAGACCGGCGGGAGCTGGCCGCGGCGGCGAGGCGGTCGATCGATGCTTGAGCTCGTACGGGAACTCGCGAACTCCCCCTGGCTGTGGACCGCCGTCTTCTTCATCGCCGCCCTCGACGCCCTGCTGCCGTTCATGCCCAGCGAAACCACCGTCGTGCTGGTCGGCGTCCTCGTCGCGCCCAGCGCCACCGGCTTGATCCAGCTCATCCTGGTCGCCGCTGCCGGGGCTTTCGCCGGCGACGTCGCCGCGTTCTACCTTGGCCGCACCACCGGCAATGCCGTGCTCACCCGACTCACGCGCCGCGAACGCGGCGTCCAGGCCCGCGAGTGGGCCCACCAGCAGCTCATCCGCCGCGGCCGACTACTGATCGTCTTCGGCCGCTACGTTCCCGGCGGCCGCGCCGCCACCCTGGCCACCGCCGGCGCCCTCGGTTTCTCCCCGTCCTGGTTCCTGCCGCCCGAAGTCGCCGGCGTTCTCCTCTGGGGCACGCAGGCCGCGCTCGTCGGATTCGTCGGCGGCACCGCTTTCCAGGACCAGCCCCTGCTCGGCATGGCCGTCTCCTATGGATTCGTCATCCTTGTAGTGGTCGGTTCCGCTGTCGCCCATCGTGTTCGGCACAACGGGCTTACACTGCGGAGTCGGCGTTGAATGGGGGTTCATGGCTGCTGAGTTCGACTTCCGTGTGCTCGGACCGATGGAGGTCAGCCACCACGGCACGCCCGTGACGGTCGGCGCCGCGCGCCAGCGCACTCTGCTCGCCGCCTTGCTGATGCGGGCCAACCAGGTCGTCTCCCTGGACGAGCTGGTGCGCAACGTGTGGGAGGAGAACCCCACCGCCGGCGCCCGCACCACCGTGCAGAACTACGTCATGCGCCTGCGCAACGCCTTGCGCGGCGCCTCCGGCACGTCGCCCATCGTCACCGCCTCCGACGGCTACCTGATCTCCGTCGGCCCGTCCGAACTGGACATCTGGCGCTTCCGCGAACTCGTCGACCAGGCCCGCGCCGCCGATCCCGAGTCCGCGTCCAAGCTGCTCACCGACGCCCTCTCACTCTGGCGTGGCGATCCCTTGGCCGACGTCCAGTCCGAGACCTTGCGCCGGGAGTTCGCGCCTCGTATCACCGAGCAGCTCCTCTCCGCCGCCGAGCTCCACCTGGACGTCGAACTCGGCCTCGCCCGCCACAACGCCGTCATCGGCGAGCTGCGCGACCTCACCCAGCGCCATCCCCTGCGGGAGCGCTTCTGGGCCCAGCTCATCACCGCCCTCTACCGCTCCGGCCGGCAGGCCGAGGCCCTCCAGGCCTTCACCGACGTCCGCACCGCGCTCTCCGACGAGCTCGGTATCGACCCCGGCCCCGAGCTGCAGGAACTGCACCGCCAGGTGCTTACCGGCGACCCCGCGCTGGCCAGCGCTGCGAACAACCGGCAACCGCTGCCTCGTCAGCTCCCGCAGCCCGTCGGCGGCTTCGTCGGCCGCACCGCCGAACTCGAGGCCCTCGACCGCCTGCTCGATCGCCGTCCCGGCATCGCCGTCGTCTCCGCCGGCGGCGGCTTCGGCAAGAGCTCCCTGGTGCTGCGCTGGGCCCATGACCGAGCCGACCGCTTCCCCGACGGCCAGCTCTTCGTCAACCTGCGCGGCTTCGACCCGTCCGGGCCGGCGACGTCACCGAGCACGGCGGTGCGGGGCTTCCTGGAGGCGTTCGGCGTGACCGGCGCTTCCGTGCCGACCGACCTGGAGGCCCAGACCGCGCTCTACCGCAGCCTGGTGGCCGACAAGCGCATGTTGATCGTGCTGGACAACGCCGCCGACTCGAACCAGGTGACGCCGCTGCTGCCCGGGACCCCCGGATCCGTGGTGGTCGTGACCAGCCGCAACCAGCTCAGCGGCGTGCTCATCACCCAGCGGGCCATGCACATGGCGCTGGACGTGCTGCCTGATCGCGAGGCGTACGAGCTGCTGACGGCCCAGCTGGGTGCACAGCGCGTGCTGGCCGAGCCGACGGCGGTCGCCGATCTCGTGCGGCTCTGCGCCGGATTGCCGTTGGCACTCAACATCGTGGCCGCCCGTGCCGCCACCCATCAGGACTTTCCGCTGGCCGCGCTGGCCGCCGAGCTGTCCGACGCCCGATTGGATGCCCTTGACGCCGGCGAGCTGTCGGCCAACCTGCGGGCCGTGTTCGCGTGCTCGTACCAGGCCCTTGGCAGCCCGGCGGCCGAAATCTTCGGACTGCTTGGCCTGAACACCGGCCCCGACATCAGCCTGCCGGCCGCCGCGTCGTTGGCCGGACTGTCCGCGCAACGGGCGCGGACCCTGTTGCGAGAGGTGGAAAACTCGCACCTGGTCGTCGAGCACGCGCCCGGCCGTTACCGCATGCACGACCTGGTCCGGCTCTACGCCGCCGAGCGCGGCCTGCCCGGCCCGGTGCGTCGGGCGGCGATCACCCGGCTGCTCGACTTCTACCTGCACACCGCCAACGCCGGCGAGCTGCGGCTGTACGAGCACGCCCAGCCGATCTCCCTGCCACCGGCCGAGCCCGGCACCCAGCCACTGGCGTTCGCCGACCAGGAGGCGGCCAAGGCGTGGTTCGATGTCGAGTACGCCAACCTGGTCGCGACCATGCGCAACGCCGTGCAGCAGCAACGGCATCATGCCGTCTGGGGGCTGGCCTGGTCGATGAGCAGCTACCACTGGCGGCGCAGCCGCCTGACCGAGGACCTCGCGTTCTGGCGGGCGGCACTCAAGTCCACCGAGGCAATTGGCGAGCACACCGGGACCGCCAACCGCTTCCTCGGCCGCGCCCTGACCCGCCTCGGCGTATCGGACGAGGCCCTCGTACGCCTAACCCAGGCCACCTCCGACGAGGATCCGCACGAGCGGGCGCAGGCGTTCCACACACTGGCCTTCTACTGGGAACGCAACGGCGACGACCACGCCGCAGTCGCTGCCGCGCGACAGGGACTCGCGCTCTTCCGCCAGGTCGGAGCACGGGCCTCCACGTCAAAGGCCCTCAACGCTGTCGGCTACTACGAGGCCCGGGTCGGCGACTTCGAACAGGCCCGCCTGCACTGCGAACAGGCCCTGGAGCTGTCCAGCGACCTCGTGCCCGAGGTGCGCTACGGCCTGTACGACAGCCTCGGCTTCATCGCCTACTCGCTGGGCGACACCGACGCGGCGCGCGGCTACTACCGGCAGGCCCTCACCCTCATCCAGGAGATGGGCAACATCTACGAGGAGCCCAACGTCCTCGTCCAACTCGGAGTCATCGCCCGGGCCGACGACGAACCGGACCAGGCCCGCCAGCACTGGTGGCAGGCCGTCGACCTGTACCGGTCGCAACACCGCCAGAACGACGTCGAGCGCGTCCAGCGGCTGCTGGACGCGCTCGACGGGGACTGAGCCGGACTCAGCCGGCGATCATGCGACCGCTGGACTTGAGGTGCTCGGCGGCCTGCGCGATGCGGGCGGCCATGCCGACCTCGGCGGCCTTGAGGTAGCTGCGCGGGTCGTAGACCTTCTTGTTGCCGACCTCGCCGTCGATCTTCAGGATGCCGTCGTAGTTCTTGAAGAAGTGGTCCACGATCGGCCGGGTGAAGGCGTACTGGGTGTCGGTGTCGATGTTCATCTTCACCACGCCGTAGCTGACCGCCTCGGCGATCTCCTCCGGCAGCGAGCCGGAGCCGCCGTGGAAGACCAGGTCGAACGGCTTGGTGCCGGCCTTGCCCAGCTTCTCGGCCACCACGTCCTGGCCGGCCTTGAGCACCGACGGGCGCAGCTTGACGTTGCCCGGCTTGTACACGCCGTGCACGTTGCCGAAGGTGGCGGCCAGCAGGTAGCGGCCCTTCTCACCGGCGCCGAGCGCGGCCAGCGTCTTCAGGAAGTCTTCGTTGGAGGTGTAGAGCTTGTCGTTGATCTCGTTGGCGACGCCGTCCTCCTCGCCGCCGACGACACCGATCTCCACCTCGAGAATGATGTTGGCCTTGGCCGCCTGGTCGAGCAGCTCGGCGGCGATGGTCAGGTTCTCGTCCAGCGGCACCGCGGAGCCGTCCCACATGTGCGACTGGAACAGCGGGTTCTCGCCGCGGGCCACGCGCTCCTGGCTGATCGCCAGCAGCGGGCGGACGAAGCCGTCCAGCTTGTCCTTGGGGCAGTGGTCGGTGTGCAGCGCGATGTTGACCGGGTACTTGGCCGCCACCACGTGGGCGTACTCGGCCAGCGCGGCCGCGCCGGTGACCATGTCCTTGACCTTGGTGCCGGACAGGAACTCGGCGCCGCCGGTGGAGACCTGGACGATGCCGTCGCTCTCGGCCTCGGCGAAGCCGCGCAGCGCCGCGTTCAGCGTCTCCGAGGAGGTCACGTTGATCGCCGGGTAGGCGAACTCGTTCGCCTTCGCCCGGTCGAGCATCTCCGCGTAGACCTCAGGGGTCGCGATAGGCATCGGTCGTCACTCCTCGGGATTTCGACGTTTTCGCGCACCATCCTACGAGGCGGCCGCCGGCAGCCAAGCGCCGAGCGGGTCCACCCGCTGGAACGATACAGTCAGCACCCGCCGAGCGACATGCCCAGATTCAGGCCGCGATCGCCAGCACGGGTTTGCGTAGGGCCGTACTGGCCACCACGCGATTTCGCCCGCTGTTCTTGGCCTGGTAGAGCGCGGCATCGGCCGCCAGGAGCAAGGGTTCTATGTCGTCACCGGCCTGCGGGAAGGTCGAGACGCCGATGGACGCGGAGAGATTTCGGATGATGGTCGTCCGGCCTTCGACCGGAGCTTCCACCACCAGTTGGGTCACCGCATGTCGAATCCGCTCGGCGACACCGACGCCGTCGGCCTCGGACATGCCGGGTAGCAGCACCACGAACTCCTCGCCGCCGAACCGGCCGACCGAGTCGTAGTCGCGGACCTCGCCGGAGATGGCGTCGGCCACCGCCTTGAGCACCGCGTCGCCGGCCACGTGGCCGTAGGTGTCGTTGACCTTCTTGAAGTGGTCGAGGTCGACCATCAGCAGCCCGAAGCCCTCGTTGGTGCGCTGCGCCCGGGAACGCTCACGGTTGGCCCTGGTGTGCCAGCCCTCGCTGTTGAACAGGCCCGTCTTGGCGTCCTTGCTCGCCTTCTCCTCGACCTGCTTGAGCAGCACCGACCGGTGCAGCATCAGCACCGGCGGCAGCGCCAGCACGACAAGCGCCGGACTGTAGGACAAGGCAAAAGCAAGCAATGCTCCATAAAACAGGGTGGAGATCTCCAGCATGTGCTTGGACACGTCGCCGAAAACCTTGCGCACCGTGACGCCAGGGGTGCCATAGAGCGCGATGCGGCCGGCGATCAGCGCGACGTCGGCGACGGCGTAGACCATAATCCCGGCGACGATGGCGACCACGGTGACGGCGTCGACCGTCGGGCCGAACAAATGACCAGGACCGCCGACCAACGACAACAAGCTGGTGGTCGCCTGCGCGGACAATATCAACACACCCATGCCGAACAGCCGTCGATGCCAAGCAACGAACGGATTGCGCAGCTGGTAATGGATGTAGACCAGCGTGATCAACGCCGCGGTCAGCGGCGCCGGCAGCACCAGCACACCGGCGAACAACCAGACCGATGCGAGGTCGACGTGTCCGGGGCCGGCGAGCTCTCGGCGGGCCCGCTCGATTCCACGAGCGAGTTCGGTGTGCGCCAATGCACAGAAGACCAGAACACCGAATATCAACCACTGACTCGAGCTCACCGTCACGTTCAGCGCAGATATCACTACAGTAAGTAGCGCCACCAGCTGAACGAGGAGGAGATACCCGATCGCTCTCCTGGGCACCGAGAACAGGGCCCACCTGGGCAAAATTGAGCTCGCCGACACACCGGACACGGAGACCCCCTCTGGGACGGCGGAACACGAAATTGCATCGGCGCTTGTCACAGACCTGGAAAACTCACCATGGGGAGTGCACACTGACCACGGCGAAGCCTGCAAGACCTGTTCGGGAAGGGGTACGGCTGATGACGGTGTCGCCGCTGAGAAGCTGGGAGCCCTCGTAGAGCTCCGCTGCCGTGGCGGGGCGGGTCGAAGATCTTCGGCCCGCCTAGGCAACATGACCGACCTCGTGCAACCGGCTCCGCCGCCATGCGACGGACAACCCGATCCCGGCGACAACAGCCGCCAATCCCGCGATCGCGATGGTTCCTGACGGACCCACGCCATCGGCGAGAACCCCGGCGAGCGCCACAGAAATGCCTTGTGCGGCAATCGCTCCCGAGGACATCAACCCGATCGTCTGCCCCCTGCCGACGACGGGCGTGCGCTGGATGAAGGCGGGCGGCGCGACCACCATGTAGGCGGCGGCCACCCCGGACAGCGCGAACAACACGCAGGAGACCACGAGCCCGGGCTCCAGCGCACAGACGAACAGCGGCAACCCCGACAGGGCGGCCAGCGGTCCGATCAGCCGGAGCCGGAGCTCCGGAGCAATTCTGGTGATGACGAGCGCGCCGACGATGGCGCCGACCGGCGTCGCCGCGAGCAGCCAGCCGACATCGACCGGGTTCGGCGTCGGCGTGTGGTTCAGCGCCGACAGGTAGGGCACGACCAAGCCCTCCGCGGCCACCGGCAGGCCGATCATCCAGATCATCAGGGCCAGCGTGCGCAGCTGGGCGTCCGCCCAGATCAGCCGCGCACCGCGGCGCGTCGAGGCCCACAGCGTCACATGCTCGCCAGCCACCACGCCGGTCGCCGGCCGACTCCGCACGCCGAGCACGAGGAGGGCGGCGGACGCGGCGAAGCTGGCCGCGTTCACCGCGAGCGCGCCGTACGGCGTCAACAACGTCACCAGAAAACCACCGCCGGCAAAGCCGGCGACCTGAGAGATCTGGCCGACAACCGCACGCAGACTCTGTCCGACCGTGAGTTCGTCACCCGCGAGAACATCAGCCAATAGGGCTCCGCGCGCCGCATTCGACGGCGACCCAAGCAGTTGGGTGACGAAAAGCAGGACAAACAAGGGTGGAAGCGAAACTCCCGGGGTGGCCATGATCGCCATCAGTGCCGCGCGGGCAAGATCGGCGCACACCATCACGGTGCGCCGCGGATAGCGATCGGCCAGGCCGGCGAGCAATGGTCCGAACAACGCGGGCAGCATGGTGAACGCAAAGGTCAATGCGGCCAATGCAGCGGAGCGTGTTCGATCGAACACAAGAAGTGACAATGCGACCCGGGCGATCTGGTCACCCGCGGTGGAAACGAGCTCGGCCAGCCACAAGGCCCGGAACTCGCCGTTGGCGAAAACATCCCGGTACCTGGCAGCGCGCCCGGTGCCCTCCAACTTGCGCCCCTCGTCTCCCCCGTACCCCGCCCTCCCAGTAGCGGAGACAGTTCGTTTCCTGTCGTTTGTCCGGCAGCCCGTCACCCCTGGCAGGCTCTTCCTCTCTCACCGTAGCCAGCGCTATCCCGCCAACCCAGCTCATTCCGATATCGATCGCGTCATTCACAGTTGACTTTCCGTGATCGTACGGTCGCAGGGCCGATCCGCAAAGGTGTGACCGGGAGTTCGGGTCGAACCGCCCGCCCGGGACGATCACCGCCGGCAGTGCGCCCTGGTTCAGGACTGTGTTCGAATCTCGGGGAAGGTCCGAACATCGGACCTTGACATCCACGAGTTGGACGATCACGGGCGGCCGGAAACATCGTTCACCGGCCTTCCCACATATGTCGAGGCCGAGGCCGATTTTCCGGCCGACCCGACCCCTACCCTCCACCCGACCGGACGGGTTCGTATTGAACTCGCCAGTAGCTTACTGACGGTAGGTTGCGTTACCGTGCCCACCAGGAGCCGTCGGCGAGGAGGCACGTGTGACCACGAACACCATGGCCGGCAAGGTGGTGCTGATCACCGGCGCGGCACGCGGCATCGGGGCCGAGACGGCGCGCCGGCTGGCCGCGCTGGGGGCCAAGGTCGCGCTGGTCGGCCTGGAGCGGGAGCTGCTCGAGGCCACGGCCAAGGACTGCGGCCCGGAGGCCGGCGCCTGGGAGGCCGACGTCACCGACTGGCAGGCGCTGGAGACCGCGGTGGCCGCGGTGAAGGACCGCTACGGCCGGATCGACGTGGTGATGGCCAACGCCGGCATCGCCGCCACCGGCTTCGTCCGCTCCATCGACCCGGCGGCCTTCGAGCGGACCATCGAGATCAACCTGCTCGGCGTGTGGCGCACGGTCCGGGTCACCCTGCCGCACCTCATCGAGAGCCGTGGCTACTGCCTGGTGGTGTCGTCGCTGGCCGCCATCTCGCACGCCCCCGGCATGGCCGCCTACGCGGCCAGCAAGGCCGGCTGCGACGCCTTCGCCGACAGCCTGCGGGCCGAGGTCCGCCACCTTGGCGTCGACGTCGGCACGGCCTACTTCTCCTGGATCGCCACGGACATGGTCACCAGCGCCGACCAGCACCCCGTCTTCGGCAAGATGCGCAGCCGCCTGCCCGGCCCGCTCGGCCGCACCTACCAGGTCGCCGACGTGGGCAAGGCCGTGGTCGCCGGCATCAACCGGCGGGCCAAGGCGATTCACGTGCCGGGCTGGGTCGGCGGCCTCAAGCTGTTCCGCGGCGTGGTCAACCAGCTGTCGCTGCCGATCACGTCGATGGGTGCGAAGGACGCCGACCAGGCAGCGCTGGACGACATCAAGGCCCGCGGCGCCGAGGCGTCCCGGCCGGTCGGTCCCGGCGGCGCCGCCGGCTTCGACAGTCGTCGCTAGTCGACCCAGACGCCCAGGACCGGGGTCCACGCGGTGACCTTGGTCGACGCGATGACCTCGGCCCCGTTGTACGGGTCGTTGTCGAGGATCTTCCGGAGCTCGGCCTCGTCGTCCACCTCGAACACCAGCAGGCCGCCGTCGTCCGCGGTCCATGCCCCGGCGACCAGGCATTTGCCCTGCTTGGCCAGGTCGCGGAGGAAGTCGCGGTGCTCCGGCCGGACGGCGTGCCGCTTCGGCACGTCCTCGATGTAGCGGTACTCGACGGCGAACTTGGGCAACGCGGCCTCCCTTGTGAGCGTTCGACAGCCAAACTAATGCACCGGTTGGGTATTCTCGCCGCCGTGGACGTGCAGCCGAACAGCGTCGAACGGACCCTCTCCAGCCTGCGGGCGGTGGACGGCCCGGAACCCTCGACGGCTGCCCCGCTGACCTTGGAGGACCTGTACCGCCAGCACCGGATGCGGCTGGTCCGGCTGGCCATCCTGCTGGTGGACGAACCGGCCACGGCCGAGGACGTGGTGCAGGAGGCCTTCACCGGCCTGCACCGCAACTGGGGCGGCCTGCGGGACGCCCAGGCGGCCGTCGGCTACCTGCGCACGGCCGTGGTGAACGGCAGCCGGTCGGTGCTGCGCCGCCGCAAGACCGCCCGCGACTACACGCCGCCGCACACCGCCAACGCCCGGTCGGCCGAGAGCCTGGCCATGCTGACCGCCGAGCACCAGGCCGTGGTCAACGCCCTGTCCAAGCTGCCGCCGCGCCAGCGTGAGGTGCTCGTGCTGCGCTACTACGGCGACCTGTCCGAGGCCGAGATCGCGGAGGCCACCGGCATCTCCAAGGGCACCGTGAAGTCCACCGCCAGCCGGGCCCTCGACGCCCTGCAGAAGGCGATGGCCGGTTAGACCCGAGCTAGACCCCAGCTAGACCAACTGCACGTCGATGCCACGGTCGCGGAACTGCGCGACCACGGTTTCGTCGGCCTCGCTGTCGGTGATCAGGGCGTGCACCTCGTCGATGGGGCAGATCCGCACGAAGGCCGAGCCGCCCAGCTTGGACGAGTCGGCGACCACCACGACCCGTCCGGACCGCTGCACCAGCAGCCGGTTGATGGCGGCTTCGCCCTCGTTGCGGGCCGACGCGCCGAGCTTGGGGTCCACGTGGTCGACGCCGAGGAAGATGACGTCCAGCGTGAGCTCGTCGGGGATGAGCCGGGCCAGCGGGCCGATCAGCTCGTACGACTGCGGCCGGACCACGCCGCCGGTGACGACCAGCTTGATCTGCTGGCGGACGGCCAGCTCGTTGGCGATGTTCAGGGCGTTGGTGACGACGGTCAGGTCCAGCTCGGAGCGGGCGGCCAGGGCCCGGGCCACCTCGGTGGCGGTGGTGCCGCCATTCAGCCCGACCACGGCCGCCTTGTCCACCAGCGCGGCCGCGGCCCGGGCGATGCGGAGCTTGGCGTCGGCGTGCCGGGCGGTCTTGTACCGCAGCGGCAGGTCGTAGGACACGGCGTGGGCCACCGCGCCGCCCCTGGTCCGGGTCAGCAGCTGCTGCTCGGCCAGGTGGTCGAGATCGCGGCGGATGGTCGCGGCGGAGACCTGGAGCTCGTCGGCGATGTCGTCGACCTCCACCCGGCCCCGCTCGGCGAGCAGCTCCAGCAGCGCGGTGAGCCGCTCGTACCGATTCATCCCCGAACCCCTTCATTGCGCGTTAGTGCACCAGTATCCTGCGTTGCGGACAGTTATGAGCAGTCGAGGGGGCACTGTGCGCGAACACTTCGTCGAGACGGAGATCATCTCGCAACCGGACTGCTGGCGTCAGGCGATCACGCTGGCGCCCGACAGTCTGCCAGCGCCGGGGATGCGCGTCGCGGTGATCGGCTGCGGCACGTCGTGGTTCGTCGCCCAGTCCTACGCCCAGCTGCGGGAGGCCGCCGGCCAGGGCGAGACCGACGCCTTCGCCGCGTCCGAGTTCCCGCACCGCCGAGCCTACGACCGGGTCGTCGCGATCACCCGCTCCGGCACCACCACCGAGGTGCTGGATGTGCTGGACCGGTTGCACGGCCGGATCCCGACCGTCGCGCTGATCGGCGACCCCGAGACGCCGATCGTCGGCCGGGCCGACCAGCTGGTGGTGCTGGACTTCGCCGACGAGCGGTCGGTGGTGCAGACCCGGTTCGCCACCACCGTGCTGGCCCTGCTGCGGTCCAGCCTTGGCGAGGACCTGAGCCGGGCCATCGCCGACGCCGAGCTGTCGGTGGTCGAGCCGCTGCCCGACGAGTTGCTCACGGCCGAGCAGTTCACCTTCCTCGGCCGCGGCTGGACCAACGGCCTGGCCCTGGAGGCCGGCCTGAAGATGCGCGAGGCGGCCGGGGCCTGGACCGAGTCGTACCCGGCGATGGAGTACCGGCACGGCCCGATCAGCATCACCGGCCCGAACCGGGTGGCCTGGATGTTCGGCACCGCGCCAGAGGGGCTGCCCGAGCAGGTGGCGGCGACCGGCGGCCTGTTCCGGGCCGGCGACCGCGATCCGCTGGCCGAACTCGTGACCGTTCAGCGGCTGGCCGTGGCGATCGCCCTGAACCAGGGCCTGAACCCGGACCAGCCCCGGCATCTGACCCGGTCCGTTGTCTTGCGAGGTGTAGACCAATGATGCTTACCTCCGCTCGTGGCTCGCACTAGGTACGTGGTGGCCGTCGACGTCGGCGGCACGGACATGAAGGCCGCCCTGGTCGCCGGGACGGCAACCGAGGCGAACGCGGTGACCACCCGTCGCCGTGGCACCCCGCGCGGCGAGGACGGCAACGCCACCGCGCACGCGGTGGTCGGCGCGATCGTCGAACTGGTCGACGACCTACGGCGGGCCGTCGACCGTCCGATCGACGCGGTCGGCGTGGTGGTGCCGGGCGTGGTCGACGAGGACGAGGGCATCGGCGTCTTCTCGGCCAACCTGGGCTGGCGGGACTTCCCGTTCCGGCTGCTGCTGGCCGAGCGGACCGGGCTGCCGGTGAGCTTCGGCCACGACGTGCGGGCCGGCGGGCTGGCCGAGCACCGGCTGGGCAACGCCAAGGGCCGGACCGACGTCGTGATCATGCCCATCGGCACCGGCATCGCGGCGGCGCTGATGATCGGCGGCCGGCTCCACGTGCACGGCGGCGAGCTTGGCCACGTCGATGTCGGCCACGGCGAGCCGTGCGGCTGCGGGCAGCGCGGCTGCGTGGAGACCGTCGCCTCGTCGGCGGCGATCGCCCGGCGCTACTCGGCCCGTACCGGCAAGAACGTCGACCGGGCGGCCGTGGTCGCGGATCTGGTGCGCGAGGGCGACCCGGATGCCGTGGCGGTCTGGCACGACGCCGTCGATGCCCTGGCCAAGGGCATCTTGATCGCCGCGACGCTGCTCGGACCGGAGGCCGTCGTGCTGGGCGGCGGCCTGGCACTGGCGGGTGATCTGCTGATCGAGCCGTTGCGCAAGCGGCTGGCGGAACTGATCGTGTTCCAACGGCAGCCCGAATTGCTGCTCGCCGCGCTCGGCGATGAGGCAGGCTGTCTGGGAGCTGCGCTGATGGCGATCGATGCCCTGGAGGCATAGTGGCTGACCTGGTGCTGGGCGGCGGTCGGGTGGTGACGTCCGACGGCGTGCTGGATCCCGGCTGGGTGTCGGTGGTGGACGGTCGGATCGACGCCGTCGGCGTCGGGCCGCGACCCGACGCCGTTGACCTGGCCGGCAGCTGGCTGGTGCCGGGTTTTGTCGACGTGCACTGCCACGGCGGCGGCGGGCGGGCGTTCACCGGGCACGACCCGGGGCTGGCCATCGCCGCGCACCGCCGGCACGGCACCACGACCACGATGGCCAGCCTGGTGTCGCGGCCGATCAAGGAGTTGGCCCGACAGATCGAGGAGCTCGGGGACCTGGTCCGTGGCGGCGACATCGCCGGCATCCACCTGGAGGGCCCGTTCCTGTCGGCGGCGCGCTGCGGTGCGCACGACCCGCGGGTGCTGCGGCCGCCGGACCTCGATTCCGTACGGGCGCTGCTGGCGGCCGGCGAGGATACGATCAAGATGGTGACCATCGCGCCGGAGCTGGAGTACGCCGTCGCGGCAACGAAGTTGTTGGTGGACAACGGAGTCATTGTCGCCATTGGACACACGGACGCCGCCGAGGCCCAGGTGGTCCCGGCCGTCGACGCCGGCGCGTCGGTGGCCACGCACCTGTTCAACGGCATGCGGCCGCTGCATCACCGCGAACCCGGACCGGTCGGCGCGCTGCTGGACGACGAGCGGGTCAGCGTCGAGCTGATCTGCGACCTCGTGCACCTGCACCCGACGGCCGTCCGCCTGGCCGCGCATCACGCCGGTCCATCCCGGACGTTGCTCATCACGGACGCGATGGCCGCCGCCGGCATGGGGGACGGCGTCTACGACCTCGGCGGGCTGGAGGTCACCGTGCAGGACGGCGTGCCGACCCTGGCCGGTGGTTCGCTGGCCGGCAGCACGCTGACCATGGACCTCGCGTTCCGGAATTTCGTGCAGCAGTGCGGTTTGTCGATGGCCGAGGCCGTCGCCGCGACGGCCGGCCGGCCCGCGCAGCTGCTGGGCCTGGCCGACCAGGTCGGTGCGATCGAGGTCGGGCTGCGGGCCGACTTTGTCGTGCTGGACGAGGAATTGCGGGTGCAGGACGTGTACCGAAGGGGATTCCGGGAGGACCGTTCGTAACCGCACAGGTGACCCGGCTGCTCGGCACGCCGAAAAGCAACTAACGTGGACGCCGTGAGCAAGTCCGACGACCCGGAGCGGCTGTTGGCGGAGGCCCTGCGTGCCCAGGCGGTGAGCACGCCGGTGACGATGCCGCCGCTGCCGGCCGTGCTGACCAAGGCCGAGGACGCCGCCGAGGCCGAGCCGGACAAGGCCGCCGAGGAGCCGGACGAAGCCGTGTCGGCCGAGGAGCCCGCGGACGAGCCGCCGGCCGACGAGCCGGCCAAGCCGGCCGCGGGGACCGGTGAGGGCGCGTTCACCGAGGAGATGGTGCTGCGCGAGCTCAGCTCCGGTCCGATGACCGGCGAGCTGGCCACCATCCGGATCAACAACTCGCAGCAGCACTACGAGACCGAGCGCTTCTCGCCGCTGGAGAACCTGTACGGCGGGGTCGGCGACGGCCCCGGCTTCGGGCTCATCTCCGGCAGCGAGGTCGGCAGCACGGTCGGGCCGCCGGTCGGCGAGTTCGACCACCTGCGGCCGTCGGCCCGGGCCACCACGGCCGTCCCGACGACCAGGATGAAGGCCGAACGCGGACAGGTCCCCGGTTGGCTGATCCTGCTGTTCGCGCTGGTCCTGGGCCTGGCCGGCGGGGCCGTGGCCGGCCTGCTGAGCATGGTGTGAACCGGGCACCCAGCCGACACCTGTACCTTGGGGAACCGTGACCACCGCGATTGCCGCGAGCACGACCACCATCGTCGCCCTGCCGGGTTGGCTCGACGCCAACAACATCCTGTCGGGCCTCGGGCCCTACATCTTCGTCGGCGTGGCCCTGCTGATCTTCGCCGACTGCGGCATCCTGATCGGCTTCCTGATCCCCGGTGACACCCTGCTGTTCACCCTTGGCCTGCTGATCGCCCAGGGCGCGGTGCAGGGCATGCCGATCTGGCTGGCCTGCGCGATCCTGTCGGTGTGCGCGATCGTCGGCAACGTGACCGGCTACTACATCGGGGCCGCGATCGGGCCGAAGCTGTTCAGCAACCCCGATTCCAAGATCTTCAAACGCAAGCACATCGAGCACACGCACGAGTTCTTCGAGAAGTACGGCGCACGGGCGATCATCCTGGCCCGCTTCGTGCCGATCGTGCGCACGTTCATCACCGCCGTGGCCGGCATCTCCAAGATGGACCCGCGCAAGTACTTCCTGTACTCCACCCTCGGCGGCGTGCTGTGGGCGGTCGCGGTGCCGCTGCTCGGCTTCTTCCTCGGCCAGGTGTCGCTGGTGCACGACCACCTGGAGATCTTCCTGATCGCCATCCCGGTGCTGTCGGTCATCCCGATCGTGTTCGAGGTCGTCAAGAGCCGCCGCGAGCGCATCGCCCGCGAGGCCTCCGCCGCCGCCGAGACGCCGCTGGAGGCCACCCAGCAGTTCGACGTGCGCGGCGAGGACATGGACTCCACCCAGCGCATCGACCGCATCCGCTGACCCAGCCTCACTTCTTAGCCACGTGAGTGGCTCACTTGCGCTCCAGGGCCAAGTGAGCCACTCAGGTAGCGAAAAGACCGCCCCTCGACAGGGGCGGTTTCTTCTGCTCCAATTAGTAAACAGTGCTGTTCTGTTTACTAATCCCTGGGGAGGGGTCATGACGGTGCTGATCGCGGGGGCCGGGCCGACCGGCCTGACGGCGGCCTGCGCGCTGATGCAACGGGGAGTGCCGGTGCGCGTGCTGGACGCGGCCGACGGACCGGCGACGACGTCGCGGGCGCTGGGCCTGCAACCACGCGGGGCCGAGGTGATCAACCGGGTGGACGCGCTGCGCGATCTGCCGCAGCGGGGCAACAACATCGGCTTCGTGAAGGCGATCGCCGGCGAGCGGACGCTGATGACGCTGCGGCTGGAGCACATGACGGGCACGGGGGCCCTGATCGGCCAGTCGGAGATCGAGAAGTCGTTGCGGGACCGGCTGTCCGAGCTGGGCGGCAAGGTCGAGTGGGGCATGCGCGTCACGGCCGTCGAGCAGGACGGGGACGGTGTGACCGTGCACGCCGGGGAGTCGATCCGCGGCGACTGGCTGCTGGGCTGCGACGGCGCGCACAGCGCGGTGCGCAAGCTGATGGGCATCGACTTCCCGGGAGTGCCGCTGGCCGAACGGTTCCTGCTGGCCGACGTGCACATGGACTGGCCGCTGGACCGGGGCGGCGTGACGACCTGGCTCGGCGCCGGCGGCATGTTCGCCGCGTTTCCGTTGCCGGGCAAGGATCTCTGGCGGATCCAAGGCGATCTTCCCGGCAGCGAGCCCGTGGATGTGGTGGCGGAGCTCACGAAGATGCTGCCGCAGCGGACCGGTCGCACCGCCGAGATCACGTCCTGCGACTGGACGTCGACGTTCACCATCCACCGGCGACTGGCCGGAACCTACCGCCGCGGAAGGGTTTTCCTGGCCGGCGACGCCGCCCACGTGCACAGCCCGTTCAGCGGCCAGGGCATGAACACCGGCATCGGCGATGCCGAGAACCTGGCCTGGAAGCTGGCCATGGTGATCAACGGCCGGGCCGGCGAACGGCTGCTCGACACGTACGAGAAGGAGCGGCGCAAGGTCGCCGAGGAGGTGCTGAGCGGGACCTCCGCGCTGACGTCGTTCGCGCTCGGCCTCGGCGTCTGGCGGCGTCTGCTGCGGGACACGGTGATCCTGCCGCTGCTCAATCTCTCGGCGGTGCAACGGAAAATGTTCGGGCAGTGGAGCCAGCTGGCCCTGACCTACCGCCGCGGCCCGCTCGGCCCGTACGGGGACCGCGACCCGGAGATCGCGCCGCGCTGGACCAACGGCCGCTGGGTCCTCGTCGTCCCGACGCCGCAAGACCCGCACATCGCCGTGGCACAGCGCTTTCTCGGCGAGGATCTGCTGGTCGAGACCGGTCCCACGGTGAAGCTGGTCCGCCCCGACGGGCACCTGGCTTGGCAGGGACGGCCGGCACCAGCCAGGCTGGCCCGGTGGTTGGAAGAGACACTGAGCTGAAGTCGGCCGGCCGCCCCCGTGACCCGGAGGCGGACGAGGCGATCCTGCGCGCGGCGCTGGAGCTGTTCGCGGAGCGCGGCGTGGACGGCACCAGCATCGAGCAGATCGCCAAGCGGGCGGGCGTGGCCCGGCTGACCGTGTACCGGCGCTGGTCGTCCAAGGAGGAACTGCTGGCCCAGGCCATCGCCTACGGCCGCAACGCGCCCGACCTGACCGACGAGGAGTACGACACGCTGCCGTACCCCGAGGTGATGGCGCGCATGCTCGGCTCGATGGCCGACTCCATCGCCGACCGCAAGCTGGCCCCGCTGATGGCCCAGCTGATGGGCTCCACCTTCAGCCACCCCGAGCTGTTCGACGCCTTCTGGGCGGCGTCCGGGGCCAAGCGCCGCGAGGGCGGGGTTCGCCTGGTGCGGCGGGCCATCCGCGAGGGCATGCTGCCGGCCGACGCCGATCCCGAGGTGATCGTGGACATCATCATCGGCTCGCTGTTCTACCGGATGCTGGTGCCGCCACGGCACGACGACGTCGGCGAGTACGTGCTGCGGGTGCTGCGCCAGGTCGGCTTCCGCCTCACTCCATAGCGAACATGGAGCCCGGGTTGAACAGGTTGCCCGGGTCCAGCGCCTGCTTGATGGAGCGGTGCACGGCCAGCCCGACCGGGCCGATCTCGCGGGCCAGCCACTCCCGCTTGATCTTGCCGATGCCGTGCTCGCCGGTCACCGTGCCGCCGAGGCCGAGCCCCAGCTCCAGGATCTCGTCGAAGGCGACCCGCGCGCGGGCGAACTCGTCGGAGTCGGCCGGGTTGTAGACGAGCGTCGGGTGCATGTTGCCGTCGCCGGCGTGGCCGACCACGGCGATCTTCACGTCGTTCCGCTCGCTGATCACCTGGCAGCCGGCGATCAGGTCGGCGATCGCCGTCCTCGGCACGCACACGTCGTCGGTGAGCCACGCGCCGTAGACCTCCAGCGCGGTCAGCACGGCCCGCCGGGCGGTGAGCAGCATCTTGCCCTCGGCCAGATCGGTCGTCACGTACGTCATGTCCGCGCCGGCGGCCTGGCAGGCCAGCTCGACCTTCTCCAGCTCGAGGCGGGCCACCTCGCCGCCGGAGTCGGACTGGCACAGCAACAGCGCCTCGCAGCCCGGCGGGCCGACCTCGGTCTTCAGGTGCTGCTCGACCGCCTTGATCGAGACCGAGTCCATGATCTCCATCAGCGACGGCACGGTGCCGCTGCGCACGATGCTCGTCACGGCCACGCCGGCTGCCGCGGTCGTGCTGAACGCCGCCACCAGCGTGGCCGGGGCCTGCGGCAGCGGCCGCAGGGCCAGCGTGGCCTTGGTGATCACGCCGAGCGTGCCCTCGCTGCCGATGAACAGTTTGGTCAGGTCGTAGCCGGCAACCCCTTTGACCGTGCGCCTACCGGTTTTCAGCAGTGAGCCGTCCGCGAGCACGACTTCCAGTCCCAGCACGGAATCCGTGGTCACGCCGTACTTCACGCAGCACAGGCCGCCGGCGTTGGTGGACAGATTGCCGCCGATGGAGCACCAGTCGTAGCTGGACGGGTCGGGCGGGTAGAACAGCCCGTGCTTCTCCACGGCGTCGCGCAGGTCCAGGTTGACCACGCCCGGCTCGACCACGGCCAGCCGGTTGTCCTGGTCGATCTCCAGGATGGCGTTCATCCGGGTCGTCACCAGCACCACGCAGCCGTCGATGGCGTTGGCCGCGCCGGACAGCCCGCTGCCGGCGCCGCGAGGCACGATCGGCACGCCGGCCCCGCCACAGATGCGGACCACGGCCTGCACCTGTTCCGCGTTCTCGGGGAACACCACGGCCAGCGGCTGGCCGACCGGAGCCAGCGGCATCATGTCCCGGCTGTAGGAGGCGGTGACGTCCGGGTCGACTCGCACGGAGTCGGTGCCAAGCGCATCCTGGAGGGCCTGAACGACAGCGTTCATGCACCTCACCGTAGTCACCCGGTCGAGTGTTGCGTTTCACAACCATTGGACTTGCCCACTACTCTGTCGGGGCAGATGCTTGTACTATCCAACTGATTGGTTGGAGCAACCATCGATCTTCGAAGGAGGTGGGACATGGAAACGACCCAGGAGCGGCTGGACAACGCCGACCAGCTGGGTATCCAGTTGATCCGCTTCCTTCGGCTGCTGGAGCGGGCCACCCACCAGTTCAGCGACAAGCCCCACGGCGTCGAGAAGGCCGGCTACATGCTGATGGCCCACCTGGTGATGAACGGTCCCAAGCGGGCCAGCGCGCTGGCCGACGCGGTGCACTCCGACCCGTCGACGGTCAGCCGCCAGGTCGCCCAGCTGGTGCGGGCCGGTCTGCTGGAGCGCCGCGCCGACCCGCAGGACGGGCGGGCCTGCCTGCTGGCCGCCACCGACAAGGGCAGCCAGCTCTTCGACGACATGCGCGCCAAGCGCAGCCTGCACCTCGACCAGATGCTCGCCAGCTGGCCGCTGGACCGGCGTCAGCAGCTCGTCGAGCTGTTCGACGCGCTCAACACCGACATCGAGAACTACCGACCGCAGATGGCCACCGCGATCGCCGAGCAGCGAAAGGCAACACGATGACGAGCACGGCCGCTCCGGTGGCGGCGCCTACCTCCAAGGCAGAGCACGTCCCCGGCACCTTCACCCACCGACAGATCCTCACCATCCTGTCCGGCCTGATGCTGGGCATGTTCCTGGCCGCGCTGGACCAGACCATCGTCTCCACCGCGATCAGGACCATCGCCGACCAGCTGCACGGCCTCGACGAGCAGGCGTGGGCCACCACCGCGTACCTGATCACGTCGACCATCGCCACGCCGCTGTACGGCAAGTTGTCCGACATGTACGGCCGCAAGCCGTTCTACCTGGCCGCGATCATCATCTTCGTGGCCGGCTCGCTGGCCTGCACCTTCGCCACCTCGATGTACGAGCTGGCCGCGTTCCGCGCGTTCCAGGGTCTCGGCGCCGGTGGCCTGATGTCCCTGGCGCTGGCCATCATCGGCGACGTCGTGCCGCCGCGGGAGCGGGCGAAGTACCAGGGCATGTTCCTGGCCGTCTTCGGCACCTCGAGCGTGCTCGGCCCGGTCATCGGCGGCGCGCTGGCCGGCCAGTCCTCCATCCTGGGCATCGACGGCTGGCGCTGGGTCTTCCTGGTGAACGTGCCGATCGGCATCGCCGCCCTGGTGGTCGTCGCCCTCGTGCTCAACCTGCCCCGCCGCGTCTCGAACGTGAAGCGGCGCATCGACTGGTTCGGCGCGGCGTTCATCACCGTCGGCCTCGTGCCGCTGCTGATCGTGGCCGAGCAGGGCCGTGAGTGGGGCTGGACCTCGCAGAACGCCTGGATCTGCTACATCGTCGGCGCGGTCGGCCTGATCGCCTTCGTGGTCGCCGAGCACTACGCCAAGGACGACGCGCTCATCCCGCTGCGGCTGTTCCGCAGCTCGGTGTTCAGCCTGACCTCGGTCACCGGCCTGCTGGTCGGTGTGGCCATGTTCGGCGGCATCGCGATGATCCCGCAGTACCTCCAGATCGTGAAGGGCAACACCCCGACCCAGTCCGGCCTGCTGATGCTGCCGTTCGTGCTGTCGATGATGATCGCCTCGATGGCCTCCGGCCTGATCACCTCGCGCACCGGCCGCTACAAGTTGTTCCCGATCATCGGCACCGTGCTGCTCGGCGGCGGCGCCGTGCTGTTCGCCACCCAGCTGCAGTGGGACACCAGCCTGGTCGAGGTCGATCATCGGCACCGTACCCAGCTGCAGTGGGACACCAGCCTGGTCGAGGTCGACATCTACATGGCGATCTTCGGCATCGGCCTCGGTCTGTGCATGCAGACGCTGACGCTGGCCACCCAGAACGCGGTGCCGCCGCGGGACATGGGCGTGGCCACCTCGTCGGCGACCTTCTTCCGGTCCATGGGCGGCACCGTCGGCACCGCGGTCTTCCTGTCGCTGCTGTTCAGCACGGTCGGTGACAAGATCGCCAGCGCGTTCCAGTCGATCGTGCCGACGCAGGCGTTCCAGACCGCCATCCACACGCCGTCGGTGGTGCAGGACCCGAACAACGCCATGCTGTTCTCGGCGCTGAAGGGCGGCAACGCCGGTGGGGCGCTGCAGGACTCCTCGTTCATCCAGAAGCTCAACCCGGCGATCCTGGCCCAGCCGTTCCAGGAGGGCTTCACCAACGCGATGCACATCGTGTTCATCGGTGCCGCCATCGTCGCCGCCGTGGCCTTCATCCTGACGCTGTTCACCAAGGAGGTGCCGCTGCGCATGCAGTCCGGCATCCAGGCGCAGGCGGCCGAGGACGGCGTGCTGCTGACCGCTCCGGAATCCGAGCCGGTGCCGGCGGCGGTCACCACCGCCACCGAGCCGTTCGAGACCAACGGACGGCACGCCATCAACGGCAACGGCAACGGTCATGCGCACCTGTCCGGCACCTTGATCGGCACGCCGGTCAGCGGTTTCGTGCGGCGGCCCGACGGCAGCCCGGTGCACAGCGCCGCGCTGACCGTGATCGACCTGAACGGCAAGCAGGTCGGGCGGACCGTCAGCAATGCCGACGGCGGCTACGACCTGGCCGCGCCGGCCAACGGGACGTACGTGCTGATCGCCTCGGCCGGTTCGCACCAGCCGCAGGCGTCGACCGTGGTGGTCAACGGCTCCCCGGTGACCTACGACGTGGTGCTCACCGGCACCGCCGGCCTGGTCGGCATCGTCTCCGCGCTCGGCGGCGCCCCGGTGGTCGAGGCCACCGTGACACTGGCCGACGTGCGCGGCGAGGTCGTCGGCTCGCGGTCGACCGATGGCGGCGGGTCGTACCAGTTCACCGAGCTCGTCGGCGGTGACTACACGCTCGTGGTCAGCGCCGAGTCGTTCCGGCCCACCGCGCTGCCGGTGAGCATCGGCGACAGCGGCACCACCCGGGCCGACGTCGAGCTGTCCGGCGGCGCCACGCTCGGCGGCATCGCCCGCAACATCGCCGGCGACCCGCTGGCCGACGCCCGCGTGACCCTGGTCGCGCCGGACGGGCAGGTCGTCGCGGCCACCACCACCGGTGCGGACGGGCAGTACAACTTCGGTGATCTGTCCGAAGGCGACTACACGGTGATCGCCAGCGGCTACCCGCCGGTGGCCGCCGCGCTGCGTGTTTCCGCTGGTCAAGAGGCCGTACACGACGTGCAGCTGGGCTACTCGGAGTAAAGGCCGTTCGATGCGGCGGCTGCCCCCTTGCCACGGTTCGGGGACAGCCGCCGCATCGACGACATAGGGTGTCGGACGTGCACCCGCACGAGATGGCCTTCGGTTCACTGGACGCCGTCGGCCCCGTAGTGCTGACGGTGATCGCCCTCGTGTGCATTTTCGTCGAGTGCGGCTTCCTGATCGGCCTGCTCTTTCCCGGCGATTCACTGCTGTTCACCGCCGGGATCTTCTTCGCCCAGCAGCACCAGGCCGGGCAGGCGTGGATCTTCGCCGGGCTGGCCTGGGCCGCAGGCGTCGGCGGCGGGCAGGTCGGTTATCTGTTCGCCCGCAAGACCGGGCACAAGTTCGTGGCCAGACGCGACGGCAAGATCCTCAACAAGCGCAATCTTGAGCGGGCTCAGCGGCTCTTGAACGGCTGGGGCTTCTGGGCCGTCACCTTGGCCCGCATGGTTCCCTGGGTCCGCACCGTCGTCCCCACCATCGCCGGCGCCGCCGGCATGAACCCCGTCAAGTTCCTGCTGGCCTCCGTGGTCAGCACCGCCGCTTGGGTCGGCGTGTTCATGACCGTCGGCTACTTCGGCACCGGTCTGCTCGACCAGGTCCCGTGGCTCAAGACCGCCGCCCTGGTCATCGCCGTGGGCGTGGTCGTCACCACCACCATCGTCGGGATCATCCACTACCGCCAGGACAGCCGCCGGCCCGTCGAGGAAGAGCCCGTCGACGCCTGAGCACGGCTCTGAACGCTTCGGCCCCCGCCATGTGAAATCCGGTCGCCGTGAAGTCGCCGGTCGCACAGACTCGACCGATGATCCCCGACGACTGGATCGCCCATCACCGGGACAAGGACGGCGAACTGCTCGGCTACCTACGGCCGGTCGGCGACCGGTTCGAGCCGGTGACGTTGTTCGGCCACCCGCTGGCCGGGCCGTCCGACGAGTACGACGCGGCGGCGGTGCTGGACTCGGTCGGTCTGAGCTACCTGGCCGAGCGCTGGCGGCTGACCCTGCCGGACCGCGTAGAGCCGGTTGCGGTGCAGGTCGTGGAGGTGGATCCCGATACTGTGCGGCTGAAGAACGTCGGCCACACCGGCGACCGGCACTTCAGCCTGCCGGTGCCGACCGACCGGCTACAGCCCGAGCATTGACCGCTCCACCGCGATGCAGCGGTCCTCAATGTAGGTCAGGCCGGCGGCTTCGGCGATGGAGCGGGCCTGGTCGTTGGCGATCCCGAGCTGGAGCCACAGGGCACCGGCCTTGATCTGGACGGCCTGCTCGGCGATCGCCGGGGTTTCGTCGGCCGGGCGGAAGACGTCGACGATGTCGACGTGCTCGGGGATGTCGAGCAGGCTGCGGTAGACCTTCTCGCCCAGGATCTCGGTGGCGCTGGGGTGCACGGGAATCACCTTGTAGCCGGCGGCCTTGAGGGCGGCGGGCACGGAGTGGGCGGCCTTCCACGGCTGGGTGGACAGCCCGACGACGGCGATGGTCCGAGCCGAGCTCAGCAGGTCCTTGATCACGTCAACTCCTCCTCAGCGATGACGAGGTCGGCCCGCCCGGAAGTGGCGTTGACCCGCACCGCGTTGGCCTGGTCAGAGCCTAACGCGCGCCCACGGGCCTGGTCGGGGGAGCGTCCGAACGCCTCGTGCCGGGCGATCAGACGGGCAATCCGCACGTTCTCGTCGGGAGCGAGGAACCAGATGTCGTCGAGCAACAGCCGGACCTGATCCCAGGGCCGGTCGGGCAGCAGGAGGTAGTTGCCCTCGGTGACGACGAGCGGCACGGACGCGAACACTGGCACGGCGCAGGCGATGGGCTCCTCGATCTCCCGCCGGAACTCGGGGGCGTAGACGGTCTCGCCGCGGTGCAGCCGCAGGCGTTCGAGCAGGTCGACGTAGCCGGCGGCGTCGAAGGTGTCGGGTGCGCCCTTGCGCTCGGCCCGACCGAGGCGGTTGAGCTCCCGCTGCGCGTAGTGGAAGCCGTCCATACCGACGAGCACGGCCTGGTCGCCGAGGGCATCGACGATCCGCGCGGCCAGAGTGGACTTGCCGGCCCCGGGCGCGCCGCAAATGCCCAGCAGCGACCGCCGGCCGGTGGCCGCCAGGCGCTCGGCCCGGGCCACCAGGTCGTCGAACTTCACCAACTGCCCCTCGAACCTCGTCCACCCAGCCCCGCGGGCCGACATGCCGCACCTTGACCGACGCGACCCGGTTGGCCAGGTCGATGAGCCCCGGCAGGTCTTCGGCGGTCGGCACGCGGCCGAGCCGCCCGATGCCGAACGTCAATGCCCCATGCCAGACGTCGCCGGCGCCGGAGGTGTCCCGGGCGGCGACCCGCTGCGCTTCGACCACACCGATCTTCCCGTCGCACGACCACTCGACGGCTCCGGGACCATGGGTACGGATCACAACCGGAACCCCACGGTCGTGCAATTCCCTTGTGCTGTAAGGATAATTTGCCGAACAGGCGCACACGTCCACCAGCGGCAGCAGTTCGGCGTGCACGTCCTTGAGACTTCCGGCGTCCAGCACGACCGGGGCCGTTGCCTGGGCCACCCGCAGCGCCAGCGCCGGATGGTGCCCGTCGACCAGCACGGCGTCGGCCTCCAGGATCTCCACCGGCGGCGAAACCGTTGTGCCGGCGGCATTGTGCGACACCACAGTGCGCTCGCCGTCGGCATCCCGCACCGTGACGGCGCTGACCGTCGGCGGATCCTGCTTGGCCGGCAGCAGATCCACCACGGTCACGCCGTGATCATCCAGGTCCCGCAAGGCCAGCATGGCCAACGGATGCGCGCCGAGTCCGGTGATCAACGTCGGGATGCCGCCGAGCGCGGCGACCGCGACAGCGGCGTTGGCCGCGGGACCACCCGCGGCCAACGCCACCGTCTCCGACTGCACCTTCACGCCGGCCGCGGGTATCTCGGCCACCCGCTGCACGACGTCGACCGTGCACAGCCCGGCCAGCAGGATCCTGGTCACTCGGCCGACTTCCGGTGACTGCCCAGCCCTGTCGTCACAGCGTTGCGAACTTCTTCCACCACCCCATCATCGCCCATCCGCAGTGCGCCGGTGAGCAGCCCGACCACCTCGTTCATCGAGCTCTCGGCCGGTTTGACCAGCGCGACCCGCTTGCCCAGCCGGTGCACGTGGACCCGGTCGGCGATCTCGAAAACGTGCGGCATGTTGTGGCTGATCAGCACCACCGGCAGGCCGCGGTCGCGGATCCGGCCGATCAGCTCCAGCACCTTGGCCGACTCGGCCACGCCCAGCGCGGCCGTCGGCTCGTCCATGATCACGACCTTGGTGCCGAACGCCGCCGCCCGAGCCACCGCGACGGCCTGCCGCTGGCCGCCGGACAGCGTCTCCACCAGCTGGGCGATGGACTTGATGTTGATGCCCAGCTCGTCTAGCACCTGCTGGGCCTGCGTCCGCATGGTCTTGGCGTCCAGGGTGCGCAGGAACGTGCCGCGCCAGCCCTCGAGCCGCTTCTCCCGGCCCATGAACAGGTTCGTGGCGATGTCCAGCGCCGGCGCCAACGCCAGATCCTGGTACACGGTCTCGATACCGGACCGCCGTGCGTCCAGCGGCCCGCGGAAGTGCACGGCCTGGCCGTCCACCCGGATCTCGCCGGCATCGGGGACCACCGCCCCGGACAACGCCTTGATCAGGCTGGACTTGCCGGCGCCGTTGTCGCCGACCACGGCCAGCACCTCGCCCGGCAGCAGGTCGAAGTCGGCGCCGTCGATCGCCGTCACGCGCCCGTACCGCTTGACCAGGCCACGGGCCTGGAGGATCGGCTCGGTCATCGCTGCCTCCCTCGCGTGAACCGGTCGAGTGCGACGGCGGCGATGACCAGGATGCCGGTCGCCACGTTCTGGTACAGGTCGTCGATCCCGGCCTGGGTCAGGCCGCTGCGCAGCACCGTGACGATCAGCGCGCCGACCAACGTGCCCAGCACGCTGCCCCGGCCGCCGAACAGACTCGTGCCGCCGATGACCACAGCGGTGATCGAGTCCAGGTTGGCCGTCTGATAGGCGTTCGGGTCGGCGTTGGGCACGCGGCCCAGCGCCTGCCAGGCGGCGATGCCGTAGATCAGGCCGGCGATGATGTAGACGCCGATGACCGTGCGCCGCACGTTGATACCGGACAGCCGCGCCGCCTCCGGCTCATTGCCGACGGCGTAGACATGCTTGCCCCAGCCCGTTTTGTTCAGCGCGTACCAGACGACCAGGAACATCAACAGGGCCACGGTCATGCCGTAGGTGACCTCGATGCCGCCGAACAGGTAGCGCCGGGTGCCCAGCCAGGACAGCAGCGAGTCGCTGACCGGCACCGACTCGCCGGTGTAGATCCGGCTGACCGCGGTGAGGATGGTCAGCAGGCCCAGCGTGACGATGAAAGGCGGCAGCTTCACGTTCGTGACCAGCACGCCGGTCAGCGCCCCGATCAACGTGGCCGCGGCAATGCCGACGAGCAGCGCCAGCCAGGCCGGCGCGCCGCCGACCACCAGCTTGGCCATCAGCAGGGTGGCCAGCACGGTGTTGGCCGCGTTGGCCAGGTCGATGCCGGCGGTGAGGATGATCAGCGTCTGGCCGAGGGCCATCGTTCCGACCACCAGCGACTGCTCGACCACCAGGGAGAGGTTGTCGAGTTCGAGGAAGGTGCTGGTGGACAGGGAGAACACGACGACCGCGACGATCAATGCGATGGTCGGGCCGACCGCGGGCGTGCGCAGCACGTACTCGCCGAAGCTCGCCCGGGTTCCGTTCGCGGTGGTGGCCATCTCACTTCCCCCAACAGTTCTGCAGGCCCCAGGTGCTGTCCTGGGACGGGATGCCGGGCACCGGGTGGTCGGTGATGACCATGGAGCCGGTGTTCTGGAAGCCGCTGGGCTTCTTGCCGCTCTTGGCGTACTCGACGGCCGCGTCCACACCCAGCGCCGCCATCTTGGCCGGGAACTGCATGACGGTCGCGCCGTACTTGCCGTCCTTGACGTCCTGCACGCCCTGGCAGCCGCCGTCGATCGAGCCCATGACGACCTGGTTGAGCAGGCCACGGGCCTGCAACGCCGCGTAGGCGCCGCGGGCCGTCGGCTCGTTGAGCGTGTAGACGGCGTTGACCGTGGTGGCCCGTTGCAGCAGGTTCTCCATACCCTGCTGGGCCTGGCTCTGGTCGCCGTTCACCGACTGGTGGCCGAGGATCGCCGGGTCACCGTCCTTGAGGCCGAAGCCCTGCAGGAAACCGGTGTGCCGCTGCGTGTCCACTGTGGAACCGGCGGTGCCGTCCAGCATCAGCAGCTGCGGCGGCTTGTCGCCGAGTACCGCCTTGACGTACTGGCCCTCCTGGCGGCCGGCCGCCGTGTTGTCGGTCGCGTAGGTCGCGTCGACCGCGTTGGCCGGGTCGGTCTCGGTGTCGAGGGCGATCACCATGATGCCCTTGTCGCGGGCCTGCTTGATGGCGCTGAGCACGCCCGTCGCACTGTTCGGCGTGATCAGGATCGTGTTCACGCCGCGTTGCACCAGGTTCTCGATCGCGGTCACCTGGCCGTCGTTGTCCCCGTCGAACTTGCCGGCCAGGGCCGTGAACTGGGCCCCGAGCCTGGTCGCCTCGGCCTGCGCGGATTGCCTCAATGCCACGAAGTACGGGTTGGTGTCCGTCTTCGTGACCAGTCCGATCTTCGCCTGCGTGTTGTTCCCGACAGCGGTGGAGCCACCCCAGTAGCGTTGCGTCGTGCAGCCCGTGGTGGTGACGGCCAGGATGGCGACAACGGTCCCCATCGTCAGGCCCAGTCTCATGGCGGCCCTCCTGATCAGCGGCGGTGCTGGTTGCGGCGACGCTAATTGCGGGTAAGGTCCACAGCAAGCGTTTGCGCAAACGCTTGCAGCTGTTTCGATCACGAAGCGTCGCAAGGAAGCCTGCCATGGTCACGATGAAGGACGTCGCTCAGCTGGCCGGCGTGTCGATCACGACGGTCTCTCACGTCGTGAACGGCACCAGGGCGGTGGCGGCGGAGACCAAGGAGCGGGTGCTCGACGCCGTCGCCAAGACCGGCTACACCGGCGACGTCATCGCCCGGTCGCTGGTCACCGGCGGCACCCGGTCGCTCGGCGTGGCCATCTCGCTGGTCGCCAACCCGTACTTCGCCGAGCTCATGCAGGCCATCGAGAGCGAGGCCACCGCCGCCGGGTACACCCTGCTGCTGGTCGACACCCATGACGAGGCCGAAACCGAGGAGTACTCCATCCGGATGCTTCGGGCCCGCCGCGTGGACGGCCTGCTGCTCACTCCTCACCCGGCGCCGTCAGCACCGTGTTGCCCGAGCTTCGGCGGCTCAACATCCCGACCGTGCTCGTCGACCGGTTGCCCGGCAACCAGCCCATCGACCAGGTCGGTCCCGAGAACGTGCAGGCCATGTCCGCCCTCGTGCAGCACCTGGGGGAGCTCGGCCACCGCCGTATCGGCCTGATCAGCGGCGCCGCCGGGCTCACCACCTCGTCCGAACGGGAGCTCGGCTACCGCCTCGGTCTGGGCCGGGCCGGTCTCCCTTGGGACCCCGACCTGGTCGCCTCCGGCGAGTCCACCACCGTCCAGGGCGGCGTGGCGCTGGCCCAGCTCCTCTCCCTCGCCGCCCCGCCCACCGCCGTCGTCGCCGGCAACAACGCCATGATGGTCGGCGTGCTGCACGAGGCCCGCCGCCGCCAGCTCAAGATCGGCACCGACCTCGCCGTCGTCGGCTACGACGACGTGGAGTGGGCCGACCTGGTCGATCCGCCCCTGACCACCATGGCCCAGCCCATCGCCGACATCGGCCGCACCGCCGTCCGCATGCTGCTGGCCCGAATCCAGGACCCCACAAGGGAACCGCAGACCGTCCGCCTTCCGGCCAAGCTCATGCACCGCCAGTCCTGCGGCTGCGCCTGACGGGCCTCGCCGGGCAGTCTGGCGGAATTCCGCTGACCTGTCACACCAAACGCCGCTGTCCTGTCCAAGCTGCCGAGGCCGACAACACAGGCAAGGGGATGGTGGTCATGTCGTACCCGGACAAGGTCTACTTCGGCGGCACCGGCGAGGTCAGCGCGAACTTCCGGCCCGCCGACACCCCACCCGACCTCGGCACTCCCGGCGACGGCCTGCACTACCTGGCCACCACCGAGCAGACCCGCGGCGAGTTCGGCCTCTACCGCGTGATGATGAAACCACGGGCCGGTGGGCCGAGCACGCATTTCCACCGGCGGATCTCGGAGACCTTCTACATCCTCGACGGCACGGTCCGGCTCTACGACGGCGAGAAGTGGATCGATGCCAAGGCCGGCGACTTCCTGCACGTGCCGCAGGGCGGGCTGCACGCCTTCCGCAACGACGCCGACGCCCCGGCCGAGATGCTGCTGCTGTTCACGCCGGGCGCGCCGCGCGAGGAGTACTTCGAGCGGATCGGCCAGATCGCCGCCGAGGAGCGGGCCGCCTTCCTCGACCGGCACGACTCGTATTTCGTGGACTGAGCTCGGGTTTGTGACGGTCAGCTGAAGTCGGCGGCGTGGTCGACCGCCCACTGCTCGAACGTGAGCGCGGGACGGCCTACGAGCCTGGGCACGGTGTCGGAGACCGGCTCGGGGTTGGCCACCAGGGCGGCGTGACCGGCCAGGATGCCGTCGACGGCGGACGGCGGCAGGTCCGCGGAGATCGCCCGGCGGGCCACGTCCGCGGGCACCTCCTCGAACCGCACGGGCCGGCCGATGGCGTGGCCGATCGCCGCCGCCTGCTCGATCTGCGTGATCGACTCCGGCCCGGTCAGCACCGGCCGCTCGCCGATCAGACCGTCGCTGGTCAGCGCGAGGGCGCCGACGGCGCCGATGTCCTTCTCGTGGATCAACGCCCGCCGCGCCGCCCCGTGGATCCAACGGACCACGCCCTCGGCCCGGACGCCTGGCGCCCAGCCCAGGGTGTTGGCGGCGAAACCGGTGGGGCGCAAGAACGTCCACTCGAGACCGGAGTCCTCGATCAACCGCTCCATCATCGCGTGGGACCCGAGGATCCCTTCGGTCGTGTCGGCGGAAACCCCGTTCGCCGACAGGTAGACGACCCGCCGGGTCTGCTTGGCGATCGTGGCGACGACCTCCGGAGCGGCGTGGTCGGCGGCGAGCGTCGGCCACACCAGGAACACCGAGTCGACGCCGTCGAGCGCCGGGCCGAGGCTCGCCGGGTCGGCCAGGTCGCCACGCACGACCTCGACGCCGTCGGGCAGGGCCGCGCGACCCGGGTCCCGGACCAGTGCCCGCACCGCGACACCCTTGTCCCACAACTGGGCCAGCGCACTGCCACCGACCCGGCCGGTGGCTCCGGTCACCAAGATCATGGTTGTCCCCCTCGATCGACGATCGCCCCACGATGCAACCTCGACCAAGGTGGAGGTCAACCGAAGGTGGGATGCACCTCGTTGCGCTCCAACGCGGCGGCGGCTTCGAGGAGCATCCAGGCGGAGAGCTGGACGGAGAGGTCGCGTTCGGGGCGGCGACGGCCGGGGGTGGTCGGCATGACCCACTCGGCGCCGAAGACGGGGCCGCTGCGAAGGTCGGCGCGGTTGCGCCACGCGGAGTCGGCGGACAGGTAGACGATTTGGGCGGCTTCCTTGTCGTCGAGGACGATGGCGGCATGGGCGAGGTAGCGGGCGAGGATGCCGGCGAACAGGCCACCGTCGCCGCCGCCGTTGCCGGGCAGTACACCGCCCTCGCCGACCATGTGCTCGGCAACGGCGAGCACGGTGCGGCGGGCGAGAGCGGCCCAGGAGTGGTTGCCGGTGGCGAGGAAGAGCTCGACGCACGCCCCGAGGTAAACGCCCTGGCAGTAGGTGAAAGCCCAGTCGACGACGCCGGAGACCTCGCCGGACGGATCGACGCGAAGGCCGTCGAGCACGAGACCGGTGTCGGGGTCGATCAGCCACTCGTCGATCCAGTCCACAATGGACATTGCCCGTTGGAGGTCGACCCGGTCGCCGAGGCGGGTGAAGAGCATGGCGGCGGGACCGTTGGCCGGCACGTTCTTGAGATTGTCCTTGGCACGCCACCAGATCCCGCCACCACCGTGGTCGGTCCAACCGTCACGGAGGCGTTGCCGGATCTCGTCGAGCGCCGACGGCCGGCGGACGTCGAGCTCCTCGCCGGCCCGCCACAGGGCCAGCCCGAGCCACGCGATGTCGTCGTAGTAGCGGTTGAGCCACCGCCGCCCGTTGCGCAGCCGAATGGTGTCGATCAGCAGGGAGATGTCACGCAGCCGCGCGGGCGCGGGCGACCGGAGCTGGGCGTCGACGAGACAGTCGAGCAGATGCGCCTGCCACCAGTAGTGCCACGGCACGTGCAGCCGCCGCACCCCGGCGGGCCAGCCGGTGACGGCGATGAGGGTACGGGGCAGGCCCCACAGCCGGCGCAGATGTCTGGTCCGCACAGCCCGCTCGGCCATGGCTGCCCGGGCGGCCCACAACGCGGGGGAGTCCGTCACCGATCCATCGTGCGCGCTTGATCGATTCCGCAGACACCGCGATCACCAGGACGTATGAAGGTCGGCGTGTTGCGCCACCCACGTGTGCATCACGATGCCGGCGGCGACCCCGGCGTTGATCGACCGCGTCGACCCGAACTGGGCGATCGACACGACCACGTCGGCGGCGGCCTGAGCGGCGGCGGAGAGCCCGGGCCCCTCCTGCCCGAACAGCAGCACACAGTCTTTCGGCAGCGCGGTGTTCTCGATCCGTACGGAGCCGGGAGTGTTGTCCACGGCCACGATCTCCAACCGCGAAGCCCGCGCGAAGTCCACCAGCGACTCGACGTCCTCGTGGTGGTGCAGGTGCTGGTACCGGTCGGTGACCATGGCCCCACGCCGGTTCCACCGCCGCCGCCCCACGATGTGCACGGCGCGAGCGGCGAAGGCGTTGGCAGTGCGCACGACGGTGCCGATGTTGTGGTCGTGCTGGAAGTTCTCGATGGCGACGTGGAACGGGTGCCGCCGCCGGTCCAGGTCGGCGACGATCTCCTCACGCCGCCAGTACCGGTAGTGGTCGACCACGTTGCGCCGGTCGCCCTCGGCCAACAGCTCCGGGTCGTACCGCGGGTCGTCGGGCCATGGTCCCTCCCACGGCCCGACCCCGACCTCGAACCCGGCCGCGACCCACTCCGTCGGGCCGACCTCGTCCTGGGACAAGGATTCCTCGCTCACCGGGTCCGACCGCCCGGCAGGAAGTACTGCCCACGCGCCACCTTGGTCGCGGCGGCCACGATGTTGCTGGGGAAGGCGACGATCCGGCGGTTCACCGCGTGCACGCTGTCGTTGTAGTCACGGGATTCCGCCGCCACCCGCTCGTCGCTCTCGCCCATCTGCTCCCACAACAGACCGAAGTCCCGTCCATCGCGCACCGCCGCCGGCACGCCGGCCAGGAAGCTGGTCAGCTCCTCGTGCAGCAGCTGCTCGGCCTGGCCCTGTGCGACCGGCCCGGCGCCGCGGCTGGCCATGGCCATCGACCGCGCCTGCACGATCGTGCTCACGTTCACGCCGCCGGCCTTGGTCACGGCGATGATGCCGCCGATCAGGTCGTGCCGGCGCTGCAGCTCGGCGTCCACCCGCTGCCACATCCGTTCGACCGTCCCGCGCTGCACGGTGAATCTGTGGTGGCTCGACGTGACCGCGAGCGCGACCAACAGCAGCACGACCACGACGGACAGGACAGCGACCAAAGGACGACTCCTACAGACCGAGATCCGAGAGATCGAGAAGGTACCGGTACTCCAACCCGGCCTCCGCGATGGCTTCCCGTACCCCGGTGTCGCGGTCGACGACCGTCGCCACGCCGACCACGATCGCGCCGGCCTCGCGCAGCGCCGTCACGGCCGTCAGCACACTGCCGCCGGTGGTGGAGGTGTCCTCAACGGCGAGCACCCGCTGCCCGGCAACCTCGATGCCCTCGATGCGCCGCTGCATGCCGTGCGCCTTGGCCTCCTTGCGGACCACGAACGCGTCGAGCACCTCGCCGTCGGCCGCGGCGGCGTGCATCATCGCGCAGGCCACCGGGTCGGCGCCGAGCGTGAGGCCGCCGGCGGCAACGTAGTCCCAGTCGGCGGTGAGCTGCCGCAACAGCTTGCCGATCAGCGGGGCCGCCGCGTGGTGCAGCGTGGCGCGCCGCAGGTCGATGTAGTAGTCGGCCTCCTTGCCGGAGGACAGGGTGACGCGGCCGTGCACGACGGCAAGTTCGGAGACAAGACGGGCCAGTTCGGACTTCGCCGGAGATTCCACTCGCACGGGTTCACACCTTCTCACGTCCGGCCGCGGCCGGCGGCAACCCGCCCGGCGATCCTCCTCACCAATCCACGCGGCACCAGCCGCGACAGGCCGACGACCGCCTTGTACTGAAGGCCGGGAATGCTGACCGCCTTGCCGCGGCCAAGATCGGCCAGGCACTCGCGGACGACCTGGTCGGCGTCCAGCCACCACAGCTCGGACGTCTTGGCCATGTCGATGCCGGCCCGCTCGTGGAACTCGGTGTGCACGAAGCCGGGGGCCAGCGCGAGCAGCCGCACGCCGGTGCCGGTCAGCGCGATGGACAGCCCCTCGGTGAACGAGGTGACGTAGGCCTTGCTGGCCGAGTAGGTGGAGCCGCGGCCGGGCATGAAGCCGGCGACGCTGGAGACGTTGATGATCACGCCGGCGCCGCGCGGCACCATGGTCTCCAACGCGGCATGGGTCAGCCGCATCACCGCTGTGACGTTGACGTCCAGCTGCTGCTGCATGTCCTCGACGGGCGAGGTCCAGAACTCGCCGGAGGTGCCGAAGCCGGCGTTGTTGACCACGACGTCGACCGGGCGGGAGGCGTCGCGCAGCCGGGCCTCCACGGCCGCGCGGCCCTCGACACTCGAAAGATCGGCCGGCAGCACCTCGGCGTCGACGCCGAACCGGCGCTTGAGCTCCTCGGCCTGCTCGACGAGCCGGGCTTCGGTGCGGGCGACGAGCACGAGGCTATCGCCGTCGGAGGCGAACCGGCGCACGAAGGCGGCGCCGATACCGGAGGTGGCTCCGGTGACGAGACAGGTGGCCATGCCAGCACGTTACCGGCGAGTCAGCCGGGAAACATCGCCCTCAGGCCGGGTTGCGGCCGCCGAAGGACGGCCGGTAGACCTCGCCGCCGTTGTCGTCGGTCGGCTCGTCACTGGGCGTGTCGGCCTCGAAAGGGTCGACCACGTCGGCCAGCTCGCCGACGTCGCGCAGCAGCCGCTCCAGCCGGGCCGGGCTGGCCCCGGGCGGCGCGGCCGCGAGCACCCAGTCCTCCTCCAGCCAGACCACGGTGACGTCGCCGCCGATCTCCTCGGCCGCCTCGACCAGGTCGGGCGTGATGAGCATGCGGGCGGCGGTCAGGTCGGACACGAAGGCGTAGCGCTGGCCGACCGGGCCGAGCAGGTCGGGCATCTGTTCCCGCTGGAACGGCACGCTGGGCAGCCAGAGCTCGACCACGACCGGGTGGGTGCGGCGGCAGCGGATGCCGACCAGCACCGAGTTGACCTTGCCGCCGTTCTCCAGGTCGAGCACGTACACCTGGCGGCGGCCGTCGGCGGTGAAGGTGGAGCCGGCGACGACGTCGCGGGCCACCCCGCTGCCGTAGTAGGCGATGGCTCCGTGGTGCCAGCGTGTCGGCAGCACGTGGTCTGTCTCGGCGAACTGCCAGCCGCGCAGCCCCGCCCAACGCCGACGCTCGCGGTTACGCGCCGTCCGTTGGGCGCGGTCTGTCGCCAGCAGTGCCAACCCGGCCACCGCCAGGACGACGAACGCCGTGAACCAGACCCACGCAGGTATCACAACAGGCAGGGTAGCGGCCGTCCGGCCGATTACGAAGATCACTAGTGGGTCAGTTCTCCGGAGAACGGGTAACGATGCGCCGTCGGCCGGCGCCGAGCCTTGCTCGACACCGGCCGACGGCCGTCAACATCAGCTGGTCAGCGACCGCCCGACCATCAGGCCGGAGTTGTCCTCCCAGGCGTCTACGACCACGGTGTCGCCGTCCCGGATCTCGCCGGCCAGCAGCTCCTTGGCCAGCTGGTCGCCGATCGAGGACTGCACCAGCCGGCGCAGCGGCCGCGCGCCGTAGATCGGGTCGAACCCGTTGAGCGCCAGCCAGTCGCGGGCCGCGGGCGAGACCTCCAGGGTCAGGCGGCGCTGCGACAGCCGCTTGGCCAGCCGGTTCACCTGGATGTCGACGATCGCGGTCAGCTCCTCGGTGGCCAGCGCGTGGAAGACCACCAGGTCGTCCAGCCGGTTGAGGAACTCCGGCTTGAAGTGCCGCTGCACGGTCGACAGCACCGCGTCCTTGCGCTGCTGCTCGGTCAGCAGCGGGTCGGCGATGGCCTGCGAGCCCAGGTTGGAGGTCAGCACCAGGATCGTGTTGCGGAAGTCCACCGTGCGGCCCTGGCCGTCGGTCAGCCGACCGTCGTCCAGCACCTGGAGCAGCACGTCGAACACGTCCGGGTGAGCCTTCTCCACCTCGTCCAGCAGCACCACGGCGTACGGACGGCGGCGAACCGACTCGGTCAGCTGGCCGCCCTGGTCGTAGCCGACGTACCCGGGCGGCGCGCCGACCAGGCGGGCCACCGAGTGCTTCTCGGCGTACTCGCTCATGTCGATGCGGATCATCGCCCGCTCGTCGTCGAACAGGAACTCGGCCAGCGCCTTGGCCAGCTCGGTCTTGCCGACGCCGGTCGGCCCGAGGAACAGGAACGAGCCGGTCGGACGGTCCGGGTCGGCGACGCCGGCCCTGGTCCGGCGCACCGCGTCGGACACCACGCGCACGGCCTCGGCCTGGCCGACGACGCGCCGGGTGAGCTCGTCCTCCATCCGCAGCAGCTTGGCCGTCTCGCCTTCGAGCAGCCGTCCCGCCGGAATTCCGGTCCACGCGCTGACCACGTCGGCCACGTCGTCCGGGCCGACCTCCTCCTTGAGCATCACGTCGTCGCTCGGGGTGCTCGCCGTCGCCGCCGCGAGCTCCTTCTCCAGCGCCGGGATCCGGCCGTAGCGCAGCTCGGCGGCCCGGCCGAGGTCGCTGTCCCGCTCGGCCCGCTCCGACTCGCCGCGCAGCTGCTCCAGCTGCTCCTTGAGCTCGCGGACCTTCTCGATCGAGCCCTTCTCGTTCTGCCACCGGGCGGTCAGCGCGGACAGCGTCTCGCGCTTCTCGGCCAGCTCGGCCCGCAGCGTGTCGAGGCGGTCCTTGGAGGCCTGGTCGGACTCCTTCTCCAGGGCCATCTCCTCGATCTCGAGACGGCGCACCGCGCGCTCCACCTCGTCGATCTCGACCGGCCGCGAGTCGATCTCCATCCGCAGCCGGGACGCGGCCTCGTCGACCAGGTCGATGGCCTTGTCCGGGAGGAAGCGGGCGGTGATGTAGCGGTCGGACAGGGTGGCCGCGGCGACCAGCGCGGTGTCGGTGATGCGGACACCGTGGTGCACCTCGTAGCGCTCCTTGAGGCCACGCAGGATGCCGATCGTGTCCTCCACGCTCGGCTCGCCCACCAGCACCTGCTGGAACCGGCGCTCCAGCGCCGGGTCCTTCTCGATGTGCTGGCGGTACTCGTCCAGCGTGGTCGCGCCGACCATGCGCAGCTCGCCGCGGGCCAGCATGGGCTTGATCATGTTGCCGGCGTCCATCGCGCCCTCGCCGGTCGCGCCGGCGCCGACGATGGTGTGCAGCTCGTCGATGAAGGTGATGACCTGGCCGTCGGAGTCGGTGATCTCCTTGAGCACGGCCTTGAGCCGCTCCTCGAACTCGCCGCGGTACTTCGCGCCGGCGACCATGGACCCCAGGTCGAGGGAGACGACTCGCTTGCCGCGCAACGACTCCGGCACGTCGCCGGCCACCACGCGCTGGGCGAGGCCCTCGACGATGGCGGTCTTGCCGACACCGGGCTCGCCGATCAGGACCGGGTTGTTCTTGGTCCGCCGGGACAGCACCTGCACCACGCGGCGGATCTCGGCGTCGCGGCCGATCACCGGGTCGAGCTCGCCGTCACGGGCCCGCTGGGTCAGGTCGACGCCGTACTTCTCCAGCGCCTGGAAGGTGCCCTCCGGGTCAGGGCTGGTGATCCGGGACGAGCCGCGGACCTTGGTGAAGGCGTCGCGCAGCGCGTCGGCCGACGCGCCGTGCCGGCGCAGCAGGTCGGCGACCGCGCCGCCCTCGGCGGCCAGTCCCACCAGCAGGTGCTCGGTGGAGACGTACTCGTCGCCCATCTCGGTGGCCAGCCGCTGGGCGTGCGTGATCACCCGCAGGCCGTCGCGGGACAGCTGCGGGGCGGACATGGTGGCGCCGGTCGCCGACGGCAGCGAGTGCGCGAGCTTCTCCAGCTCGGCGCGCACCTGCGCCGGATCGGCCCCGACCGCGGTGAGCAGCGGGGCGGTCAGACCGTCACCCTGGGCCAGCAGTGCGGCGAGCAGGTGCACCGGCGTGATGTCGGGATTGCCGGCCATCGTCGCGGCCTGGGCCGCCTCGGACACCGCCTGCTGCGTCTTCGTGGTCGGGTTGAACTGGTTCATCTCCCACCTTCGGGGCGAGACTTCGGGGTCACTCGATTCAACGTCAGAAAAGTTGAGTCTGTTCCGCTCAAGTACGAGCATACCCGAGTGGGCCGGCTCACCTCACGGTGTCACGCCAGCTCAACGGCCACATCCGGGCCGTTCACCCACATGCGAATCGGGGTTGTCCCCAAGGCCGGCGCGGTTGTCCACAATCCCCAGGTGACGATCCACAGGTCGGCATGGTCGACTGCGCCGTCCGGGTGGTCACGCTTCCAGCGACGCCCGCAGCGACGCGACCAGCTCACGCAGCACGCCATTGGCCGCGCTCAGCCGCGAATCGTCCCAGTCGCCGAAGGCCGACCGGATCAACTCGGCCTGCTTCTCCTTCCAGCCGGCCAGCACCTGAAGGCCGCGCTCGGTCGGGCTGATCAGCGCCACCCGGCCGTCGCTGGGCGACGGACGGCGATCGACAAGGCCGGCCTTCTGGAGCTGGGCGATCTGCCGGCTGACCACGGAGGTGTCGACCACGCGCTGCTCGGCCAGGTCGGACACCCGGACCTCGCCGCGGGCCACCACGTCGGCCAGCAGCGCGCCGGCCGCCGGGTGCAGGCCGAACTCGTCGTCCCAGAACCGGGCCCGAGCCGCGTTCTGGATCTGGTTGAGCATCCGCAGCTGCCGGATCAGCTCGAGCGCCTCGTCGACCGACGGCCCCATCACAGCACCTCGTTCAGCCGATCCAACAGGGCGGAGAACGTGTGCATGTCCTCGTTGGACCAGTGCGAGAGCCGCTCCCACAGCAGCTTGCGGCGGTCGCTGCGGACGGCGTCCAGCCGGTCGTGGCCGGTCTCGGTCAGCTGCACGATGCGGGCCCGGCCGTCGGCGCTGTCCACGGCCCGTTCCAGCAGGCCGAGCTCCTCCAGCCGGGCGATCTGCCGGCTGACCGTCGACTTGTCGAGGCCGGTGCGCTCCACGATCTCCGCGGCGCGCACCGGTCCGGTCTCGTACAGGTGCACGAGCAGGGCGTACGAGGCGGTGTCCAGGCCCGGGTGGACCTGCTTGGCGACCTGCAGGGAGAAGCTGCGGGCCCGGCCGAACAGCACCGAAAGGGCCCGCTCCACGGCCTGGGCTGCCTCCCGGCGGTCAGCCTGATCGTGCTCGTCCACCCTTGGTCCTCCATCCGCGTCACACGAACGTCAAACCGTAGTGGTCGGGGTGTCCGATCCCCGCTAGCGGGCCGCCGTTCTGGCCGATCGGACGCCGAAGAAGTCCCCGCCCTTGCTGCGGCGGTCGTCGGTGCCCCAGTCCCGGGTCCGGTCGACCGGCACCAGCCTGGGGATGTGCTTGCGGCAGTGAATGTAGGCCTCGACCACCTCGAGCACCACCCAGCGCTCGGGCGTGCGGCCGCGGTCGAACTCGGTCGGTAGATCGGGGTGCACCGCCCGCAGCTCGGCGTCGTCGACGATGCGAGCCCGGCCGTTGACGTGCAGGCCGATCAGGTCGTCGACGAAGTCCAGCAGCAGCATCGCCACGTGGGCGTTCTCGCTGATGTTGCCGAGGCTGGCCATGACGCCGTTGCCCCGGTACTCGGGATAGGCCAGCCAGCGCTCGCCCAGCACCTGGACGAAGCCGCGCGGGCCGGCCCGGAAGGAGACGTCGCACTCGCCTGCGGCGTCGGCCGTGCCGATGAAGGCCATGTCCATGCGTGTAACGAACCCACGCATCTCGTCGTTGAGATGGTCGAGGACCTGATCACGGTAGAAGCGGGTGGCCCGGTCGACCGAGCCGAAGGCGCGCTGGAGCAGGTGCTCGCCGCGCGAACCGGGTAAGTGGGCCGCGTCGGGCATCGCGCCCAACGGATCGTCGGGGTGCAGGGTGATGTCGGTCACCGCGGGGGACGGCGCATCCGACAGCTCCAGCTGGAGCAGCTCGGGACCGGCGGTACCGGTCGGAGCAAGGTGGACGGGGGTCACGGTGATCCACCGTGTCACGCCGACCGCGTTCTGCACACCCCCGGCCCATTCTTCGCCCGTTCGTGGGAAGGTCTGTCAACAGTTAGTTACCCCGGTTCGCTCGAACGTGGCATCAAGTCCCACAAGGACCCGATGTCGAGTTAGGGTCCACCCTGTCGGGGGACGGATGCTTGACCACGGGGTGCCTTGCCAGGTGCCCCTGACTACGTGGAGACTGCGCCCGGACCATGACAGCCAACGCCGTGTTGAATCCCTTGCCTGCGACCAACCCTCAACGCGAACCGCCACCTGGTGTCACCGCGATGGTGCGGATGATTCGCGAGAGCTTCGCGGTCGTTGAACCCTGCGCCGACGAAGTGGCGAAGTTCTTCTACGGGATGCTGTTCAGCCTCGCGCCGACCACCCGGGACATGTTCCCGGTGAACATGTCGGTGCAGCGCAGCCGCCTGCTGCGGGCCCTCGTGCACGTGGTGCAGATGGTCGACCGCCCGGACGACCTGATCCCGTTCCTGCGCCAGCTCGGCCGCGACCACCGCAAGTTCGGCGTGGTCGCCAGCCACTACGAGTCGGTCGGCACCGCGCTGCTGGCCTCGATCAAGAAGTTCGCCGGCAAGTCGTGGACGCCGCAGGTCGAGCGGGCCTGGGCCGAGGCGTACACGATCATGGCCCGGTCCATGCAGGAGGCCGCGGCGGCCGACGAGGGCCCCGCCTTCTGGCCGGCCACCGTCGTCGACCACAAGCGCCTGAGCTGGGGTCTGGCCGTCGTCCGGGTGCAGCCCGACTACCCGGTGCCCTACCAGCCCGGCCAGTACGTGAGCGTGGAGACCCCGCAGCGGCCCCGGTTGTGGCGCTACTACAGCCCGGCCAACGCGCCCCGCGAGGACGGCACCATCGAGTTCCACATCCGCGCCGTCAACAGCGGCTGGGTCAGCCGGTCGATCGTGGCCCACACCCAGGTCGGCGACCAGTGGCGGATCGGCGCCCCGATGGGCCGGCTCACCGTGGACCGCGAGGGTGAGCGGGACATTCTGATGGTCGCCGGCGGCACCGGTGTCTCCCCGATGCGGTCCATCCTGGACAACCTGGCCCAGTGGGGCGAGAACCCCCGGGTGCACCTGTTCGTCGGCGGCCGCACCCGTGAGGACCTGTACGACCTGGAGAACCTCCAGCGCATCGCCCAGAGCAACCCCTGGCTGACCGTGGTGCCGGTGGTCGAGTCCGAGCCGGGCCTGCAGGGCTACGAGCACGGCTCGCTGGCCGACGTGGTCACCCGCTACGGCGCCTGGTCGGACCGGGAGGTCCTGGTCTGCGGCTCGCCGGCGATGATCCGGGCCACCGTGTCGCGGATGCTGGTGGCCGGCACGCCGCTGGACCACATCCGCTACGACCCGTTCACCCTCGACTAACAACCCCGGCGAGTCCCGCTTAGCGTCACACCGAAAGCACGAATCCGTTTCGTACTTTCGGTGTGACTGTGGGCGGGACTCGCCGGGGTTACTTCTTGGGCTTCCAGACCACGATCTGCTGCTGCTGACGGACCGGCACCAGGTCGCGGCGGTACGAGGCGTGCACCGCGGCCGCGGCCTGCTCGGCCGCCGCGTGCGCCGCGGCCAGCTCCTCCAGCAGCTCGGTCAGCCGGGACTTCAGCGCGTCCACCTGGTTCTCCAGGTCGATGATGCGCTTGATGCCGGCCAGGTTGACGCCTTCCTCCTGGGACAGCCGCTGCACCTCGCGGAGCAGCGAGATGTCCCGGGCCGAGTAGCGCCGACCACCGCCGGTGGCCCGGCCCGGCGACACCAGGCCGAGCCGGTCGTAGCTGCGCAGCGTCTGCGCGTGCAGCCCGGAGAGCTGGGCCGCCACCGAGATCACGAACACCGGAGTGTCCTCGTTGGTCCCCGGCGGGAACGAGAACGGGTTGCCCATCACGTCTCACCCTTTCCCAGCAGCGCGTCCAACTCCGCCCGCGGGTCGTGGTCGGCGGTGGCCTCGGCGTACGCCTTCAGCGCCTCCTCGGCCTTGCCGTCCAACCGCGACGGCACCGCCACCTGCAGCGTGACCAGCAGGTCTCCCGTGCGGCCGTCCCTGCGCTCGATGCCCTTGCCGCGCACCCGCAGGATGCGGCCGCTGGCCGTGCCCGGGTGCACCTTCACGTTGACGCTCGAGTCCAGCGTCGGCACCGTCAGTGTGGTGCCCAGCGCCAGCTCGGGGAAGGTCACCGGGACCGTCACCGTGAGATCGTCACCGGATCGTCCGAACACCGCGTGCGGCGTGACGTGCACGCGGACGAACAGGTCGCCGCTGGGTCCGCCGTTGCGTCCGGGCTCGCCCTGGCCGGCCAGCCGGATCCGCTGACCGTCGTCGACACCGGCCGGAATCCGCACGGTCAGCGTGCGCACCTTGGTGCTCACGCCCTCGCCGGCGCACTCCGGGCACGGGTCGTCGATGATCTTGCCGGTGCCCCGGCAGTCGCGGCACGGCTCGCTGAACGCGAACGCGCCCTGGCTCCGGCTGACCAGCCCGGCGCCCTTGCAGGTCGGACAGGTGCGCGGCGTGGTGCCCGGCTTGGCCCCCGACCCGTGGCAGGTGCCGCAGGTCGACGGGCTGGACAGCCGCAGCGGCACCGTCGCGCCGCGGACCGCCTCCACGAAGTCGATCCGCACGTCGGTCTCGACGTCGTCGCCGCGCTTGGCCCGCGTCGCCGACGCCGCTCCCGCGCCTCGCCCGCCCCGGCCGAACAGGCCGCCGAGCAGGTCGCCGAGGCCACCCTGCCCACCGCCGGCCTGCGCCCCGCCGAACAGGTCGCCAAGGTCGAACGAGCTCGTGCCGCCGCCGAAGCCGCCACCGCCGGGCCGGAACCCGCCGGAGCCGAACAGCCGCCGGGCCTCGTCGTACTGCTTGCGCTTCTCCGCGTCCGACAGCACGCCGTAGGCCTGCGAGACCGACTTGAAGCGGGCCTCGGCCTTGGCGTCACCGGGGTTGGCGTCGGGGTGCAGCTCCCGGGCCAGCTTCCGGTACGCCTTCTTGATCTCGTCGGCCGTGGCGTCGGAGGAGACGCCCAGGTCGCCGTAGAAATCCTTGTCGATCCAATCCCGTGCGCTCACCGGGCGTCCCTCCCTCCTGCGTGGTACTTACTCAGCGTTCGCCGGCTCATGGTCGGTGACCGCGACCAGCGCCGGCCGCAGCAGGCGCTCGCCGAACCGGTAGCCGCGCCGGAGCACGGCCGTCACGGTCGGGCCGGTCACCTCGGCCGAGGTGTTGTGCTGCACCGCCTCGTGCACCGAGGGGTCGAACTCCTCGCCCTCGTGGCCGAACGGCTCGAGGCCGCTGGCCTGGAGCACCGCCACCAGCTTGTCGCTGACCGACTTGAACGCGCCGGTCAGGTCGCCGTGCGCGGCGGCCCGCTCCACGTCGTCCAGCACGCCGAGCAGCTCGTTGACGATCTGCCCCTTGGCGGCCGTCGCGTTGACCTCGCGGTCCCGCTCCACCCGCTTGCGGTAGTTGGCGTACTCGGCCTGGAGTCGCTGGAGGTCGGCGGTCCGCTCGTCCAGCTGCGCCTTGAACTCCGCGGCCGGGTCGGGCACGGCGTCCTCGGCGGCGTGCCGGCCGGCGAGACCCTCGGTCTCGTCGGCCAGCTCGCCCGGCTCCACGTCGCGAAGCTGGCCCGTCTCCGGGTCGATCCGTCGGCGGTCGTTCACGACCACCGGCTGCTCCTGCTCGTCGCTCACTTCTTCGGGTCCTCGTCCACGATCTCGGCGTCAACCACGTCATCGGCCTGCGGGCCGGCCTGCGCACCCGGCGCGTCGCCGGCCGGAGCGCCCTCGGCGCCCGGCGCGTTGGCGTACAGCGCGGAGCCCAGCGCCTGGGACTCGGTGGCCAGCTTCTCCACCGCGGACTTGATCGCCCCGAGGTCGGTGCCCTTGAGCGCCTCCTGGGCCTCGACGATGGCCGCCTGCACCTTCTCCTTGGTGTCGGCCGGCAGCTTCTCGTCGTTGTCCTTGATGAACTTCTCGGTGCTGTAGACCAAGGTCTCCGCCTGGTTGCGGGTCTCGGCCTCCTCGCGGCGGCGCTTGTCCTCCTCCGCGTGCTCCTCGGCGTCCTTGATCATGCGGTCGATGTCGTCCTTGGGCAGCGCCGAGCCGCCGGTGATCGTCATCGACTGCTCCTTGCCCGTGCCCAGGTCCTTGGCCTGCACGTGCACGATGCCGTTGGCGTCGATGTCGAAGGTGACCTCGATCTGCGGCACGCCGCGCGGGGCCGGCGGCAGGCCGGTCAGCTCGAACATGCCGAGCTTCTTGTTCTGCGCCGCGATCTCGCGCTCGCCCTGGAACACCTGGATCTGCACGGACGGCTGGTTGTCGTCGGCCGTGGTGAAGATCTCGGAGCGCTTGGTCGGGATCGTGGTGTTGCGCTCGATCAGCTTGGTCATGATGCCGCCCTTGGTCTCGATACCGAGGGACAGCGGGGTGACGTCGAGCAGCAGGACGTCCTTGACCTCGCCCTTCAGCACACCGGCCTGCAACGCGGCGCCGACCGCCACGACCTCGTCCGGGTTCACGCCCTTGTTCGGCTCGCGGCCGCCGGTCAGCTCCTTGACCAGCTCGGTCACGGCCGGCATGCGGGTGGAGCCGCCGACCAGCACGACGTGGTCGATGTCGGCGATCTTGACGCCGGCGTCCTTGATCACGTGGTTGAACGGAGCCCGGCAGCGGTCGAGCAGGTCGGAGGTGATCCGCTGGAACTCGGCGCGGGACAGCGTCTCGTCCAGGAACAGCGGGTTCTTGTCGCTGTCCACGGTGATGTAGGGCAGGTTGATGCTGGCGGTGGACGAGGAGGACAGCTCGATCTTGGCCTTCTCGGCGGCCTCACGGATCCGCTGGAGCGCCATCTTGTCCTTGGTCAGGTCGATGCCGCTGCTGGTCTTGAACTTCTCCACCAGCCAGTCGACGATGCGCTGGTCCCAGTCGTCGCCACCGAGGTGGTTGTCACCGGAGGTCGCGCGGACCTCGACCACGCCGTCACCCAGCTCCAGCAGGGAGACGTCGAAGGTGCCGCCACCGAGGTCGAAGACCAGGATGGTCTGCTCCTTCTCGCCCTTGTCCAGGCCGTAGGCCAGGGCGGCCGAGGTCGGCTCGTTGACGATGCGGAGCACGTTGAGGCCCGCGATCTGGCCGGCCTCCTTGGTGGCCTGCCGCTGCGCGTCCTCGAAGTAGGCCGGGACGGTGATCACCGCGTCGGTGATCTCCTCGCCCAGGTACGCCTCCGCGTCCCGCTTGAGCTTCATCAGCACCCGCGCGGAGATCTCCTGCGCGGTGTAGGCCTTGCCGTCGATCTCCTGCGTCCACGACGTGCCGATGTGCCGCTTGACCGAACGGATGGTCCGGTCGACGTTGGTGACGGCCTGGTTCTTGGCCGGCTGACCGGTCAGAACCTCGCCGTTCTTGGCGAACGCCACGATGGACGGGGTGGTACGCGAACCCTCGGAGTTGGCGATCACCGTCGGCTCACCGCCCTCAAGGACGGCGACGACGGAGTTGGTCGTCCCCAGGTCGATGCCGACCGCACGCGCCATTGAACTGCCTCCCTGAAACTGTGCACCGCTGCCGGTTGAGCAGCGTCGACTCAAGTTTGCCAAACGGACCGGAGTTGAGTCCAGTCCGCTCAAGCTTCCTGACCGTCCAACGTGAGAGCCCGGGCCCGTGTTCCCTTCAGTGGTGCGAGCCACGCCACGTCAAGTAGTTACTGACCAGTAACTTCGATTAGGCTGCCCGGACGACTTGTCCGTAACGGGAAGGGCGAGGGAGCAATGGGTGCTCTGCAGGTCACGCTCGGCGTGATCGGTGTTGCCGTCAGCGTCGTCGCGTGGGGCATGTTCGTCGCCGCCGTGCTGCGCCAGGTGCGAACCATCCGGCTCGGCCAGCCCGACCCCACCCGCAACGGCCCGTTCCTGCCCAGGCTGGCCACCCTGGTCAAGGAGTTCGCCGCGCACACCAGGATGGCCAAGGTGCGCACCGTCGCGCCGTGGCACTGGCTGGTCATGTGGGGCTTCCTGATCGGCTCGCTGGTGCTGTTCGAGGCCTACGGCGAGGTCTTCGTGCCGGCCTGGCACTGGCCGGTCATCGGCGACTGGGCGGTGTGGAACTTCGTCACCGAGGTGCTCGGCGTCGGCACCGTGGTGGGTGGTGTGGCGCTGGCCGTGATCCGCCAGCTCAACCACCCGCGCCGGGCCGACCGGCTGTCCCGGTTCGCCGGCTCCAACTTCAAGCAGGCCTACTTCGTCGAGGCCGTGGTCATCATCGAGGGCCTGGGCATTCTCGGCGTCAAGGCGTTCAAGGAGGCCAGCGGCCTCGAGGACCAGCCGCTGTGGGCCAACTTCGTCACCGGGCCGCTCGGCCACCTGCTGCCGGCCAACCCGGACCTGGTCTCCGTGATGGCGATCATCAAGCTGCTGAGCGGCATGATCTGGCTCGCGGTGGTGTCGAAGAACCTGACCATGGGCGTGGCCTGGCACCGGTTCAGCGCCTTCTTCAACATCTACTTCAAGCGTGAGGACGACGGCGCGGTCGCGCTGGGCGCGCTGCGGCCGATGATGAGCGGCGGCAAGCCGCTGGACTTCGAGGAAGCCGACCCGGAGAAGGACGTCTTCGGCGCCGGCAAGATCGAGGACTTCAGCTGGAAGGGCTGGCTGGACTTCAGCACCTGCACCGAGTGCGGCCGCTGCCAGTCCCAGTGCCCGGCCTGGAACACCGGAAAGCCGTTGTCCCCCAAGCTGGTCATCACGCAGCTGCGCGACCACGCCTACGCCAAGGCCCCGTACCTGCTGGCCGGTGGCCGCAAGGACATGGCCGGTGACGAGATCGGCATCGTCGGCGACGACGCCGAGGCCCGGCTGGCCAAGATCGACGTGCTCGCGCTGGCCGAGTCCGGCCGGCCGCTGATCGGCGGCGGCGAGGAGTTCGGCGTCATCGACCCGGACGTGCTGTGGTCATGCACCAGCTGCGGCGCCTGCGTCGAGCAGTGCCCGGTGGACATCGAGCACGTGGACCACATCGTCGACATGCGGCGCTACCAGGTGCTGATCGAGTCGAACTTCCCCACCGAGCTCGGCGGGATGTTCAAGAACCTGGAGAACAAGGGCAACCCGTGGGGCCAGAACGCCAAGGACCGGCTGGCCTGGACCGAGGGGCTGCCGTTCGAGGTGCCGGTGTTTGACGGCGAGCTGGCCGCCGACGTCGAGTACCTGTTCTGGGTCGGCTGCGCCGGCGCGTTCGAGGACCGGGCCAAGAAGACCACCCAGGCCGTGGCCGAGCTGCTGCACAACGCCGACGTGAAGTTCACCGTGCTGGGCTCGGAGGAGACCTGCACCGGCGATCCCGCGCGGCGGGCCGGCAACGAGTTCCTGTTCCAGATGTTGGCCCAGCAGAACGTCGAGGTGCTCAACACCGTCTTCGACGGCCGTGAGCCGGGCAAGCGCAAGGTGGTCGTCACCTGTGCGCACTGCTTCAACACCCTGGCCAACGAGTACCCGCAGCTGGGCGGGACGTTCGAGGTCGTGCACCACACGCAGCTGCTCAACAAGCTGGTGCGGGAGAAGCGTTTGGTGCCCGTCGCGCCGATCGCCGAGGACGTCACCTACCACGACCCGTGTTACCTGGGCCGGCACAACAAGGTCTATGACGCGCCGCGTGAGCTCGTCGGGGCCACCGGGGCCGAGCTGCGGGAGATGCCGCGGCACGGCGACCGGTCCATGTGCTGCGGCGCCGGCGGCGCTCGGATGTGGATGGAGGAGCGGATCGGCAAGCGCATCAACGTGGAGCGGGTCGACGAGGCCCTCGGCACCGCCCCCACGAAGATCGCCACCGGCTGCCCGTTCTGCCGCGTCATGCTCAGCGACGGCCTCACCGCACGGAAGTCCGAGCAGGCCGCCGCCGAGCACGTCGAGGTCGTGGATGTGGCTCAGCTGCTGCTCGCCGCCGTCAAGCGGGGCGAGCAGCCGGCCGAGGTCTAGTTGGTACGGCGGCGTCGGGCGAAGAACACCGTCCCGACGCCGCCGGCCAGCAGGACAAGGCCGGCGATCAGCGGCCACGTCGGGTCGGCACCGGTGTTGGCCAGCTGAGCCGTGTTGGTCGTCTTGACCGCCGCTGGCTGCGCGCTGGGCTTGGTGGTCGTCGTGGTCGGCTGAGCCGTGGTGCTCGTGCTCGTGCCGGCGACCTTGAGCGGCTCCGACTTCGAGTTGTTGCCGGGGTTCACGTCCGTGCCCGCGATGTCCGTGATCGTCGCCGAGACGATGCCGTCCACCGGCCGCGTGACCTTGGCGGGGACGGTGAACTGCCGCGGGTAGCCCTGCTCGTGGTTGCGCAGGAACTCGACCTTCACGCCGGAGCTGCCGACCGGGCTCGCGACGATCCCACCGGCCATCTGCCGCGGGTCAGGCACGACTCCGTCCGGGAACTGGACCAGGACGCTGTACTGGGCCGGCGTGTCCAGGACGGCCGTCCGGACCCGATAGCTGATCTCGTCACCGACGTGCACCGTGCCGGCCGGCTGGTCCGGCGTGATGTCGACCAGCGACGGGTCGGCCGTGCTGGCCTTGTAGCCGACGTCGATGTTGTCGAGCACGCCGTCCACCGGCTGCTGGTGCAGTTCGAGCCAGCCGTTGACCCAGTCGAAGTCGGAATCGGTCGCGGTGTCGCCCTTGTGCGGGTACGTCAGCACGTTCTGGCCATCGGAGCTGAACGACACCTGCAACTCCCCCGGGTACACGTTGGACACCGTGTAGTGGCCGGTCGCGTCGGTTTCCACATCGCGGCCGCCGTCGAGGCGGATCTTGACTCCGGGCAGCAGCGGCTCGGACGGCTGCCGGATGCCGTCCGAGTTCAGGTCCTTCCAGGCGACACCCTTCACGGTGACGGTGTCGGTGTCCGCGTGCGCGGTGGCGACAGACAGTAGCGGCAGAGCGACGGCAAGGGCCGCAACGGCGAAGCGCTTCATCAGAGAATTCCCCCTGTGGTGGTGTTCGATGCCCTGAGGACGCATCGCGTTGCGGGGCGGTTGCCCTTGTGCCACAAGGGAATTCTCTGATCCACAGTCGACTGTTCAGGTGAACCTGACAGGACGTGCAAGCTCATCACCCGGTTGCGTCCGGACTCGGTTACGGTAATTCCCGTGGCTGACGAAGGCAGCGGCGAAAGCACGCTCACCGTCCTGGTTGCGCTCGGTATCAACGTCGGTATCGCGCTGATGAAAGCCGTGGCCGGTGTGCTGAGCGGTTCCGCCGCCATGCTCTCCGAGGCCGGGCACTCGGTGGCCGACACCATCACCGAGGCGCTGTTGCTGACCGCGCTGCGGCGATCCGAGCGGCCCGCCGACCGTAAACACCCCTTCGGCTACGGCAAGGAGCGCTACTTCTGGTCGCTGCTCGCCGCCGTGTCGATCTTCACGTCCGGCGCCGTTTTCGCGCTCATCCAGGGCTACGACGCCCTCGTCGAGGGCGGTGCCGACGAGGGCAATCCCACCGTCGCCTACATCGTGCTCGCGCTCGGCTTCATCCTGGAGTCCGTGTCACTGGCCCGTGCCGTCGTGCAGATCCGCAAGGAAGCCGCCGAGGACGGCACGTCGATCTTGAAGTACCTCCAGGACATCGACGATCCCACCGCCAAGACCGTGTTCTTCGAGGACGCCGCCGCCCTCGTCGGCCTGCTGCTGGCTTTCCTCGGCCTGCTGCTGCACCAGCTCACCGGCTCCGTCGTCTACGACGGCGTCGCCTCACTACTCATCGCCGTCCTGCTCGCCGGCTGCGCCTACATCCTCGGCCGGACCAACCGCGGTCTGCTCATCGGTCGCCAGGCCGACGCCGTCATGGTCCGCGCCGTTCGGGCCCGCCTCGCCGAGGCTCCCGAGGTCGAGGTCGTCGTCGACCTGCTCACCATGCTCACCGGCACCGACCGCGTGCTGCTCTGCGCCCGTCTCGACTTCGACGACAACCTCGGCGCCGCCGACCTCGAACGGGCCTGCGTGCGCATCGCCGCCGAGCTCACCGCCGAGTTCCCGTCACTCGACGAGATCTTCCTCGAGCCCGTGCCCCGCGAGGACCAGAGCCTGCGGGCCCGGGTCCTCGCCCGCTACGGCTCCGAGTTCGTCGCCGAGTAGCTCAGCGCCTCGTGTCCGTGCGGTGGAAGTTCAGGTACGCCCTCGACGGCGTCGGGCCCCTCTGCCCTTGATACCTCGACCCCGCCTGCTTCGACCCGTACGGGTGCTCCGCCGGGCTCTCCAGCCGGAACAGACACAGCTGGCCGATCTTCATGCCCGGCCACAGCGTGATCGGCAGGTTCGAGACGTTCGACAGCTCCAGCGTGATGTGCCCTTCGAAGCCCGGGTCGATGAACCCCGCGGTCGAGTGCGTCAGCAGCCCCAGCCGGCCAAGCGAGGACTTCCCCTCCAGCCGCCCCGCCAGGTCGTCCGGCAGACTCACCCGCTCGAACGTCGCGCCAAGCACGAACTCCCCCGGGTGCAGCACGAACGGCTCTTCGCCCTCCGTCTCCACCAGCGTCGTCAGATCATCCTGCTGCCGACTCGGGTCGATGTGCGTGTACTTGGTGTTGTTGAACACCCGGAAGAACCGGTCCAGCCGCACGTCGATACTCGAAGGCTGGACAAGCCCCAGATCCAGCGGCTCCAACACCAGCCGTCCGGACTCGATCTCTTTGCGCAGGTCCCGGTCACTCAGCAGCACCCGGACAGCCTAGCCGCCCCCAACCGCTGGACGTCCCCGCCCGCTCGTGTAAGCTGAGGACGATCATGCGGGTGTAGTTCAATGGTAGAATGACAGCTTCCCAAGCTGTAAACGCGGGTTCGATTCCCGTCACCCGCTCGGGGTTGAGGGGTCTGTGTTCGCAGAAAGCGCGAACCTGGACCCCTCGCCGTATTTCTGGGGCTCTCGCCCCAGACCCCAAGCAAGGGGGCTCCGCCCCTTGACCCCCGAAGTGGGGGTCGGCTTCGCTTCGCTCGCCTGCTTGGGTGGTGGGTGACGCGACTTCGTCCCTGCGGTTTTCCCTCATGTGCCTTCTGTGCGCTCATCCCGCGCTCGTGATCATTCGCTTCTTGCGGTCTTGCTCGGCTGTCTGTCCGGGGGAGTTGCTGAGGTCGCTGGTTCCTCGTCGCTATCGCCGTTGGGTCTCTGCGGCGCTTCCCTCGGGCCGTCGCTGTTGTCTTCTCTCAGGTTCCGGGTCTTGCTGCTGAAGCCAGGAGGGCGTCGAAGACGGACTTGAGGTGGGGGCGGTTCTGGCGGGAGCGGCGGGTGGCGAGGTAGATGGGGTTGAGGACGGGGGTGGCGGGGCGGTGGAGGAGGGAGAGGAGGCCGGCGTCGAGGAAGGGGCGGGCGTAGTGGATGGGGACGACGGACAACAGGGTGCTGTGGCGGACGTAGGTGAGAATCGACGTCATGTCGGGGATGGTGACGGCGGCCGGGGGTGCGGGGATGTCCCAGCACGAGCGGAAATAGCGGCGGAACATGGGCATTTCCTCGGAGTAGCCGACGAAGCGGCGGCGGGCGACGTCCTCGGGGAGGAAAGGGGCTGGTCGGGGCGGCCGACCAGGACGAACTCCTCGTCGAACCAGTGGCGAAGATGCAGGCGCTGCCGGGGAGCGCCCTCGATCTTGGTGACGACGGCGATGTCGAGGCGGTCGTCGAGCAAGGCGGAGACGAGGTCGTCGGAGAGGCCGATGCGGTGACGGAGACAGATGCCCTCGTCGGCCAAGGGACCGAGGGCGGCGGCGATGTGCTGGTCGAACTGGGTGGCGGGGGCGCCGAGGAAGACGGGACCGGCGTCGAGGGTGCGGCGGCCGTCGATGACGAGGTCGAGGCCGTCGAGATGCGAGGCGATCTCGGCGGCCAGGACGTGACCAGCCTCGGTGGGGGCGATGCCACGGCCGGCCCGGGCGAACAGCGGCCGGCCGGCGAAGGACTCGACGGTCCGCAGATGGTGCGACACGGCGGGTTGTGACAAGCCCAACTGCTCGGCGGCACGAGCGACGCCGCCGGTGCGGTACACGGCGAGGAAAGAGCGCAGCGCGACCAGGTCCTGGGCGGTGGACACGGCAGCAGCTTATCAATGGCTGGCCATGCCATAAACCTGGCGAATGAATGGGCAGACGGATCGTCATGGCTCAGGGCGCACGGCGGACGTTTCATTGGCGCGTCACACCGACGTCCAAGGAGGACACCATGCTCGACCGTCGCGCACTCCTCGGCCGCGGCGGCGCCGCCATGTTCGGCGCGCTCGCCCTCACCGCCGTCGCCGACGGCACCGCGTTGGCCACGCCCGAAGGCCACACGCCGACCACCCTGCTGCCCGACCCGTCGACCACACCGGTGCCGAACCCGCCCTTCTCGCCCAATCTGACCCGGCAGGAGCGGCAGCACCTCAAGACGTTCGACGAACTCGACTTCGTGGTCTTCACCCAGGCCGACTGGGCCCGCCTCGGCGAGAGCCACGCGCAGAACATTCGCGTGCACTGGCCCGACGGCCACTACACCGACGGCATCGACAAGCACATCGCCGACCTGGCCGCCATGTTCGTCTGGGCCCCGGACACCCGCATCCACAGCCACTTCCTCCGTGTGGCCAAGGACAACCTCACCGCCGTCACGGGCGTCATGCAGGGCACCTTCAGCCGCCCGATGCCCGACGGCAAGGGCGGCTTCATCGCCCCCACCGGCCGCAAGTACTCCATCACCATGGCCACCGTCGGCCTGTGGAACCGTCAGGGCACTATGGACGAAGAGTTCCTGTTCTGGGACAACACGAACTTCTACCAGCAGATCGGCCTTGGCTGACCGCTAGTCTGGCCAGATGGCTCTGGGGGACCTGACGCAAGCTGGCATTCTGAGGGCAGTGGCCGAGTTCGACGAACTCGGCCGGGACGGGTTCCTCCGGAAGTACGGCTTCGGCAAGGCGAAGTCGTACTTCCTGGACGTAGACGAGAAGCTCTACGACGCCAAGGCCATCGCGAGGGTCGCGCTGGATCCCACGGCGGACCTTTCTGACAGCGATGAGACTGTGGCGCAGCGTTTTCTGGCGCTGGGCTTCACGGTGCGGCACTTCCCAGTGCGGCCGTGGACGCGAGAGGAGATCATCCTCGCCTGCGTGATCGTGGCGGCGAACAACTGGCTGCAACCGTCGGGCGGCGAGCGCGACCCACGGGTCATCGAGCTGTCGGAACTGCTTCAGGCTCCGGAGTTTCACCCCGTCGAGGAGCATGGCCCGGACTTTCGCAACGCCAACAGTGTGGCCAGGAAGATGGCGGACATCGCGACCAGCCACCCCGACTACACAGGCAAGCCAACCCGGGGCAACCGACTCGACGCGGTTGTCGCCCAGGAGTTCATCGACAATCCAATGAAAATCCTCGCGGAGGCACGCGCGCTGCGCGCCAAGCTGCTTGGTCTCCGGCCGGAGCAGGTGAAGAACCCGGATCTGGCCGACCGGATCGCGTCGCCGCTGGTGTTCGACATGCCAGTCGAGGCCCATCGAACGAGGACGTTTCCCGTGCGTGGGACCACGAAGCGGAACGCGAACCGGGTCGAGGCGGAGCTGATGAAGCGCTATCGCGAGTGGCGTGCGGCCGACCAGCACAACGTCATAGCCAAGGGAATCCTGCTGCCCGGCGAGACCAGGCCGCTACGCGTCGATCTGTACGACGTGGACCGGTCGGAGCTGATCGAGGCGAAGGGCTCGGTGGATCGGGAGTACGTCCGGCTGGCTCTCGGGCAGGTGCTGGACTACTCGAGGTATGTAGCGCACGAGCACCTCGCCGTGCTACTGCCGACGCTCCCGAAGACCGACCTCGTCGAGCTGCTGTCCAGCCACAACATCCGCTGCATCTACGAGACAGCAGAAGGCGAATTCGCCAGCAACTAGACGAACTGGGTCAAAGACAGGGTGTTGCCGTCGGGGTCGCGGAACCAGGCGATCTGGTCGCCGCCGGGAGTGGTCCACACGCCCAGCGAGTCCTGGGGCATGCCGTCGTAACGGGTGAACTCCACGCCACGCGAGGCGAAGTCGGCGATGGTGGCACGGATGTCGGGCACGGACCAGCCGAGGATGGTGAAGGGCTGGGGAGTCAGGGCCTCGACCTTGGTCACGCGGAGCATGACGGCGCCGACGCGGAAGACGGCGGCGAAGGGGGTGGTCTCGACGTGCTGGAGGCGGAGCACGGAGCCGTAGAAGTCGACGGCGCGAGGCAGGTCGACGGAGGGGGCGAAGGCGATGAGGTCCAAGGAGAGTCACCATCCGGCTCGACGGTCATGACTGAACGACGAGCCGGCAGGTGAGCGCGACTCGGCGGATGGCTCGTCCTGCGTCGGGGGGCGTCCGCAGGACGAGTTCTCCACACGTGCGCGGATCGCCGCGCGATCAGCACGGTACGCAGCCCCGACGGCACTCCGCAGAGTCGTAAGGCCCTAATCCCCCGTTCGGATGGACGGACGGGCCGGGCGGAGCACACAGAACTCGTTCCCGTCGGGGTCGGCGAGCACCGTCCACGGCGAATCGCCCTGCCCGACATCGGCCGGCCCGGCCCCGGCGGCGAGCAGGCGGGAGACGTCGGCGGCGTGGTCGTCGCCGGGCCGCGGCCGGACGTCGAGGTGCACACGGTTCTTGGCCTGCTTGACGGCCGGGCTTTCGATGAATTCGAGCCAGGCGCCGGTCTCGCCCCGCAGCGACGCCCAGTCGGGACCGGATCGGGTCAGCGGACGGCCGGTGGCCTCGGCCCAGAACCGGGCCATGGCAAGGGAATCGTGCGCGGCCACGACGATGGCGGCGACGGGGCCGATGCCGCTGTACTCGTCCCGCTGCTCCAGCACGCAGAACTCGTTGCCCTCGGGATCGGCCAGCACGACCCACGGCACCTCGGGCCCCTGGCCGACGTCGGCCGGCCGGGCGCCCAGATCGAGCAGCCGCGCGACAATGGCGGCCTGGTCCTCGGCCGACTCGCTGGCCAGGTCCAGGTGCACCCGGTTCTGCTCGACCTTGGGCTCGCTGACCGGAACGAAACAGAGGTCGAAGCCGGGCAGGCCGACATCGACCTCGTTCTCGTCCTGGTACGAAATCGGGACGCCGAGCGCGGCCGACCAGAAGCCCGCGAGTGCGAGCGGGTCGGCCGCGTCGACGACCACGTTGTCCAGTCGGGTAGCCATGCCCGGCACGCTACCCAGGAGGACCGACAGAAATCAGACGTTGACCCGGTCGCGCAGCTCCAGCTCGATCTGCTCGAGCGTGCGGCCCTTGGTCTCCGGCACGAACTTCGTCACGAGCAGCACCAGGATGACGCAGACCGCGGCGAAGATCCACGCGGCCCCGGCAAGGCCGAGACCGGTGTACATCACCGGGAACACGAAGGTGATGGTGAACGTCGCCGCCCACAGCACGACACTGGCGGTGCCGGTGCCGATGCCGCGGACCCGCAGCGGGAACACCTCGCCGATCATGACCCAGACCACCGCGCCCCAGCCGAGCTCGTAGCCGGCCAGGAACAGGATGAGCAGCACCAGGGTGATCGGGCCGATGACCCCGGTGTCCTTGATCAGGGTCACGCACAGGCCGAGCACGATCAGCGTGACGGCCATCAGCGCGCCGCCGACCTGCAGCAGCGGCCGCCGGCCCCACTTGTCGACCACGAACATCTCGCCGACCGTGAATAGCACCTTGACGATGCCCAGCACCACGGCGGCCAGCAGCGACGCGGCCGCACCGAAGCCGAGGTTGTTGAACATGATCGGGGCGTAGGTGTTGACCGCGTTGACGCCGGAGAACTGCTGGCCGATGGCCAGGATCAGGGCGACGACCAGCGCCGGCCGGGCCCACTTGGCGGTCAGGTCCTTGAGCGTGCCCTTCTGCTGCTCGCCGTCGAGCCGGATGATCTCCTTGATCTCGTCGAACTCCTGGTCGACGCCCTGGCCCTGCAGCGTGCTGTGCAGCACCGCGCGGGCCTCGTCGGCCCGGCCGTTCTTGAGCAGCCAGCGCGGCGATTCCGGCATCCGCATCATGCCGACGAGCAGGATCACCGCCGGGATGATCGCGGCCGCGATCATGGCCCGCCAGTTGGCCGAGTCGGCCAGGATGTCGTCGACGATGTACGCGATCAGGATGCCGCTGACGATCATGAGCTGGTTCAGCGACGCGAGCATGCCGCGGACCTTGCCCGGGGCCAGCTCGGCCAGGTAGGTCGGCACCGTCGCGGAGGACGAGCCGACCGCGATGCCGACGATGAAGCGGAACGCGACCAGCGTCTCGAAGTTCGGTGCGAAGGTGCAGCCGATGGTGCCGAGCGCGAACACGCTGGCCGCGACCAGGATGGTGCGGCGGCGGCCGAGCGAGTCGGCCAGCTTGATGACCAGCAGCGCGCCGATGATGGCGCCGGCCGCCAGGGCCCCGTTGACGAAGCCCTGCTGGACCGCGCTGAGGTTCCAGATCTTCTTGATGAACAGCAGAACACCTGAGATGACGCCCAGGTCGTAGCCGAACAGGATGCCGCCGAGGGCACCGAAGAAGAACAGGGTTCCTCTGTTGATGTTCCGCCGTGCTGGCAGACCCTCCGTTTGCGTCACGCCAGATCGCCTCGTTTCTCTGCGCCGACCCGTGCCGGAGTCGGTCCGTGCGGAAGACCGCGATCCGGCGGCGGGCGGACCTCGGCATCCACTCAGGATGTGTGACGTAGGTCCTACGTGCGTATTTCGGCCGGCGAAAGCCTTACCGAGGGATTGAGTCACATTTGTGACTGACTTTCAGATAGGTGAACAGCCAGCCCGATCGTCCCCCACTCGGGGGATAAAAGCGCTGCTCCGTGCGCCCGTCACGTCAGGCCGGCGATCGCCGCACGTCCCGTCGGCATGACGGCACCACACATCGCCGGCCAGCACACCGCCCCGGCCCAGCGGCGCGGCCAGGCCACCATCGGCGTCGCCCTGCTCGACCAGGTGCCGCTGTTCCGTGAGGGCCTGTCCACGCTGGTCAACCGCACGCCCGGGTTGCACTGGAGCGGTGCCGCCCGCGACCACCGCGCCGCCGTGCAGCTGCACGAGCGACACCGCCCGGACGTGCTGCTGGTCGACTCGGCCCTCGACCCGCTCGGCCACTTCACCCGCCTGCTGACCGAACAGAACGAGCGCCTGGTGGTGCTGACGGTGCTACGGGACGGCCACTGCACGGCGGAATTCGCCCAGCGAGTGTTCCGCCGGGGCGCCCGCGGCGTGGTGCCACGACAGGCCGAGCCGGCGCAGGTCCTCCAGGCCATCCACCACACGCCGATCAGCCGCCGCTACGTCGACCCGGTGCTGGCCCCGCTGCTCGCGGCAGCCGACGCCGACGCCGGCTCCGCGCCGGCCCTGCTCACCCGACGCGAGTTCGAGGTGCTCCAGCTGATCGCCGACGGCCTGGAGAACCGGGCCGTCGCGTCGGCACTGTTCGTGTCCGTCGAGACGGTCCGAACCCATATCAAGGGGATGCTGCGCAAGCTCGGGGCGCGTGATCGGGCACACGCCGTGGCCATCTCCTACCGAATCGGGTTGCTCGTGGCCGGCACGGACAGGTGAACTAGAGGCCGTGATCTCCCTGGCCTTCGTCATCACCTGCCTGCTGATCATCGTCGCCCCGGGCCCCTCGCTGGCCGTGATGCTGACGCAGTCGCTGCGCTCCGGCCGTGCCGCCGGGCTGGCCACCGTCGCCGGCAACACCATGGGCCTGGTGGTCTGGGCCACCGCGTCGGCGTTCGGGCTGACGGCCCTGGTACGCACGTCTGAGATCGCGTTCGTGGTGCTGAAGGTGGCCGGCGCGGTCTACCTGTGCTGGCTCGGCGTGCAGTCGCTGCTGCGCTCACGGCGTGAGCCGGACCGGCTGGCCGACGCCGACCAGACGGCCAAGCGGAGCCCGCTGGCCTCGCTGCGAGCCGGCTTCACGACCAATGTGACGAACCCCAAGGCGGCTGTGCTCTATCTCGCCCTGCTGCCGCAGTTCCTCCCGCCGGACGGCAACCCGCTGGTCGACACTTTCGTGCTGGCGGCCGTCCAGATGGCGCTGTCGGCGAGCTACTACACCCTCGTGGTGCTGGCGATCGGTCTGGCCCGCCGGGTGCTCAGCCGGCCGCTGGTGCGCCGCTGGATGGACCGCGCCAGCGGGCTGGTGCTGGTCGGTCTGGGTATTCGGATGGTCACGCTCAGCCGCGCCGCGCTCTGAGCCCTCGCCACAACCGGGCGAAGGGCCTTGCCGGTGTTACTGGCAGGTAATATCCTGTTGTTACCGGCTAGTAGGGGAGCAAGGAAGCCATGGGCCACTACAAGAGCAACGTGCGTGACCTGGAGTTCAACCTCTTCGAGGTGTTCAACGTCCAGGAGACTCTCGGCAACGGGCCGTTCGAGCAGGCCGACGAGGACACGGCTCGTGGTGTGCTCAGCGAGCTGAACAACCTGGCCGTCGGGCCGCTGGCGGACTCGTTCGCCGACGCCGACCGCAACCCGCCGGTCTTCGACCCCAAGACGCACTCGGCCACGCTGCCCGAGTCGTTCAAGAAGTCCTACCAGGCGCTGTGGGACGGCGAGTGGTTCCGTCTGTCCCTGCCCAACGAGCTCGGCGGCCTCGGCGTGCCGCCGTCGGTGTCGTGGGCCGCGTTCGAGCTCATCCTCGGCGCCAACCCGGCGCTGTTCATGTACATGGCCGGCCCGAGCTTCGCCTCCGTGGTGCACCGCAACGGCACCGACGAGCAGAAGCACTGGGCCCAGCTGAGCATCGACCGCGGCTGGGGCGCCACCATGGTGCTGACCGAGCCGGACGCCGGCTCCGACGTCGGCGCCGGCCGCACCAAGGCCGTGCTCCAGGAGGACGGCACCTGGCACCTGGACGGCGTGAAGCGCTTCATCACGTCCGGCGACCAGGACATGACCGAGAACATCATGCACCTGGTGCTGGCCCGCCCCGAGGGCCCCGGCATCGAGGCCAAGGCCGGCACCAAGGGCCTGAGCCTGTTCCTGGTGCCCAAGTTCCACTTCGACAGCCAGACCGGCGAGCTGGGCGAGCGCAACGGCGCCTTCGTGACCAACGTCGAGCACAAGATGGGCCTCAAGGTCTCCACCACGTGCGAGCTCACCTTCGGCCAGCACGGCGTGCCGGCCAAGGGCTGGCTGCTGGGTGAGGTGCACGACGGCATCGCCCAGATGTTCCAGGTCATCGAGTACGCCCGGATGATGGTCGGCACCAAGGCCATCGCCACGCTGTCCACCGGTTACCTGAACGCGCTGGCCTACGCCAAGGAGCGGGTGCAGAGCGCCGACCTGACCCAGATGACCGACAAGAACGCGCCGCGGGTGACCATCACCCACCACCCGGACGTGCGCCGCAGCCTGATGCTGCAGAAGGCGTACGCCGAGGGCCTGCGCGCGGTCTACCTGTACACGGCGACGTTCCAGGACCAGATCCAGGCCGGCACCGGCGACGTCAAGCTGGCCGAGAAGATCAACGACCTGCTGCTGCCGATCGTCAAGGGCGTCGGTTCCGAGCGGGCCTACGAGCAGCTCGCGCAGTCGCTGCAGACGCTGGGCGGCTCCGGCTTCCTGCAGGACTACCCGATCGAGCAGTACATCCGCGACTCCAAGATCGACAGCCTGTACGAGGGCACCACCGCCATCCAGTCCCTTGACTTCTTCTTCCGCAAGATCATCCGGGACAAGGGCCAGGCGCTGGGCTTCATCAACAACGAGATCCAGAAGTTCCTCGACAACGAGGGCGGCAACGGCCGGCTCAAGGAGGAGCGGGCCGCGCTGGCCCAGGGTCTGCAGGACCTCCAGGGCATTCTCGGCACGATGATCGGCTTCCTCACCTCGTCCCAGGACGACGTGCGCAACGTCTACAAGGTCGGCCAGAACACCGTGCGGCTGCTGCTGTCCGCCGGCGACGTGCTCGTCGGCTGGCTGCTGCTGCGCCAGGCCGAGGTCGCCCTGGCCGCGCTGGCCGGCACCCCGTCGGCCAAGGACAAGGCCTTCTACGAGGGCAAGGTCGCGGTGGCGTCGTTCTTCGCGAAGAACGTCCTGCCGGAGCTGACCGCGCGCCGCAAGATCGCCGAGACCACCGACAACTCGCTGATGGACGTGGACGAGTCCGCGTTCTGAGCCGTACTCACGAAAAGGGCCCCTCCGCTTTGCGGAGGGGCCCTTTTCGTTTCGGCAATCTCGCGCGGATTGTCAGGGGGTCGTGCCAGTATCTGCGTCGTCCGGAACTCAGGGGGTAGCAGTGCTCTACTTCGACGGCGCCGTGGGTGTCGCGGTCTTCTGTCTGTGGATCTTCTGTCTGGTCGACGTGATCGTCACGGACGAGTCGGTGTGCCGGCATCTGCCCAAGGTGCTGTGGCTGCTGGTCGTACTGCTGCTGCCGTTGGTCGGGTCGATCCTGTGGCTGGCGGTGGGCAAGCCCCGGTTCGGGACGTACCCGGCGCGGAGCCGGTCGCGGTTCCCGGAGTACGACCGGCCGGGCCGACACGTGGCGGCGAACCCGGACGACGACGCGGAGTTCCTGCGGCGCTGCCGTGAGCGTGCCGAAGAGCAGCGGCGTAAGGCCAAGGGCGAGGACAGCTAGAGGTACAGCCCGGTGCCCTGATCGGTCTGCTCGGTGGCCACGGCGTGGATGTCCCGCTCGCGCATGACGGTGTAGGTCTGGGCCTGCACCTCGACCTCAAGCTGGTCCTCCGGGTTGAACAGCACCCGGTCGCCGACCTTGACGTTGCGCACGTGCCCGCCGACGCCCAGCACGTCGCCCCAGGCGAGCCGCTTGGCGACCTGGGCGGTGGCCGGAATGACGATGCCGCCGCTGCTGCGGCGCTCACCGTCCTCCGGCGAGATCTTCACCAGCACCCGGTCGTGCAGCATCTGGATCTGGAGCTTCGACTCTGCCACGGGCCGATTCTACGTCGCCTGGTCGTCGACCCCGCCCATGACCAGCGCCAGCCGGCTCGGACCCTGCTCGGCGACGCGCACCGGCACACCCCAGTCCTGCCGGGTCAGTCGGCAGACCGGGTGTTCGACGCCGGGGCCGTCGTCACAGCTGGCCGCCTGCGCGACGACGTGCAGGACGCCCTCGGTGAAGCCGCTGGCGATGGTCAACTTCCTTGTCAGATCGGTGGATTCGCCCGCGCCGGCGCTGATCAGCTCCGGCGGTGAGGACGTGATCTCCAGGCGGGTGGAGGGTCCATAGCGGTCGTCGAGCTTCTGTCCCGGCGGCGGCGTGAACACCACCGTCAGTTCGAGTTCGCCGACGCCGATGTCCGAGGGCGGGCGGCGGACCTGATGTGCGTCGCCAGCGACCAGCCGGGCCGACACACCCGGCGGCACGGGGCGCTCAAGCCGGTGCGCCGCCGAGGCGACGACCACTAGTTCACCGTCCACAATGGCCGCGCCGGACGGCTCTGGGACGTCGGTGGCCAATGTGGACACTTCTCCGGTTTCCGGCTCGTAGCGCCGAATCGCCGAGTTGTAGGTGTCGGCGATCGCCACGCTGCCGTCGGGCAGCACCGCTACGCCGAGCGGATGTTGCAGCAGGGCCTGGTCGGCTGCGCCGTCACGGTGCCCGAAGTCGAAAAGTCCTTGTCCCACCGCGGTGTGCACCTCGAAGTTGTGGTCGATCCACCGCAGCGCCGAGGTTTCCGAGTCCGCCAGCCACAGCTTGTCCCCGTCGGCGGCCAGACCGGACGTCTGCGCGAAGAACGCCTCGAGCGCCGGGCCGTCCTTCAGGCCCTCCACCGTCGTACCGGCGAAGCGGCTGACCGTCCTGGCGATCGGATCGAACCGGCTCAACGTGTGATTCCCTGACATGGCAACGACAACGCCGTTAGCCGGTGCCCACCAGGCCACATCCCACGGGCTCGTCAGGTCGATCTCGTCCGCCGGGCCGTCCGTGTCACCCATGCGCCACTGCTCACCCGTGCCGGCGATTGTCGTGACGTTGCCCGTGCTCAGTTCGATGCCGCGCAGCAGGTGGTTCACCGTGTCCGCCACCACCACGTCGTAGCCGACCTGCGCCGCGATTTCCGTGGGCAGCAAGGCAATTCCGGCCGGCTCTGCGAACGTCGCCCGATCCGGTCCGCCGTCCCGCCGGCCACGCTCACCCGTGCCGATGCGCCTGATGACCGTCTCGCCGTCGGCCGCCAACTCCACCACGCTGTGATGGGCCGAATCCGTCACCAGCAACGTGTTCCGGTCCGTCACCGCGACCTTGGCCGGGAACCTCAGCTCGGTGTTTTGCTGCTGCGGCGGCACATACGGCCCGTCCCCGCGGCGCAGCGTCCCCTTCGCCTCGTGCTCGTCGATCAGCTCCGCGATGATCCGCCGCAGCGCCTCGACGTGTCCTTCGCCCGCCGCCACGTGCACCACGTAGCCCTCCGGGTCGACCAGGACCAGCGTCGGCCAGGCCTTCACCGCGTAGTTCTGCCAGGTCGTCAGGTTCGGGTCGTCCAGCACCGGGTGGTGCACCTCGTACCGCTCCACCGCCGCCTTCAGCGCGTCCGGGTCCGCCTCGTGCACGAACTTCGGCGAGTGCACCCCGATCGTCACCAGCACGTCCGCGAACTCCGCCTCCAACGGCCGCAGTTCGTCCAGCACGTGCAGGCAGTTGATGCAGCAGAACGTCCAGAAGTCCAGCAACGTGATCCGCCCACGCAGCTCCGCCAGCGTGACGGCCTTGTCCCCGGTGTTCAACCACCCGCGCCCCACCAGTTCAGGAGCACGGACCCGGGCACGACGCTTCGCAGTGGTCACATCCTGAGTCAACACCAGCCCGGGACTGCGGTGTTCCACAGTCCAGACTCTGGACCGGCGTCAGCTCCTGACCGAGTGCGGGCCGAGGATTTCGACGCCGTAGGCGGCTACTCGGCGTTGGAGGCCGCGGTCGGCGGTGACGACGTAGATGGGGCGGCCGGAGGTGGACTGCTCGGCGACGAGTTCGACGATCGCGTCGTCGCCGGAGTGGGGGGCGACATGCACCTGGACGGTGGGGGAGCTGGTCACGGTGCGGGCCTTGCCCTCGACGACGAGGATCACATCGATGGGGGAGCCGGTCTGGGGGAGACCGGTGGCCGACAACCCGGAGATGGAATCACGGAGCCGGGTGGTGGCGCCGGCGCGATCACGCCACCAGCCGTCGGGGACGGAGCCGACGACGTTGGCGGCGTCGATGACAAGCAGCGGCATGGACACGGGCAACAAGGTACAACGTAAAAAGGCCCGATGCGGGTCGAGGAGCGTGTTATCGCTCTACTCGACCCGCATCGGGCAAATTTTGTCCGGCGGCGTCCTACTCTCCCACACCCTCACGAGTGCAGTACCATCGGCGCTGGAGGGCTTAGCTTCCGGGTTCGGAATGGGACCGGGCGTTTCCCCTCCGCTAACACCACCGAAACACTATGAAGATAACCCACAAGCCATGACCCACAAGACCTACCGGCCCCAGGTCATGCCTGATTGGTTCCCTCAGAACCACACAGTGGATGCGAAGCGTCTTTGTAGACAAGCCCTCGGCCTATTAGTACCAGTCAACTCCACCCATTACTGAGCTTCCATCTCTGGCCTATCAACCCCATCGTCTATAGGAGGCCTTACCCTCTCAAGGAGGTAGGAGATCTCATCTTGGAACAAGCTTCCCGCTTAGATGCTTTCAGCGGTTATCTCTCCCGAACGTAGCCAACCAGCCATGCCCCTGGCGGGACAACTGGCACACCAGAGGTCCGTCCATCCCGGTCCTCTCGTACTAGGGACAGCCTTCCTCAAATCTCCAACGCGCACGGCGGATAGGGACCGAACTGTCTCACGACGTTCTAAACCCAGCTCGCGTACCGCTTTAATGGGCGAACAGCCCAACCCTTGGGACCTACTCCAGCCCCAGGATGCGACGAGCCGACATCGAGGTGCCAAACCATGCCGTCGATATGGACTCTTGGGCAAGATCAGCCTGTTATCCCCGGGGTACCTTTTATCCGTTGAGCGACCACGCTTCCACAAGCCATGGCCGGATCACTAGTTCCGACTTTCGTCCCTGCTCGACCCGTCAGTCTCACAGTCAAGCCCCCTTGTGCACTTGCACTCAACACCTGATTGCCAACCAGGCTGAGGGAACCTTTGAGCGCCTCCGTTACCCTTTGGGAGGCAACCGCCCCAGTTAAACTACCCACCAGGCACTGTCCCTGAACCGGATCACGGTCCGAGGTTAGACACCCAGAACGACCAGAGTGGTATTTCAACGACGACTCCACCAGCACTGGCGTGCCAGCTTCACAGTCTCCCACCTATCCTACACAAGCCGAACCGAGCACCAATACCAAGCTATAGTAAAGGTCCCGGGGTCTTTCCGTCCTGCCGCGCGTAACGAGCATCTTTACTCGTAATGCAATTTCACCGGGCCTGTGGTTGAGACAGTCGAGAAGTCGTTACGCCATTCGTGCAGGTCGGAACTTACCCGACAAGGAATTTCGCTACCTTAGGATGGTTATAGTTACCACCGCCGTTTACTGGCGCTTAAGTTCTCAGCTTCGCCCCGAAGGACTAACCGGTCCCCTTAACGTTCCAGCACCGGGCAGGCGTCAGTCCATATACATCGTCTTACGACTTCGCATGGACCTGTGTTTTTAGTAAACAGTCGCTTCTCGCTGCTCTCTGCGGCCGAAAAACCCTAGCCCGCAAGGGGCTTCAAGTCCCTCGGCCCCCCTTCTCCCGAAGTTACGGGGGCATTTTGCCGAGTTCCTTAACCACAGTTCACCCGAACGCCTCGGTATTCTCTACCTGACCACCTGTGTCGGTTTGGGGTACGGGCCGCATAAACACTCGCTAGAGGCTTTTCTCGACAGCATAGGATCACTCTACTTCGCCTCAATCGGCTACGCATCACGTCTCAGCCTTAACGTCAGGACGGATTTGCCTACCCTGACAGCCTACACGCTTACACCAGTATTACCACTGACTGGCGGAGCTACCTTCCTGCGTCACCCCATCGCTTGACTACTACTAGATCGGATCCCGCGCAATTATTGCTTCCTCCGAAGATTCCACAACTCTCGGGCGGTTAGCATCACTAGCCTCACCATGGACGCGTTTACACGGGTACGGGAATATCAACCCGTTGTCCATCGACTACGCCTGTCGGCCTCGCCTTAGGTCCCGACTTACCCTGGGCGGATTAGCCTGGCCCAGGAACCCTTGGTCATCCGGCGGACGAGTTTCTCACTCGTCATTCGCTACTCATGCCTGCATTCTCACTCGTGTAGTGTCCACGGCTAGGTTCCCCTGCCGCTTCATCCCCCACACGACGCTCCCCTACCCATCCACACGACTGCACACGCTCCAAAGAACGCGCGGATCAATGCGTGAATGACACAGCTTCGGCGGTGTGCTTAAGCCCCGCTACATTGTCGGCGCAGGACCACTTGACCAGTGAGCTATTACGCACTCTTTAAAGGGTGGCTGCTTCTAAGCCAACCTCCTGGTTGTCTGGGCGACCCCACATCCTTTCCCACTTAGCACACACTTTGGGGCCTTAGCTGGTGTTCTGGGCTGTTTCCCTCTCGACTACGAACCTTATCGCCCGCAGTCTCACTGCCGCGCTCTCACGTAATGGTATTCGGAGTTTGGTTGACTTCAGTAAGCTTGTAGGCCCCCTAGGCCATCCAGTGCTCTACCCCCACCACGAAACACGCGACGCTGCACCTAAATGCATTTCGGGGAGAACCAGCTATCACGGAGTTTGATTGGCCTTTCACCCCTAACCACAGCTCATCCCCCAGGTTTTCAACCCTGGTGGGTTCGGGCCTCCACACGGTCTTACCCGCGCTTCACCCTGGCCATGGCTAGATCACTCCGCTTCGGGTCTAGAGCACGCGACTAAAACGCCCTATTCGGACTCGCTTTCGCTACGGCTACCCCACACAGGTTAACCTCGCCACGTACCACTAACTCGCAGGCTCATTCTTCAAAAGGCACGCCATCACCCCTGCAAAGGAGGCTCTGACGGATTGTAAGCACACGGTTTCAGGTACTCTTTCACTCCCCTCCCGGGGTACTTTTCATCTTTCCCTCACGGTACTAGTCCGCTATCGGTCACCAGGGAGTATTTAGGCTTAGCGGGTGGTCCCGCCAGATTCACAGCAAATTCCACGAGCTCGCTGCTACTTGGGAATATTGTAAGGAAGACAGCATGTTTTCGCGTACGGGACTATCACCCTCTACGGTCCAGTTTCCCAAACTGATTCCACTAACACACTGTTTTCTGACTCCCCGCCTGGTCAGCAGCCCAGACAAACAACATCCCACGACCCCACAAACGCAACCCCTGCCAGGTATCACACGTCCATGGTTTAGCCTCATCCGCTTTCGCTCGCCACTACTCACGGAATCACGGTTGTTTTCTCTTCCTGTGGGTACTGAGATGTTTCACTTCCCCACGTTCCCTCCACACGCCCTATATATTCAGGCGCGGGTGACCCCACATGACTGAGGCCGGGTTTCCCCATTCGGACACCCTCGGATCACAGCTCGGTTGGCAGCTCCCCGAGGCTTTTCGCAGCCTCCTACGTCCTTCATCGGCTCCTGGTGCCAAGACATCCACCGTGTGCTCTTCATAACTTGCCACAAAGATGCTCGCATCCACTGTGTAGTTCTCAAAGAACAACCAGGAAGAACGACCCACCACTGAGACACCTCTTCCGCGCGCTCCGCGCGGCCGGTTTGATCTCGGAGTCGAACCCTGCGGTTGAGTAACACCAAACCGCGTGTTCCCTCAGGACCCAACAGCGTACTGACAACCCCAACCTCACCGTCCACACCCCGTTCCACGCCCTTACGAGCAGTACTAGGAGATGCAAACCGCAGGTCCTGTTGCTTCTAGCCAGTATCCACATCTATGAGCAACCACCCCACGAACATTCGCCGTGGTAGGCGGTCCTCCGCTCGACCCTAGAGCCGGCGTTGGGTGCTCCTTAGAAAGGAGGTGATCCAGCCGCACCTTCCGGTACGGCTACCTTGTTACGACTTCGTCCCAATCGCCAGTCCCACCTTCGACAGCTCCCTCCCTTACGGGTTGGGCCACCGGCTTCGGGTGTTACCGACTTTCGTGACGTGACGGGCGGTGTGTACAAGGCCCGGGAACGTATTCACCGCAGCGTTGCTGATCTGCGATTACTAGCGACTCCGACTTCACGGGGTCGAGTTGCAGACCCCGATCCGAACTGAGACCGGCTTTATGGGATTCGCTCCACCTCACGGCTTAGCAGCCCTTTGTACCGGCCATTGTAGCATGTGTGAAGCCCTGGACATAAGGGGCATGATGACTTGACGTCATCCCCACCTTCCTCCGAGTTGACCCCGGCAGTCTCCCATGAGTCCCCGCCATTACGCGCTGGCAACATGGAACGAGGGTTGCGCTCGTTGCGGGACTTAACCCAACATCTCACGACACGAGCTGACGACAGCCATGCACCACCTGTACACCGGCCACAAGGGGGCCAATATCTCTACTGGTTTCCAGTGCATGTCAAGCCCAGGTAAGGTTCTTCGCGTTGCATCGAATTAATCCACATGCTCCGCCGCTTGTGCGGGCCCCCGTCAATTCCTTTGAGTTTTAGCCTTGCGGCCGTACTCCCCAGGCGGGGAACTTAATGCGTTAGCTACGGCACGGAGGACGTGGAAGCCCCCCACACCTAGTTCCCACCGTTTACGGCGTGGACTACCAGGGTATCTAATCCTGTTCGCTCCCCACGCTTTCGCTCCTCAGCGTCAGTATCGGCCCAGAGACCCGCCTTCGCCACCGGTGTTCCTCCTGATATCTGCGCATTTCACCGCTACACCAGGAATTCCAGTCTCCCCTACCGAACTCAAGTCTGCCCGTATCGACTGCAAGCCCACAGTTAAGCTGTAGGTTTTCACAGTCGACGCGACAAACCGCCTACGAGCTCTTTACGCCCAATAATTCCGGACAACGCTCGCACCCTACGTATTACCGCGGCTGCTGGCACGTAGTTAGCCGGTGCTTCTTCTGCAGGTACCGTCACTTGCGCTTCGTCCCTGCTGAAAGAGGTTTACAACCCGAAGGCCGTCATCCCTCACGCGGCGTCGCTGCGTCAGGCTTTCGCCCATTGCGCAATATTCCCCACTGCTGCCTCCCGTAGGAGTCTGGGCCGTGTCTCAGTCCCAGTGTGGCCGGTCGCCCTCTCAGGCCGGCTACCCGTCGTCGCCTTGGTAGGCCACTACCCCACCAACAAGCTGATAGGCCGCGGGCCCATCCTGCACCGCCGGAACTTTCCACCCTCCACCATGCGGTAGAGGGTCATATCCGGTATTAGACCCAGTTTCCCGGGCTTATCCCAGAGTGCAGGGCAGGTTGCCCACGTGTTACTCACCCGTTCGCCGCTCGTGTACCCCGAAGGGCCTTACCGCTCGACTTGCATGTGTTAAGCACGCCGCCAGCGTTCGTCCTGAGCCAGGATCAAACTCTCCAATAAGGTTTTGTTTGATCGAGACTAGTACAAACTGGCATTTTCAATCCAGTTTTAACCATCTCAAAGGAACCCACTAAGGGGTTATTCATTCAAGTACTGGCTATTACAGTACGCTGTTGAGTTCTCAAAGAACACACGCACACCGTCACTTGGCTCATTCAGGCCGCGTTCAGGGGCTTTGGTGTTTCGTTCGCTTGTGTTTGAAGCTTATCCGGTCCGGATTCTCCCTGTCAAATCGGCTTGTTCTTGCCGATTTCCTGGGGTTCGTCCCGGGCGTCGTTGACTCTACCAGACTTTCTCAGTGGCTTTGTCTTCGACCCGCTGGCGTCCGTTTCCGTCCTGCCCTGCGGTACGTGGAGAACATTAGCAGCCGATCCAAGGCGTCTCCAAATCGGCCCCCTTCCGGTGCGGCCCATGATCCATCCGCGCTGGTCAGGGCGTTGCGAGCGGCCGGTGAACACCCCGGAAACCAGCCCTGAACTCGACCACTATGACCGGCGTCACAGCGGTTCATCGGAGTGCGGCGAACACCGATCCGCCGACAACAACGCCGAGAAGCGTGCCGACAAGAACCTGCTTCACGGTGTGGTCGCGCAGCTCCACCCGCGACCAACAGACGATCGCCACCGCGACGAAGGACGTCAGCCAGGCAAGACCGAGCGAGAGCGTCGCGATGACGGCGGCGCCGCTGGCGACAGCCGCATGCGCGGACACCTTCCACCAGTGGGTGACGGCCATCGTGACGACGAGCGAGGCGAACATCGACGCCACGAGCGCGAGCATTTCCCGCGGTGCGCCGGCGAGCGCGAGGACGGCGAGACCGACGAGCACGGAGCCGAGCCCGATCAGCAACGGGATCCGGCGTTGTTCGCGCACGCCCACGTGGTGATCGGTCAGCCGGCCGCGGCGGACGCCGATGAGGATCGCGCCGAACGGCAGGATGCTGGCGAACAGCGCGGTGATCAGTCCCCAGAGCAGGCCGGCGCCGAGAGAGGCGCCGGCGTGCAGGCCGACGAGGAACGAGATGGCGACGACCACCACCGCCGGCGCGAACACCTCGGTGGCGGTGCGGGCGGCCAGTCGGCGGAACGAGCGAGTTGATGCGGTCACTCGCCGAGTATGGGAAACCCCGCAGTGCTGCCAGGTCGGGGGTCCGACAGCACTGCGGGGTCATTCGGCTCATCGCTGCCGTCACGGAGCGCGTTACAGCGGACCGGCGGTGTGACCTGAGTCACTTTCGGGTGAACCGTCGAGGCCCGGTGCGGAGGAGTCGCATCGGGAGGTGATGCCGGTCGGCGCGGGCCCTGCATCCCGCGCCGACCGGCGATGGCTCGCAGCTGGGAGGGCACGCCCGGGTCGAAGCGGGCGCGGCTGCGTTGGCCGGTCGGAGAAAGTCGGGGTCAGCGCAGGCCCTGCAGATGCGCCTGGGCGAGCAGCATGAGCTCCTGGCGCATGGCGGGCGTGGCGGCAGCGTCGATCGCCTTGCTCACGGCCCGACGAGTACGAGCCTCGGCGCGACGGACGCGGAACTTAGCGGCGATGTTCATGGGGTTTGCATCCCTCTCAAGGTCTGGCTTCTGGTGCGGTAGTACCAGTATGCACCCGTGCGACCTCGTAAACCACCACTTTGTCCGGTGAGGTGCGGCACATGCCGACGAATCGTCGGCGTCTACCCTGTCGCTACCCCACGTTCATCCGGTGATGCACCCCTGTACGCCGAACGAGCTACTCCTCGCGACCGAGCAGGAACCGCCCGAAGTGCGGCACGGTGAACGCGATCCGCCCGCGCTCGGCCGAGTAGACGAGGCCCTTCTTGATCAGGTTGTCCCGCGCCGGCGACAGCGAGGACGGCTTCTTCCCCAGGTAGACGGCCACATCCGTGGTGCCGACGGGCTCGTCGCGCCCCTCGGTCAGGTCGGCCATCGCGCGCAGGTACTCGCGCTCGGCCGGCGTCGCGCGCTCATACCGTGAGCCGAAGAAGCCGACCGCCAGCTCCGCCTCGGCCTCGGGCGCGGCCATGGCCACGTCCTGCGGGGTGATCGGATCCGCCGGCGCCGCGTCCCACGCCGCTTTGGCGTACGCCTGCACGAAGTACGGGTAGCCGCTGGAGGCGTCGAACAGCGCGTCCAGCGCCATCGGGCTGATCTCCGCGCCCTCACGGGCGACCGGCGCGAGCACGGCGTGGTCGGCGTCCTCCCGGTCGAGCTGGCCGATCAGCACGTACCGGAACAGCCGCTCGGAGTAGGACTTGCTGGCCGACAGCAGCGCGGGCAGGTGCGGCAGGCCGGCGCCGACCACGACCAGCGGCGCGCCGGACTGGGAGAGCTCGTGGCAGGCGGCGCACAGCGCGGAGATGTCATCCGGCTGCACGTCCTGCATCTCGTCGATGAACAGCGCCACCCCGCTGCCGACGTCCTTGGCCAGCTCGGCGACGTCGGTGAACAGCTCGACCAGGTCGATCTCGATGTCGCCGGAGTCGGCTCGGCCTTGCGCGGCCGGCACGTCGATGCCCGGCTGCCAGCGTTCCCGCAGCTTGGTGCCGTCGGGATTGGCGCGCAGCGCGAACGCCTTGAGCACGCCGAGCACCGTTTCCACCCGTTCGGGGTCGCGGTGCCGCACGGCCAGATCGCGGATCGCCCGGTGCAGCGCGGCGGACAGCGGCCGTCGCAGCTCGGCGTCCGGCCGGGCCTCGATCTTGCCGGCGCCCCAGCCACGTTTGACGGCCATCGAGCGCAGCTCGCCGAGCAGCACGGTCTTGCCGACACCGCGCAGGCCGGTGAGCACGAGGCTGCGTTCGGGCCGGCCGCGAGCCACCCGTTCCAGCACCACGTCGAAGGCCGCGAGCTCGCGGTCCCGGCCGGCCAGCTCGGGCGGGCGCTGCCCGGCGCCGGGGGCGAACGGGTTGCGCACCGGATCCATCATCGGACCGTATCGGCGCGTCTAGCGCTGGCTCAATACACCGGAAGACGCCACTAGCGGTTGCGATCTTGATGGTACTTGCGATTTGATAAGTGCGGACGAAGCGACAAGTGGAGGGGAGTGGGATGGACTCCCACCCGGCGCAGCGCCTGGACGACGTGGTCCACCAGCGGGTGCGGCTGGGCATTCTGACCGTGCTCAGCGCCGAGCCGCGGGTGGCCTTCACGACCCTGCGCGACCAGCTCGGCCAGCCGGACAGCGGCCTGAGCCGGCACCTGCGCGTGCTGGAGGACGCCCGACTGGTGGACACCGACAAGGTGATCGAGGACCGCAAACCGCGGACCTGGATCTCGATCACCGAGGCCGGCCGGGTGGCGCTGCGCGACGAGCTGGCCGCGTTGCGCTCGATGATGACCGCCATCGAGACCGGCGGCGCGGACCCGCTCGCGTTCGCCGCCCTGCTGGGCGACGAGCCGGGGGAGCGCGACCGGGAGCGGGCCGACCTGGTGATCACGGAGGTGCCCGACGGCTTCCGGATGAGCCGGGAATCCGCGGTGGACAGCAACTACCGGCTGGTGTCCATGCCGGCCGCGGACTGGGGCCACCACCGCAGCCAGGCGCTGGCCCTGCGCAGCCACGGCCTGCTCGGCGGCCACTTCCGCAGCTTCGCCTCGGCCACCGCCAACGCGCACGTGATGCTGGTGGAGCTGGGCAACGAGGAAGGGCCGATCGCCATCCTGCGCGCGCTCGCGCCGTCCACTTTCCGGATCGAGGGCATGGACCCGCACCGCGGCTTTCTGCTGGACCGCGAGGGCGGCGGCAAGCTCGGAATCTGCTGGCTCGCGGCCGATCGCCACCTGGCCTGCGTGTCGATGACCGGTGATGAGGAGGTGATCAGGGAGCTGCTGCCCCACTTCGCGCGGGGTCAACGGGCCAAGCTCACACGTTAGGAGCGCGTCAAAACCGCTGTACGGCAGGCAAAATCGGTCGCACAGTGCGCTCGTGACGACAACTGCGACCCGACCGGTCCGCCTGTCCCGGGACGACCAGCGGCATCGGCTGACCGCCGTGACCGGCATGGCCGGGCTCGGTCTGGACGCCATCGCGTCGGTGGCCTACGGGCCGGAGGCGATCGTGCTGGTGCTGGCCGCGGCCGGTTCCGCCGGTCTCGGCTGGACGCTGCCGGTGACGCTGGCGATCGTGGTGTTGCTGGGCGTGCTGATCGCCTGCTACCGCCAGGTCATCCAGGCGTTCCCGGACGGCGGCGGCGCCTACACCGTGGCCACCCGCTACCTGGGTCGCCGGGCCGGCTTGGTCGCCGGGGCTTCGCTGGTGGTCGACTACGTGCTCAACGTCGCCGTGTCGGTCGCGGCCGGCGTGGCCGCGCTGACCTCGGCCTTCCCGGCGCTGTTGCCGTGGACGACCGAGCTGTGCGTGCTGGTGCTGGTGATCGTCACCGGCGTGAACCTGCGCGGCATCGTGGTCGGCGCGAAGGCGTTCGCCTTGCCGGCGGCCGTTTTTGTCGCCTCGGTGTTGGTGGTGATCGTGGTCGGGCTGTTCCGGCCGGAGGCCACCACGCCGGCGTCGCCGTCGACGACGGTCGGCGGGGTGGGCGCGTTGCTGGTGCTGGCCGCGTTCGGCAACGGGTGTTCGGCGCTGACCGGCGTGGAAGCCATCGCCAACGCCACACCGTCGTTCCGGACCCCGCGACGCCTGCGGGCCCGGCGCGCAGAGGCCGGGCTGGGCCTGGTGCTCGGCGTGCTGCTGATCGGGCTGGCCGTGCTGATCCAGCGGTTCGACGTGCGTCCGGTGGCCGGCCGCACGATCCTGTCGCTGGTCAGCGAGGGCTCGGTCGGTGAGGGCTGGCTGTACGTGGTGATCCAGTTGTCCACGGTGCTGCTGCTGGCGTTGGCCGCGAACACCTCGTTCGGCGGGCTGCCGGTGCTGGCCGCGAAGCTCGCGCGCGACGACTACCTGCCGCACGTGTTCGGGCTGCGGGCCGACCGGCTCGTGCACCGGCACGGCGTGCTGGTGCTGGCCGTGCTGGCCGGCGCGTTGCTGATCGGCACCGAAGGCCGGGTCGACGTGCTGGTGCCGTTGTTCGCCATCGGTGTCTTCGTCGGCTTCGCGTTGGCGCAGATCGGCATGGTCCGGCACTGGCGGGCCGAGCGTGGCCGGGGCTGGGTGCCCAAGGCCGTGCTGAACGGGTTCGGCGCGGTGCTGACCATTGCCGCGCTGATCGACGTCACCGCGTCCAAGTTCCTCGAGGGCGCCTGGCTGGTCGTGCTGGTGATCCCGATCTTCGTGGTGCTGTTCGGCATCGTGCGTCGGGCCTACGCCCGGATCGGCCGCGACATCGGCGTCGGCACCCTGCCGGCGCGGCCGCGGCGGACGTCCTCGGTCGTGGTGGTGCCGGTGGTCGCGATCACCAAGCTGACCGCGGAGTGCCTGTCGACCGCGCTGTCGATGGGCGACCGGGTGGTGGCCGTGCACGTGTCGTTCGACGACGAGCAGGAGAAAGCCCGGCGGTTCCAGGCCGACTGGCAGGAGTGGCGGCCCGAGGTGCCGCTGGTGCTGCTCGACTCGAAGCACCGGGTGCTCGGGCCGCCGGTCGCCCGCTACGTGAAGTCGCTGTCCGATGAGCACGTGGTGGTGCTGATCGGGGAGATCGAGCCGGCCGCGCTGTGGGAGCGCATGCTGCGCAACCGTCGTGGCGCGGTGGTGGCGCGCTGCGTCGGGCGCAACACCTCGGCTGTCGTGTGCCGGCTGCGCTTCCGTCTGAGCTTCTCTAACGGTGTCTAGCGCTTGGGCAATACTTGCTTAGATTGATTTAGCCGACGCGTGACGAGGACCAGCGGGACCAGTAGCCACCAGGCGTAGTTGGCCTGCCCCGGGTGTCCGGTGATCGCGACGACGGCCCACACGGCGAAGACCGCGCTGGCCGAGATCGGCTGGAGGTACCAGCCGAGGCGCGGGAAGCGGCCGGGTTTCGGCGTGATGTCGCCGTTGCGCTGGGAGACCGCGATGATCAGCGACTGGATCAGGAACACCGCGATCACGTTGCCGGCGTAGATCGCGTAGGACAGCGCTTCGTCGCCGTGCTTGGCCAGTAGGGAGGACGGGAACGGCAGCAGCGCGACCAGGGCCAGCAGCACCATGTTCAGCGACATGATCCGCGCGCGCCGTACGCGCAGCTCGCGGAACAGCCGGTGGTGGGCCAGCCACAGCACGCCGATCACGAGGTAGCTGATCAGGTAGCCGGCGATGGCCGGCTCAAGGCCGGCCATCGCCCGCAGGAAGTCCTCGCCATGCGCCTCGTCGGGGATCCTGATGTCCAGGACCAGCAGGGTCAGCGCGATGGCGAACACGCCGTCCGAGAGCGCGAGCACGCGCCCAAGGTCGACCTCGCCGCCGGTGTCCTTCTCGTCCTCGTCGCCCTCGGTCACGGGGCAAGAAGCTAGGGCTTCTCCAGGATGGCGGCGACGCCTTGGCCGCCCGCGGCACAGATCGAGACCAGACCGCGACCGGAGCCGCGCTCGTTCAGCAGTTTCGACAGCGTGGCCACGATTCGCCCGCCGGTCGCGGCGAACGGGTGGCCCGCGGCCAGCGAGGAGCCGTTGACGTTGAGCTTGGCCCGGTCGATGTCGCCGACGCCGTTCTTGTGCCAGGCCGCCAGCGTGGCCAGGACCTGGGAGGCGAACGCCTCGTGGATCTCGTAGAAGTCGAAGTCGGCCAGCGTGAGGCCGGCGCGCTCCAGCATCCGCGGCACCGCGTAGACCGGGGCGGTGAGCAGGCCGTCCTCGCCGTGCACGTAGTCGACGGCACCGGTCTCGGTCGAGGTCAGGTAGGCCAGCACCGGGATCCGGTGCTGCTTGGCCCAGTCCTCGCTGGCCAGCAGCACCACCGAGGCGCCGTCGGTCAGGGGCGTGGAGTTGCCGGCCGTCATCGTGTCGCCGAAGGCCGGCTTGAGCTTGGCCAGCTTCTCCACGCTGGTGTCGGCCCGCAGGTTCTGGTCGCGGGTCAGGCCGAGATACGGCGTGACCAGGTCGTCGAAGAAGCCACGCTCGTAGGCCGCGGCCAGGTTGCGATGACTGGCCGCGGCCAGCTCGTCCTGGTCCTCGCGGGCGATGCCCCATTCCTTGGCGGTGATCGCCGCGTGCTCACCCATCGACATGCCGGTGCGCGGCTCGGCGTTGCGCGGGATGTTGGGCACCACGTGGGTGGGGCGCAGCTTGGTCGCCGCGCGCAGCCGGGCGCCGAACGACCGGGCCCGGTTGAACTCCAGCAGCACCTGGCGCAGGCCCTCGTTCACGCCGATCGGGGCGTCGCTGGTGGTGTCGACGCCGCCGGCGATGGCCGAGTCGATCTGCCCGAGGGCGATCTTGTTGGCCGCGGCGATGATCGCCTGCAGGCCGGTGCCGCAGGCCTGCTGGAGGTCGTAGGCGGGTGTTTGCGGCGACAGTCGGCTGCCGAGAACCGCTTCCCTGGCTAGGTTGAAATCGCGGCTGTGCTTGAGCACCGCACCCGCGACCACTTCACCGACCCGTTCGCCCTGCAGCCCGAACCGGCTGACCAGGCCGTCCAGCGCGGCGGTCAGCATGTCCTGGTTGGACGCCGTGGCGTACGGACCGTTGGACCTGGCGAACGGGATGCGGTTGCCGCCGAGCACGGCCACGCGCTGAACGGTCGGGGTCATACCTCGACAATAACCTACTTATGAGTAGACTTACCAGCGAGTAGGGAGGCGTCTCGTATGTCAGATCCGTACCTCCGGTTCGCCCAGTCCGGCTTCGGGCGGTTCGTCACCAGCCGGCTCGGCCTGCCTCGACCGGCGCGGCTGCGGCGGCACCGGCCGGGGCAGCCGGCGCTGGCGGGTCCGGTGCTGACCGGTGGCTCCGGCCGGCTCGACGCCGTGCTCAAGGCGCACGCCACCGGCGGGGACGCGCCGTACGGGGGACTGGTGTTCGACGCCACCGGCATCGACAACCCCGAGCAGCTGCGCGGCCTGCACGCCTTCTTCAGCCCGGTCATCCGCAAGCTCGGTCCGTGCGGACGGGTCGTCGTGCTCGGCACGCCGCCCGAGGAGCTGACCAGCGTGCCGGCCGTTGTCGCGCAGCGGTCGCTCGAGGGTTTCGTCCGCTCCGTGGCCAAGGAGCTCCGCGCCGGCAGCACCGCCCAGCTCGTGTACGTCTCCGAGGGCGCCGAGCCCAATGTGGAGTCGACGCTGCGTTTTCTGCTCAGCGCCAAGTCGGCCTACGTGTCCGGGCAGGTCATCCGGGTCGGCGCCGCCGAGGTCGTCGAGCCGCTGGACTGGGAGCACCCGTTGGCCGACCGGGTCGCCCTGGTCACCGGGGCGTCGCGGGGCATCGGCGCCGCCATCGCCGAGGTGCTCGCCCGGGACGGCGCGCACGTCGTGTGCCTCGACATCGCCGCGCAGGGCAGCGAGCTGTCCGAGGTCGCCAACCGGGTCGGCGGCTCCGCCGTGCAGATGGACATCACCTCGCCCGACGCGCCGGCCAAGCTGGTCGAGTACTTCCAGCTGCGGCACGAGGGCGTGGACATCGTCGTGCACAACGCCGGCATCACGCGGGACAAGACGCTGGCCAAGATGACCGAGGCCCAGTGGGACGCCGTGCTCTCGGTCAACCTCGCCAGCCAACTCCGCGTCAACGACGGGCTTTTGAAAGCCGGCGCGTTGCGGCGTAACGGGCGGATCGTCGGTGTGTCGTCCATCGCCGGTATCGCCGGCAATGTCGGGCAGACCAATTACGCCACCAGCAAGGCCGGGGTGATCGGCATGGTCCGGTCGCTCGCGCCGGAGCTGGCCAGCCGGGGCAGCACCATCAACGCCGTCGCGCCCGGTTTCATCGAGACCAAGATGACCGCCGCCGTGCCACTGTTCATCCGCCAGGCTGGGCGGCTGATGAACAGCATGTCCCAGGGCGGATTGCCGGTCGACGTCGCCGAAACCATCGCCTGGTACGCCAATCCCGCGTCCGCCGGCGTGAACGGCAACGTCGTCCGGGTGTGCGGACAGAGCCTGCTGGGGGCCTGATGTACCTGCGCGCCGCGCTCACCGCGTTCCGCCGCGGCGGTTCCACGCTGCCTTCCGACGTCCTGTCGCGCTCCGACGTCTCCGTCTCGTTGGAGCATTTGGCCGCGTACAACCGGGTTTGCGGCTTCGGCCTGCGTGACGAGCTGCCCGCCACCTATCCGCACGTGTTGGCTTTCCCGTTGCAGATGCGGCTCATGACCTCGTCCGGTTTTCCCTTCCCGCTGCCCGGTCTGGTGCATGTGGGAAATCGGATCTCCTTGTCCCGCCCCGTTCTTGCCTCGGAACCGTTCGACCTTCGGGTGCGGGCCGTCGACCTTCGGCCGCATGAGCGGGGGCAGCAGTTCGACGTCGTCAGCGAGCTGCTCGTCGATTCCGCCGTCGTGTGGACCGATGTCAGCACCTACCTGCGGCGTTCCGGCTCCGGCTCCGCCGGCTCTTCGGGTTCGTCCGAGGTCCCCGAGCCGTCCGCCGTGTGGTCCGTGCCCTCCGACATCGGCCGTCAGTACGCCGCCGTGTCCGGGGACCGGAACCCCATCCACCTCAACCCTTTGGCGGCCCGCCTTTTCGGCTTCCAGCGGGCCATCGCCCACGGCATGTGGACCAAGGCCCGCAGCCTCGCCGCCATCGCCGAGCGCCTGCCGTCCGCCTACACCGTCGACGTCCGCTTCAAGCTGCCCGTCTTGTTGCCGGCCCGCGTCGGCTTCAGCGTCTCCGCCGCCGGCGACGGCTGGGAGTTCGCCGTGCACGACATCCGCAGCCGCCGCCCCCACCTCGCCGGCACGGTCGCCGCCTTCGTTCCGACCACGTAAGACAATCCCCCGCCCTCCCTGGGGGCAGCCCCAGATCCATTCTACCAGCGGAAACGGGTGGTGGATCTTGGCGAGGGTGGGGCTGTGGACAAGTCGGATTCGAGGGTGGGGGCTGTGGACAACTAGCGGGGCGGCTGCCACATCTGGCCGTCGACGAGGTTGCCGAAGCCCATCCAGACGAGGTTCATCAGACGTGCGGCGACGGCGCCGGCGGATTCCTCGGGATGGTCGAGCCACCAGTCGGCCAGGGACTCGCCGGCGCCGACGAGGGCGGCGGCCATGGCGTCGGTGTGCAGGGATGCGGCCTCGCTGTCGGAGGTGTTCATCAGCAGGGCGGCGACGAGGCTGATGGCGCGGCGGCGCATGTCGAGCAGCTCCTGGGCGAAGGGGCCGCCCTGGGCGCTGGCCTGGCGGTGCAGCACCTGCCAGCTGTCGCGGTACTCGCCGACAAAGCCAAAGAATGCCCGCAGGCCGTGCCAAAGTTGCACGTCAGGACGGTCGCCGGCCTCGCTGACGCCGGCGGCGATGGCCTCCATGAGACGGGTGGCCTCCCGCCGGATGCACGCGGCGAACAAGTCCTCCTTGGAGCCCAGGTAGGCGTACACCATGGGCTTGGAGATGTCCGCGACCTCGGAGATCTCGTCCATCGACGCGGCGTGGTAGCCGCGCTGGGAGAAGACCTCGACGGCGGCGTCGAGGATCTGCCGCTCACGCACTTCGCGTGGCAGCCGCTTGGCCCGGACCCGGCCGGCCGCGTCATTCGTCCGCATCCGAAGCAGGCTAGCTTGCCGGCATACCTACTACACAGTAGGCTTACTGGCGAGTAGGTAAGCGGAGGTGGGGTTATGGCCGACATCGAGCAGTTGACATCCCTCGATCCCAAGAAGATCAGCAAAGACGAGTTCGTGACGCTGCTGTCCGCCTTCACCGAGGCGGCGAACGACGGCACGCAGCTGGACCTGAGCGCGATGCCCCCGCAGGACTTCGCCCGGATCATCTCGCGGGCGTCCAAGGAGCAGATCGACGCCGTGATGGCCGTGCCGACGCTGCGCGGGCCGATCCTGGACGAGGTGTTCCGCCGCATGGAGGTGCACTTCCGCACCGAGCGGGCCGGCGCCACCCGGGCCGTCGTGCACTTCCGCCTGATCAACGGCGACGACTTCGACCGGTACCAGGTGCGCATCGAGGACAGCACCTGCGCGATCACCAAGAACGGCGAGAACGAGCCGAGGGCCACCGTCACGCTGGCGCCGCTGGAGTTCCTCAAGCTGGCCACCGGCAACGCGTCCGCCCCCGTGCTGTTCATGACCGGCAAGCTCAAGGTCAAGGGCGATCTCGGTTTCGCGGCCGGCTTCATGAGCCTGTTCGACATCCCCAAGGCGTGAGAGGAAACTCCCGATGGCCGGCTTCTCCCTCGAACTCAACGAGGACCAGCGCGACCTGCGTGACTGGGTGCACGGCTTCGCCAAGGACGTGATCCGCCCGGCCGCCCCCGAGTGGGACGAGCGCGAGGAGACACCGTGGCCGATCATCCAGGAGGCGGCCAAGATCGGCCTGTACGGCTTCGAGTCGCTGGCCACCTGGTTCGCCGACCCGATCGGGCTGTCCCTGCCCATCGCCACCGAGGAGCTGTTCTGGGGTGACGCCGGCATCGCGCTGGCGATCATGGGCACCGGCCTCGCGGTGGCCGGCATCTTCGCCTCCGGCGAGCCCGAGCAGCTGGCCGAGTGGGTGCCGGAGTGCTTCGGCGACGAGAACGACCCGAAGGTGGCGGCGTTCTGCGCGTCCGAGCCGCAGGCCGGCTCGGACGTCAGCGGCTACCGCACCCGGGCCCGCTACGACGAGGCCACCGACGAGTGGGTGATCAACGGCCAGAAGGCGTGGGCCACCAACGGCGGCATCGCCAACGTGCACGTAGTGACCGCGGTCGTCGACCCCACTCTGGGTGCACGCGGCCAGGCCGGCTTCATCGTGCCGCCCGGAACGCCCGGTGTGGCCAGCACTCGCAAGATCAAGAAGCACGGCCTGCGCGCCTCGCACACAGCCGACGTCTTCTTCGATGACGTGCGGGTGCCCGGACGCTGCGTGCTTGGCGGCAAGGAGCGCGTCGAGGCCCGGCTGGCCCGGGCCCGCGAGGGCAAGAAGGCCGGCGGCCAGGCCGCGATGGCGACCTTCGAGACCACCCGCCCCACCGTCGGCGCGATGGCCGTCGGCGTCGCCCGCGCCGCGTACGACTACGCGCTGGAGTACGCCAAGGACCGCGAGGCCTTCGGCCGCAAGATCATCCAGAACCAGTCGATCGCCTTCGACCTGGCCAACATGCGCATGGAGATCGACGCCGCGCGCATGCTGGTGTGGCGCGCCGCCTGGATGGGCCGCAACAACGTGCCCTTCGAGGCCGGCGAGGGCTCCATGTCCAAGCTCAAGGCCAGCGAGGTCGCCGTCTGGTCCACCGAGCGGGCCATCCAGATCCTCGGCGGCGCCGGCTACACCCGTGAGCACCCGGTGGAGCGCATGCACCGGGACGCCAAGATCTTCACGATTTTCGAGGGCACCAGTGAGATCCAACGACTGGTGATCTCCCGTGCCATCTCGGGGATCCACATCCCCTGAGCGGACGTCCGCAACGGAAAGGGGCACCCGGACGGGTGCCCCTTTCCGTTGTGTGAGACGGGAAAGACATGGCGGCGGGGCGGCGGGCGGGTGGACACTCGGCTGGTGAACGCGCTGGTGTGGGTCATCGGGGTGCCGATCGTCCTCGCATTGCTGGGAGCGGCGTACATCCGACGCAATCGCGACAAACCGTCGGGCGAGCCGGCGGTGCCGGTGCGGCGGCCGGCGGGCGGACGGACCGGGAGCTGTGGCCAGCAGACGGAGGTCTGGCACGTGGCCAGTTCGGACGTCGAGCCGTACTACATCGCCTACTGCGCCTGCGAATGGATGGGACCGGCCCGGGACGGCGCCGACCCGAAGGCGCAGGAGAAGGCGACGGCCGACGCGTACGGACACAGCGGCAACGTGGCCCCGAACGTGGTTCGGCCGCTGGGCTGACGGCGTCACCAGCAACAATGGCGGCGTGAACTACCAGGAGCTGATCGACGACGCGGTCGAGGCCGCCCGGACGCATCTCGGCCACGGCCGCGTCGCCGACTACATCCCGGCGTTGGCGTGTGCCGACCCGAACGCGGTGGGTATGGCGTTGGCGACGGTCGACGGCGAGGTGTTCCAGTCTGGCGACGCCTCGGCGACGTTCTCGATCCAGAGCATCTCGAAGCTGTTCACGTTGGCCTTGGTGCTGGCCGAGGGCGGCGAGTCGCTGTGGCGGCGGGTGGGCCGCGAGCCGTCCGGCAATCCGTTCAACTCGTTGGTGCAGCTGGAAACCGAGCACGGCATCCCGCGCAATCCGTTCATCAACGCGGGCGCGATCGTGGTGACCGACCGGCTGCTCACGTTGACCGGTGACGCGGCCGAGCAGGTGCGGCAGTTTCTTCGTGCCGAGTCTGAAAACCCTGCGCTGGCAACGAATGCGGAAATCGCCGCGTCGGAAGCCGAGCACGGGCACCGGAATGCGGCGCTGGCCCACTTCATCGCCAGTCACGGCAACCTCGACAACGACGTGGATGCCGTGTTGGCCCAGTACTACGGGCACTGCGCGATCGAGGCCAGCTGCCGTGATCTCGCGCTGGCCGGGCGTTTCCTTGCGCGGCACGGGGTTCGGGCCGACGGCGTGCGGCTGCTGTCCCGCAGCGAGGCCAAGCAGATCAACGCCGTGATGCTGACCTGCGGCACCTACGACGCCGCCGGTGAGTTCGCGTACCGGGTGGGGCTGCCGGGTAAGAGCGGAGTCGGCGGTGGGGTGCTGGCGATCATCCCCGGCCGTGGCGCGGTCTGCGCGTGGAGCCCCGGGTTGGATCCGGCCGGCAACTCGGTGGCGGCCGTCGCCGCGCTGGACGCGTTCACCACGGGCAGCGGCCTTTCGGTGTTCTAGTGCTGTTCGGGCTTGGCCGGCGGCTGGTAGGTGTCGGTCGGCGGCAGGTCGACCGGGACCTCGAAGCCCATCGGCGGCGTGTCCACGTCGACCTGGTAGACGATCGCCTCGTCCGCCGCCGGCTGTTGCGTGACGGCCAGCGGGGCCTCCGGCATCAGGCCCAGCAGCAGAACCGAGCCGAGCGCGCCGGTCAGCGCGGCCGCGACGAGCAGCCACATGCCCGTGCCCGCGGCGAAGGTGAACGTGGAGCCGGCGTTGGTGCCCATCGAGTCGATCAGATTGGTGACCGCGAACCAGACGTAGCCGGCGATCATCGCCGTCGCCGCCGCGGCGGCCAGCCGGATCGTCGTCAGCCGTTGCAGCGGATTCCGACCGCGCAGCAGCAGGTTCGCCGTGTACAGCGCCAGCGCGCCGGCGATGATCACCGGCACGCCGAAGTAGTTGGTCCGGCTGCCCTCGCCGAAGGGCAGTCCGGTGGTGGGGTAGTTCGTGACCCACGACGTCACCGTGAAGCTGTGCTCGAACGACGTCAGCCCGAGGTTCACCGACACGTTCAGCTCGTACAGGTCGGCGAATGTGCCACCGATCCCCAGCAGGCCGGCCAGCAGCAGCACGACACCGGCGACCAGCCGGCGGGACGGCAGCCGGACCACCGGCACGGACGGCGTCGGTTCACTCATGGGCCGATTCTGCCCGAACTCGCCGCGTTCAGTAGCGCTGGAAACATCCCCCACCACTCCCGGGGTGGCCGCCCCGAAGCCATCCTACCGCCGCGAGCCCGTTGTCGATCTTGCAATGGGGCTGCCTGTGGATAAGTAGTGGGGTGTGGACAGGTGGGAATGGACTGGTCGGGAGGGGTGAGCGGGGCCGCCGACCCGGCGAATGCGGAGTCGGCGGCACCGGGCTATCGGGCGGCGCGGGTGGCCTCGGTGAGCCAGTCGCGGGCCGGTTTGGGGCTGGGGTACTCGGCCCAGCCGTTGATGGTGCCGAGCAGATTCCAGTAGCGCTCGGCCCGGTCGTCGCCGAAGGTGTCGTTCAGTCGGACGAGCCACGCGTCGAAGTCGGGGTCGGCGGGGCGGCCGAGGGCGGCGGCGACGGAGGCGTTCATCTCGAGGACGATGCGGCGACCGGTGTCGGAGTCGGGGGTGAAGCCGGCGGCCATGGCTTCGGTGACCTTGGTAAGGGCCTGCTCCATGGCGACGTGGTAGGCGTCGGACAGCGGGTTGGCGGTGCCGTCGGCGACCATCCGCGCGTTCTCCACGGCCATGGTGCGGATCTTGGCCCGGAAGCCGGGGTCCCGCACCAGCTCGACGAACTCGATCCACGCCTCTACCTGCGCGGGAGTGGGATCGTCGGGCAGCTCGGCCCGGACCCGCCGCATCCACGCGGCGTTCTCGGTGGCGGGCAGCCCCTCGTCCACCTCCCGCCAGAAGTCGTCGAGGATCGCCTGCCGCTCCTCCTCGGTCATCCTGGCCAACTCGTGCACCATCTCCAGCTCCCTAGGGCTCGACCCCCGCTTGGCCACGGCACGCAGCACGGACCGTCGCAGCCGCAACGTCCGGATCTGGACGTCGAGTGCCTCGGCGTGCTCCGCGGCCAACTCCGGAATGCTCACCTCACGGGAGAGCACCCGGTTCACGGTCGGCAGGTCGACACCGAGCTCACGCAGCGTGCGAACGAACTTGAGCCGTGTCAGCGCGTGGATGTCGTACATCCGGTAGCCGGCGTGGGTGCGTTCGGTCGGGGGCAGCAGCCCGGAGTCGGAGTAGAAGCGGATGGTCCGCACGGACAGGCCGGTCAGCCTGGCCAATTCCCCGATCCCGTACAACTCGTCCCCGTTCACGCCCACAACGGTGAAGTCTCCACCTACTGGAGGGTCAACGCATTTACGGCTAGGCTCGCCTCCGTGACTGCCGGGTCGGCCTTGAGCCATCAGCGGATCGGTTTCCCGGCCACGGTTTGACCGCCTCGCGGGCCCGTGGCCCGCCTCCACGCGCACTGATGTCCACAGAGGACAAGCGCGGTGGAGAGGAGGTGAGTAGCGAATGTCCTGGAACGAATTCCTTGGCGCGCACGCGGTCGGTGACGTCGTCGACGGCACGGTGAGCAAGGTGCTGCCGTTCGGCGCGTTCATCCGCGTCAGCGGCTTCGACGGCCTGCTGCCGCAGGTCAAGACCCTCAGCGACGGGCAGCCGGTGCGCGTGCGCATCCTGGCCATCGATGACGCGGGCCAGCGGTTCAGCCTGGAGATGGAGTAAGGCAGGGCCGGCAGGGGCGGATTACGGCCGCCCCTGCCGGTGTCCTCAGTAGGTGATCGCCACGGCCGGGTCGGCCAGCAGCGCGCCCACGTCGGCCAGGTACTGCGAGCCCTGCTGGCCGTCGACCACCCGGTGGTCGAAGCTCAACGCCAGCTGGCACACCTTGCGCGGCACGACCTGGCCGTCGACCACCCACGGCATGTCGCGGATGGCTCCGAAGGCCAGGATCGCCGACTCACCGGGGTTGATGATCGGCGTGCCGGTGTCCACGCCGAACACGCCGACGTTGGTGATGGTGATGGTGCCGTTCAGCATGTCCGCAGGCGTGGTCTTGCCGTCCCGCGCGGTCACGGTGAGCTGCTCCAACGCCTCGGCCAGACCACGCAACGACAGCTGATCGGCGTCACGGACCTTGGGAACGACCAGGCCCCGCGGCGTGGCGGCGGCGACGCCGAGGTGCACGTAGTCCTTGTAGACGATCTCGTTGGCGGCCTCGTCCCAGGTCGCGTTCACGTCCGGCGTGCGGCGCACGGCGAGGCACATGGCCTTGGCCGCGAACACGAGCGGGGTGAGCTTGACGCCGCGGAATTCGGCGCTGTCCTTGAGCTTGGCCCGCAGCTCCATCATCGGCGTCACGTCGACGGTCAGGAACTCCGTGACATGCGGGGCCTTGAAGGCGCTCTCGACCATGGCCTGCGCGGTTGCCTTGCGCACGCCCTTGATCGGCACCCGGCGCTCGCCCCGCGAGGCGACGGCAACCGGGGCCGCCGCCGGCGCGACGGCCTGCTCCACGTCCTCACGGGTGATCACGCCACCGGGACCGCTCCCGGCCAAACCGGCGAGGTCGATGCCGAGGTCCTTGGCCAGCTTGCGCACCGGCGGCTTGGCCAGCGGCACATAACCGCCGGCCGCAACGGGTTCGGGCTCGAGGACCGGCGGCGTCGGCACCACCGTCACCGGGGCAACGGCCGCCGAAACAGCGGCCGACGCGGGCACGGCCGCCGGGGCGCCGACCCGGGCCCGGCGCTTGGCGGTGACCGCCTTGACGCCGTAGCCGACCAGGTTGGGCACCCGCTCCGGCTCGACCGAGCCGTTGACCGGCGCGGCCTCCCCGTTCGGATCCACGTCGATGACGATGATCGGCGTGCCGACGTCGACCGTCTTGCCCGGCTCGGCCAGCAGCTCGGTCACCACGCCCGCGAACGGGCACGGCAGCTCGACCGCGGCCTTGGCCGTCTCGATCTCCACGATGATCTGGTTGACGGTGACCGTGTCGCCCGGCTTGACGTGCCAGGTGAGGATCTCCGCCTCGACCAGCCCCTCGCCCACGTCGGGCAGGGGGAAGTGCTTGAACTGCGGCATGGCTGCGAGATCCCCCTTACCAGGCGAGCGAGCGGTCGACGGCGGCCAGCACCCGGTCAAGGTCGGGCAGGAAGTTCTCCTCCAACTTGGCCGGCGGGTACGGGGTGTCGAAGCCGGTCACCCGGAGCACGGGCGCCTCCAGCGAGTAGAAGCACTCCTGCTGGACCTTGGCGGCGATCTCGCCGGCGATCGACGACTCGCTCGGCGCCTCGCTGACCACGATCAGCCGGCCGGTGCGCCGCACCGACTCGTAGACCGGGCCGAGGTCGAGCGGGGACAGCGAGCGCAGGTCGATGACCTCGAGGTCGAGACCGTCCTCGGCGCCGGCGGTCGCCGCGTCCATGCTGGTACGGACCATCGGCCCGTACGTCGCGATGGTCGCGGTGGACCCCTTGCGCAGCACCCGCGAGCTGAACAGCGGCTGCGGGGCGACGGACAGGTCGAGCTCGGCCTTCTCGTGGTAGCGGCGCTTGGGCTCGAAGAACAGCACCGGGTCGTCGCACTCGATGGCCTGGCGCAGCATCCAGTACGCGTCGACCGGGTTGGAGCAGGCCACCACCTTCAGGCCGGCGGTGTGCGCGAAGTACGACTCCGGCGACTCGGAGTGGTGCTCGACCGCGCCGATACCGCCGCCGAAGGGCACCCGCACCACGATCGGCAGCTTGATCCGGCCCTGGGTCCGGTAGTGCAGCTTGGCCAGCTGGCTGACGATCTGGTCGAAGCCGGGGAAGATGAAGCCGTCGAACTGGATCTCGCAGATCGGCCGGTAGCCGCGGATGGCCAGGCCGATCGCGGTGCCGATGATGCCGGACTCGGACAGCGGCGTGTCCAGCACGCGCTGCTCGCCGAAGTCCTTCTGGAGGCCGTCGGTGACGCGGAAGACGCCGCCGAGCTTGCCGACGTCCTCACCCATCACGATGACCTTGGGGTCGCGCTCCATCTCGGTGCGCAGGGCCTGGTTGAGGCCCTTGATCATGGTGATCGTCTGCGGCTTGGCCGACGGCGTGTCGGTCGAGCGGTCCATGGTCGGCGCGGCCATCAGTGCTCACCTCCGGCGAACCCGGCGAGGTAGGTCTCGTACTCGTTGCGCTGCGCCTCCAGCGTGGCGCTGGGCTCGGCGTAGACGTTGTCGAACATCCGGCCCGGCGGGGGCTCCGGCAAGTTGACGCAGTGCTCGCGCAGCACCGCCGCCAGCTCGTCGGCCTCGGCCTGCACGCCGTCGAAGAAGTCGTGGTCGGCGAAGCCGTTGCGGCTCAGGTGGGCCTTGACCCGTTCGATCGGGTCCTTCAGCTTCCACTCCTCGACCTCTTGGGACAGCCGGTAGCGGGTGGCGTCGTCGGAGGTGGTGTGCGAGTCCATCCGGTACGTGAAGGCCTCGATCAACACCGGGCCGTTGCCGTGCCGGCACTCGTCCAGCGCCCAGCGGGCGACCGCCAGCGTGGCCAGCACGTCGTTGCCGTCGACCCGGATGCCGGGGAAGCCGTAGCCGCGGGCCCGCTGGTACAGCGGGAGCCGGCTCTGCCGCTCGGTCGGCTCGGAGATGGCCCACTGGTTGTTCTGGCAGAAGAACACCAGCGGCGCGTCGTAGACCGAGGCCCACACGAAGGCCTCGTGCACGTCGCCCTGGCTGGTCGCGCCGTCACCGAAGAAGACCATGGTGGCTTCCCCGTTGTCGTCGCCGACCTTGCCGTCGAAACGCTGGCCCATGGCGTAGCCGGCCGCGTTCAGGCACTGGTTGCCGATGACGATCGTGTACGGGTGGAAACGCCGGTCCACCGGGTCCCACGCGCCGTGGTCGACGCCGCGGAACATGCCGACGATCTCTTTCGGGTGCACGCCGCGGCACCAGGCCACGCCGTGCTCTCGGTAGCTGGGGAAGGCCATGTCGGTGGGCCGCAGCGCCCGGCCGGCGCCGATCTGCGCGGCCTCCTGGCCCAGCAGCGGCACCCACAGGCCCAGCTGGCCCTGGCGTTGCAGGGCGTTCGCCTCGCGGTCGGCGCGGCGGACCAGGACCATGTCCCGGTACAGGTCGCGCAGCTCGTCGGGCGTGATGTCGATGTGGAAGTCCGGGTGGTCGACGCGCTCACCCTCGGGGGTGAGCAGCTGGACCAGCTCCGGCCCGCCTTCGCTGGTGGCCCGCAAGCCGGCGATCACCTGCTCCGCCGTAGGGCTGGCCGCGGTGGCGGCTGGGGCTCCCGACGGCTGCGGTCGCGACCATCGTTCTGGGGACGACATTGCGCCTTCTCCTCGTCTACGACGCCGACCGGCCGCTTGTGGCGGACCGGATCCGGCTTCGTCGCCGGCCACCGCCGACCCGGTGGGGTGAGACGGTGGTCCGTCGACACTGACGGAACTCTCTCCCATCCTGACATGCGCTCACTCGAACCGGTGAGCGTCACCACACCAACGTCAACCAAGCGTGACCACCTACACCACTGTGAACTGCGGAAACACTGGACGCGACCAGGCTAACCGGCCCGGGTGCCGCAGTACCCGGCGACACCGGCCCAGTACTCGTCGCACACCGTGTCGGGCGGGCTCGCTATAGTGATCTTGGGGGAATCGTCGGGACCTGGGGAGGCAGCCGGCGAGTGCGAGGGGTGCAACCCGCGCAGCCAGACCTGCCGAAGGGCCCGCCAATGCCGATCATCACCAAGCTCACCCGTCTCATCGACGGGAACGAGTACCCGTTCCAGAAGCGCGACTTCCCGACCACGCTGATCTCCGCCGTCACCGAGTGCGGCTGCCAGGTCGGCGAGCACAGCTACACCACGATCGCGGTGACGCAGACCGACTCGGCCACGCTGGAGCGCCGCAAGTGCGTGTGCTCGGGCTGCCACGAGTGCGAGACCTACGAGGTGCGGGTCATGCCGCACGGGCCGAGCACCGGCCGCCGCCACTCCGAGCCGATCGGCCGCTCCGCCTCCTAGGATCGGCCGGGTGGAGCCAACAGCACTGTTCAACACCGTCAGTGGGCTGTGGGACGACGCCGTCCTGCCCAGCCTGTCCGAGTTCGTCGCGATCCCGGCCGTTTCGCCGGCTTTCGACCCGGCGTGGGCCGCCAACGGCCACCTCGCCGCCGGTGTCGCGCACGTCAGGGACTGGATCGCCGACCGCGACCTGCCCGGCGTCGAGCTCGAGATCGTCCAGCTGCCCGAGCGCACCCCGCTGCTGCTGGTCGACATTCCCGCCATGCCCGGTCATGAGGATGCCGGCACCGCGCTGCTCTACGGCCACCTGGACAAGCAGCCGCCGGTCGGCGGCTGGGCCGACGGCCTCGACGCGTGGACGCCCGTCATCCGTGACGGCCGGCTGTTCGGTCGCGGCGCGGCCGACGACGGTTATGCCGGCTATGCCGCTATCGCTGCTATCGAGGCGTTGCGGGGCAACGGCGGCGCGCACGGCCGCTGCGTGATCATGCTCGAGGCCTGTGAGGAGTCCGGCAGCCCCGATCTGGAGGCGTACGTCCGGCACCTGGCCGACCGGCTCGGCCGGATCACCCTCGTGGTGTGCCTCGACTCCGGGGCCGCCGACTACGAGCGGATGTGGCTGACCACCACGCTGCGCGGCATGGTGCAGGTGACCGCCACCGTCAAGGTGCTGGAGTTCGGGCAGCACTCCGGCATGGTCAGCGGCATCGTGCCCAGCTCGTTCCGGGTGCTGCGGCAGCTGCTCGACCGTATCGAGGACTCCGCCACCGGGCGAATCAAGATCGCCGAGATGCACGTGGACGTGCCGGCCGGGCGGCAGGGCGAGATCCGCGAGAGCGTCGACACCGCGCCCGGTTTCGCCAGCGCCGGCATTCCCTTCGCCGACGGCGTCGCGGCCGTCACCGCGGACGAGGTCGAGCAGGTCCTGAACAACACCTGGGGCCCGACGCTGTCGATCATCGGCGCCGACGGGCTGCCGCTGCCGGCCGACGCCGGCAACGTGCTGCGGCCGTTCACCACGCTCGTGCTGAGCTTCCGGCTGCCGCCCACCGCCGACTCCGCCGCCGCCATGGACGCCGTCACCAAGGTCCTCACCACCGACGTCCCCTACGGCGCCCACGTCGAGCTCACCCGTCTCGAGCACGCCGACGGCTGGAACGCCCCCGAGCTCGCCCCGTGGCTGCGTGCCGCGTTGGACGACGCCGGCCAGGAGGTCTTCGGCGGCCCGTGGCGCACCCTCGGCGTCGGCGGCTCCATCCCGTTCATGGGGCTGCTCAACGGCATCTACCCCGAGGCGCAGTTCCTCGCCACCGGCGCGCTCGGCCCGGGCAGCAACGCCCACGTGCCGGACGAGTCCCTGCACATCGACTACGCCAAGAAGATCACCGCGGCCATCGCCAAGGTGCTCGACGCGCACGCCCGGCACTGACGACCTGACTCGCGGGTGCCGGGCCGCCGGCACCCGCGATTCGTCCCGGGTCGTCAGCCAGCGCTGCGCTGCGGCTCGCGGGCGCCGACTTCGTGCTGGGGCTCTGCGTGCGTCACGTGCTCGGCCAGCCTCTCCACGAGCACGGTCAGATGGTCCAACCGCGCCTCGATATGGAAAACATCGACCACAGGCCGCGGAGCTGCCAGGTGGGACTCCAGCACCTCCCGCACCAGCGCGGTGTAGCGGATGCCCCGACGTCGGGCCTCCTCCTTCAGCGCCGCGACCATGGCATCCGGCAGCCGTAGCGACGTCGTCACCATCGGCCGGGGATCGACCCACTCGCCCGCGTCCATCTCGCCAGACGTGTCGTTGTTGTCGTAGTAATCAGCCAGCTCCGCGAGCTCCTCGGCTGAACGGGGAAGCTCCTCCCGCTTCGTCATGGCCCTCACCTCGCCCTGCTCCGATACACCATCTTCTCGCGGTCTGTCATGTTCCTGGCCGTCACCACGAAGGCGCGCCCATCAGGTTCGGCCACCGCCACCACGAGGAGGTGGCGTCCCGCGTAGGTCTGACCGTAGATCAATACCGAGCCGTTCTTACCCGGTGTGCTCCAGTAAGGCCGCTCCAGGATCGCTTCCCGCACTTCGTCCAGCGTCACGCCGTGCCGTGCGATGTGTTCGACCGACCATTCGCTCTCCTTGACCTCCCAGAACACCGCACCAGTGTAATGCAAACGCAATGCGCTTGCACTCGGGACGTGCGCACGAGCGCCGCAGAGCCCACCCCGGACCTATCGCCGAACCGGCCGCCCACACCGGACTTGACGTAGCCCGCGGCCGGTGGATGCACAGGTAGAACGGGATTTTCGGGCACGGGCGGGGCATCTTGACGTGACCGGCGGCAGACCGGCGAGGACGTCCTGCCGGATGCCGGTCGATGTGCTCCACACTGGAGGGGTGAGCGAGCAGAACGAGTGGGCGCGGCTGGCCGAGTCGGGCGAGATGGACAGCCCCTGGCGGCACTGGGGTCCCTATCTGTCCGGTCGGCAGTGGGGCACGGTTCGCGAGGACTACTCGGCGAGCGGGGACGCCTGGTCGTTCTTTCCGTTCGATCACGCGCGGTCGAGGGCCTACCGGTGGGGCGAAGACGGCATCTCGGGCATCTGCGACCGGCACGGCTTCCTCAATCTGGCGCTGGCGCTGTGGAACGGCAAGGACCCGATCCTCAAGGAACGGTGGTTCGGCCTGGCCAACCAGGAAGGCAACCACGGTGAGGACGTCAAAGAGCACTGGTGGATCCAGGACGGCACGCCGACGCACTCCTGGATGAGCGTGCTCTACCGCTACCCGCAGGCGGAGTACCCGTACCAACAACTGCGTGAGATGGCGAAGGCCGCGGGCCGGCAGGGCAGGGAGCCGGAGCTGGCGGACACGGGGGTGCTGGCGGAGGACCGCTTCTTCGACGTGGTGACGACGTACGCCAAGGCGGGCCCGCACGACATCTGCGTTGAAATCGCGGCGACAAACCACGGACCGGATGCGGCGCCGCTGCATCTGTTGCCGCAGTTGTGGTTTCGCAACACTTGGGCCTGGGGCCGCGACGCCCGCCAACCGGCGCTGGAGGCGACCAGGGTGCATGGCCGGTGCGCGGTGGTGACAGAGCACTCCTCCCTGGGCCGCTACACGCTGCACCTGGACGGCGCGCCGACGCTGCTGGTCACGGACAACGAGACCAACGAGGTGGAGCTGTTCGGCAGCCCGGCCAACGAGACCCGGTACACGAAGTGCGGCATCGACGCGCACGTGGTCCGCGGCGCGACCGGCAGCTGCCAGGTGATCCAGGACGGCAGCGCGTCCCGGCCGGGCACGAAAGCGGCGGCCTGGTACCGCTTCGACGCGGTGGCCCCGGGCGAGACGGTGACCATCCGACTGCGGCTGATCGCCGGTGACGGCCACGTCGACCCGTTCGGCACGACCTTCCACTCCGCGATGCTGGACCGCAAACGCGAGGCCGACGAGTACCACGAGAGCCTCGCGCCGGAGCTGGACGACGACCGCAAGCAGGTGCTGCGGCGCTCGCTGGCCGGTCTCATGTGGACGAAGCAGCACTACCGGTTCAAGGTGCGGGACTGGCTGGCCGGTGACCCGGCCCAGCCACCGGCACCGGACCTGCGCCGCGGCGTCGGCGGCCGCAACGTGCACTGGCGGCACTTCGACGTGGCCGACGTGATCTCCATGCCGGACGAGTGGGAGTACCCCTGGTTCGCGGCCTGGGACCTGGCCTTCCAGGCGGTGCCGTTCGCGCTGGTCGACCCGGCCTTCGCCAAGGAGCAGCTGCTCCTGCTGTGTCGCGAGTGGATGATGCATCCCAACGGCCAGCTGCCGGCCTACGAGTGGGACTTCGGTGACGCCAACCCGCCGGTCCACGCCTGGGCGGCGCTCCAGGTCTACCGGGCCGAGGCGGTGCCGGACCGCAAGTTCCTGTCCAAGGTGTTCCACAAGCTGCTGCTGAACTTCTCCTGGTGGGTCAACCGCAAGGACGCCGACGGCAGCGACCTGTTCGAGGGCGGCTTCCTCGGCATGGACAACATCGGCCCGGTCAACCGGTCGGCGCCGATGCTGGGCGAATGGCGGCTGGAGCAGTCCGACGCCACGTCCTGGATGGCCGCGTTCAGCCTGCACCTGTTGCAGATCGCGCTGGAGCTGGCCCGCGAGGACGAGTCCTACGAGGACGTGGCGACCAAGTTCGTCGAGCACTTCCTCTACATCGCCAGGGCCTTCAACAACTTCGGCTCCACCACCCGCGGGCTGTGGGACGAGGAGGACGGCTTCTGCTACGACCTGGTGTCGCGGCAGCGGGAGGACGGAACCCTGGAGTCGGAGCCGGTCCGGGTGCGGTCCATGGTCGGCCTGATGCCGGTGCTGGCCCAGGCGGTGCTGGAGCCGTGGGTGTTCGCCGAGCTGCCCGGCTTCACCAGCCGGCTGGACTACCTGCTGCGCAAGCAGCCCGAGTTCGCCCAGTTCATCACCTGGCAGCAGGTCGGCGGCGAGCGCCGGGCCAACCTGGCCCTGCTGGACGCCGAGAAGCTGAGCCGGGTGCTCAGCCGCATGTTCGACGAGCAGGAGTTCCTGTCCCCGCACGGCATCCGCTCGCTGTCCGCGGCACACCGGGACGGACTGGACGTGGAGTTCGCCGGCCAGGCGCACATGATCGGCTACGAGCCGGGCGAGTCGATGACGCCGATGTTCGGCGGCAACTCCAACTGGCGCGGGCCGATCTGGTTCCCGACCAACGCGCTGCTGGTCGAGGCGCTGCGCCAGGTGGACGACTTCCACGACGGCCAGTTCCACGTCGACCTGCCGACCGGCTCCGGGCAGGCGGTCACCGCCGGCCAGGCCGCCGACGAGCTGGCCCGCCGGCTGGTCAGCATCTTCCTGCCTTCGGCCGACGGCACCCGCCCGTGCGACGGCAAGCGGGTCGAGGCCACACATTCACCCCTGTGGCGACCGCACATCACGTTCAGCGAGTACTTCGACGGCGACACCGGGGAGGGCCTGGGCGCGACCCATCAAACGGGCTGGACGGCGCTGGTGGCGCGACTGTTGGCGACGCCGAACCATGACGCTGGGTGACTTTTCCGCCACTTGGCGGACACGGCCGTGACAAAACGTAACCATTGGGCCCCTATGAACTGAAACGTTCGGGTGACAGGATGCGGCAAAACCGACAGTGAGCGGAGGCCGCGTTGTCCAGATCCGCAAGAGCCGTGCTGGCCCTGCCCGTCGTCCTGCTGCTCGCCGCCGGATGCGGCGCGGCCGGCAACGGCAGTGGTGACACCGGCAGTGCCGGCACCACGACCACGGCCGTGTCCGGTCCGGGCAAGAACGCCACACTGGCCGCGATGGTGCCGGCGGACGTGGCCAAGGACGGCAAGTTGACCATCGGCACCGACACCACGTACGCGCCCAGCGAGTTCGTCGACGACAACAACAAGACCGTCGGCATGGACATCGACCTCGGCGACGCGGTCGCCAAGGAGCTGGGCCTGACCGCCGACTTCCAGGCGGCCAGCTTCGACGGCATCCTGGCCGGTCTTTCCGCCGGCAAGTTCGAGCTGGCGATGTCCTCGTTCAGCATCAACACCGAGCGGCTGCAGACCGTGGACATGGTCAGCTACTTCACCGCCGGCACCTCGATGGCCGTGCTCAAGGGCAACCCGGCCGGCCTGACCCTGGACACCCTGTGCGGGCACACCGTGTCGGCGCAGAAGGGCACCACGCAGGCCGACGACCTGGCGGCCCGCTCGGCCAAGTGCACCTCGGACGGCAAGCTGGCCATCACCATCTCCGAGTTCCAGGCCCAGACCGACGTGACGCTGGCGCTGACCTCCAAGCGGGCCGAGGCCATGCTGGCCGACTCGCCGGTGGTGGACTACGCGATCAAGCAGACCAACGGGCAGCTGGAGAAGGTCGGCAAGTCCTACGCCAACGCCCCGTACGGCGTCGGTGTGGCCAAGAACAAGGGCGAGCTGGCCAAGGCGGTGCAGGGCGCGATCCAGGCGCTGATCGACGACGGCACGTACAAGAAGATCCTCGACAAGTGGGGCGTCGGCGCCGGCGCGGTGACCAAGTCCGAGCTGAACCCGCAGACCTCCAGCTGAGGCCACCGCAGTGTCGAACCCGATCAAGGCCGTGCCGGTCCGCCACCCCGGTCGGTGGCTGGCCGGCGCGGTCATCCTGGTGCTGGCCGCGATGCTGGCGCACAGCCTGGTCACCAACGAGAACTTCCACTGGGACGTCGTCGGCAAGTACCTGACCACGTCCAGCGTGCTCAACGGCCTGAAGAACACGCTGATCCTCACCGCGCTGGCGATGCTCATCGGCATCGTCGGCGGCATCCTGCTGGCGGTGATGCGGCTGTCGGCCAATCCCCTGCTGTCGTGGACGGCCGCGGCCTACATCTGGCTGTTCCGCGGCACGCCGGTGATCACCCAGCTGCTGTTCTGGTTCTTCCTCGCGGCGCTGTATCCCCGGCTGGGGCTGGGCATCCCGTTCGGGCCGACGTTCCTGAGCGTGGACACCAACTCGCTGATCGCCCCGTTCACCGCGGCCCTGCTCGGGCTGGGCCTGAACGAGGCGGCCTACATGGCCGAGATCGTGCGCGGCGGCATCCTGTCGGTCGACCACGGCCAGACCGAGGCGGCCGAGGCGCTGGGCATGAGCCGGGCCAAGATCCTCCGGCGGATCGTGTTGCCGCAGGCCATGCGGGTGATCATCCCGCCGACCGGCAACGAGACGATCTCCATGCTGAAGACGACCTCGCTGGTGATCGTGATCGCCTACTTCGAGCTGATGACGGCGGTGCAGCAGATCTACAGCCGCAACTTCCAGACCATCCCGCTGCTCATCGTGGCGGCGATCTGGTACCTGCTGCTGACCTCGATCCTGACCTTCATCCAGGGCTTCATCGAGCGTCACTTCGCCCGGGGGACGGTGAACCGGTGACCGATCTGATGGTCAAGGCCGAGGGCGTGCACAAGAGCTTCGGGCGGACCGAGGTGCTCAAGGGCATCGACCTCGAGGTCCGGCCGGGCGAGGTGATGTGCGTGATCGGGCCGTCCGGCTCGGGCAAGTCCACGCTGCTGCGCTGCATGAACCACCTCGAGAAGATCAACGCGGGCCGGCTGTGGGTGGACGGCGAGCTGGTCGGCTACCGGCAGAAGGGCGACAAGCTCTACGAGCTGCACGACAAGGAGGTCGCCCGCAAGCGCCGTGAGATCGGCATGGTGTTCCAGCGCTTCAACCTGTTCCCGCACATGACCGCGGTGGAGAACGTGATGGAGGCGCCGGTCCAGGTCAAGGGCGAGCCGCGGGCGCAGGCCAGGGAGAACGCCGTCCGGCTGCTGACCGAGGTCGGGCTGGCCGACAAGACGGCGTCCTATCCGGGCCAGCTCTCCGGCGGCCAGCAGCAGCGGGTGGCGATCGCGCGGGCGCTGGCCATGCGGCCCAAGCTGATGCTGTTCGACGAGCCGACCTCGGCGCTGGACCCGGAGCTCGTCGGCGACGTGCTGGCGGTGATGCGCCAGCTCGCCGCCGACGGCATGACCATGGTCGTGGTCACGCACGAGATGGGTTTCGCGCGCGAGGTCGGCGACTCGCTCGTGTTCATGGACGGCGGTGTCGTGGTCGAGCAGGGCTCGCCCCGCGAGGTGATCGCCAACCCGCAGCACGAGCGGACCAGGTCATTTCTGGCGAAGGTGCTCTGAAAGCCAGCAGGCCAGGTCGGTCAGCGGGCGCTGGTCGATGGGCTGGAAGTCGTCGGCGAACAGCGACGGGGTCCGGCCGAGCGAGTGGCCGAGGGCCGGGTAGAAGCGCAACGAGCCGTGCAGGGCGGCGTTCAGCTTGAACGCCCCCGCCGGCGGCACGTTGGCGTCCCGCCCGCCCTGCAGGATCAGCGTCGGGAACCTGCGCAGGGCCTTGGCCTGGTCCAGCACCGACGGCAGGGCCCGGTCCGGACCGTAGATGTTGAACGGGTTGCCCGGCTGGAAGGCGGTGTCGAACGTCTTCTCGAGCCCGGGCAGGAACTCCGTGTCCACGTCCAGCTTGCCGTCGCCGTTGGCGTCGAACGTCGGGCTGACGGTGTAGTCGGTCCCGTTGTACGAGCCCGGCGCCACGAAGCCGATGTACTCGGTGGCGACGAGGCCACCGCCGCCCTTGACCGCCCGCTTCAGGTCGTCCGGCCCCAGGACCTGGCCGAAGGTCTTCAGGTACGGCTGGGCGACGCGGGTGGCCTGGTCGGTGAACAGGCTCCGCCAGTCCTGGGCCACCGGACCCTGGAACGCGACGCCGGCCAGCTCCGGGTGCTTGGTGGCCAGTGCGGCGGCGACGGTGCTGCCCTCGCTCCAGCCGTACAGGAACACCTGGTGCGGATCGACGTGCGGCGAAGCCTCGGCCGCGGCCAGCACCTGACCGGCGTCGTCGAGCATCTTCGGCAGGTCGAGCTTGGAGTAGAAGCTCTGGTAGTCGGCGGTGCCGTCCGGGTGGACGTACCGCTTGTCGTAGCGCATGACGGCGAAGCCGCGGGCGGTCAGGGCGTCGGAGATGTCGGCGAAGATGTGCGACTTGCCCAGGACGTTGGCGTCCCGGTTCTCCGGCCCGGAACCCGGGATCAACACCACCACCGGCGCGTGCTGGACATTGGTCGGATAGTCCAGCTGGCCGCCCCCGGTGAAGTCGCCGAACTGGAACGTGAACTGCTCGTGCGCCACGGCGGCCGGGGCCGCCTGGGCCGTGGCCGCGCCGCCCAGTAGCAGGCCGACCGCGGCGAGTATCGCTGTTCCCCTCATACCCGGAACCGTATTCCGAATGATGGTCGTCCGTCCGGTCAAGTGGGCAGCGGGCCCGTCCGGTGGCAGGATGCCGATCACCTAGTACTCCGGACGAGGGAGAGCCCAGTGACCCGCCTGAAAGTGTGGACCGTGATCCCGGCGGTCGCCGTCGCGCTGGTCGCCGGCGGGTGCGTCGAGTCGACGACCAGCTCCGCCCCCGGCACGGACGGCGTTTCGCTCGTCCAGTCGGGCAAGCTGCTGACCTGCGCGCACCTGCCCTACGTGCCGTTCCAGTACAAGGACGGAAACGACGTGGTCGGCTTCGACGTGGACGTGGTCGACTTCGCGGCCAAGAAGCTCAACGTGCCGCAGCAGATCGTGGACACGCCGTTCGACGGCATCAAGTCCGGCGCCGACCTGAACTCGAAGCAGTGCGACGTGGTGGCCGGCGCGATCACCATCAACGACACGCGGGCGCAGAACTTCGACTTCACCATCCCGTACTTCCAGGCCACGCAGGCGCTGCTGACCAAGACCGGCAACGACTACAAGACGCTGGAGTCGCTGGCCGGCAAGAAGGTCGGCGTGCAGTCGGACACCACCGGCGAGGCCTACATCAAGGGCTGGAACGCCAAGAACGGCGGCGTGATCACCGCGGTGGCCTTCGAGGACTCGGCGCTGCTGGAGACCGCGGTCAAGACCGGCCAGGTGGACGCGTCCATCAACGACAACGGCATTCTCTACGACTACGCCAAGAAGAACCCGGACACGCAGGTCAGCGCCGAGTTCAACACCAACGAGCAGTACGGCTTCGGCGTGAAGAAGGGCAATGCGGCCCTGCTCAAGGTGCTCAACGACGCGATCAAGGCGTCGGCCACCGACGGCAGCTACGCCAAGGCGTACCAGAAGTGGTTCGGCAAGCGCCCGTCCTGGCAGCCCGGCGACGCGACCTCGTCCGCCCCGACCACCACGAGCAAGGGCTGACCGGTGGCTTTGACCCGTCGGCAGCGCCGGACGGCGATCCGCGGCACGCAGTACGGCGTGCTGGTGGTCGTCGTCCTGCTGCTGGCCTTCACCGCCAACTGGCGCGACATCCAGCACGGCTTCTTCGACCTGGACGCGGCCCGTCAGCTGTTCCCGGACGTGTTGTCGGTAGCGCTGGTCAACACCGTCCTCTACACGGTGAAGGGCTTCGCGTTCGGGTTGGTGCTCGGCCTGATCCTGGCGTTGATGCGGCTGTCCTCGGTGCCGCCCTACCGCTGGATCGCCACCGGCTACATCGAGTTCTTCCGTGGTGTGCCGGCGCTGCTGGTGTTCCTGGCCTTCGGCTTCGGCGTGCCGATCGCGTTCAACATCCGGTTCACCACCGGCAGCACGGTCGTGGTGGCGCTGGGCCTGGTCGGCGCGGCGTACATGGCCGAGACGATCCGCGCCGGCATCCAGGCCGTGCCCAAGGGGCAGATGGAGGCCGCCCGGTCGCTGGGCATGTCCCAGTTCCGGGCGATGGTGTGGATCATCATCCCGCAGGCCTTCCGTATCGTGCTGCCGCCACTGACCAACGAGTTGATCCTGCTGGCCAAGGACTCCTCGCTGATCTACCTGCTCGGCCTTACCGGGTCGGAGTACGAGCTGACCAAGTTCGGCCGGGACGCGATGAACACCGTGCAGTCGATGACGCCGCTGATCGTGGCCGGCCTGTGCTATCTGATCATCACCATTCCGCTGTCCTACCTGTCGCGCTATCTGGAGCGGCGGACCAGCGGCGAGTCGAAGCAGGGCCTTGAGGTGATGGCGTGAGCGTGGTGGAGATTTCCGGGCTGCACAAGTCTTTCGGCTCGCTCCAGGTGCTGCGCGGCATCGACCTGACGGTCGAGCGGGGCGATGTCGTCTGCATCATCGGGCCGTCCGGCTCGGGCAAGTCGACGCTGCTGCGCTGCGTGAACCTGTTGGAGCAGCCCGATTCCGGCAAGGTCGTGGTCGACGGCACCGAGCTGACCGACCCGGACGTGAACATCGACAAGGCCCGCCGTCGGCTGGGCATGGTGTTCCAGGGCTTCAACCTGTTCAACCACCTCAATGTGCTGGACAACCTGACCATCGCGCAGCGCAAGGTGTTGGGCCGCAACCGGGACGAGGCCGAGCGCATCGCCAGGCAGAACCTGGAGAAGGTCGGGCTGGCCGGCCGTGAGCGGTCGCTGCCGTCGCAGCTGTCCGGCGGCCAGCAGCAACGGGCGGCCATCGCCCGCGCGCTGTCCATGGACCCGCAGGTGATGCTGTTCGACGAACCGACTTCGGCGCTGGACCCGGAGCTGGTCGGCGATGTGCTGGGCGTGATGCGCACGCTGGCCGGCGAGGGCATGACAATGCTCGTGGTGACGCACGAGATGCAGTTCGCCCGGGAAGTCGCCGACACCGTCCTGTTCATGGACGGCGGCGTTGTGGTCGAGCAGGGCCCGCCGGCGCAGGTCATCGGCGCGCCGACCCAGGAGCGAACCCGGACCTTCCTGGCCCGGGTGCTCAACCCGACCGGTGACAACCCGTGACGTTGTCCGTTCTTGTCACGAACAGCGCCTAACTGGCGACAGTGCGTTGACTTTGTTCGATCACCGGATTTACGGTCGCCCCCTGTTGTGGTCCACGTCGCAGTCGACCAAGGGGAGGCGCCCATGCGGGCACGCACCATCGCCGCGGGACTGGCCGTCGCCGCGCTGACCCTGCCGCTGGCCGCCTGCGGCGGCGGGGACTCGGCCGGCGACGCCAGGACGATCAAGATCGTCTATCGCAACTACAGCGACTTCCCGCAGATGGACACGTTCATGAAGGACGTGAAGAAGCAGTTCGAGTCGGCCAATCCCGGCATCACCGCCCAGCTCACCCCGGTGTCCAGTCTGGACAGCGACTACCTGGCCAAGGTGCAGCTGATGCAGCGGTCCCCGTCGACCGCGCCGGACGTGCTGTTCGAGGACAGCTTCAACGTGAACGCGGACGCGGCGGCCGGCTACCTGCTGCCCATCGACGACTACCTGACCAAGTGGTCGGACTGGAACAGCCAGTTCATCCCGGCCACCAAGCAGGCCGGCAAGGCCACCGACGGCAAGACCTACGCGGTGCCGATGGGCACCGACACCCGCGGCCTGTGGTTCAACAAGGACATCTTCCAGAAGGCCGGGCTGCCGACCGACTGGCAGCCCAAGACCTGGAACGACGTGCTCGACGCGGCCCGCAAGATCAAGGCCACACAGCCCGGCGTGCAGCCGATGTACCTGCCGCTGGGCAAGCCGGCGGCCGAGGCGATGTCCATGCAGACGCTGGAGATGCTGCTCTACGGCACGCCGACCAAGGACCTGTACGACGAGAAGGCCGGCAAGTGGGTCGCGCCGAGCAAGGGCTTCGAGGATGCGCTCGGCTACGTGCAGACCGTGATGAAGGAGAACCTGGCCCAGACGCCGGCGCAGGCCGAGGACACGCAGTGGGCACAGACCCAGATGCCGCTGCTGATGTCCCAGGGCAAGATCGGCTTCATGATGGACGGCGGCTGGTACGCCCGGTACTGGAACGCCGGCGGCGTCGCGCCGTGGCCGGACTGGACCAAGACCCTGGGCACGGCCAAGTTCCCGACCCAGAACGGGCAGGCCCCCGGCAATGTCACGCTGTCCGGCGGTTGGACGCTGGCCGTCGGGGCATCGAGCGGCAACCCCGACGCGTCCATGAAGTTCATCCAGACCGCGCTGAACAAGGAGAACTCGGCGGCGATCGACGTGGCCTGCTCGTGGCTGCCGGTGCGCGACGACGTGAAGGCCGATCCGCGGCTGGCCGAGAAGGACCCGACGGTGCCGTTCTGGAGCAGCCTGGTGTCGTTCACCCGGTACCGGCCGACGCTGCAGGAGTACCCGCAGGTGTCGAACGCGATGGACGTGGCCGGTGATTCCGTGGTCAACGGCGGCGATCCGGCCAAGGCGGCCGCGCAGTTCGCCCAGGACGTGTCCAAGGCGGTCGGCGCGGACAAGGTGAAGACCGGTTGAGGCGCTCCCCTCGGGTCGGGGTGTGGCTGCCGCCGCTCGCCCCGTCGATCTTCCTGTTGGGACTGTTCGTCGCCGGCCCGATCCTGTGGTGTTTCTACGCGTCGTTCACCAACTCGGCGCTGAGCGGGATCGCGGCCCGGCGGCCGAAGTTCGTCGGCCTCGACAACTTCACCACCGCGTTCACCAGTCCCGACGTGGCCGCATCGCTGTGGCTGACGGTAGTTTTCGTGGTGCTGTCGGCCGTGGTCGGGCAGAACAGCCTCGGCATGCTGCTCGCGGTCTTCCTGCAGCACCGAGGAAAGCTATTGCGGGGCATCGTCGGCACGGTCGTGGTCGCGGCCTGGGTGCTGCCGGAAGTCGTTGCGGCGTTTGCCATCTACGCGTTTCTCAATGCCCAGGGCACGTTGAACGAGGTGCTCGGCTGGTTCGGGTTGAGCCAGAACTGGCTCTACACCGCGCCGATGATGGCCGTGGTGCTGGCCAACATCTGGCGGGGCACGGCGTTTTCCATGCTGGTCTACCAGGCGGCGCTGAGCGAGGTGCCGAGCGATCTCGTCGAGGCGGCGCAGGTTGACGGGGCCGGTCCGGTGCGGCGGTTCTGGCATGTGGTGCTGCCGGTGATCCGCCGTACCGTGGTCACCAACCTGATGCTGATCACGTTGCAGACGCTCGGGGTCTTCGGTCTGATCTACGTGCTGACCGCGGGCGGCCCGGACAACAAGACCCGCACCCTGCCACTGCTGATGTACGAGCAGGCCTTCAAGTTCGGGCAGATCGGCTACGGCACCGCGATCGCGTTGGTGCTGCTGGTGCTCGGCGCGGTGTTCTCCCTCGTCTACATCCGCAGCCTGAAGGCGGAGGTCTGAATGCGCGGCCCCCGCTTGGTGGTCAACCTGGTGCTGCTGGCCGTCGCCGTGCTGTTCGTGGCCCCGCTGCTGTGGCTGCTCACGGCATCGTTCGACACGCACGGCAGCCTGGCCGCGAAGGTGCCCGGCGACTTCACCCTGGCCAACTTCGGCCAGATCCTGAACTGGGAGGTCGGCGGCCGGCCACTGGTCAACGGCCTGTTGATCAGTGGCGGCACCGCGATCATCGCCGTGATCGTGGCCGTGCTGGCGGCCTATCCGCTGTCCCGGTTCCAGCTGCGGTTCCGGCGGCCGTTCCTGTACACGATCCTGTTCACCACCGGCCTGCCGGTGACGGCGATCATGGTGCCGGTGTACGGCCTGTTCGTCCGGCTGTCCCTTGTGGACTCGCTCTTGGGCACCACGGTTTTCCTTGCCGCCACGGCACTTCCGATGGCCATCTGGATGTGCAAGAACTTCATGGACGGCATCCCGGTCAGCCTGGAGGAGGCGGCCTGGGTGGACGGCGCGTCGTCGTTGCAGGCGTTGCGGTCGATCGTGCTGCCGCTGATGGCGCCGGGCGTGGCCGTGGTCGGCATCTTCACGTTCATCACGGCCTGGGGCAACTTCTTCGTGCCGTTCGTGCTGCTGCTCGACCCGGACAAGATGCCGGCCTCGGTGGGCATCTTCTCGTTCTTCGGCCAGAACGGGCTTGTCGCGTACGGGCAGCTGGCGGCGTATTCCATTCTGTACACGACGCCCGTGCTGGCGCTGTATCTGGTGGTGTCCCGGTGGCTCGGCGGCGGCTTTAGCATGGCGGGAGCAGTCAAAGCCTGAGGAGGTTTGCCGGTGACCGACCACGTGTTGGCGCTCGACGTGGGCGGCACCAAGATCGCCGCCGGGCTCGTCGACGCGCAGGGCTCCGTGTTGCGGCGGTCCGTGCGCCCCACGCCCGCCCATGACGCCGAGCTGGCGTGGCAGGCCGTCGCCGACCTCGTCGCCGAGGTGTTGGACGGCACCGTGCCCAGCGCCGTCGGCATCGGCTCCGCCGGTCCGGTCGACGCCGAGGCCGGCACCGTCAGCCCGATCAACATCAACGGCTGGCAGGCCTTCCCGCTGCGCGACCGGGTGCGGGCGTTGCTGCCCGGCGTGCCCGTCTCGCTGGCCGGCGACGGCTTGTGCATCGCGCTCGGCGAGCACTGGCTCGGCGCCGGCCGCGGCAGCCGGTTCATGGTCGGCATGGTCGTCTCCACCGGCGTCGGCGGCGGACTCGTGCTCGACGGCAAGCCGTTCGGCGGGCGGACCGGCAACGCCGGGCACATCGGCCATGTCGTCGCCGAGCCCGACGGTTGGCCCTGCACCTGCGGCGGCCGGGGCTGCGTGGAGACCGTCGCCGGCGGGCCGAACATGGTGCGGTGGGCCCGTGAGCAGGGCTGGACCGGCTCCGACGCCATCGCGCTGGCCGCCTCCGCCCGAGCCGGCGACTCGGTCGCCGCCGCCGCCTTCGAACGCTGCGGCCGGGCCGTCGGTCTGTCCATCGCCGCCGCGGCGGCCATCTGCGACCTGGACCTGGCCGTGATCGGCGGCGGCATCTCGAAGACCGACGACCTGCTGTTCGACCCGGTCCGGCGCACGTTGAAGATCCACGCCGGGCTGTCGTTCATCAAGGACCTGAAGGTGGTCAAAGCCGAGCGCGACGACTCCGGACTGATCGGAGCCGCCGCGCTCGCGTTGCTCTAGGCGTCGAGGGCCCGCAGCGCCGCGGCAAGGATCTCCTTGCGGTCGTCGGACTCCAGGCTCCGGTTCACCAGTACCGCGGCCGTCGCCTCCTTGGCCACGGCGACCGCGGCGCTGGCCCGGATCAACGCTGCCCGGTCCGGATCCGGGCCGGCCAGCGCCGTGATCACCGACGCCATCATCTCCGGCGGGGTGCGCGGGAACCGCTCGTCGAGCAGTTGGCGAACGGCCGGGTCGGCGGTGACGACCGGGATCACTGTGTGCGCGTCGGCGGTGAAGTCGACGAACGCGGCCAGCAGCTCCGCCGGGGCCAGCTCCGCGGCATGTTCGGCCAGCTCGGCGTAAGCGGCCAGCGGCTCGGCCAGCAACGCGTCGAGCACATCGGCCTTGGACCGGTAGTGGTAGTAGAGCGCGGCCGGGGTGATCGACAGCCGACCGGCGATATCGGCCATGGACGTGCCGGTGTAGCCCTGGCGGGCGAACAGCTCGCGAGCCACGTCCTTGATGCGCTGCTTGGTGTCGGCCACGGCGTCCAGTCTACTTGCTGAACGTTCAGTAAGCGCCTACCGTGGCACTTACTGAGCATTTAGTAAGGGGGGATCATGGCCATTCTCATCACCGGCTGCTCGACCGGCGTCGGCCGGGCCGCGGCCATCGCGCTGGCCCGCGCCGGCCTGCCGGTCTGGGCCTCGGCCCGCGCCATCGACACCATCACCGACCTGGCCGCCGAGGGCTGCCGGCTGGTCGAGTTGGACGTCTCCGACGAGCGGTCCCGGCTGACGGCGATCGACACCGTCGGCCCGCTCGACGCGCTGGTCAACAACGCCGGCTACGCCCAGGCCGGCCCGGTCGAGGAGGTGTCGCTGGACCGGCTGCGGGCCCAGTTCGAGACCAATGTGTTCGGCGCGATCCGGCTGTGCCAGCTGGCGCTGCCGGCGATGCGGGAGCGCGGCCGGGGCGTGATCGTCAACGTCGGGTCGGCCGGCGGCCTGATCGGGGTGCCGGCCTCGGCCGCGTACGACATGACGAAGTGGTCGCTGGAAGCCCTGTCCGACGCGCTACGGATGGAGGTGCGCCGGTTCGGCGTGCGGGTGTCGCTGCTCGAGCCGGGTGGCGTCGTCTCCGCGTTCGCCGCGACGCAGGCCGCCACCTGGCCGGAAACCGTTGGCCCGTATGAGAAGTTCCGCGCCAACCACCACGAGCGGATGCGACGCTACACCCGGCCGGGGGCACCGGGCATGACCACTCCCGAGCGCGTGGCCAAGGTCGTGCTCCGGGCCGTCACGGCGCGCAATCCCAAGGCGCGCTACAAGATCGGCCCGGCGGCCCGGGTCATGCCGCTCCTCTACCGAACCCTGCCCACCCCACTCTGGGACGCCTTCATGACCCGCCTGTTCCCCATGACCTGAAGTTGGGAAGGGGGCCTTCCTACACTCGGAGTGCAGGAAGGCCCCCTTCCCAACTTTGGGGTGTGACGCCGGGTCAGTGGACGGCGATCTCCTTGAGCTTGGGGTCGCCCTCGTCCCGGTCGTAGTCGCCGGTGTTGGTGGCGTCGACGCCGTTGAACCACTTGGCCTGCCGGGCGATCAGCGTGACGATCACGGCGACCACCACGTTGGCGATCAGGGCCACCGCGCCGACGTAGATCTGCACGGCCGAGCCGGCGAAGGGGTGCCAGCCGAACAGGGAGAGGTTGCCGGTGGCCAGGGCCGAGCCACCGAAGTGGGCCTTGCCGTTGGCCGGGTTGGGAATCGTGTACAGCAGGTACAGGCCCCAGCCCATGCCGACGATCCAGCCGGCGACCAGGCCCCAGCGGTGCAGCCAGCGCGTGTAGAGCGCGATGGCCACCGACGGCAGCGTCTGCAGGATGATCACGCCGCCGATCAGCTGGAGGTCGATGGAGAACTGCGGGTCGACGAACAGCACGAAGGCGACCGCGCCGAACTTCACCACCAGCGAGGCCAGCTTGGCCTGGGTGGCCTCCTGCTTGGGGGTGGCGTCCCGCTTGAAGTACTCCTTGTAGATGTTGCGGGTCCACAGGTTGGCCGCGGCGATGGACATGATCGCCGCCGGCACCAGTGCCCCGATGCCGATGGCGGCGAAGGCGATGCCGGCGAACCAGGCCGGGAACTGCTGGCCGAACAGCACCGGCACGATGGTGTTGGAGTCCGGCTTGCCGGTGGCCTGGTTGACGATCGGCTTGGCCCCGGACACCAGCGCCACGTAGCCCAGCAGCGCAAGCAGGCCCAGCACCAGCGAGTAGGCCGGCAGCGCGACCATGTTCTTCTTGATCACGGTCCGGCTCTTGGAGGCCAGGATGCCGGTGATCGAGTGCGGGTACAGGAACAGCGCCAGCGCCGAGCCAAGCGCCAGGGTGGCGTACTGGAGCTGGTTGGTCGGACCCAGCAGCGTGGAGCCGAACGGCTTGTTGGTGGTCGGGTTGGTCTTGGCCAGCGCGGTCGACGCCTGGTCGAAGATGTGGCCCCAGCCGCCCAGCTTCGACGGCAGGTAGATGATGGCCACGATGATCACCAGGTAGATCAGCGCGTCCTTGACGAACGCGATCAGCGCCGGCGCGCGCAGACCCGACTGGTAGGTGTAGACGGCCAGGATCACGAAGGCGACGAACAGCGGCAGGTGGCCGAGCAGGCCGCTGCCGTTGACGCCCATGGTCCGCAGCACCGACTCCAGGCCGACCAGCTGCAACGCGATGTACGGCATGGTGGCGACGATGCCGGTGATGGCGATCAGCAGGGCCAGCAGCGACGAGCCGTAGCGGCCGCGCACGAAGTCGGCCGGCGTCACGTAGCCGTGCATCCGGGACACCGACCACATCCGCTGCAACGGCAGGAAGATGATCGGGTACAGCACGACGGTGTAGGGCAGCGCGTAGAAGCCGAGCGCGCCGGCCCCGAAGATCAGGGCGGGCACGGCGACGAAGGTGTACGCCGTGTACAGGTCGCCGCCGACCAGGAACCAGGTGATCCAGGAGCCGAACTTGCGGCCGCCGAGGCCCCACTCGTCGAGGTGGTCGAGCGTGTTGCCGGCCTGCCAGCGCGACGCCATGAAGCCCATCACCGCGACCAGCACGAAGAGCACCAGGAACACGGCGAGCTGCACGATCTGATCGGTGCTCATCGGCGATCACCCCGGCTCTTGGCGTAGACGACGCCGACGCAGACGACGCCAACCGGCACGAACAGGAACTGGTACCAGTAGAAGAACGGCAGGCCGAACACCCGGGGCCCGTCGAAGTTGTACCACGGCGTGATCAACATCAGCAGCGGGACCAGCAGCAACAGGTTCCACGGGTTCCACCGCCGCGGTGGCGGTTCACTCGGCATGGCTTCCTCCCGGCGTCGCGGATGAAGCGGATGTTAAGCCGGGATGATCGCGGACGCCCCGATCAGGTGATCAGGTGTCTGAATTGTGACCGTTCAGGTGCTCAAACCACGTATCTCGTCAGTTGGGGGCCTGATTCAGCTGGGTCGCGCTCACGGCGTTGGCGACCTGGGCGCAGTCGTCCTGGGTGATGCCGACGACGCCGGCGTTGAGGTTGGCCCGGCACGAGATGGTCAGCGCGTTGCCCAGGTCCTGGAAGGTGGACCGCGGCGTCAGCAGGTTCTCCACGCCGAACCACACCTGCACGGCCTTGGCCACGCCCAGCCCACGCACCGTCCGTCCGTTGAAGGTGGCCCCGTCGGTGATCAGGAACGCCGTCTTGTTGACCACGCCGTCGTTGGCGTGCGGATCGGGGTTGTCGGTCACCCAGAACGGGCCGTTGACCCGGTCCGGCTGCTGGAACCGCTGCGGGTTGCGCATGTCCCGGATGACGCCGATGGCCGAGCCGGCGCCGATGGACCAGCGGTTGACCCCGGCGTCGTTGGCGTCGCCCGCGGTGATGCCGATGAACTTGCCGAACACGTCGGACATGCCCTCGTTGATCGCGTCGGCCTGGCCGCCCTGGAGGCCGGAGGTGTGCTGGGTGACGCCGTGGGTCAGCTCGTGGCCGGTGATGTCCTCGGTGGTCACGCCCTCGCCGAAGGCCATCTGTTCGCCGTCCCAGAACGCGTTGAGGAACGGGCACCGGTCGCCGGTGACGCAGACCCGGACCGTGCCGCGGATCGCCTTGCCGGTGCCGTCGCCGTAGTCGGCGCCGATCAGCGCGGTCAGGTCGAGGCCGGTGAACCGGGCGTAGAAGTTCTGCGCGTCGCCGAAGAACCGGAACACGTTGCCGACGTCGCCGGCGGTGGAGCCGCTGGTCTCGGTCCGGACGACCGGGAACGCCGTGCCGCAGCGGATCGAGGCCAGGCTGCCGCTGACCACCCGCCGCCGGGCGTCGCAGACGTCCCGGTTGGACGCCTCACGGGTTTCCGACCACGACTGGACGACGTCGGTACGGGTGGCCCCGACGACCATGGACCACTGCTGGTCGGCCTGCGAGCCACGGATGTGCACCACATAGACCGGTTTGGCCACCGCCGGCCCGGCCTTGCCGCCCAGCGTCGGGTCCCACCAGTACTGCTCGGTCGACTGCACGCTCAGGTCCTTGGCCTGGAGCTTCTTGGCCTCGGCCGTGGCGGCGACGGCCTTCTGGTTGGCGGCCTTGATCGTCTGCGAGGTGTCGGGCGGGAAGTCGCCCGATCGGGCCCGTGCGGTCTTGCCGACCGCGCTGACCAGGGCGCCGTCCTTGCCCAGCGCCTCGACGATCTGGCCGCCGAGCACCGGCTTGCCGTTGATCGTCTGTTGGTAGCGGACGACCGTGCCGAACGGCACCGGTCGCACGTCGGCCACCTGCAATGTGTCCGGGTCGACCTGCCAGACCTGGGCGATGTCGGGCAGGTGGGACTGGGCGGCGGCCAGCGGTGAGCTGCCGCCGGTCGAGGGCAGCGGGGTCTGCGGCAGCAGGCCGACGACCCGACCGGTGGCGTCGGTCTGCACGGTGAGCTGGGCCTGCACCGCGGTGGTCGGGGTGGCCGGCGCGGACCGGGGCGCCGGACCGGGCAGCGACACCGCGGGCGGGTCGGCACTGCCGGTCAGCTGGTTGGCAAACGCTTGCACCTTGGGGTTCGGGGCGGCCACCACCACCAGCACTCCCGCCGCGACCAGCACCGCCGCCCCGACGATCCCCACGTCGACGGCCAAGCCCCTGCGTGCCATTCGCGTGACCTCCGCACGAAACCCGACTACTTGCCGTGTTGCTCTACGCACGGATGCACAACACTCGTTCAGGTGGCGATTACGAAGAAACTTCACGTCTTAGCCCCGGCGGTGCTCGCGTTGACCCTGCTCTCTCCCGGCATCGCCCTGGCCGACCCGACCGCCCAGTGCTTCAACCCCAACGCCAAGCTCACGGTGGAAGAGCAGCGGCTGACCGCGACCATGCCGGCCGGCGGCCCCGCTGTCGGCCCGACGCTGGTCAGCCAGGCCGGCTTCGATCCGCTGGTCGGCGACTTCACCACCAAGCTGTGCGCGGCCAAGTCCACGGCGGCCGCGCGCCAGCTGGTGGCCACCGCCGGCGACAACCTCTGGCAGACCGCCGTCGACCGCGCCCAGGGCCGCCGCCCCGGCATGGGCACGCTCGACCCCCACGACGACCGCCCGCTGTACTGGGCCCGACTGCAACTCACCAAGGCGCTGCGGCAGTGGCAGCCGAAGTTCACCCTGCCCGCTGCCGACCGCACCGCCCTGCTGACCAGCCTCGACCACGGCTCCCGCGGCCTGAACTCGGACAAGCTGCCGGCCGGCGCCGGCGTCAAGAAGATCATGGTCAGCGGCTTCGACCCGTTCCAGCTGGACGGCACCGGGGTGCGCATCTCCAACCCGGCCGGCGCGTCCGCCCTCCAGCTGGACGGACTGACCATCAGCACGCCGACCGGGCCGGCCTTGGTGCAGGCCGTCACGTTCCCGGTGGTCTGGGGCTACTTCGACCAGGGCATCGTCGAGGCGGCCTACGGCACGGCCCTCAAGGACGCCGACCACCGGCCGGACATGATCATGACGCTCAGCCAGGGCCGGCCCAACCAGTTCGACATCGAGCGCTGGGCCGGCGACTGGCGCGGCGGCTTCCCGGACAACAACAACCTGAGCTCGACCGGCCCGGTCCCGGCGGCCGCCGGCTGGCCGCAGCCGTCCGTCCAGTTCATCGAGACCACGCTGCCGTACCAGCAGATGCAGGCCGTGCCGACGGGCAGCTACAAGGTCAACTTCGACCTGCTGTTCTGCGTCTGGTCGGACAGCTCGCACCCGGGCACCGGCCAGCAGGTCTGCCGCACCGACGCGCCGAAGCCGGGCGAGATCGCCGCGCAGGGCGGCGGCGGTGACTACCTGTCCAACGAGAGCATGTACCGGTCCAACCGGGTGCGCCTCGGCCTGGGGGCCACCACCGTGCGTGGCGGCCATCTGCACACGCCGGTGCTGGGCGAGCCGGCCGGCGCCACCGCGCTGACCGACGCCGCCTTCGAGGCCCGCCGAACGGCCATCGCCAACCAGGCGATTGCGCTGGTCACGGCGGCCGCGAGTGGTTTGAGCTGATTCTGGGTAGTCGACCTGGGGGTTGCTTGCCCGCCACGGCACCGTCGGAGCAACCCTCAGGTCATTGCCAGGGTGTGACCCGGTTGACCCGGTACGGTCGAACGACCACTAGGCGGTTCGGACGAGGAGGGTGATGGTGCGGGGCGGCTCGTTGGCGGTCATCGTGCTGGCAGTGGTTGGCCTGGTGGGCGCCTGCGGCAGACCGGCAACGGACCTGGCCGAACCGCTCACCGCGACACCGAGCTCACCGGACAATTCCGGCGGGGCGGCGCCGCTGCCCATGCCGCGGGTGGACAGCGGCGGCGTCAGCCGGGGCTCGCTGCCGGTCGTCGGCGCGTGCATCGACTCCGCCCACAAGACCGTCACGTGCACCGTGCCGCACCAGGGCGAGGTCACGCTGGTCGGCAACCTGCCCGAGGGCCTGCCCAGTTCGCTGCCCGACGACACGACCATGACCAGGGCCGCCCTGCCCTCGTGCCGGGACGCGCTCGGCGACTACCTCGGCAGCCACGACGCCGACGCCACCGACCTACAGGCCTGGGCGTTCTGGCCGCAGGCCGACGCGTGGACCGAGGGTGAGCGCTGGCTGGTCTGCGCGGCCACCCAGATCGACTCCGCCGGCAACCCGATCACCATCACCGGCTCGCTCAAACACGTGCTGACCGGCGCCGGCTTCGCCCGCTACCAGACGTGCACGGTGTCATCGCCGTCGGAGAGCCAGACCCTCAAGTTCGGCGCCTGCGACGAGCCACACCTCGGCGAGGCCATGCCCGGCGTGCAGACCCTGGGCCGCTCCACCGACCCGATGCCGGCCACCGACACCATCAACCAGATCGCCCGCAACCGGTGTTCGCAGGAACTGACCAGCTACCTGGGCACGGATTCGCGATCGGACGTGACCTACACCTGGCGCGCCCCGGACACCCGGCAGGCCTGGGCGCAGGGCTACACCAATCTCATCTGCTACGCCGAAGCCGCCCGTCCGGTCGGCGAGCGACTCCAGAACATCGGAAACGGCCCCCTGCCGGCCTGACCGGTACCCCGCGAATCCGGTCGGCTGTCACCCGAAACCCGACGAACGGCCCTGCCGTGACCCGTCCGCGACGCGATGGGCTGAGTGCCTCCTGACCGTTTCGAAGGGGCTCTCGAAGTGCGTAGATCGTTCCTCGCCGTCACGCTGGCGGCGGCCACCGGCGCCGCGCTGTTAGCGGCGGCGCCGGCCGCGTCCGCCGCGCCGAGCATGCCGGCCAAGTACCTCAGCCAGCAGATCGCCTGGAAACCGTGCTTCAACCCGGTGCCGCCGGGCCTGCCGCCGGGCTCGGAGCGCATGCTGTGCGGCACCTTCTCGGCGCCGATGGACTGGAGCCATCCGACCGCCCACCAGGACATCTCCATCGCGGTGAGCAAGCTGCCGGCCACCGGTGCGTCCCAGGGGTCGGTGCTGCTCAACCCGGGCGGGCCGGGCGGCCCCGGCCTGACCATGCCGCTGTCGTTCCTGAGCCGGACCAAGCTGACCGCCGGCCAGGACCTGATCGGCTTCGACGTGCGGGGCACCGGCAAGAGCAGCAACACCACCTGCAACGGCGGCCTGGACATCGGCTCGACGCTGGACTACCGCGACCGCAGCCAGGGCAACATCAACCTGCTGCTGAACTCGGCCAAGCTGACCGCCCAGTACTGCCAGCAGTTCGGCGGCGAGTTCGGGCCGTTCGTGAACACCGAGCAGACCGTCAAGGACCTGGACCTGCTGCGGGCCCTGCTGGGCCGGGACAAGATCAACTGGATCGGCTACTCCGGCGGCACCTGGCTCGGCGCCTACTACGCGACCTACTTCCCCAACCGGGTCGGCAAGTTCGTGCTGGACTCCAACACCGAGTTCACCACCGACTGGCAGGACTCGTTCAACTGGCAGCCGCTGGGCTTCCAGCGCCGGTTCCAGGAGGACTTCCAGCCCTGGGCGGCCAAGTACGACTCGCTCTTCCACCTCGGCGCCACCGCCGATGCCGTGAACCAGACCTATGAGCAGCTGCGGGCCAAGCTGGCGGCCAACCCGCCGGTGCTCGGCGGCACCACGTACAACGGGGTCGCGCTGGACAACCTGATCGTCGGCGCCATGTACTCGTCACGCAATTTCTCGCCGCTGGCCCAGAACATCGGCATCCTCGAGTCGGCCGTCGGGGGCGGCGGCGCGTTCGCCGCGCACACCGACCAGGCGCTGCTGCCGATCTCGGCCGACGCGTTCCTGTCCACGTTCACGTCGATCCTGTGCAACGACACCGCGTGGCACGGCAGCGACAAGTCGCTGATCAAGGACTCCGGGCAGCAGGGCCGGAAGTACCCGCTGATCGGCTGGTCGACCATCAGCCAGCCGTGCCTGTCGTGGCACCGGCCGAATCTCACGATGCCCACGCCCAACGGCCGCGGCCTGCCGCCGATCCTGATGGTGCAGGACACCCACGACCCGGCGACCCCGTACGAGGGCGCGGTGTTGGCGCACAAGGCGTTCGCCAATTCGCGTCTGCTGAGCGTGCAGGGCCAGGGCGATCACGGCGTCTACGCCTCGACCGGCAACTCGTGCGTCGACAACACCGTCGAGTCGTTCATCGTCGACGGCGTCGTGCCGCCGCGGGACAGCAACTGCGCCGGTGTGCCGCTGCCGGTCCCGAACCAGGTCGCGCCGACCTCGGCCGTGGACAAGGCCGCCGCCTACCGCGCGGCGGCCGGGTCGCTGCCGAGCTCGAACTGATCTGTCGTCGCCGGCGGGGAGACCTGCTCCCCGTCGGTGACGGTGGTCTTCTGGGCGGATCTGGAGAGCGCGATGGTCGCCATCGGTAGGGCGATCGCCGCGAGCACCAGCATCGCCAGCGCCGCGAAAATCACGGGGCACCTCCTCATTCACAAGGAGGACGCCGAACCACCGGCTCCGGTTGCTCACTCGGATGGCGGACACCACCCGCCTCTTTTTCTACCTGAGTGGCTCACTTGGCCGCTGAAGCCAAGTGAGCCACTCAGGTAGAGAAAATCGGCCGCTCGGAGCCACGTCGTCGGGGCTCCGAGCGGCCGAAGTGCTCCCGGCTCAGCCCAGGCGCTGCTTGAGCGCCTCGAACTCGTCACGCAGCGAGGTCGGCAGCTTGTCGCCGATCTTGGCGAACCACTCCTCGATCAGCGGCAGCTCGGCCCGCCACTCCTCGGCGTCGAAGGCCAGCGCCGCGGTGATGTCCTGCTCCGAGGCCTCAAGGCCGGTCAGGTCGAGGTCGCCCGGCGTCGGCACGTGGCCGATCGGCGTCTCCTCGGCCGCGGCCCTGCCCTCGAGGCGCTCGATGGCCCACTTGAGCACGCGGCTGTTCTCGCCGAACCCCGGCCACAGGAAGTTGCGGTCCTCGCCGCGGCGGAACCAGTTCACATAGAAGATCTTGGGCAGCTTCTCCGCGTTGGCGTTCTTGCCCAGCTGGATCCAGTGGTTGAAGTAGTCGCCGGCGTTGTAGCCGATGAACGGCAGCATGGCCATCGGGTCGCGGCGCACCACGCCGACCTGGCCGACCGCGGCGGCCGTGGTCTCACTGGACAGGGTGGCGCCCATGAACACGCCGTGCTGCCAGTCGCGGGACTCGGTGATCAGCGGCACCGTGGTGGCGCGGCGGCCGCCGAAGAAGATGGCCGAGATCGGCACGCCCTTGGGGTCGTCCCACTCCGGGGCCAGGATCGGGCACTGCTGCATCGGCGTGCAGTAGCGGGAGTTCGGGTGCGAGGACAGCTCGGTCGAGGCCGGCGTCCAGTCCTGCTTCTTCCAGGAGGTGAGGTGCGCGGGCTTCTCGCCCATGCCCTCCCACCAGATGTCGCCGTCATCGGTGAGCGCCACGTTGGTGAAGATCGAGTTGCCCTTCTCGATCGTGCGCATGGCGTTCGGGTTGGTGTGGTAGTCGGTGCCCGGCGCCACGCCGAAGAAGCCGTACTCCGGGTTGACCGCGTACAGCCGGCCGTCCTCACCGAAGCGCATCCAGGCGATGTCGTCACCCAGCGTCTCCACGCGCCAGCCCGGGATGGTCGGCTCGAGCATGGCCAGGTTGGTCTTGCCACAGGCCGACGGGAAGGCCGCCGCGATGTAGTGGACCTTGTCCTCCGGCGAGATCAGCTTGAGGATCAGCATGTGCTCGGCCAGCCAGCCCTCGTCACGGGCCATCACCGAGGCGATACGCAGCGAGTAGCACTTCTTGCCCAGCAGCGCGTTGCCGCCGTAACCCGAGCCGTAGGACCAGATCATCCGCTCTTCGGGGAACTGGGTGATGTACTTCGTGTCGTTGCACGGCCACGGCACGTCGGCCTGGCCCGGCTCCAGCGGCGCGCCCACGGAATGCAGGGCCTGCACGAAGTCCGCGCCCTCGGTGAAGCGGGCCAGCGCCTTGTCGCCCATGCGGGTCATGACCCGCATCGAGGCCACGACGTATTCGGAATCCGTGATCTCCACGCCCAGCATGGGTTTGTCCGCGTCGAGCGGGCCCATGCAGAACGGAATGACGTACATCGTGCGACCAGTCATGCAGCCCCGGTAGAGCTCGGTCATGATGGCCTTCATCTCGGCCGGGTCCATCCAGTTGTTGGTCGGACCCGCGTCCTCCGGGTCGACCGAACAGATGAAGGTGCGTTCCTCGACCCGCGCCACGTCGGTCGGGTCGGACGCCGCCCAGAACGAGTTCGGCTTCTTCTTCAGCGGCACGAAGGTGCCCGCTTCGACCAGCGCCGCGTTGATGCGCTCCGACTCCGCCGCTGAGCCGTCCACCCAGACCACGCGGTCCGGCGTGGTCAGCTCGGCCACCTCCTGCACCCAGGTCAGGAGCCGCTCGTTGGTGGTCGGTGCCTGGTCGAGACCGGGGATGGTCAGTGCGGTCATCTCGTCTCCTGCCCTGGGGTCTGCCGGACGAAAGCACAGGGACGCCGCTGTCCCTGTGGCAGACGACGGCGTCCGTGAAATGCGCAACCACACCCGGCGGCGTCCGGGTGTGGGGTGTTTAGGGGATGCCCAACTGTATCGGGGTTACACGCCAGTGGCCGACCGTTCACCTGTCAGCCACCTCACATAAGCGATCAAGGAATCGATTCAGCACTCTTTTCGCGCACTCCAGAGCCACAAAAACCGATCAATGAGAGCGCTTCCACCCTGTAACCGCCGTCACTCCGGAATCGTTTCTGAATACCCATTGGTTCAGACCATCACGGACCACGTGGATCAACCCCACGAAATGCTCTCGCAAAAAGAGACATCCCCGACACCAGATGGTATTGGGGATGTGTCTTGGCTTACCCGCACGCCCACTTGTCCACAGGCCCCGAGTTATCCACATGCCGATCTTCGACCGCCCCGCCACGGCCCCCACCTCGGTAGACTGGACCGGGGACGGCCCCCTAGGGATGGGCGGGCCGTTGGTCGCCGAGCCGGTGCAGATCGAGCCGTTGCTAGCCGAGCCGTTCGTGGGCCGAGCCGGTGCAGATCGAGCCGTTCGTGGGCCGAGCCGGTGGTGGCCGCGCCGTTGCTGGCCGGGCCGTTCGTGGGCGGGGTCCCCGGCGTGGTCGGCGGCTGGGGCGCTACGCGGTCGGCAGCCCGGTCGAGCGGGTCATGCGATGCGGAAGCGTCAGGTCCACTCGCCGGTGGCGGGGTCGGTGCGGACGATGCCCTGGCCGGACTGCTCCTCGCCGCCCCATGACCGGTCGTCGGAGCCGAACTGGAGGAGCTGCTCGGCGGGGTCCTGCTGGTAGCGGCCGCCGCTGTCAATGTGGCCGTGCTCGATCTCGGTCCACTGGTGCTCGCCGGTGTGCTGCGAAATGGTGACCTGGCCCTTGGTGTCGATCTCCATGGCGTAGTCGGCCTTACCGTCGCCGTCGGTGTCGGTGTACAGGAAGGTGTTGCCGTCAGCATCGGTGACCACGGCGGTGTCGTTGTGCCCGCTGTTGGTGGTGTCGGCGGTCGCCGGACCGATGTTCTGCTCGCCGTGGGCGGTGTCGACGGTCATGGAGCCGGCGGGCGCGCCGCCGGAGGTCTGGGACCACTGGCCGCTGGCGGTGTCGAAGTGGGACTGGCTGACGAGCTGCCCGTGGTCGTCGTACCGCGTCGCCAGGTCGGCGGTGCCGTCGTGGTCGGTGTCGGTGTAGTCGACCCGACCGTCATCGGTGTCGACCTCGGCGGTGTCCATCACGCCGTCGCCGTGGTAGCTCTCGCTGGCGTCCTCGGTGTACTCGTGGCCGTCGATCTCGATCTTCAGCTCGTGGCCGTCGGCCCCGCTGTTGTCGATGTACACCGCACTACCCCCGTCTCCGCTGATTGCCGATTGGACTCACGTTAGGGCGGATCGGTTCCCGCAACCAGTCAACTGTGGTCACGCAGCTGACGCATGGTGCCGAGCAGGGCCTCGCCGCGGTCACGGGCGGAGGTGACGTCGGCGAGCTGGCGGCCGACGGCCTGCTGCTGGGCAGCGCGCTCGGCGGCGTCGAGCTTGAGGGCCTTGTCGACCTCGCGAAGCTCCTCGTCGATGGCCTCGATCCGGCTGGTCAAGGCCTCGTCGAGGGCCAACGCCAACTGACCCTCGGCATCGATGAGCTGCTCGGCGACGAGCTGGTCCAGAGTGGACCGAGCGTCGGCCAAGGCGTCGGAAAGCCACTGGCGCATGTGCTGCTTGTCGGCCAAGTGTTTGCGGGTTCGAGCCATCCAGTAGCCGGCGCCGAGCCCGAGCACGATCGTCACGGGCAGCACGATCGGATTCAGCGCGGCGACGCCGAGGCCGGCCAACGGCAAAGCGGCGATACGCCCGGCGCCCATGCCGCCGGAAATACCCATGAACACCAACAGTCGATCTTCGGCGGTGGCGGCTCGCTTCTCCGGCGCACGCAGAACGACCGGCGGATGATCGCCGCGGGCGAATTGGGCGCGAATGGTGGCCAATTCGTCGGTGGAGAACAACGAAGCCAAGGCGGCGTCGGCGGCATGGCTCAAACGGTCGGCCAGCACGGCGTTGACCCGGGCCGAAATCACCTGCAACGCGGCATCGAGCTGCTGCGGCAACGCGGCCAGGGCGTCCTTGTCGGCGGCGTCGATGGCCTGTCGGAACCACGACTGGGCGTCCCGAACCTGCCGGCTGACCTCGTGCGACGACTCCAGCCGGGCCCGCTGCACCTCGGTCCGCAGCTTGACCTGCCAACTGCGGGTGGACGACTTGCGCTCGGCGGCCAGCTTGTCGCGGCGGGACCGCAGCGCGTCGGCCTCGTCGTGGCCGGTGTCCAAGGCCCGCGCGGACGCCTGGAGCCGGACCACAACCTCGCCGATGGCAGTGGTGAACGTCCGCAGGGCATTGGCCTCGGCCAACATCAGCGACCGGCCGACGACCAGCTCCTGCACGGCGATCTGGAGCTCGCCGACGCCGGAGGTCTCCCGCAGCATCGCGGCCGCGGCGGGATTCGGGGCCTTGGCGGCCATCTCGAACATCCGCGGCGACACGGCATGGAACTTCGCGCCGGCGAACCGGGGCGCGTGCTCGGCCAGCAGCCGCTGGTCGGCGTCGAGGATCTCCCGCCAGCCACGGAACTGGTCCACCTTGGTCAGCGCGAACAGCACGGTCTCGACGCGTTCTCCAACCGTGGCAAGGAAATCCAGCTCGCCTCGGGTGAACGGGGACGAGGCGTCGACCACGAACAGCAGCGCGGTGGCCGTGGCGGCGGCCTCGGCGGCCAGCTCCCCGTGCATCGAGTTCAACCCGCCGACGCCAGGAGTGTCCACGATGGACAAGCGGTCCAGCAACGGAATCGGGGCCGTGACTTCGACGTGCCGCGGCGGCTGCTGCTCGATGCCGGTGACCCAGCGGCGAAGGTCCTCGACCGGAAACTCGATCGGCTCGGCATAGCAGGCCCGCGCCGACCACGACTCGCCGTGCCGCAGCACGAGATAGCTCGCAGTGGCCACCTCGGCGTCCACAGGGGACAGTCCTGGCGACGCGATCAGGGCGTTGACCAGCGAACTCTTGCCCCGGTTGGTCTCGCCCACCACCACGATCGACGGCGTGGCATCGCGGCGGGCCAGCAGCTTGTCGACCTGGTCGGCGGCCCGCTTGTCGTGCTCGCGCAGCAGCACGGCCAGCCGCTCCCGGGCCTGCTTGACCAGCTGCGGCAGCTGAGGTGTCGGCGTCACGACTCACGTCCGGTGTAGACGATGACGATCGGCGCACGCAGCGACTGACCGCGGTCGACGAAGCCGGGCACCTCGGTCTCGGCGATCAGCCCGACCAGCCCCGGATCGTCGGTCGTGGCGGTGCCGCCGGCCTCGTGCACGGCCGGGTCGAACCGCTCGCCGTCCGGTCGCACGGCCCGCACCCCGACCTCGGCCAGCCCGGCCTCCAGCCGCTCGACGACGCCGGCACTGCGCGCGCGGTCCAGCGCGTACAGGCACAGCGAGATCAGCGCTCGCCGCTCGGCCGCCACGTCAGCCTCCACCGGCCCCCTCAATTGCTGCCAGATGAGGAAATATGCCCGATGGACGACGTGCGCGACCCGGCTTTGCGCCGGAGTGGCCCCGAACGACGCGAACGAGCGCCACCAGCCGGCCCGCTCCAGCGCGTACGCGACGAGCTCGTGCGGCGGCCGTCCGACCAGGCCCAACTGCTCAGGCACGCTGCCCGAGCTGCCGACCCGCAGCACCTCCTCGGCCAGGTCCTCGGGCATCGTCACGGCGTTGGCGGTGATCAGCGTCAGGGCCTCAAGCAGCCGCAGCTGATGCGCCTCGGGCCGGCCGAGTAGCTGCTCGATGGCGTCGTGCACCCGCCGCCGCTCGCCTGGGTCGCCGGCGGCGAGGGCCGTCACGGAGGCGAGCGCGGCAGCGGCCTTGATCCCATCGGCCCGGGCCCGGAACACACCGTCGAGCTTCGAACGAACATCTGCCAGGCCGGAGGCATCGAGCAGCACTCGGCGCAGCGCCCCGGCGGTGATGCCCGGCTCGGCGTGGATGGCTTCCACGGCGCGACCGATGCCGTACAGGTCGAGCTTGGCCAGCAGCCGGGACCGGGTCGCCTGGGGAACCGCGCACTCCCAGGTCGTGAACAGGTCGGCCGACATGAGCATGGTCTGCCAGCTGGCCTCGTCCAACGCGGCCAACGCGTGCAGGGCGTCGGCGTCGGCCGAGGTGAACGCCCCGGACTCGGCCGACTCGGCCAGCAGCCCGATCACCGGCAGCACGTCGGCCACCCGCGGCCGCAGCGTCGCCGCCTGCTTGCCGGCCAGGATCGCGGCCGCCCGCCAGACGTCGCCGTCCGAGCCGGCGACCGACTCCGGCGGGATGGTGTCGGCCTTGTTCAGCACGGCGATGGCGTTGACCGGGCCGGCGTCGCGGCCGGCGGTGGCCGCGGTGAAGGCCCGCAGCGTCTCCTGGTCGTCGGCCCGCACGGTCTGCGTGAAGACGTAGAGCACGGCTTCGGCCCCGGCCACCGCATCCTGCGACACCTGGTCCAGCAGCTTCTCGGTCCGGGCCACCGACGCCGAGTCCAGGGAGCCCAGCCCCGGCGTGTCGATCACGGTGAGTTCCCGCAGCACGTCGTTGGTGAGATACGCCTCAAGGTGGGACACCGTCTCGATGTCCACGTCCAGCTCGGCCGGGATCATGCCGTCGGCGTCGAACGGCAGCACCCGCCGCGAGCCGTCGACGCCGACCACCTCGATGCGGTCAACCGTGCCGTACTGGAACCGGGTCACCAGCCGGGTGCACTCGCCGACGCCGACCGGCGCCACCCGCCGGCCGATCAGGGCGTTGACCAGCGTGGACTTGCCGGACTTGATCCGACCGGCGACGGCGACCTGCAACGGCGCGGACAGCCGGCGCAGCACCTCGTCGAAGCCGGCGGCGGTGCCCGGGCCGACCTGCGGCCGCAGCGTCTGGACCAGCCGCGCCACCGCCGCGGACAGCGGCCCGGGCAGGGAGGACGTCACCCGGCTGATGGTGCCATGCCGGCCGAGTGGATCACTCATTCTGGGGTAGTAGCTGTGCGTGATACCCCAGGGCGACGCTGACGGCGGGTAGGCGAACCTAGGCTGTGGGCGTGCGACGGCTGAGCCTGTGGATGCGAGCTCACCCGGTGTTCGGGGATGCCCTGATCGCCGGGCTGATCGGCCTGCCCGATCTGGCCACCACCGCGAACAACCTTGGCGGGACCCCCCGCGGCGTGTACCTGTTCGTCGGCCTGTTCCTGTGGGGCCCGCTGATCTTCCGCCGAGCCCGGCCCAAGCTGACCAGCAACATCATCCTGGTCGCCGGCTTCGTGCAGCTGGTCACCCACAACGTCACCCACAACGAGTACGGCATCGTCGACGGCGTGCCGGTGCGGCCGGCCGACTTCGCGCTGGGCATCGCGCTGTACACGGTGGTCGCCTACATCGGCCGCCGGCAGGGGTTGATCTACGCGGCCTGGCTGCTGCTGGGCACGGTGCTGTGGGAAGTGTGGCGGATCCAGGACGCGGCCGAGGTCGCGATCACCTTCTTCATGGTGGTCTGCATCTTCGGCTTCTGCTGGGCGGTCGGCGAGTTCGTCGGCGCCCGCCGACAACTCAACGCCGAGCTGCTGGAACGGCTCAAGCTGCTCGAGGTGGAACGGGATCAGCAAGCGCGCATCGCGGTGGCCGACGAGCGCAGCCGGATCGCCCGCGAGCTGCACGACGTCGTCGCGCACGCGGTCAGCGTGATGGTCGTGCAGGCCGACGGGGCCAGCTACGCGCTGCAGAGCGATCCGCAGATGGCGCAGATGGCGCTGACCACGATCTCCGACACCGGCCGGCAGGCGCTGGGCGAGCTGCGCCGGCTCCTCGGGCTGATGCGTGACGAGTCGCAGAACGACACCGAGCGGCTGCCGCAGCCGGACACCAGCTCGCTGCCGCAGCTGGCCGAGCAGGTCCGCGGCGCGGGGCTGCCGGTGAGCCTCACCCTGCGCGGCGACGTGCACAACCTGCCGGCAGGCGTCGGACTGTCGGTGTACCGGATCGTGCAGGAGGCGCTGACCAACTCGCTCAAGCACGCCGGCGGCAGCGCGTCCGCCGACGTGTTCGTGACCAGGGCCGACGACAAGATCGAGGTGGTCGTGGACGACGACGGCTTCGGCACGCCCCGCGAGCTGGCCGGCATGTCCGGCGGCAACGGCCTGATCGGCATGCGGGAGCGGGCCGGCGTGCTCGGCGGCAGCCTCGAGGCCGGGCCACGGCCGGGCGGCGGCTGGCGCGTCCATGCCGTGCTGCCGGTCGGCACCGCGCAGGGACCCCTAGTCTGATGTCCGTGATCCGAGTTCTGCTGGTGGACGACCAGGAACTGATGCGTATGGGCTTCCGCATGGTGCTCAACGCACAGGAGGACCTTGAGGTGATCGGCGAGGCCGCGGACGGCGTCGACGCGGTCAAGCTGGCCGAAGAGCTCCGGCCCGACGTGGTGCTGATGGACGTGCGCATGCCGCGGCTGGACGGCGTCGAGGCGACCAAGCAGATCACCGAGGCCGGCACGGCCAAGGTGCTGGTGATGACCACCTTCGACATGGACGAATACGCCCTGTCGGCGCTGCGCAACGGGGCCAGCGGCTTCCTGCTCAAGGACACGCCGCCGGCCGACCTGGTGTCGGCGCTGCGGTCGGTGGCCAGCGGCGACGCCGTGGTGTCGCCGAGCGTGACCAAGCGCCTGCTGGACCGCTTCCTGGGCCCGTCCGGCGGCGGCGAGCTGCGCGACGCGTCGGTGCTGGACGTGCTCACCGAACGTGAGCGCGAAGTGCTGGTGCTGATCGCCAAGGGCCTGTCCAACACCGAGCTGGCGCAGAAGCTGTTCCTGTCCGAGGCGACGGTGAAGACGCACGTCGGCCGCATCCTGGCCAAGCTGGAGCTGCGGGACCGCGTGCAGGCCGTGGTGCTGGCCTACGAGACGGGGCTGGTCCGACCCGGCGACGTGTGAGCCCGGGCCGGACCAGGGTAGGGATCCCCTTGTCAGGTAAGGCAGTTCGGCGTCCAGGCGTGCGCCGGGTCAAGGGCGTTGCGCACGAGCTGGATCGCGATGTGGTCATAGGTGATGTTGATGTGCTCGGTGCCGTCGATCAGGCAGTAGTCCTGTAGGCGTTGGTTGGTCACCTTCGGGCCGGTCAGGTAGGCCGAGGTGTAGGGCGTGACGACCTCGTCGGTGCGGGTGGCGACGACGGTGTAGTTCACGCCGGGCAGCGTGTCGCCGCCGCTGTTCAGGCTGGTCAGCAGATCGGAGCCGACCTCCTGCTGCACGCAGGCCGGGCAGACGGCGCCGATCACGCCGTCGGCGAAGTCGCCGCCGCCGGGCAGTGAGCGCACGGCGTCGACCAGGCCGTCCAGGTTGGTGCCGTGATTGGACGGGGACAGGCCGACCAGGGTGCCGACCTTGTTCGCGCCGCCGTTGAACTTCATGTAGTAGCGGGGCAGCATGCCGCCCTGCGAGTGGCCGACGATGTCCACTTTGGACGCTCCGGTGGCCGCGAGCACCCGGTCGACGTACTGGCCGAACTGGGCCGATGTGGTCGGGATGTCGCCGGTGGCCTGGAACAGCCCGCCCTCAGGACCGCCGAGATTGGGCGCGAACACGCAGTAGCCGTCCCGCTTGAGCACGCCGGACAGGCCGGCCCAGTCGTCGTAGGCGTTGGCCCCGGTTCCGTTGGACAGCACGACCGGGCGCGGGTGCGCGGTGGTCGGCTTGCAGGAGAAGTCGTTCGCCCCGGGCGGTGAGGCGGTCGGATGGCTCAGCGCGTACAGCGCGGCCGAGATGATGCTGGGCTGGGACGGGCCGGGAGCAGACTCGCTCGCCGACGCGGTGGAGGTGGTGACGAGCAGGGACGCCGCGACCAGGGCTAGGCCGGTCATGGCGCGTGCGACAGTTCCCACGGACGCCCTCCGCTTCCGCAGGCGCCGGCCTCGTTGCCGGCGCGCACTATTCGAAACGACCCGTTTCCGTTTCGGTGATGGTGGTCACAGCGGATTCACCCCGGGGAGGTAGTTACGCTCCGTGTCGTGCGCCCTGCCCTGATCGCCCTTGACGTCGACGGCACGATCTTGGACTCGACCGGGACCATCTCACCGGCCGTGCACACCGCCATCGCCAGAGCCAGAGCCGCCGGCGCCCACGTGGTGCTGTCCACCGGCCGCACCGTGCTCGGTGTACGGGCGGTGATCACCCTGCTCGGCTTCACCGACGGCACCGCGCTGTGCTCGAACGGTGCGGTGCGGCTCAACCTGGCCACCGGCGAGGTGATCCCGCTGGCCACCTTCGAGCCGGCCCCGGTGATCGCCCGGCTGCGGGCCATGCTGCCCGGCGTGACCTTCTCGCTGGAGGAGCCCGGTGTCGGAAATCGGGTCAGCATCGACTATCCCGTCGACGGTTCCGGCACCCGGCGGCACGTGGACGACGTGGAGCTGGGCTCGACGCCGACCACCCGCATGATCGCCTACTGGCAGGGTGTCACCCGGGCGCAACTCTCGGCGCTGATGGACGTCTCACCCATTGCGGGCGTCACGTGGACGTACGACCATCACAGTGACGCGTGGCTGACCGTCGTCGCCGAGGGCATCTCCAAGGCGAGTGCGCTCGAGCAGCTCCGGCGGGAGCTGGGGGTGTCCCCGGACGCCACCGTGGCTTTCGGCGACGGACACAACGACATCGCGATGCTCCGCTGGGCCGCACACGGTGTGGCCATGGGCGGCGCCGCCGAGGACGTGCGGACGGCGGCCGACGAGGTGACCGGCAGCGTCGCGGAGGACGGCGTGGCGACCGTGCTCGACCGACTTTTCCGATGAGGAGATGAGCTAGTGCGCAAGTCCTTAGTTGGTGTTGGAGTCGCCGCGCTGGTCGTGCTCGCCGGCTGCGACGCGCAGCAGTCGGGCGCGCCGATGGCCAAGACCGGCGACACCGCGACCGACGCCGTTCAGCTGGTCGCGCTGGCCAAGAACAGCACCGCGAAGAGCCGCACCGTCAAGATCGACGCCACCGTCGACTCCAGCGGCATGCACGTGACCATGACCGGCCAGGGCCAGTTCGGCGGCGACGCGTCGCAGATGGCCATGCAGGTCGGCACCGCGGCCGGCGGCATGGAGATGCGCCTGGCCGACAAGAAGGTCTACATCAAGCCGCCGGCCTCGATGCAGTCCCGCCTCGGCACCGACAAGACGTGGATCCAGCTCGGCGGGGGCGACGACTCGCTGTCCCAGCTCATCGACGGCGGCATGGACCAGCTGGCCACCCAGGGCGACCCGAGCACGTTCCTGAACCAGATCTCACAGGGCGGCAAGGTCACCAAGACCGAGAAGACCACGCTGGACGGCCAGCCCGTCACCCACTACACGGTCGATGTGGACACCGCCAAGGCCAAGTCCGAGCTGCCGCCGCAGCTGGCCGGCTCGGTCAAGCCGATGACCGTCGACCTGTGGCTGAACAGCGAGAACCTGCCGCTGCAGATGATCGCCGTCGCCGGCGACACGTACAACGCCAAGATCCACTACACCGACTGGGGCGGCAAGGTCGACGTACAGGCCCCGCCGGCCGACCAGGTGGTCAGCTTGGGCGACTTGAACGTCAACCTCGGCGGGCACTGAAAATCTCAAAAATCGCTGTCCCCCTTGGTTACGCTCGATCCGAGTCGGAACCAAGGGGGACTCTTCGTGCGCAGAACCGTTGTGGCACTTGCCGTGCTCCTGACCATCGCCGCCGCCGGGGCAGCGGCCCTGAAGCAGCCGGGCATGGCGCCGACGTGGCGGCCGTGGCCGCGCCGGGCACCGTCCGGCTCGCAGCAGTCGGGATCGGCGCCGTGGGCAGTGGCCAACCGCGCCCACGCCAGGTGATCAGTTGAAGCCGGCGATGTCCCGCTGAGCAATGATCTTGGCGTCGACCACGCGGACGAGCAGCTCGCCGGGCACGCCGTTGCGGGACCCGTAGCGCTCAGCCTGGTCCGCGCCCATGTAGCGGCCGCCGATCAGGGTGGCCCAGCGCAGCAGCTCGGCCGGGTCGTCGACGACCTCGGCCCGGCCGCGCACCAGCACGAAGCTGAACGGCGGCCGCTCGTCGTCGAAGCTGAGGGCGACTCGGCCGTCCCGCAGGATGGCCTTGCCCTTGAGCGAGTCTCGGTGGGTGGTGAAGACGATGGTGTCGTCGTCCAGCGCCACCCAGATCGGGGCCACGTGGGGCGAGCCGTCCTTGCGGACGACGGCCAGCTTCGCGGTCCTCGCCGGCAGCTCGGCGATGAATTCCCGCCACCAGCCGTTGTCGGTGTCAGCCATAGGTCGACCGTAGCGGTCCTCCGATGGGACGACCCGATATCGAACCCGGGGCCGATGTCCGCCGACCTTCGGCCCCGGCATGCTTGCATCCATGATCGAGGCAATCGGCCTGACGAAACGCTACGGGCGGACCGTTGCGGTGCGGGACCTGTCGTTCACGGTCCAGCCGGGCCGGGTGACGGGCTTCCTCGGCCCCAACGGCGCCGGCAAGTCCACGACCATGCGCATGATCCTCGGTCTCGACCGGCCGACCGAGGGCCGAGTGCTCATCGACGGCCGTCCCTACCACGAGCTCAGGAACCCGATGCGTACCGTCGGCGCGCTGCTGGACGCGAAGTGGGTGCACCCCAACCGATCCGCCCGCAACCACCTGCGCTGGCTGGCCAAGGCGACCAAGCTGCCGGTGTCGCGGGTGGACGAGGTGCTGGCCCAGGTGGGGCTGACGGCGGTCGCGAACAAGCGGGCCGGCGGTTTCTCGCTGGGCATGTCGCAACGGCTGGGCATCGCCGCCGCGCTGCTGGGCGACCCGCAGGTGCTGCTGTTCGACGAGCCGGTCAACGGCCTCGATCCGGAAGGTATCCGCTGGATCCGCCAGTTCATGCAGGGCCTGGCCGAGCAGGGCCGCACCGTGCTGGTGTCCAGCCACCTGCTGTCGGAGATGGCCCAGACCGCGGAGGACCTGATCGTGATCGGCCGCGGGCAGTTGATCTCGCAGGGCAGCACGGCCGCGTTCATCGGCGGCGCCACCGAGCAGACCGTGGTGGTGCGCAGTCCGCAGGCCGAGCGGCTGGTGGAAGTGCTGACCCAGTGGGGCATGTCGGTGCGTATCACGGATGATGACGCGCTGGTGATCAGTGGCGGCAGCAGCGACCAGATCGGCGAGATGGCCGCGACGCACGGCGTCGTGCTGCACGAGCTGAGCCCCCAGCACGGTTCGCTCGAGGAGGCGTTCATGCGGTTGACCGGCCACGCGGTCGAGTACCAGGCGGACGAGGTGAACGTGGCATGACGCTGCTGGCCGTCGAACGGATCAAGCTCTTCTCCACCCGCGCCCCGGTGTGGTGCGTCGCCACTGCGCTGGCCCTGACCATCGGCGCCACCGCCGGCCTGGTCTGGCTGAACGGCCGGCACAGCGAGGGAGTGTCGCCGGAGAGCACGCAGACCCTGTACATCCTCGGCCTGGTCGTCACGATGGTGATGGCCACGCTGTCGGTCACCACCGAGTACCGCTTCGGCACGATCAGGGCCACCTTCCAGGCCGTGCCCAGCCGGACCCGGGCGCTGCTGGCCAAGGCGAGCGTGCTGGCGCTGGTCGCCGGCCTGGTCGGCGAGGTGTCGTCGTTCGGGTCGTGGGGTGTGGCCCGGCTGATCACCGGCAGCCCGCACACCGACATCGCCACCGCGGCGCAGTGGCGGGAGATCGCCGGTATGGGCCTGGTCTACGCCATCGCCGCCGTGCTGGCCGTCGCCGTCGGGGCGCTGCTGCGGCAGAGCGCCGCCGCCGTGGCGATTCTGCTGGTCTTCCCATTGCTGGTCGAGCAGCTGGTCGAGATCATTCCGGGCGTCGGCGAGCGGTTGCACGACTGGATGCCGTTCGTGGCCGCCGGCCAGTTCGCCAGCACCGTCGACCGTGGCCTGCCGTACGGCCCGTGGGGTGGACTTCTGTACTTCGCTGCCGTCGCTGCGGCGCTGCTGGTGGCCGCACTCGTGGTGGTCGAGAAAAGAGACGCCTGAACCGCGTCATGACGGCGCACGTGTGTCGTCACACGGGTACAGGGGCTGGGGAACGAGTGGGAATCGGGGCCCGCTCGGGCGATGGTCCGGACCGCCGATCGGGGGCGGCCCGGACCATCGCCGACCAGCGGCCGCCCAGGTCCACGTCCGATTCCGGCCATGCCGGCGGTGCCTGGGATCATCGGCGGCATGATCGAAGCGGTGGGCCTGACCAAGCGCTACGGCCGGACCGTCGCGGTCGACGACCTGTCCTTCACCGCCCGCCCCGGCGTGGTCACCGGCTTCCTCGGGCCCAACGGCGCCGGCAAGTCCACCACCATGCGCATGGTGCTCGGCCTCGACCGGCCCGACACCGGGTTCGTGCTCATCGACGGCCGGCGGTTCGGCGAGTTACGCCGGCCGTTACGCGTGGTCGGCGGCCTGCTCGACGCGAAGTGGGTGCATCCGCACCGGACCGCGCGCAACCACCTGCGCTGGCTGGCCCGAGCCGCCGACATGCCGAAGACCCGCGTCGACGAGGTGCTCGACCTGGTCGGCCTTTCGAAGGCGGCCCGCAGCCCGGCCGGCGACTTCTCGCTCGGCATGGCGCAGCGGCTGGGCATCGCCGCCGCGCTGATCGGCGACCCGCAGGTGC